>NZ_JBHSBH010000012.1:0-172875 GCF_042650565.1 Nocardiopsis sediminis
AAACACCACTCGAGAACCAGACAGACCAACCGGATGCGGCCCCGCCCACCAGATTCTGCTACCAGACGGTGTGCGGATCGGCCGAGAGAAGACCACCGCCCGGCCGGCAGACCCAACAGGCCCGCGCCAGGCGACTCGAACGACTATAGCCGGTACCCACGGAAGCACCAACTCGCACCGGCGTGAGCTGACCGACACCGTGTCCCTCGGGTCCTTGGCCCCTTCGACCGACCCCATGCCGCCCCATGTCCCATGACCCATGCCCCGCAACGCATCAGGCCGCGCGCAGTGCCTCGCCCAGTCGACGCACACCTTCCCCGATCTCTTCCGGGGTGGGGGTGGCGAAGGAGAGCCGCATGGTCGCGGGGTCCGGGTTCTGCGCGAAGAACGGTGCTCCCGGGACATAGGCGACGTCGTGGTCGAGGGCCTTGCGCAACAGGGGCGTGGTGTCCGCGCCCTCAGGGAGCTTCGCCCACACGAACATCCCGCCGTCGGGCTTGTTCCAGGTGCTGCCCTCGGGCAGGGCATCGGGGAGGCCGGCGAGCATGGCGTCGCGGCGCGGGCGGTAGGCCTCGCGGAGACGGCTCACGTGCGCGGCGAGGTCGGTGGTCGCGAGGTAGGCGGCGGCCGCCGCCTGGTCGATGGTCGACGTGTGGAGGTCGGCGGCCTGCTTGGCGACGGCGAAGGGGCGCCGGACCGACTCGGGGGCGTACAGCCAGCCGAGGCGCAGCCCCGGAGCCATGATCTTGGAGAAGCTGCCCAGCAGCAGCGTGCGGTCGCGCGCCCCCTCGCGGGCGGCGATGGGGGTGATCGGGTCTCCGCCGTAGCGGAGCTCACTGTAGGGATCGTCTTCGACGATCCACAGGCCCTGGTCGGCGGCCACGGCGGCGATCGCGTCGCGGCGTGCGGTGGGCAGAGTGCGGCCGGTCGGGTTCTGGAAGGTGGGCACCAGGTACAGGAACTTGGGGCGTTCTCGGCGGACGATCTCGGCGAGGGCGTCGGGCAGGACGCCGTCGTCGTCGGTGGGCACCGCGACGATCCGGGCGCCGGCGAGGCGGAAGCATTGCAATGCGGCCAGGTAGCCGGGTTCTTCGACGAGCACCGTGTCGCCGGGGTCCAGCAGGACGGTGGCCGCCAGTGACAGGCCCTGCTGCGACCCGGTGGTGACGATGATCCCCGACTCGTCGTCGGGGAGCCCTTGGCGTGCCCGTCGCTCCGCGATGATCCGGCGCAGGCGGGGGTCGCCCTCTGTGGGGGAGTACTGGAGCACCCGCCGCGGGTCGGCGGTGATGACGTCGTCGAAGGCGGCGCGCAGCCCCTCGTGGTCGAACAGATCGGGGGAGGGCAGTCCGCCGGCGAAGGAGATGACGCCGGGCCGCGACACCAGGGCCAGCAGTTCGCGGACCGGCGAGCTGCGAACGTCGGCGATCCGGGCTGCGGGCGGGGGTGCAGGGGCTGCCATCGGGGCTCCTCACGGATCGGCTGGGCACGATGGCGCCACTCTACTCATCTGTTTCAGATCATGAGATCAAATTATCGGATCGTGAGACCGTGTGTCGTGATCACCTCCCCGGTCACCTCCCCGCTCCCCCCTCCGCGCATGCCGCCGGTCGAGGATGAACCCGTTGGCCGCGGCCGTGAACTGCATGACGATGCCGTAGACCGCGACCGGGATGGCCACTTCGGTGCTGTTCAGCAGGGCCGGGCTGAGGGCGATCGCGAGAGCGAGCGTGCTGTTGTGCAGGCCGATCTCCATGCTCGACGCGATGGCCTCGGGCCGGCCGACGCCCGCCCAGCGGGGCACCCAGTATCCGGTGGCGAGGCTGAGGATGTTGAAGATCAGCACCATGGCGCCCACGGCGACGATGTAGTCCCCGATGTTGGCCCACTCCTGCGCGATAGCCCCGGTGATGAGGGCGGCGAGCACGAGGACCGAGGCGATCTTCACCGGCCGCTCCATGCGCTCCGCGAAGCGGCTGCGGCGTGCGCGGATCAGCATCCCGATGGCCACGGGGACCAGGACCACCGCGCAGACCTGAACCAGCTTGCCGCCCTGGAGGCCCAGCGTGCCGTCGTCGCCGGCGAAGTAAGCCAGCGCGAGGTTGGTGATGACCGGCAGCGTGACGACGGCGATCAGCGAGTTGACGGCGGTGAGGGCGATGTTGAGGGCGACGTTTCCGCCGAACAGGTGGCTGTAGAGGCTCGCCATGGTCCCGCCGGGGGAGGCCGCCAGCAGCAGCATGCCCACGGCCAGTGGGGGAGCGGGGTCGAACAGCAGCACGAGGCCGAGGCAGGCCAGGGGCAGGACGACGATCTGGCAGCCCAGGCAGAGCAGTACGGCCCGCGGATGGGAGCGCAGCCGGGCGAAGTCGGCGATGGTCAGCGACATGCCCAGGCCGAGCATGATCACGGCGGGGAGGGCGATGGTGGCGAGGAGGGGGTCGATGGCGCACCTCGGGGCGTGGGGGTCGCTATGGGCTGCCCGGCGGACCACTGCTCGTTCGTGATGAACGTAGAACGCCCACTACCGGTCGGCAAGGGGGCGAACGGGCAGGCGTGCTCCCGCTGCGGCGCCTGCCGGCGAGCGATGGGCGGGCGGCCCGTGGGGGACGACGTCCGGGCGCTCGGGCCCGCCGGCCTCGGGGTTCTCCGTTCTCCAGGTGGCCGGACTCACATTGGGCACCCATCGCAGAGTAGATACGTGCGTATTATCTTTCTGGGAAGATAGATGCATTCCGCACTTCCGATCCGGTGAGGACCACCCCATATGAGTGACAGCGTCAAGCTCAGCGTCATCTACTACTCCGCCACCGGCACGGGCTACGAGATCGCCCGCGAGATCGCCGAGACCGCGGAGAAGGAGGGCGCGGAGGTGCGCCTGCGCAAGGTCGCCGAGCTGGCGCCGGCCGCCGCGATCGCGAGCAACCCGGCCTGGGCCGCCAACGCGGAGGCGACCAAGGACGTCGCCGAGGCCACCTCGGACGACATCGTGTGGGCCGACGCGGTCGTGTTCGGCTCGCCGACCCGCTACGGAAACGTCGCCGCGCAGCTCAAGCAGTTCATCGACTCGCTCGGCCCGCAGTGGGCGCAGGGGCTGCTCGCCGACAAGGTGTACAGCGGCTTCACCTCGACGTCCACCCTGCACGGCGGCCAGGAGTCCACCCTGCTGGCGCTGGGCAACACCTTCTACCACTTCGGCGGGATCATCGTGCCGCCCGGCTACACCGACGCCGCCAAGTTCGCGGACGGCAACCCCTACGGCACCTCCCACTTCGACGCCTCGGGCAACAGCCCGGTCGACGAGACGACCCGCACCGCCGCCCAGGTGCAGGCCAAGCGGGTCGTGCGCGTCGCCCGCGCGCTGAAGACCGACACCAGCCTCTGATCCGGCCCGCCCTCCCGGGGGCGATCCAGAGGAGGGGAGCGAGGGGACCGCGTTCGCGCGGTCCCCTCGCGCATGCCCGGCCCGCCCGGACGGGGGTCGCCCCCGGCGGATCCGCCGGGGGCGACGCCGTTCCCGAGCGCGTATCGCCATGGTGCTTCGTCGGCGTGTCGACAACGACACGGGGCGCCATGTCGACATCGGCGCCGGGCCCCGGACGGAAGAGGCGGGACTCAGGCCTCGGCGAGGGCGAGCAGGCGCGTGGTCGTGTTCCAGTTGCGGACGGTCGCCGGCGTGCCGAGGCGGCGCGCCAGCAGCGGGGTCAGCTTGGCGCGTCCCAGCCCGTCGGGGAGGTAGAGGTACAGCTCGCGCTCGCCCGGCACCATCTCCTCGGGGGCGAACGCTTCGGGGTCGAGAGCGGCGAGCCGGCCGGGGTCGGGCGGTGCCTTGAGGAAGCAGACGGCGCACTTGGCGGGGTCGCGGACGTCGAACGGGATGTCGTCGACGACCCGGCGCAGGTGGGCGGCGGTGCGCACCATGACGTCGACGTCGAGGCCCAGCCCGGTGGCGAGCCGCTCCTCGATGGCGGCGGCGACGGCGTCCTCGCCGCCGGCCGTTCCGGGAGCGGTGAAGACGGCGTTCCCGCTCTGGAGGAGGGTGGTGACGCCGGTGTGGCCGAGCCCGGTGAGCACGGCCCGCAGGTCGGCCATGGCGATCTTGCGCCTGCCCCCGACGTTGACCCCGCGCAGCAGCGCCACGTAGACGGTCATCCCCCGCACCCCTCTGCTCTGCCCGCACCGGGCGCGGGCCACCACGACGATACGGCGACACGGTGACATGTCGACCGGGCGACACGGAGCCAAGGGGCGCCCGGAGCGGTGGAATCAGCCGTTCCCGCGGTTCGGGGAGGTGGAACCGGCGGAATCGAGCACGCGCCGGAGCACGTAGGGGAGCAGCCCGCCGTTGCGCAGGTAGGCGAGTTCGTTGCGCGAGTCCACCCTGAGGGTCACCTCGTACTTCCGCTCCGGCGCGCCGTTGCCGGCGATCCGCAGGACGACCGGGTTGGCCCCCACGCGCAGGTCCCGCAGGCCCTCCAGGTCGACGGTCTCCGATCCGTCCAGGGCCATCGCCCCGGTGTCGGTCCCGGCCGTGAAGCACAGGGGCAGCACCCCCATGCCGATGAGGTTGCTGCGGTGGATACGCTCGAAGCTCTCGGCGATGACCGCGCGGACGCCAAGGAGCGCCTGTGCCTTGGCGGCCCAGTCGCGGCTGGAGCCCGCCCCGTACCCCTTCCCGGCGAGGAGGACCAGCGGGGTTCCGGCCCGGACGTGGCTCAGTGCGGCGTCGTAGACCGGGCGGACGGCGCCGTCGGCGGCGATCGCGTGGCCGCCGCGGCCACGGGCCTCCTCGGGCAGCAGCAGGTTGGCGACGGCGGCGTTGGTGAAGGCGCCCCGCAGCATGACCTCGTGGTTGCTGCGCCGGGTGGAGTACTGGTTGAGGTCGCGCGGTTCGGTGCCGAGGTCGCGGAGGTAGCGCCCGGCGGCCCCGTTGCGGGGGATGGCTCCGGCCGGGGAGATGTGGTCGGTGGTGACGAAGTCGCCGAGCCGCAGCAGGATCCGGGCGCCGCGGATGTCCGGCTCCTCGGGGGAACGCCGGGAGACGTCGCGGAGGTAGGGCGGGCGCCGGATGTAGGTGGACGACTCCGCCCACGGGTAGCGCTCCCCCTCGGGTGCCGGCAGCGAGGCCCATCGGGCGTCGCCCTCGCGGATCGCCCGTGTGTTCGCCGCGAAGGCGCCGGGGTCGAGGGCGGCACGGACCGTCCGCTCCACTTCGGCGTCGCCGGGCCACAGGTCGGCCAGGTACACCGGGCGGCCGCTGCGGTCGTGGCCCAGGGGCGCGGTGGCGAAGTCGTGCAGGACCGTCCCGGCGAGTGCGTAGGCGACCACGAGGGGCGGGGAGGCCAGGTAGCCCAGCGGTGTCCGGGGGTTGATGCGGCCGGGGAAGTTCCGGTTGCCGGAGAGGACGGCGACCAGGGTGCGGCCCTGATCGGCCAGGCCCTCCATGTCGGGGTGCAGCGGCCCGGAGTTGCCGATGCAGGTCATGCAGCCGTACCCGGCGGTGTGGAAGCCGATCTCCTCCAGTGCGGGCAGCAGCCCGGCGGCCTCCAGGTAGTGGGTGACCACGCGGGACCCCGGCGACAGTGACGTCTTCACCCACGCCTTGGGGGTGAGCCCGGCGGCGACGGCGTTGCGCGCCAGCAGCCCCGCCTGGACCATCAGCCGCGGGTTGGCGGTGTTGGTGCAGCTCGTGATCGCGGCGATCGCGACCGCGCCCTCGGGGACGGGGTCGCCCGATACCCGGCCGGCCGGTGCGGGGGAGGGGTCCGGGCGGTGCTCCCGGAAGGACCGGGGGACGGCGGAGAGGGGGAGGTGCTGGTCGGGGCGGACGGGGCCGGCCACGCTCGCCTCGACCTCCGCGAGGTCGACCTCGACGGTGCGGTCGTAGCGCGGTTCGGGGGAGCCGGGGCCGCGTTTGAGCCCCTGGGCCGTGAGGTAGGCGTCGACGACGGCCCGGTGCTCAGGGGTGCGGCCGGTCAGCCGGAGGTAGTCGGCCGTCACGTCGTCGTAGGGGAAGAACGCGCAGGTCGCCCCGTACTCGGGGGCCATGTTGGAGATGGCGGCGCGTTCGGCCCAGCCCAGGCCGGCGGCGCCGGGGCCGATGAACTCCACGAACTCGTCGACCACCCCCATGCCGCGCAGGATCCGGGTGAGGGTGAGCACGAGGTCGGTGCCCGTCACGCCCTCGCGCAGCCGGCCGCGCAGGCGCACGCCGACCGTGCGGGGGAAGGCGATGGCGACCGGCTCGCCGAGCAGCGCGGCCTGCGCCTCCAGCCCGCCGACGCCCCAGCCCACGACGCCGATGGCGTTGATCATGGGGGTGTGGCTGTCGGTGGCGACCAGGGTGTCGGGGTAGAGCAGGGGCTCCGGGCCGGTGCCGTCGCCGGCCTCCACGACGCGCGCCAGGGACTCCATGTTGACCTGGTGGATGATCCCCTTGCCCGGCGGTACGACCCGGAAGCCGGCGATGCTGCGCTCCGCCCACCGGATGAAGGCGTAGCGCTCCGCGTTCCGGCGGAAATCGATGTCGAGGTTGTGCTCCAGCGCATCGGGGCGCCCGTGGCTCTCCACGATCACCGAGTGGTCCACGACCAGGTCGGCGGGGATGACGGGGTTGATGTCCGCGGCGTCGCCGCCGAGTTCGTGGACGGAGTCGCGCAGCGCGGCGAAGTCGGCGAGGGTCGGCAGGCACGTGGTGTCGTGCAGCATGACCCGGCCGGGGTGGAGGGGCACTTCGCAGGCGGGCCCGTTGCCGCGGGCCCGGTCGAGCACGCGGCCCAGCGCCTCCGGTGCGCGGCGCGCGACGTTCTCGATCAGCACGCGGAGCGCGTAGGGGGTGGCGTCCAGCTCCTCCGGGGTCATCAGTGACCGCAGGTCGACATGGCGATATGTACGCCCGGCGACATGGAGCCGGGCTTCGGCGGGGCTGCTGGGGTGGTGGGCCATCGGCTCCCCTTACGGGCGCGTGGGGCGGCTGGATCCGCTGAAGCATCCAGAGCGCTTTTTGTTTCTCGTTGAAGATTAGTACAACATCCGCGCTTGATCGCGCATCGCGACCCCGGCGGCCGCATCGTGACGCGATCCTCGCCACCTCACCAGTTCGGGACGGCGGTGACGGCGAACAACGCCCACCGCAAGAACCCGCAGAAGACGTATTGCATCCAAGTGTTGATTGAGACAATATGGCCTGCGTCACCGAGGTGTGCGGCCCGCGTCATGCGGGCGGGCGCCTCGGGCGGCAGCGGCGCCGACCGGGCGCGACGACCCCGGGCCCCGGCCGCCGCAGGACCGACGGATGGAGAATCGTGAGCGCGCACAGCCCAGGCACCGGCAGCCGCCGGGACTTCCTCCGCGGGATGGCCGCGGTATCGGCCGCGGTCGCCGGAGCGCCCCTCTTCACCGCGTGCACCTCGGGGACGGGAACGGCCGCGGGGGCGCAGGGCCGCATCGGCGACCACTACCCCGCCGGCTACGGCCGGATCATCGAGGCGTCGCAGGACGAGGACGGCCTCACCATCTACTCCAACACCTCCCAGGAGAACTGGGCCCCGCTGTTCGCGGGGTTCCAGGAGCGCTACCCCTGGGCCGACAACCTCGCGGTCACCGCGCTGGGCAGCACCGAGGTCTTCCAGCGCTTCTATAGCGAGGACGCCGGCCACGGCTCCGCCGCCGACCTGCTGGTGGCCAACGCCCCCCAAGAGTGGGCGCGGTTCGCCGGCCGCGACGCCGCGCTGGCCTACGACACCCCGGAGCGGCCGTTCTTCGACGACAAGCTCGAAGGCCTGCCGGGCGTCTTCGCCCTCACCATCGACCCGGTGGTGATCGGCTACAACACGCTGCTGCTGGAGGACGTGCGGCTGCCGCGCAGCCTGGCCGACGTGGCGCGGCTGTGCGAATCCGACCCCGCGCGGTTCCGCGACCGCGTCACCACCTACGCCCTGAGCAACGCCTACGGGTTCGCCATCAACCACACCTATGCCGCAACGGCCGACGACCCCTGGGCGACGCTGGACCGGATCATCCCCTTCGTGCGCACCGAGACCTCCGCCGGCGCGATGGTCGACAAGCTCGTGTTGGGCGAGTACGCCATCAGCTACTTCCAGTCGGGCGGGGTCATCGCGCTGACCGCCGAGCAGAGCGAGGGGCTCATCGACTGGTCCTACATCGAGGACGGCACCCCGCTGGTCCCGCGCAGCGCCTGCATCCTGCGCGACGCGCCCAACGTCAACACCGCGAAGCTCTTCATCGACCACGCACTGTCGTACGCGGGCCAGGTCCAGCTCAGCGAGGGCGGGCTCACCCCGCACCGCGGCGACCTGCGCGACGACGACGCCCCCGGCCACTACGACGCCATCGTCGACGCCGTGGGCGCCGGCAACGCGATCCTCGTCGGCTACGAGGAGCTCGGCGACGCCGACGTCACCGCGCTGACCCGGCGGTGGGAGCAGGCGCGCAGCGCATAGCCCGCCGGCGCCCCCGTCCCGCCCGCCCACCGGCACACCTGGAGACCCCCGATGACGACCCTCACCCCGCCGCGACGACAGCTCCGCCCAGGCGAACTCGGCGTCCCCCACTACCGGCGCCCCGCGGGTGTCGGCCGCGAGAGCGCCGTGCACTACGGGGTGCTGGTGATCACCGCGGCCCTGGTCCTCGCCCCGATCCTGCCGATCCTCTACCAGTCCTTCGCCGACCGCCCGCTGTACGAGGCCGGCGGGCTGCTCACCGTCGGCAACTACGTGCGGCTGTTCACGGAGGCGGGGTTCGGGCGCGTCGTCCTCAACAGCCTCGTGTTCGCGGTCATGACGACCGTCATCGCGCTGACCGGCGGGGCGGCGCTGGCGATCCTGCTGGTGCGCACCCGCATCCCCGGCGGAAGGGTGCTCACCGCGGTCCTGCGCTGGCCGATCTACATCTCACCGCTGGTGCTGGCCTTCGGCTGGATCATCCTCTACGGCCCGGCCGGCTTCATCACCCTCGTTGTGAGCGACGCAGTCGGCTTCACCCCGTGGAACCTGTACACGATCCCGGGCATGGCGCTGACCGAGGCGGTCGCCGCGATCCCGCTGGCCTACCTGTACTGCGCGAGCGCCCTGCGCTTCTCCGACACCTCGCTGGAGAGCGCCGCCCGCACCTGCGGGTCGGGCCCGCTGCGCATCCTGTGGTCGGTGGTCCTGCCCACCCTGCGCCCGCCGCTCGTCTACAGCGGCCTGCTGATCTTCACGACGTCGCTGGAGTCCCTGAGCGTGCCGCTGCTCTACGGCCAGCCCGCCGAGATCGACATGTTCTCCAGCTTCCTCTACACCAACGGGATCGCGTCGATCGACCCCGACTACGGGATCCTCGGCGCGGCCTCGGTCGTCATCCTGGCCGTCACCGTGGTGCTGGTGTGGGTGCAGACCCGGCTGCTGCGCGACGGGCAGCGGTTCGTCTCCGTGCGGGGCAAGGCGGTCCGGCAGCGCCCGCTCGACCTCGGCCCGATCCGCTGGGCGGCGCTCGCGGTGATCGTGGCCTACGTCCTCGTCGGCCCGTTCCTGCCGATCATGGGGCTGCTGTTGCGCGCCTTCACCACGATCCTGACCCCGCTGGTCTCCCCGCTGGAGTTCCTGTCGCTGGACAACTTCGCGGTGATCTTCACCTACCCCGTCTACTCCACCTCGATCGTCAACAGCCTGATCGTCGCGCTGGCCGGCGCCGTCTTCCTCACGGTCTTCGCCACGCTGGTCGTCCTGGTCTCCCGCCGCTCCGGCTTCCGCTTCGCCCGCACCCTGGAGCTGCTCGCGCTGGCCCCCCAGGCCATCCCCGGGGTCGTCCTGGGCGTGGGCTTCTTCTGGGCCTTCACCCTGCTCCCGGAGAACACGGCGGCGGTGCGCGCGAGCCTCGTCGCGATCATCATCGTGTTCAGCGTGCGCTCGCTGCCGGTGGCCTTCGGCGCGGTCGCGCCGATCGTCATGCAGATCGGGACGGAGCTGGACAGCGCCGCCCGGGTCGCCGGGGCCGACTGGTGGCGCACCGTCGTGCACGTCTTCGCGCGGCTGCTCACGCCCGCCTATCTCTCCTCCTTCGTCCTCGTCTTCGTGCAGATGATCAAGGAGTTCGCCCCCGCCGTCTTCATCGCCACGGCGGCCACGCAGGTCATCGGCACCACCACGTTCGAACTGTGGATGCAGGGCACCACCGGGCCCGTTGCCGCCATGGCCACCATCCAGATCGCCATCACCGCCGTGTGCGTCGCACTCGCCGGGCGCATCGAGAAGGGACGCACCAATGCCTGAACTCGTCATCGACGGACTCCGCAAGCGGTTCGGCGGCACCACCATCCTCAACGGGATCTCGCTGACGGTGCGGGACGGCGAGTTCTTCACCCTGCTCGGCCCCAGCGGATGCGGGAAGTCGACCACCCTGAACTGCGTCGCCGGCCTCGAGCACCCCGATGGGGGCAGCATCCGGGTCGCCGGCACGACCTTCGTCGACCACGCCGCCGGGGTGTTCCTCGAGCCCGAGGCGCGCAACCTCGGGCTCGTCTTCCAGTCCTACGCGCTGTGGCCGCACATGACGATCGCCGGCAACCTCGCCTACCCCCTCAAGATCCGCAAGGTCGGCCGGGCGCGGCAGCGGGAGCTCATCGACGACGCGCTCGACAACGTCGGCATGAAGCACCTGCGCGACCGCTACCCCCACCAGCTCTCGGGCGGGCAGCAGCAGCGCGTCGCCCTCGCCCGCGCGCTGGTCTATGCGCCGAGCATCCTCCTGCTGGACGAACCGCTGTCCAACCTCGACGCGCAGCTGCGCGACCAGGCGCGCGCGTGGCTCAAGCGCCTCCAGGCCCAGGTGGGGATCACCACCGTCTACGTCACCCACGACCAGATCGAGGCGCTGGCCCTCAGCGACCGCATCGCGGTGATGCAGGACGGCGAGATGCTCCAGGTGGGCACCCCGCGGGAGATCTACGAGACCCCGGCGAGCCCCGAGGTCGCCGCGTTCATCGGCCGCTGCAACTTCCTGACCGGCACCGTGCACGAGCAGACCGGCCGGCACACGGTCGTCGCCCTGGCCGATGACGGCCGCATCCGCGCCGCCCGCGCCGACTGGGCCGCCGTGGGAGACCGGGTCACTGTTGCCGTGCGCGCGGAGAACGTGCTCGTGGACGATGCGGCGGGCGCCGGGCACTCCGACGCCTACAACCGCCTGGACGCCGAAGTCGTGCACAGCGCCTACGTGGGCGCGCGCTACGAGCACCGCCTGCGCATCGGCGCGAGCACGGTCCAGGCCGAGAGCGTGTCGGAGGGCGCGGGAGCGGCGGTGTCGGTGGCGATCAGGCCGGAGCACTGCATCGTCTACCCCGGGACGGCGCGGGGCGAGCTCGCCGGGGTCTGACGGCGCCGGCACCGGGCGGCCGGCGGACGGGGGGCGGCCGGCGGGGTCAGGCGGGCAGGCGCGGCACGTCGGGCTCGGGGCCGTGGCCGGTCTTGAGCCAGCGCACCCGGTCCAGGTGGGCGTGGAGCAGGGCCGACGCCTCCTCCAGCCGGCCCGCCTCGACCAGGTCCAGCAGGGCGAGGTGCTCTCGGGCCTGGTCGACCAGGCGCGCCCGGTCGAACTGGTGGCGGTACTCGATCAGCCGGCGCACCCGGTTCTGCCGGCGCAGCGCCTCGGAGACGAAGGAGTTGCCCGCGCAGGCGACGAGCATCTCGTGGAACTCCGCGCCCGTGCGGTACAGCCGGGCGCGGGGGGAGGTGAGGATGTCGCCGCTCAGCAGGGACTCCTGGCGGGCGCGGTGCTCGGCGAACGCCTGCGGGTCGGCGCGGAATCCCGGCTCCAGCAGGGCGGCGGGCTCGACGATCATCCGGAAGCGGTAGCTCTGGTCGTGCGCCTCGGTGGTGGACAGGACCCCCTGGAACTCCCAGCCCCGGCCGGGGCGGCGGCGCAGCAGGTCCTCGCCCTCCATCCGGGTCAGCACGCGCTGGGCGGCGCGCGGGCTCAGCCGGTAGCGGCGGGCGACCTCGGCGGTGGTGAACTCGCCGCCGAATCGGCCGCCGAGGTGGTCGTCGGCGATCTGGAAATAGGCGTCCTCCTCCGCGTCGGCGGATTCGGTCACGTCGATGCCGGGGATGTCCTCGGCGGCCCGGGTGAGGAAGAAGCCGCGGTTGGGGACCTGCTCGACGATGCCCAGCTCGGCGAGGAGCCCCATGGCCCGCCGGACGGGCGACCGCGACACCCGCAGGGAGTCGGCCACCCACTGCTCGCGCAGGTGCGCGCCCTCAGGCAGGGCGTTGCGCCGGGCGAGGTCGATGATCTGGGTGGCGATGGAGGTCGACAGGTCGCCGGAGGAGCGGCGGGCCCCGCCGCGTCGCGGGACGACTCCGGACGTCATGGACTCCCCAACGTGTGAACGGACGCGCCGCGCCTCGGGGGCGGACGCTTCGGTCCCAGCGTATAAGGCCCCCGTGTGGACACGTCGACAGGACGACTGGACGACAGGGCGATTCGGCGGCACCGCGCCATGGCGATCCGTCGGCTGGTCCGCGCTGGTCCGCGCCCGTCCGCCACGGGAGGGCGGGCAGGACCCGCGCTGATCACGCGGGGTCCTGCCCGGTGCGGCCGGCTCACCTGGTCCGGCGGTTGCCGTCCTTCTTGAGCGACACCGGGGCGTCGCGTCTGGGGGAGGCCGGCCCGGCGCCCTGGCCCGGCCGTGCGGGGGAGCGGGGCAGCCCCCGCCCCTGGGGGAGGTCCATGGCCCCGACACCCATGCCGCGGGCGGCCCCGCGCTCCGGCAGCGCCGGCAGCGGCCGCCCCTCGCCGTCGAGCAGGACGCCCTTCGGACCCTGCACGGTGTGCCCGCGCGGGTTGACGGCGGCGTGCCGGAACGCCTCGACCACACCGGCCGCGGCGTCGCGCCAGGAGTACTCCTTCAGGACGGTGCGCATCCGGGCCGCGTTGGCCACCTGGGCCGGGTAGTCGCGGATCATCCGGTCGATCGCCTGCGCCCAGGCCGCGACCCGCTCGCCGGGGCGCCGGTCGAGCCCGCGGTCGGGGACGACGAACCCGCGACCGGCGTCCCGGGCGCCGGGCACCCGGGTATCGGCGAAGAACTCCGCGACGCCGCTCTCCTGGTTGACCAGGACGGGCAGGCCGCGGGCCGCGGCCTCCGCTGCGACCAGGCCGAAGCCTTCGGCCACCGAAGGCATGACCGCGAGGTTGGACGCGGCATAGTCCCCGGCGAGCTCGTCGAGGTCGGAGGTGTAGGGGCGGATATCGACGATGCCGGCCGCCCCCACCCTGCCGGCGGCGTACTGCCGCTGCTGCTCCACGTAGGCCTCGGGGACGCCCCGGACCCGCAGCCGGGCGTCGACCCCGCGGGCGCGCAGCTCGTTGACGACCTCCAGCAGGTGGTCGTAGCCCTTGATGTCGTCGTTGACCCGGCCGGTGAAGAGGATGTCGAAGGTCTCGCCGCGAGCGGGTTCGACCGGCGGCCCGCTGACCACCGACCCGGGCAGCATCTCGTGGAAGGCGGGCTGCCGGGGGTTCGAGGCGGCCATGTTCCGGGCGACCTCGGTGAGGTAGGCGCCGACCCCGATCGTCAGGTCGGTGTCGGCCATCACCTCCCTCTCCAGCCGGACCATCGTCTCCTGCACCTCCAGCGGGCGTCCCTGGATCTCTGCGTAGCGCTGGATGGGCATGTGCACGACGTGGCCGAGCTGCGCCTCCGGGTACCAGTGCTGCCACACCGCCTTGGCGGCCGGGCCGGAGAACCGCGAGTGGCCGAAGACGGCGTGCGGCCGCCAGTCCGGGTCCATCCCGGGGACGTCCCCGGGGCCGCTGTGCAGAGGGAACTCCTGGAGCTGCTGCGAGGCCCAGCTGATGTCCGGGTCGCGGGGGATGAGCAGGATCCGGGCGTCGCCGTGCGGCTCGGTGCCGCCCACGGTGAGCAGGGTGACGTTGACGTCGGGCAGCGATGCGAGGGCCTCGGTGAGATGCCCGCTGGCGACCGGGACCCCGCCCGCGTTGCTGGCCCGTCCGCTGACATCCGCCACCACCAGGACCTCCAGGGGGGAGCCCTCCCCGGGGCCGCCGTCAGCCGGCTGTGAAGGCACGCTGGAACCGTCCTTTCAGGAACAGGTGGACCGGGTAGGCGGTGAAGTGGATGGTTCCGGCGCGCGCTCCGGGGGCCAGCCGGGCGGCCAGTTCCTCCAGGAGTTCCGCGGCGACGAGGGCCGCCTCACGGGAGAGCACGGTCCGGGTTCCCCCCTCCGCGAGGTCGCCGGGGGGCGGGTCGTCCGGCCCCAGCAGGCGCGGCGGAGGGGCCTCCGCGTGGAGGGCGCGAAGGTCACCGGCCAGCTCGGGGAAGGACAGCGGGCGGGCTTCGCCGGGGCCCCAGCGGTAGGCGTGCACGAGGTGCCGGCCGGGGTCGACGCCGGTGCGGGGCTCCCGCCATTCGGGGGTGTTGTCGTCCTCGTCGACCCGGGCCAGGTCCGCGGCGGCGTCGCAGGCGGCGATCCGGATCGAGAAGTCACCGTTCTCGACGGCGTCGGCCCGGCCGGGGACGGTCCGCAGGGCGGCCCGGGCCGCGTCGCGCAGCCGGGCGCGGTCGGCCTCGGCCACCCGGGCGGACGGAGCGGCCGCCGTGCCCAGCGGCGGGGCCGTGGCCGGGGCGGTGCCGGCGCCATCGGGGGCGAGGGGCAGCCGGAGGGAATCGGCGGCCTCGCACACCGCTTGGGCCAGGTCCGCGGCGTCCTGCGCCACGGGGTGGCCGGGCCGGCCCGGGGCCAGCCGCTCGTCGAGCTCGGCGAGCAGCGCGACCACCGCGCTGCGCCGGGCGTCGTCGAGGACCAGCGCAGGCCCGGAGGGGCCGCCGTCGTCCGGGGCCCCGCTCGGGCCCGGGTCGGCGTCGAGGCGCGCCTCCCACGCGCGGACCGCGTCGCCGAAGGGGATCGGGTGCCCCTCGGGCGTGCGGCGGGAGGCCAGGTGGCGCGCGGGGTCGAGCGGGCCGGGCGGTATGGCGTCCCCGGTCGGGACCGCGGAGAGGCACGCCTCCAGGTCGCGCCAGGAACGGGCGCGCTCCGGGGGCCAGAAGTCGCCGCGCCACACCGGGTCCCCCTGGACCCAGAGCATGCGGGCCGCCGCCGAGTAGAGCCGGCGATGGCTCTCGGCGAGGTCGGGCTTGGTGGTCATACGTCCCTTTCTTGCTGGTGCGGCGCCGGGTGCACGGCGGCGTCCGGCGACGGGCGGCCATCGGGCCGCCCGCCCTCGTTCCCCGTTTCCGCGGAGGGCCGCGCTCTGCGCCCAGGCGTTCAGAGCGGCGCCGCGAAGGCGCATTCTTCTCCCGCCGCCATTGGACACCGGAAGCACCCCTGCGGTTCCGTCGAATCCGAAGGTATTCGCATTCCGCACCGGAGAACGTGAGCGACCGCGTAGATTATTCATCTGCGGCGTTTCGAGGTGCCCTTCTCCGTCGCTCCGAATTTTTCCGCGGGCGGCGACCCGTCCCGCACGGCCTCCGGCCGCCGCACCCCGGAACGGCGCCGTACCCGGCGCTCCCGCCGTCCGGCCGACGCCGTGACCGGGGGATGACCGCCATCGAAAAGGGAAGGCGCCGATTCAGCACGGGCGCTTCCGGCGCCATTCCACGACGTCCGTTCCGCTGGATAACGCTACCGCTGCGCTCCGTGTTCGATTCCCCGGATACTGCGGTTATCTCCGCCCGCCGCGTCCCTATGATGAAGAAATGAATTGGGAATCGTCCTTCTATGAGCTGACCGCCATTGCGTCGCGTCAGCTGGGTCTCGTCACGGCCGCCCAGGCCGAGCGGGCGGGCGTCCCCGCCGAGGCCCTCGGCCGCTTCTCCGAGGCGGGCCTGCTGCTGGAACTCGACACCGCCGTCTTCCAGCTCTCAGGCAGCCTGGCCGACCCGATCGCCGCCTACCCCTACGCCGCCTGGCTGGCGATCGCCCCGGAGCGCTACGCCTGGGAGCGCCCGTCCGCGGCGCACGAGGACGCCGTCCTCTCCCACCACTCGGCCGCCCGGCTGCTGCGCCTGGGCGCCCCGTCGCAGGCGGGCATGGTCTTCACCTCGGCGGAACAGCTGGCGGCGCCGCCCGGGGCGACCGTGCGCACCGCCCCGCTCGCCCCGCACGAGGTCACCCGCGAGCTGGGCGTTGCGGTCACCACCGCGCACCGCACCATCGTCGACCTGGTCCGCAGCGGGACCGGCCACGACGAGATCGGCGGCGTCCTGTGGGCCGCCCTGCGCCGCGACCTGGTCGACATCCGGGCGCTGCACGCCGACCTCGCCCCGCTCGCCGGCCGGTACGGCTTCCCGGCCGACGGCGCCGCCTTCGCCGACCACTTCCTTGCCGACGCGGCCCCTGTGGCGCCGCCGCCCGCTCTGTCCCCCCGCAACGTGCGCGGCCTGGCGGAACTCCGGTGCCCGGCCCGCGTGAGCGAGGTCGAAGGGCTGCTAAGGGAACTGGCCGCCGGCCGCGCGGCCGGCACCGGCGCGGCCGTGCTCACCGAGGACCCCGAATTCACCCGCGGCATCGCCGCTGAGATCACCGGTCGGAGCGACACCCGTGGCTGACTCCCTCACACCCTTCCGGCGCGCCCTGAACGAGCGGGTCCGCGAGCGCGCCCGGATGCGCGGCACCTCGCCGCAGGACGAGCTCCGGCAGTGGGTCCTGCAACGGGTCATGGTCCGCCTCTTCGCCGCCCAGCCTGATCTCTGGATCATCAAGGGCGGGCAGATCCAGCTGGCGCACTGGGCCGACGGCCGCTCGACCGACGACGCCGACGTGTCCGCCACCGACGAGGTGCCCGCCACGGTGATGGCGGGGCGCTTCAACGACGCCATGGGCCAGGACATGGGCGACCATCTCCGCTTCGTGCCCGCTGGCGGGTTCGACACCAGCATCATGGACACCGGCCGGGCGGCGCGGATGCTGCACACCGTCTACCTCGGCGACAAGGTGCTGATGGAGGTGCAGACCGACGCCGCGCTCCCGGACGCGCGCCCGCGGTGGAAGCCGGTGAAGGACGTCCCCTTCCCCGAGCAGATCCACGCGTCCGGCGCCGAGGGCGAGAACCCGGTCCTGCGGATGCTGGACCCGCACGACGTGCTGCTGCACAAGATCACCGGCATGCACATGATGTCGCGCGACGGCAATCCCCCGTTCCGGGTCCAGGACATGGTCGACACCCTGTTCCTGGCCGACCGGCTGCACCTGGACGGCCCGGACCTGCACGCCATCCTCCAGAAGGAGGTCGCCTACCAGCACGCCGAATACGGCCGGCTGCGCATGCCGGCGGACCGCTTCGAGCTGCCCAACCCGAACTGGCACGAGGGGTACGCCGCCTACGCGGCGTCCACACCGGGCCTGGCCTACAAGACCCTCGACACCGCCGTCCCCGCCATGCAGCGGTTCCTCGACCCCCTCCTGGGCACCGAACCGCCCCAGGCCGACTGGAACCCCGACCGCAAGGAGTGGGTGGCGCGCACCGCGGAGGGCGCGCGCGGGACCGCCGTGCGGCAGAGCCGCACCGGCCTCACCTCCCTGGACAACCCCCGCGGGGCCGGCCCCGATATCCGCGGCTACCGCGGCCGAGCGAGCACCACCGCCGCCTCGGCACAGCCCGCCCACGACCAGGACCAGGGCCGGCGCAGGGGCAGAGGGGCCTGACGCCCGTCGGCCGTCCCGCCCCGGACAGGGCGGGACGGCCGACCGGGCCGGTTCAGCCGAGGGAGGGGCGGGGACGCCCCTCCTGGCCCGGCGACCGCCGGGGCGACCGCAGCAGCGGGTTCCCGTGCGCCTCGTCCGAGGCGGGGGCGGTGCGCCGGACCGGGCCGCGCTGCGCCGGCGTGTCCATGGCGACCATGCCGGTACCGGACGTCCGCTCCACCGTGGGGACTTCGGAGCGGCGCTCGCCCTCCGTAGGGCGGACCCACCGGCCGCGTTCGTGGTCCCAGTCGGCGTCGGGCGGATCCGGCAGGAGCAGCGGGTCGAGGAAGGCCCGCGCCACGGGCATCGCCGCGTCGAGCGTCCGCTGCGGGCAGCCCGGGGCGCGCGACACCGCCTTGGCGTAGCGCCGTTCCCACGACTCGTCGGGGACCTCGAAGCGGGGCGGAACGTGCAGCTCGTTACCGCGGGCCCGGATGAGGGCGAACTCTTCCCGCGTCACCTCGTGCAGCCTGCGGCCCGGGAAGTCCTCCTTGGCGGCCATCAGGAGGATGTCCACCAGATCCTTGGCCCGGCTCGGTGGCAGCCCGTCCCAGTGGATGAACAGCCCGCCGATCTTGTTGGCCATCTGGTTGAGCAGGGGCCGCACGCGCACGCCGGGGTCCGCGGCCTCGGTGCCGACGCTCACGAGGGGGCGGGGGAGCGGGCGGACGTCGGGCTCCGCCGCCAGCGGCGTGGACAGGACGACGTCGACGCTGACCCCGTCGACCCGCCTGCCGCCGCAGGTGACGGCGAAGTCGATCTGCGCGCCCGGGGGGGTGGAGAACTGCGTGGCCGCTTCGACCTCGAACCGGACGAAGTCGCCCGCGTCTCTCTCCGCCGCACGGATGAAGGCGGCCACCACCAGGTCGAGGCGGCCCTTCGCGACGGTCGACACGTCGAGGTCGGTGGTGAGCCGGAAACCGGGGTAGCGGATCGCCAGGGAGCGGCCGCCGTCGACCATCCACGTGTCCGGCCCGGCGGCGAAGACGCGTGCCAGCAGCCGGTTGTAGACGTGCTCGGTGACCTCCTCCGGCGGCGAGGTCCCGTTCTCCTCGGCGGCCTCTCCGGCGCGGTCCTGAAGCGCTTGCCAGAAGGTCTCCTCGGAGTAGCCGGTGCCCTCCTGCGGCGGCGAGGCCCCGTTCGCCTTCCTGGCGCGGTCCACAAGCTCGCCCAAGAACGTCTCCGGGCGTTCGGGGGAGTCACTCATCGGCCACCGCCCGGCCGACCACGAGCGCCGCGATCTCCCGCCCGAACGCCTCGTCCCTGGCCAGGACCTCGCCGGGGCCGCCGGCGCGCCGCAGGCTCGCCACCAGCGCGTCGCGCACCGCACCGACACGCTCGGGGTCGGTGAGCTCGACGTAGCCGACGAGGTTGCGCGGCGGGAGCGCGGCGACCGGGACGCGGGTCAGGAAGTGGGCGGCGAACCGGGGGCCCTCGTCCGGGAAGCCGTACTCCGCGGCCAGCGGCGCCAGGTCGCGGTGCAGGCGGAGCAGGTCGACCAGGTCCTTGCGGACCGCGTCGGAGACGGCCCGGCGCAGGTCGTCCAGGTCGTTCCAGTCGCGGACGAGGTCGACGAGGGTGCGGTGGGCCGTGGTCACCGGCACCCCGTGGACCACCTCCACCTCGTCGGCGCGGAGGGGGGCGGTGTGCAGGCGTATCCCCGGCGGGGCGCTCCGCGGGGCGGGCGCGGTGAACACCACCTCGCGGGAGGAGGGGCCGGTGATGCCGAGCACCTGGCAGGCCGACTCGTGGGAGACGACGGCGTCCTCGTGGGCGGCGGACGGCCGCTCCCACGCGAAACGCTCCTCGTCGAGCGCGAGCCACGCCGCGTACCTGTACATGTACACCGGTGCGGTTCCGGCGCCCGCGACCCGGTGGACCGACCAGCTCGGCCGGGACAGCAGGCCGGCGTCGGCGAGAACGGCCAGCCCGGCGTCGTCGATCCCGATCCGGTGGGCCTGGCGGGCCGTGACCATCCCGCACTGCCGTGCGGCGGCGTCCGACAGCTCCTTGAAGGCGGAAACCGATACGTGCGGATTCATCAAGGATGACTTTCTCGTTCTTAAACCCCTATGACCAGGCGATATCCGTCGGCCACGATATCAGCGGACACCTTCGGCCGGCGTCCCGCCATTGGTGCCCCAGGACATTTTATAAGGGCGCGAAAACGGAATGGTTCCGCGTTCTTCTCGCATTTTTCCGAAGGGCTCGCAGATTGCTAGGCTGCCGCCATGACCTGGGAAAAATCGTTCTACGAGTTTTCGCTCGTAGCGGGGCGCCAGCACGGGCTCGTCACCGCCGCGCAGGCGGAGCGGGCGGGGGTCGCCCCCGGCGACCTGGACCATCTCGTCGAAGCCGGGCTGATCCGGGAACACGACTGGTCCGTGTTCCAGCTCTCGGGCGCGCCCCTCTCTGTCCGGCGCGCCTCCCTGCACGCCGCCTGGCTCGCGCTGCGGCCGCGCGACTTCGCCTGGGAACGCCTGTCCGCTGTGCACACGGACGCCGTCCTCTCGCACGGCTCGGCGGCCCGCTTCTTCGGCCTGGGGGCGGTGCCGAGCGCGCAGGTGTCGTTCACCGCTCCGGGGGACGCGGGCCTGGAGACCCTGCGCGCCGCAACGGTCCACACGGCGTCGCTCGCCCCCGAGGACGTCATGGTGAGCGACGGCATCCCGGTCACCACACCGCACCGCACCATCGTCGACCTCGTCCGCGACTGGGCGGACCCCGGCGAGGTCGGCAGGGTCATGGCCGACGCGCTCCGCCGCGACCTGATCGACCTCCCGGCCCTCCACGCCGACCTCGCCCCGCTCGCCGGGCGCTACGACCTCCCATCGGACGGGCCGCGGTTCGCCGACCTCCTCCTCGGCGATCTCCCGCTCTCCGCGCTGCCGCGGCGCAGCCTGCGCGGCCACGCGCTGCTCCGCCACCCCGACCGGGTCGACGCGGTGCAGCGGGCCCTGGCCGGCGCGTCCTCGGACCGCACCGGGGGAGCCGGCGCGGACCTCGCCGTGCTCGCCCGGGACGCGGAGTTCGCCCGGCGGGTGGCCGCGGAGATCGTCGGAAAGGCGGAGGCCGATGGCCGGCGGTGACGAACCCTTCGCCTCCTTCTGGCGGGACCTGACCCGCCGGGTGCGGCGGCACGCCCACGAGCGCGGCACCACGTTCGAGGCCGAGATGCAGCAATGGGTGCTCCAGCGGGTCATGGCCCGCCTCTTCGCCGCCCAGCCCGACGACTGGATGATCAAGGGCGGGCAGACCCTCCTGGCACTCTGGCCCGACGCCCGCTGGACCGGCGACGTGGACGCGGTCCGGACGTCGCCCGTGCCGATCCGGCGGATGGTCGGCGACTACAACCACGCGATGGCGCAGGACTTCGGCGACCACCTCCGCTTCGTGCCCCGAGGGGAGGAGTCCTACGAGCCCTATGGCTGGGCGCGGATCACCCACGCCGTGTTCTGCGGGGACGTCGAGCTCATGGAGGTCGAGACCGACACGGTCCTGCCCGAGAAGCGGCCGCTGCGCAGGCCGCCGGAGATCGCGGACTTCCCCCGGCACATCCACCCGTCCGGCGACCCCCGGGAGAACCCGCCGCTGCGGATGCTCTCGGTCACCGACACCCTGGGCCACAAGGTGTCGGGCATCTTCAGTCGGTACTGGGAGGGCGGCCCGTCCGTGCGCGCGCAGGACCTGGCGGACCTGCTCTTCATCGCCGACCGGGTGGCGTGGGACGGCCCCGAGGCCCACGCCGTGATCCACGACGAGATCGCCTTCCAGCGCGCCGAAGGCAAGACCCTGGACGTGGGCGACCGCTTCGAACTCCCCAACCCCACCTGGTGGGAGCGCTACCCCCGCCACGCCGCCATGACCCCGGGCCTGGCCTACCCCACCCTCGACACCGCGATCCCCGCCGCGCAGCGCTTCCTCGACCCGCTCCTGGCCCCCGAACCACCCCAGGCGGACTGGAACCCCGACCGCAAGGAGTGGGTATCACGCACGGCCGGCCCCACGCGGGGACCCGCCGCCCACCAGAGCCTCACCGCGTTGGACAACCCCCGCGGAGCCGGCCCCGCGGTCCGCCGCCCCCGCGCCCCCACCGGCACGACCACACCCGCCCCCGCACAACCGGCCCACGACCAGAGCCGGCACAAGGGCAGAGGAGCCTGACCACTGGTTCCCGTCCTGCCGGCATAGGGACAGGACGGGAACCACGACACGAATCGCGCGAGGGGTCGAGGCACAAATGGCGGCCGGGCATAAAAAAAGACCTCCGAAAGGAGGTCTTTTCACAGGTGGGCGTACCAGGACTTGAACCTGGGGCCTCATCCTTATCAGTTCGATCATGGGCCACCGTAGGGGCTCGACGACCTGGGGGTCGGTGTCCGCTCAGCGCTGGGCCGATCGAGCGGTGTCCGCTGGTGTTGCTGTCGCTACTGCTGTCAGACCGATCCCCGCAGCCGTTGCAACCCCGACCATCGTCGCCCGGCCACAGCGCACGCCGCGCCTTTCCGCGGGCCCTGGGTGGCAGTTCTCCCAGCCCAAGCGGCGGGTGACCACGGTAACCGACCGGCGCGGGTTCTGGCGCGATCGGTCCGCACCGACGCACGTCCCGCATCGCGCCAGGTTCCGTGTCGGCCCCGGGGGTCCATGGGGGCGGGAGCCCCCTGGTACTACCAGTCCTCAACCGATCCGACGCGCCATCGTCGTGCCGCTCCACTTGGCCGTCGTGGACGCGACGGCGCGCCCCCAAGACGGCGGTGACAGGGACAGGCGACCCGCGCCACGTGCCCACCCCCGGCAGGCGGGCGCACGCTCGGGACCGGGCGGCAGCCCGCAGCCCGAGCGGCGGCCGGCACGCCGGGAGCGGCGGCGCGAAGCGCCGTCGCCTTGATCCCATACAGCCCAATTCGGCAACGTTCCGGATAGACCAATTCGACTTTGAGTACTGGCCCTAAATTCCAAACAGTTGACCTTTGATGCGGCGGACGATAATTTCTTTCAAGTCCACGTCGAATTTGATTCTCTACAAAAAACCTGGAGTGATCGAGAATCTCTATTCACGCATTTCTTATGCCCGGATGGGATAAGTACAGCACATGGGGAGAGGATCTCGGATTCCTCTATGCCCAGCTATATAGGAACGATGATGACCGCGATGCACCCCCGCGCATCTGGATCACCGAACCCAACTATCGAATTTCCACATTCGAACATCTTTCCGAGGTGGTAGCTCAGGAAATTTCTCGACATGAAGCACTAACAATCCCTACCGAAATTGCTCAGATGTACCTACGGCGCGGTCAAGAGTAGGTGAACGTCATGGGCACTTGGAACGATCGCCTGCGGCCTGGCCTAACGACTCGCCAGTGACTCCAGCGCTCGTGTCCATGGAAACGTGGCATGTGTTCCGGCTCCGCTGCCTGCTTCGTGGGGCTCGAATGCTCCGGGGCCGATAAGGACTGGGACACCTTCTTCGCGCAGGGACTTCACGCTGTGCTGGAACGGGATCCGGTTGGCGTAGGCGGAGTTAACGAACGGCAGAATGACGACCGGGATGCCCAACCCGATGGCCTCGTTGGCGACGTCCAACGCGTAGGTGTCGGCGATGCCGTTCGCCAGCTTGTTGACGGTGTTGAAGCTGGCCGGGGCGATGATGATGGCGTCGGCCTTCGGGGAACGCGGTGATCCTGCCTTGCGGTGGTGGCTGCGGACGGGGCGGCCGGTCTGCTTCTCCAGCGCTTCGGGGTCGATGAAGGTGAGTGCGGCCGGTGTGGCGATGACCTGGACGGTCCATCCGCGCTCGTGGGCGTGGTCGATGAGGACACCGACGTCTCCGGCCGGACCTGCCGCGCAGACGATGACGTACAGGGTCTTCGCGTCGCTCATCGGGTGACACCAGCCCTTTCGGCGAGATCGGTGATGTTGTACTTGAGGTGGCCGGACGCGCGTGCCTCAAGGTGGCTGATGAGTTCGTGAACGGCCGGACGGGTCCGGAGTTCTTCGCTGGCGAGGTGCTCGGCGCTCACGAGCGCTTCGTAGGCACGGTCGACCTTCCCCCACTGGCTGTATGCCCGTGCCGCGTCCACGAACAGCGTCACCTTGCGCTCCATGACATCGACGTCGTTCAGCCGGACCTGCCGCGCGTAGTCGATGGCGCTTCCGGCGTCTCCCAGTTCGACAGCAGTGCTCACCCGGTGCAAGAGGACGTTCGTCGGCCCGAACGCGGTCCACTGGTGGTTGTGGTCGCCCCCGAGACGGCCGCCGGCTGTTTCCGCCTCGTCCAAGAGAGACGTGGTCTGCCCACGGTTTCCTCTGCGGGCCGCTGCGACGGCTCCACTTAGGAGTAGCGCACCGTAGACGGACAGAGAATCGGGTGTCGCCCGGTCGGTAGCGCTGTCGACCCGTTCGGCCATGCTGGTCGCAAGTTCGGTTGCGGCGCCATAGTGGCGGTCACGCATCAAGGCTCGGGTGAGTACCCGCGAGCTGGCACCGATGGTCGTGGGGTTCTCGCTGCGCTCGGCGGCCTGAATGCTCCGGTCGGCCGCGATCCAAGCGAGTCCCTTGTCACCGGACTTCAGAAGAACGCTCGCCGCCACGTGGTACGCCTCCGCCTGGAGCACGTGGGCCTTGCGGCGGTCCTCGCCTTCGAGGTGTCGCGTGGCATCGCTGAGGCGTTCCAGCAGGCTCGGAATCCGGCGGGCGACCTCCGCATAGTGGCACGCCTGGTACCCGCTCTTGGCGGCGCTAACCGCCTTCGCCAACGACGCCACGCTCGGAAGCTGAGGCGGCGGCCCGGTGCGGACGCCCCCGTACCGCGTGAGGGCAGTGGCGATGGCGTCCAACTCCGGCCCGGGGCCGGTCGCCACCTGGAACACAGCCGCTCCGGCCAATCCGACGAATTCACGACGTCTCACGCTGTCCTCCCTAGCGCCCACTTCCACGCTAGGCGGCGGGACCAAGCCCGACCGCGCGATAGGGCTGCCACCGCCGGTGAGGACGGCGAGGTTCTTCGGCGCGAGCCCGAAGAGCATCCGAGACTGATCGGGCATGTCCAAGCCGTCGGCGATGCGCTCGAAGACCTCGAATGCGGTGACGCTCTTGCGCCCGTTCAGGATCTCGCTGACACGCCCCTGGGCGATTCCGGTGGCTGCGGCGAGACGGGTCTGACTCGCTCCTCCGTAGCGCTGCGCGAAGCTCAAGAGGCCGGAGACATCGCGGGCGATGAGGAGGCGACGCGTCTCTTCGCGGTCCCAGGCCCATGCGGGGATGCCGATGGGGTCCAAAGCTCGTCCCGGCATCAGAGCCTCTCGATCGCGCTTCGTCGTCTCGCCCTTCGCCATTATCCCCACGTGGGATATCCGCTGGGGATGGGGCCGTCGCTCCCACCGCGGAATCGTTGAGCCCATGAACGGGACACCGCTGACACCGTGCAGCCCTTGCCGCGGCCGGGGGTGGCGCTGGGTACGGGAGCGTCGGGCGACTCAGTGCGATGACTTCCCCGGACTCCAGGTGAACAGCGTTCGCGAAGAGTGCTGGCACTGCGGAGGATCCGGGGAACAGGCCATCACGCCACAGGAGGGGGTGGCGTGATGGCATATCGGAACGTCGCGTTCGAACTGGCCATGTTGAACAGGCTGCGTGTGCGCCTGGAATGGCTCGGCTTCGAGGTCTCTGTGATCGAGAGCATCGCCGCCCTTCGGGTGACCGCGCCCGGCGGTTCCGAAGCGCTCTGGGTCTCGGTGAACGGCAAGGGGCAGCTCTTCCTGTGGGACGGCGATTTCTGCATCGCGCGTGTACCCGCCTCCGTGGACCAAGCAGACCAGGTCTCTCGGCTCTTCTGGACGCACATGCCCCATCGGGCGCGTCATGGGTGACCTCGATGCCCAGATGTCCCGGATCCGGGACCTGATCGAGAGAGAGCTACGGCGAGAGTTCCCCACCTGCGACTTCTGTCAGCTTCCGCGCGGGTGGTGGGGCGCCTGGCACTTGGGCATCCGCATCACGGCTCCCACCGCCGGCCAACTCCGCCGGAAGCTCAACCGCTCGGTGAGCGAGTATGAAGGGCGCCGTGGTGGCCACCTTTAGGGCTGTCACGTACAGGTTCCGTTGTTAGCCTGAGTTGATAGAGCACCATGCGCGCCGGGGAACGGCACAGATCAGTTGAGCAACCTGGGATGGTAGTGAATGGCAGCCAACGGCGAACGGAAGTATGAGCGGGTAGCCCGCACGCTCCGCGAACGCATCACGCATGGCACCTACCGTCCCGGTGACCCGCTCCCCTCCGAGGGGCGCTTGGCCACAGAGTTCGAAGTTTCCCGTCCGACAGTGATCAGCGCCCTTGGCCTGCTGCGGGATGAAGGGCTGATCTTCACCCAGACCGGCGCGGGCTCCTTCGTCCGGGGCAAGACCCCCAAAGTCGAGGAAGTGCTGTCCCGGCCGGGTCTCCAGCTCCTCGACGGAGCCGAGGAATCACAGGCAGCGGAGCTGCTGCAAGCGGGCATCGTCGTCGCACCTCAGCACGTCGCCAACCTGCTCCGCCTCGATCGCCCGGCCAAAGCCTTCCTGCGGCAGTACGTCCTGCAAGACCAGGACGGCCCGGTGGAACTCGTCTCCGCGTGGTTCCCCTTGGAATTGGCCTCGGGTACCCGGTTCAGCTCGCCGGAGCCGCTGGGGTCGAGCATCCGCCGGCACTTGTTCGAGAAGAAGAAGGTCCGGTTGGATCACGCCGTCGAACGCATCATGGCGCGGTCCGCGACCCCAGACGAAGCGGGCGCCCTCGGCATCACGACCGGCGCACCCGTCCTGAATGTGGTCGTCACCGGACACGACGCCGGTGGAGACGCATTGCAGCTCATAGACGCCGTCCTGCCTGGTGACCGTCACGAGCTTCGGGACGTCTACCCGCTTAGCTGAGCCTGTCAGAAACTCCTGCGATACCGACTTGACCTATCAGGTTCACCCGCGTACTTTTGTCGCATGACCTGATAGGTCAGATTTTCGAAGAGAGCTTTCTTGATAGGAGTATTCCAATGGCGATTCAGGGTACGATCCCGGTGGCCTTCGGGACGGTGTTCCCCTTCGGCGCCTACGCGCTGGGCATTGAGGCGATCACGGACTTCGAGACCAAGCGTCCGCAGATGGACAAGGACTCGGGTCTGCCGCTGTGGGCGGTGGACGTGATCGATGCCGACCCTGAAGCTCGGGGCAAGGCCAAGTCGGTGAAGGTGAAGGTCGCCGCCGAGTACTGCCCGACGCTGCCCGATGAGGTTCCGGGGCTGCCGTTCCGGCCGATCGAGTTCGAGTCGATGTCGGTCATGCCCTACGTCGACGACAACGGTCGTCGTCCCCGTGTGGCGTACTCGCTGCGGGCCAAGGGCGTGAAGGCTCCGGGCGGTCCCGCGAACTCGCGCAAGACCCCGGCCGGTGCCGGTGCGGGCAAGGACGGTGCCTGATGGGTGGCCGTCACCGCAACGGGGTCACGTCCCCGGCGAGTGTGATGTCCCTGCACGCGCGGGGGGAGTCCTCGGCTGAGGCACGGTCCTACCCGGGGCGCTCGCCGGTGCTGGTGCTGTCGGTGGCCGGAACCCAGATCACGTTGGGCACCTCTGACCGGGAGCGGGTGAGCGCCGCTGACGTGGTCTTCACCCGGCTCCTGGCCGAACAGGCCGCCGCGTTCGCTCGTGCCTGCGAGCGGATGTATCGGGGGCGTGGGGATGCAGGGGTGCGCCGATGAGCGAGCGGGCTTCCGTGGGCGGGTTCTTGTTCAGCGCCGGTGACGAGGCGTGGGTGACCTGCCACACCTACCGCGACAGGACGCCGATCCTCGCCTTCTACGCGCCCAGTGCGGACCTGCGGGTGACATCGGTGTCGGGCAGGGGGCAGGTGACCGATGGGGATCTGCGGTTCGCCGAGTCCTTCGCCGAAGCGGCCACCGCCTACCTCGCCGATACGCAGCGCCTCCACGCCGAACAGTCCAGGCCGGTCGCCGACGACCCCTCCGAGGGCTCCGAAGCGGCCTGATAGACGAAGCGGGGCGGCCTGGTGCTCCAACACCTTGGCCGCCCCTTCAACCCCATCGCTACACGTATGCCCACACATGAACACGAGAGGTGTGCCCACCCTATGTTGCGCAGCAACGGTTCCGGGGCCGAACAGGTCCAACCGACCACCCCCGTCCCCGCTCAGTCCTTCCGCTTCTCCACTCCCGTTGTGGATACCCCCGGGATCTTCGTTCTCGGGTCATGGCTCGTCCGGCTCGTCCGCCTCCTGGTCCTGCTGCCGTTCCGCTTCCCCGTCGCCGTCATCACGGCCTCGGTCTCGGTGCTGGTCTTCAACCACCTGGGGTGGGTGTGGCTGGCCGTCGCCTGGACGGTGGCCGACCTGGGGCTGTTGGTCTGGTGGCGCCGCTGGCCCCAGACGTTCCGGCGCTACGTCGCGCTCCGCGTTCTTGCGGCGTGGCGGTGGCTGTCGGTCTACCAACGGCACTGGCAACCCGTGCTGGTCGTCGCCGGTCTCGCCGAGTCCTACCAGGAACGCCGCTACCTTCCGCGGATTCGGCGGGTCACCTGCACCGACTGGGCCGACCGTGTCCGGGTGCGCCTCGTGGCCGGCACGTCTCCGGCGGATATGGAACAGCGCGTGTCCGAGCTGGCGCACGGGTTCGGCGCTCCCTCCTGCCGTGTGAGCGTGCTGGGCGCGCGTGACGTGGTCCTGGAGTTCCCCCGACACGACACCCTCGCCGATCCCCTCGACGCCATGCCCGTACCCGAGGAACCCGACCTCGCCGCGCTTCCGGTGGGTGCCGGTGAGGACGGTGAACCCTGGCTCCTCCGGTTGCACGGAACCCACGTGCTCGTCGTCGGCGTGACCGGTGCGGGCAAGGGCTCGGTGCTGTGGTCGGCCATCCGCGCCATGCTCCCCGCGATCCACGACGGGACGGCAGAAGTCCGCGCGATCGACCCCAAGCGCATGGAGCTGTCGTATGGGCGGACCCTGTTCGCCGACTACGCAGACGACGGGAAAGCCGCCGTTGAGCTGTTGGAACAGGCGGTGGCCGACATGCAGGAACGCGCCGAACGCTACGCCGGGATACAGCGCTCCCACGTTCCCTCGACCCGTGACCCGTTCGTGGTGGTGGTGCTGGATGAGGTGGCGTTCCTGACCGCCTACCACCCCGACCGCGACGTCCGGCGGCGTGCGGAGAACGCCATTGCCACCCTCACGAGTCAGGGCCGGTCGGTGGGGTTCTGCGTGCTGGCCGCGTTGCAGGATCCGCGTAAGGAGGTCATGAACCTGCGGAACCTGTTCCCGGACAAGGTCGCGTTGCGCCTGGATGAGGCGGGCCAGGTCGACATGGTCCTCGGGGAAGGTGCCCGCGACCGTGGAGCACTCGCCCACCTGATCGACCCGGGCCTTCCCGGTGTCGCCTTCGTCAAGCTCGAAGGATCCCCCTCGCCCGTCCGCGTCCGGGCCGCCTACGTGACCGATGAGGACATCGACCGCATGGCCGGCGGTGGTGCCTGATGCCGACCCCGACCGGCAAGTCCACCCGCGCCGAACGCATGGCACAGCCGTTGGCGCGTGAGGTGGCCGAGACCATCGCCGCCGAGAAAGGGGTGTGCATCCGCCCCGTGGCCCTGCGGCGCACCGACCTGGCCACGGGCCGTTCCGAGATCGTGGACGTCCCGTGCGGGTCCACGCTGGAAAGCAAGTGCCCTGCCTGCGCCAAGCGCAAGAGGTCCCTTCGCCGGTCCCAGTGCGAAGAGGGCTGGCACCTCACCGAGGAACCCACCGTGGTCCCCGATGAACCCTCCGAGGTGCAACGCGGGTGGGTCGAACAGCGCGCCATGGTGACCGCCGAACGCGACCGCCTGGCCGAGAACGGGTCTACCGATCCTGAGGACCTGGCCGCGCTCGATGCGGTCATCGCTGACCTGGATGAGGAGATCTCGGCCTCGGGACTGCGCGGCAAAGCCGACCGGGGTTCCTCGGGTGCGGCTCGGCCTCGGCGGTCCCGCTCGACCCGCCGTCGTCAGGATGCGCCGGACCTGCCCAAGCGGCAGATGAAGCGCTCCACCGTGGGGCGGGCCTTCGAGGATCCCGACACGGGAAAGGTCTTCCGGCCGTCGCTGTTCATCACGCTCACCTGTGACACCTACGGGCGGGTGAAGAAAGACGGCACCCCGGTGGACCCCTCCACCTACGACTACCGGCGGGCGGCCCGGGATGCGTTGCACTTCTCCAAGCTCATCGACAGGTTCGTGCAGAACCTCCGACGTGTCGCCGGGTTCGACGTCCAGTACTTCGCGGCAGTGGAACCCCAACGGCGGTTGGCGCCGCACCTGCACATGGCCACTCGGGGCACCGTCCCCCGGGCGGAGCTGCGCCAGATCGCGGCGGCGACCTATCACCAGGTGTGGTGGCCCAAGGCCGGTGAGGTGGTCTACGCGGGGGAGGACCTGCCCGTCTGGGATGAAGCGACAGGTGCCTATGTCGACACCTCGACAGGGGAACTCCTGCCCTCCTGGGATGACGCGCTCGATGCCCTCGACGCCGACCCCGACGCCGAACCCATGCACGTGGTCCGGTTCGGGCCGCAGGTGGACGCCAAGGGCGTGATCGCCGGTTCCGCGGATGCCGACCGGTGCGTCCGGTACCTGGCGAAGTACCTGACCAAGGACATCGCCGAATGCCATGAGGTCGAGACCACCGCGCAGGAACGCCACGTTGACCGCCTGGTGGACGCGCTTCGGTTCGAACCGTGCTCGCCGAAGTGCGCGAACTGGCTGCGCTACGGGATCCAGCCCGACGACCCCAAGCCGGGTCTTCGCCCCGGGTTCTGCCGGTCCAAAGCCCACAAGCGCGAACACCTCGGCTACGCCGGGCGCCGCGTCCTCGTGTCCCGGAAGTGGTCCGGCAAGACCCTCGCCGACCACAAGGCCGACCGCCTGGCGTGGGTCCTCGATGCCCTCGGTGTCACCCCCGGCGATGACGGCCCGGACGATGGCGACACCCGTGCCGGCACTGACTTCCCCCTGGCCGTCGCCTCCAATGGCCACGCCTGGGAACTCGCCCGCCCCACCGATTCCGACGTCCCGCCCCGCGAACACCGCCTCCTCCGCGCGGTCGGTGAGGCGCTGAAACGCCGTGCCCAGCTCGACCACGCACGCGAGACCAATCTTTCGGCAACTGGAGTACCTGCATGACCGTCGTCCCGCTGAACCGGCGCCTCCTGACCGTCCCGGAGGTCATGAGCGCCCTGGCCTTGGGCCGGGGGAAGGTCTACGAGCTGATCCGCTCCGGCCGCTTGGAGTCGGTGAAGATCGGCCGTGACCGCCGTATCCCCGTGGACGCCGTTGAAGCCTTCATCACCGACCTTCGAGAGGACGCAGCCTGATGCCCAAGACGGCGCTCGCCACCCCCGAGGATCCCGATGGCCGCAAGGGCAAACGGTCCCGCGCGAACGGCGAAGGAAGCGTCTATCAGCGTCAAGACGGCCGCTGGGTGGCGTCGGCCTACGTGCTGGCGTCCGACGGCTCGATGAAGCGTGTGCAGCGCTATGGGCGTACGCGAAAGGAGGCATACGACAAGCTCACGGAGCTTCAGCGCAACAGCAACCGCAACGTCGCCGTGCCCGACCGGCCGTGGAAGCTGGGGGAGTACCTGGACTACTGGCTTGAGCAGGTGGCCAAGCCTTCGGTGCGCTCCACCACCTACGCCAAGTATGAGCAGACGGTCCGGCTGTACCTCAAGCCGAACCTCGGCACTCAGCGACTCGACCGGCTTCGGGTGGCCAAGCTTCAGACGTTCCTCAATGGCCGACTGAAGGCGGGGGACTCGGTGCCCAAGGTGCACGCGATGCGGACCACGCTCAGTTCCGCACTGACCCGTGCCATGCGCGAGGAATTGATCAGCGTGAACCCTGCCCGTCTCGTGACTCTTCCGGCAGAGGATCCGGAACGGATGCGGCCGTGGAACGCCGATGAAGCGAAGCGTTTCCTCGAATACGCACGCTCCAACCCGATGTACCCGGCGCTCGTGCTGATGCTGCTCTACGGCCTGCGCCGTGGGGAAGTGCTCGGGCTCAGTTGGGAAGATGTCGACTTGGAGACCGACGTCATGTCGATTCGTCGGCAGGTTCAGCGGGTGGACGGTGCCCTTGCCCTCGTGGACGTGAAGACGCGTGCGGGTCGGCGGTCGCTCCCGCTGCTGTCGTGGGCACGTGATGCCCTCATCGAACAGGCCGAGTGGCAGTCGGACAAGAAGCGTCGTGCGGGGGAGGGATGGGCGGAAACCGGTCTGGTCTTCACCACACGGACCGGAAAGGCCATCCAACCGCGCAGCCTGTCCCGGACCTTCGAGCGGCTGGTGAAGGCGTCGGGCATGCGGCCGATCCGCCTGCACGATCTCCGGCACTCGGTGGCCTCGCTGCTGAAGCGGGCGGGGGTCGCTCCGCGCGATGCCATGGAGATCCTTGGGCACAGCCGGATTTCGGTGACCATGGAGATCTATACACATAGCGACGAAGAGACACAGCGACAAGGACTCGGACGCCTGGGCGGAGCGATCTTCGGCGAAACCGGAAACGACGGCGGAGAATAGCCGCGTTGCTGTCGCTACTGATGTCAAAGGTCCCTGTCGGATTTCCGACAGGGACCTTTGTGCTGCTTATTGGGGTGGGCGTACCAGGACTTGAACCTGGGGCCTCATCCTTATCAGGGATGCGCTCTAACCGACTGAGCTATACGCCCGTGTTCCGAGGGAACTCTACCGCATGCGGGGGGTCGGGGCGAACCGGTTGACCTGGGATGCGGGGAGGAGGGACGCGGGGAATCGCGGCCCTCTTCCTCCGCTACTTTAGCGCCTTCCGGCGGTGGTCGGGACCGTCACTCGGACTCGGTCAGGGTGACGTCGATGCCGCCCACGAGGTCGGCCGCCAGGTTGTAGAGCATGGCCCCGACCGTCGAGAGCGCGGTGATCAGGATGATGTTCAGCGCGCCGATGAGGCCGGTGTAGCCGAGCACCCGGGTGGGGGAGAACCAGCTCTCGGGGTTGATGGCGAGCTCCTCGCCCTCGCCGCCGTCGGTGAGTGAGGCGATCAGGTCGGTCAGGGCGTCGAAGACACCGAGGCTCGACAGGATCGCGTACATCACGGCGATGGCGACGAACAGGATGATGAAGCAGACCAGCGCGATGACGAAGCTGAACTTCATCACCGACCACGGCTCCACTCGGCCGACGGTCAGGTGGGCCTTTCGGCTCGCCTTCGTCGCTCTGACCGCCGGCGCCTGCTGTGCCTGTTGCTCCTGCGGCACCGTCATCCGTACGCCCCCTTGTTCGCTCGCGGATTCCACCGCGTCTTCCGCCGCTGCCCGCGTCGCCGCCCCTGATGTGCCCGCGCCCGCCTGGGTACCGGCCGCCCAGGGCGTGCTCGGCGTACCCGACGTGCTGGGCGTACCCGATGAGCCCGCCGGCTCCGGTGCACCCGTGGCCTCCGGCGAACCCGTCGGCTCCGGCGTGCCGGGCTTCTCGGCCCGGTCGGCCTCTTCCACCTCGTCCGCCTTTCCGGCCGTGTCCGCCTCCTCGGCCGTGACCGCCGTGCCGGCCGTGGCGTTCACGGCCGCCTCGACGGCCGGGCCGGCCTCGGCGGTGTCTTCGCCCTCGGCGGGCACCCCGCCTTCGCCTGGCACCTCGTCCTTGGCCGACACCTCGCCCTTGGCCGGCTCCTCGGCCTCCGCGGGCGTTTCCGCCTCGGCGGCCTCGGTGCCCTCGCCGTCGTCGGCGTCGGCCGTGTCCTCGGACGCGGCCTCCGCCCCGGTGGCGGGCTCGTCGCCGGGACCGCCGGCGGTCCCGGCGGTGTCCCCGGTGGCGGGCTCGGACTCCGGCTCGGTGGTGCCCGGGGTGGTGTCGTCGGGGGNNNNGTGCGCCCTCGGCCGCCGCGTCCTTGGGATCGTCGACCGCCGTGGTCGACTCGGGGGCAGCGGATTCCCGTTGCGTGTTGTCAGACATGGCCACGTTACCGCTGGACTTTCCGTGTGACGGTGGATCCGGTCAAAAGGGGATGTGATGGCCGCCCCGGCCCGCGCGGGCGAGGGTGCGCCGCAGTGCCGCGGCGCTGGGCCGGGCACCGGTGGTGCGCGGTGCGGGGATCGGCGGATGCGGCGCGCGGGGGCGGCCGGTGGACGGCCGTGCCCTCGGTGCGCCGCACCGCTGGAAATGGTGCGGGTGGTGCGGATGATACCGGTCCGCGCCGATGCGGGCGGACCAACGGGGTGCGGACCCGGTGGGCCCGCCGACGGCGTCGGTCACACCGGCGGGAGGCGCGCACGGGGCCCTCAAGGGGCACCCGGTGCCCGAAGGGGACAAGGAACCGGGGCGGCCCGGTGCGGGCCGCAGGGCTCGCCCACAGGGGCCGGGAAGGCGCCCCTGCTCGCCGGGGAACGCCCATAGCCGCGCACCGGGGGAGTGCCCACGCCCGCACCCCGCTCCCACGGGCGCCGGGACGCCCCCCGCGCAAAGTCCGGCCACGGACGCCGGGGAGGCGACCCCGGGGCGCGGAGTGGGGCTCCGCGCTCCTGGTGCCTCCCCGGCGGCGGGGGTCACTCCCGGGCGTCCTCGGTGTCGCCCGGACCTGCCACGGTGGCGCCGGTGACCGCTTCGCCGGCGGTCGTGCCGGCCTCGGCGGTGTCGTCCGCTTCGTCGACGGCCTCCTCGGCCGCGGCCTCGGCGTTGCGGGCGATGGCGACGACGTGGTTGTTCTTGCCGAGGTTCATGAGCCGGACGCCCATGGTGGCGCGGCCCGACTGCTTGATCTCGGAGCTGCGGGTGCGGATGACCCCGCCGACGGAGGTGATCGCGAAGACCTCGTCCTCCTCCGGCGACACCATCAGCGCACCGACGAGCTTCCCGCGCGCCTCGACCACCTTCGCGGTCAGCACGCCCTTGCCGCCCCGGTTCTGCACCGGGTACTGGTCGGACGGGGTGCGCTTGGCGTAGCCGCCCTCCGTTGCCACCAGGACGTCGGCGGGGCCGTCGGTCTCGCGGATGACGTCCATGCTCAGCAGGTAGTCGCCTTCGAGGAACCGCATGCCGATGACCCCGCTGGTGGCGCGCCCCATGGGGCGCAGCGACTCGTCGGAGGCCGTGAACCGGATCGCCTGGGCGTCGCTGCTGATGAGCAGCAGGTCGTCGGTGGGGAACACCAGCCGGGCGGCGATCAGCTCGTCGTTCTCGCGCAGGTTGATGGCGATGATGCCGGCCGACCGGGAGGAGTCGAAGTCCTCCAGCCGCGACTTCTTCACCAGGCCCTCGCGGGTGGCGAGCACCAGGTACGGCGCGTCGTCGTAGTCGCGCAACGCCATGACCTGGGCGATCTCTTCGTCCGGCTGGAACTCCAGCAGGTTGGCGACGTGCTGCCCGCGGGCATCGCGCGCGGCCTCGGGCAGCTCGTAGGCCTTCGTGCGGTACACCCGGCCCTTGTTGGTGAAGAACAGGATCCAGTTGTGGGTGGTGGTCACGAAGAAGTGCTGGACGATGTCGTCCTGCTTGAGCTGGGCGCCGCGCACCCCCTTGCCGCCGCGCTTCTGGGCGCGGTAGTTGTCGAGGCGTGTGCGCTTGGCGTAGCCACCACGGGAGATCGTCACGACGACGTCCTCCTCGGCGATGAAGTCCTCCATGCGCATGTCGCCCTCGAAGGGGATGATGTGGGTGCGGCGCTCGTCGCCGTACTTCTCGACGATCTCGGTGAGCTCGTCGCGGACGATGGTGCGCTGCCGCTCGGGCGAGCCGAGGATGTCGTTGTAGTCCTCGATCTGCGACATCAGCTCGTCGTACTCGTCGGTGAGCTGCTGGCGCTCCAGGGCGGCGAGCTTGCGGAGCTGCATGTCGAGGATCGCGCGGGCCTGGATGTCGTCGATCTCCAGGAGGCCCATGAGCCCGATCTTGGCGTCGTCGGCGGAGGCGCTGCCGCGGATGAGCGCGATGACCTCGTCGATCCGGTCGATCGCCTTGATCAGCGCCCGCAGGATGTGCGCGCGCTCCTCGGCCTTGCGCAGCAGGTAGCGGGTGCGCCGGACGATGACCTCGATCTGGTGGGCGACCCAGTACCGGATCAGCTGGTCGAGGCGGAGCGTGCGGGGCACGCCGTCGACCAGGGCGAGCATGTTGGCGCCGAACGTGTCCTGGAGCTGCGTGTGCTTGTACAGGTTGTTCAGAACGACCTTGGCGACGGCATCGCGCTTGAGGACGATGATCAGGCGCTGGCCGGTGCGGCCGCTGGTCTCGTCCTTGACGTCGGCGATCCCGGTGACCTTGCCGTCCTTGACGAGCTCGGCGATCTTCTGCGCGAGGTTGTCCGGGTTGACCTGGTAGGGCAGCTCGGTGACGACGAGCGACTGGCGGCCGCGGGCGTCCTCCTCGACCTCGACGACCGCGCGCATGGTGATGGAGCCGCGCCCGGTGCGGTAGGCGTCCTCGATGCCGCGGCGGCCCACGATCAGCCCGTTGGTGGGGAAGTCGGGGCCCTTGATCCGCTCGATCAGCGCGTCGAGCAGCTCTTCGTCGGAGGCCTCGGGGTTGGCGAGGAACCAGTTGACGCCGGCGGCGACCTCGCGCAGGTTGTGCGGCGGGACGTTGGTGGCCATGCCGACCGCGATGCCCGCCGACCCGTTGACCAGCAGGTTGGGGAACCGGGCCGGGAGGACGACGGGCTCCTGGGAGCGGCCGTCGTAGTTGGGCCGGAAGTCGACGGTGTCCTTGTCGATGTCGCGGAGCATCTCCATGGCCAGCGGCGCGAGCTTGCACTCGGTGTACCGCATGGCCGCGGCGGGGTCGTTGCCCGGCGAGCCGAAGTTGCCGTTGCCGTCGACGAGCGGCATGCGCATCGACCACCCCTGGGCGAGGCGCACGAGGGTGTCGTAGATCGGGCTGTCGCCGTGGGGGTGGTAGTTACCCATGACGTCGCCGACGACGCGGGCGCACTTGAAGTAGCCGCGGTCGGGGCGGTACCCGCCGTCGTACATCGCGTACATCACGCGCTGGTGCACGGGTTTGAGACCGTCGCGGACGTCGGGCAGGGCCCGGCCGACGATGACCGACATCGCGTAGTCGAGATAGCTGCGCTGCATCTCGACCTGGATGTCGACGGGTTCGACGCGGTTGCCGCCGGTGTCCTCTGGGGCTTCCGGAGTGTTCGCATCCGTCACTGGATGTCGATCCTTTTCGCTTGAGTCGTTGGCTGGCCTCGGAACGTGCGGGCGGTCAGATGTCCAGGAAGCGGACATCCCGCGCGTTGCGCTGGATGAAGGAGCGCCGGGATTCGACGTCCTCGCCCATGAGCACGCTGAACATCTCGTCGGCCTGCGCCGCGTCGTCGAGTGTCACCTGGAGCAGCACCCGCCGCGCCGGGTCCATGGTGGTGTCCCACAGCTCTCCGGCGTTCATCTCGCCCAGGCCCTTGAAGCGCTGGACGAGGTCGCGCGGCCGGGGGTCGCGCTTGCCCCCCGCGATGCCGGCGGCGATGACCTGGTCGCGCTCGCGGTCGGAGTAGGCGTAGTCGGCGTCGCTGCCGCGCTGGTCCCACTTGATCTTGTAGAGGGGCGGCTGGGCGAGGTAGACGTGGCCGGCCTCGATCAGCGGCTTCATGAAGCGGAACAGCAGGGTGAGCAGCAGCGTGCGGATGTGCTGGCCGTCGACATCGGCGTCGGCCATCAGGATGATCTTGTGGTACCGCAGCTTGGCCAGGTCGAAGTCGTCGTGGATCCCGGTGCCCAGGGCGGTGATGATCGCCTGGACCTCGTTGTTGCGCAGGATCCGGTCGATGCGCGACTTCTCGACGTTGAGGATCTTGCCGCGGATGGGCAGGATCGCCTGGTAGTGCGGGTCGCGGCCGCCCTTGGCGGAGCCGCCGGCGGAGTCGCCCTCGACGATGTAGACCTCGCACCGCTCGGGCTCGGTGGACTGGCAGTCCGACAGCTTGCCCGGCAGGGAGGTGGACTCCAGGAGGGTCTTGCGCCGGGTGAGGTCGCGCGCCTGGCGGGCGGCGATCCGGGCGCGCGCCGCCGAGCTGGCCTTGGTGACGATGTCCTTGGCCTCGCCGGGGTTGCGCTCGAACCAGTCGCGCAGGTGCTCGTTGGTCACCCGCTGCACGAACGACTTCGCCTCGGTGTTGCCGAGCTTGGTCTTGGTCTGCCCCTCGAACTGGGGGTCGGCCAGCTTGGCGGAGATGATCGCGGTGAGGCCCTCGCGGATGTCGTCGCCGGTGAGGTTCTCCTCTTTCTCCCGCAGCAGCTTCTGCTCGCGCGCGTAGCGGTTCACGATCGACGTGAGCGCCGCGCGGAAGCCCTCTTCGTGGGTGCCGCCGTCGGTGGTGTTGATCGTGTTGGCGAAGGTGTGCACCGAGGAGGTGTAGGACTGGTTCCACTGGAGGGCGATCTCGGCCGAGATACCGTCGCCGTCCTCCTCGAAGGCGATGATCGACGCGTGCGCCGGCTCCTTCGACTTGTTGATGTGGCGGACGAAGTCCGCCAGCCCCTCTTCGTAGTGGTACGTGTGCACCACGGGGGAGTCGCCGATGAACTCCGGGCGCTCGTCGCGGATGGTGATGGACAGCCCCTTGTTCAGGAACGCCATCTCCTGCATCCGCCGCGCGAGGGTCTCGAAGCTGTAGGTGGTGGTCTCGAAGATCGACGGGTCGGCCCAGAAGGTGGTCATGGTGCCGGTGTCGGCGGTCTCTTCGCCCTTGTCGAGGTCGGCGACCGGCCGGGTCATCTCATAGCGCTGGCGCCAGACGTGGCCGTCGCGGCGGATCTCGACCTCGAGCGCGGTGGACAGCGCGTTGACGACGGAGACGCCGACACCGTGCAGGCCGCCGGAGACCGCGTAGGACTTGGAGTCGAACTTGCCGCCCGCATGCAGGGTGGTGAGCACCAGCTCGACCCCCGGACGCTTCTCGACCGGGTGGAGGTCGACCGGGATGCCGCGGCCGTTGTCGGCGACGCGGACGCCGCCGTCGGCCATGAGGGTGACCTCGATGGCGTCGGCGTGGCCGGCGAGGGCTTCGTCGACGGAGTTGTCGACGACCTCGGACACCAGATGGTGCAGGCCCCGCTCGCCGGTGGAGCCGATGTACATGCCCGGGCGTTTGCGTACCGCTTCGAGCCCTTCGAGGACTGTGATGGATCGAGCATCGTAGGCCAAGTGGAAACACCCTCCTGCTGGGGAACGCCTGCCAGACGGGCCCCCGACTGGGGAGGGGAACCGGCGCCGTGCCGCGGTGGCAGGGGTGATGTGGCCGAAGGCGCGCACCGCCCGGACACCGCTCACGGCTCCGAATCCCGCCGCCCACTCTTGGGGCGGGCTATACCGGCGGAAGCGTCCGAAGAACCGTCTCCATGATACCGCGCGCGTAGCCGGAAAGTGGCATTCGCGGCGCTGTGCCGCCCGAGAACGCGTGAATGGGCGGGGAGATGACTCCCCACACACGACCACCCCCGCGAGCAATTCCCCGCGCCGTTCAGCGCCGCTGAGGCGGTCCGGTCGGTGATGCGGACGACAGCCGGAGGTAACGCGCGGTTCTCCGGCCGGTCAACCCGCCCTGCGCGGTCCGGAGCCCCGCCCGCGGCCGGGCCCCTGCACCTTGATCCGCTGCACGGTGCCGTGCCCCAGCTCCTCGTTGAGCCGGCGCAGGAGGTCGCGGGTCATGGCGCGGGCGTGGGCCGCCATGGTCGCGGAATCGGCGGCGATGACCAGCTCGCCGGAGTCGTAGGTGACGGGCCGCAGGTGCTGGGCGTTGAACTCGCCCACGATGTCGGCCCAGCGGCCGAAGACGCCGCCGATCGCCACCTGCTCCTGCCAGCCGTGGTCGATCAGCCAGGCCCGCGCCGCCTCGCCGAAGAGCTGGGGTTCGTTGCGGCCCCGGAGGGGGCCGCGGCGGACCCGCCGGGGCCGGGAGTCGGGGGCGGCGCCGCGCTCGCGTGCGGCGGCCCGGGCCTGGGCGAGGGCCTGGCGGGCGAGGTCGGCCCCGGTGGGGCCGGCGGCGGCCGGGGGGTCGCCCGCGGGGCGGGGGTCGCGCGGGTCACTCACGGGTGACCGCCCCCTCCGACACCCGGAAGCGGGTCCCCTGGAGCTCGGCGGGGATGTCGTCGGGGACCGCGGCGCTGACGAGGACCTGCTCGGCGTGGCGCACGTGCTCGGCGAGCCGGCGGCGCCGCTCGGAGTCGAGCTCGGCGAAGACGTCGTCGAGGATCAGCACGGGGTCGTCGCCGTCGGCCCGCAGCAGCTCGAACCCGGCCAGCCGGAGCGCCAGCGCGTACGACCATGACTCGCCCTGGCTGGCGTAGCCCTTGGCGGGCAGATCGTCCAGGCTGAGCTGGAGGTCGTCGCGGTGCGGGCCGACCAGGCTCACGCCGCGCCGCAGCTCTTGGGGGCGGGCCTCGGCCATGGCGGCGCGCATGAGGTCGGCGATCGCGCCGCGGTCGGCGGGCATGGCCAAGGCGCCGTCGGCCTCGGCGGGCGCGGCCGAGCACCGGTAGCCGAGCACCGGAGGGCCGCCGGCCGTGGTGAGCTCGCCGTACGCCTTGGCGACCAGCGGCTGGAGCTCGGCGACCAGGGCCAGCCGGGCGGCGAGCAGCTCCGCGCCCGCGGTGGCCAGGTGGTCGTCCCAGACGTCCAGGGTGGCGAGGTCGGGCTCGCGGCGCTTGAACAGCTGGACCGACGCCGACTTCAGCAGGGCGTTGCGCTGTTTGAGGACGCGGTCGTAGTCGGACCGGACCCCGGCGTAGCGCGGGGTCCGGGCGACCAGCAGCTCGTCGAGGAAGCGGCGGCGCTCGCCGGGGTCGCCCTTGACGAGGGCGAGGTCCTCCGGGGCGAAGAGCACCGTACGCAGGATGCCGAGGATCTCCCGGGGACGGGTGGCGGGTGCCCGGTTGAGCCGCGCACGGTTGGCCCGGCCCGGGTTGATCTCCAGGTCGATGACGGCCCGGCGGTCGTCCTTGACGATCGCTGCGCGCACGATGGCGCGCTCGGCGCCCTTGCGGACCAGGGGTGCGTCGTTGGCGACCCGGTGGCTGCCGAGTGTCGCGACGTAGCCGATGGCTTCGACGAGATTGGTCTTGCCTTGGCCGTTGGGGCCGACGAACGTGCTGATGCCGGGCTCCAGCGCGAGGTCGGCGGACTTATAGGAGCGGTAGTCGGCCAGTTGCAGGTGGGAAACGTACATCCGGCCTCTCCTGTCCTACGGATCTGCCCGGGGTGCGGGGTACCGGCACGACCGGTCCCGCCGCACGCCGACGGGGATCGGTTTCACGTGAAACGCGGACCGGTCGGGGGTGGTCAGCTGCGGTGCGCCGGCTCGTCGGTGCTCTTGCTGACGGCGTGCCCGCCGAACTGGTTGCGCAGCGCGGCGATGACCTTCATCGCGGGGCTGTCGTCCTGGCGCGAGGCGAACCGGGCGAACAGCGCGGCGGTGATGACCGGGGCCGGGACGGCGTGGTCGACGGCGGCCTTGACGGTCCAGCGGCCCTCGCCGGAGTCCTGGGCGTAGCCGCGGATGGCGTCGAGCTCGGGGTCGTCCTCCAGGGCGCGCACGAGCAGGTCCAGCAGCCAGGAGCGCACGACCGTGCCCTCGCGCCAGCTGTCGAAGGTGCCGGGCACGTCGTCGACGATGTCGGAGGCGGCCATGAGCTCGTAGCCCTCGGCGAACGCCTGCATCATGCCGTACTCGATGCCGTTGTGGACCATCTTGACGAAGTGGCCCGCGCCGACACCGCCGGCGTGGACGTAGCCGCCTCCGGCGTCGGGGGTCAGGGAGTCGAGCACGGGCTTGACGCGGGCGATGTCCTCGGCGGTGCCGCCGACCATGATCCCGTAGCCGTTCTGCCGGCCCCAGACGCCGCCGCTGACACCGGCGTCGACATAGCCGATGCCGCGCGCCTTGAGGTCGTCGGCCCGGCGGCGGTCGTCGACGTAGTGGGAGTTGCCGCCCTCGACGATCAGGTCACCTGTGGACAGCAGCCCCGCCAGCGACGTGATGGTGGCGGCGGTGGGGTCGCCGGCCGGGACCATCAGCCACACCACGCGCGGCGCTTCGAGGCGGTCGACGAGTTCGGCCAGGGACTCGACGTCGCGGCCGTCGGCATTGAAGTCGAACCCCACGACCTCGTGGCCCTTGTCGCGCAGGCGCTGGGCCATGTTGCCGCCCATTCTGCCCAGGCCGACCATCCCTAGTTGCATGTGCTGATCCCCCAATTACCAAATCGACCTGTGGATAAATCTCGATGGCGCGGCACGGTCGTCAGCTCGAAAGCCGCACCGGCATGATCAGGTACCGGTAGTCGGAGGTCGCGTCGTCGTCGGCGGGCTTGCCGGTGATGATGGCCGGTTTGGTCGACGTCGTGAACTGGAGCCGGGCGATGTCGGAGCCGATGGCGTTGAGGCCGTCGAGCAGGAAGGCGGAGTTGAAGGCGATCTGGATGTCGTCGCCGTCGAGCGAGGCGTCGAGGACCTCGACCGCCTGGGCTTCGTCGCCGGTCCCGGCCTCGAGGACCAGCTGGCCGGAGCCGAACGCCAGCCGCAGCGGGGTGTTGCGCTCGGCGACCAGTGAGACGCGCTTGACGGCCTCGATGAACTCCGACTTCTGCACCTCGGCCACGGAGTTGAACGAGTCGGGCAGCAGCGCGCGGTACTTCGGGAACTCGCCGTCGAGGAGGCGGGTGGTGGTGCGGCGGCCGCCGCCCTCGAAGCCGATCATGCCCTCGCCGCTTTCGGCGCCGGAGAGCGCGATGGAGACCTCGGCGCCGCTGGTGAGCGACTTGGCGGTGTCGGCGAGGGTCTTGGCGGGCACCAGGGCGACCGCGGAGAGGTCGGGGTTCTCGGGCTTCCAGGCGAGCTCGCGGACCGCGAGGCGGTACCGGTCGGTGGAGGCCAGGGTGACGGTCTCGCCCTCGATCTCGATGCGCACGCCGGTGAGCATCGGCAAGGTGTCGTCGCGCCCGGCGGCGACGGCCACCTGGCTCACGGCGGCGGCGAAGGCGTCGCTGCCGACCGACCCGGTCAGCCGGGGCATCTCGGGGAGCGTGGGGTAGTCCTCGACCGGCAGGGTCAGGAGGGTGAACTTGGCGCTGCCGCAGGAGACGACGACCTTGGCGCCATCGGTGGCGATCTCCACAGTCTGTGGAGGAAGGTTGCGGGTGATCTCGGCGAGCAGCCGCCCCGAGACCAGGGTGGTGCCCGGCTCCTCGATATCGATGTCGACCGCGACCTGCGCGGAGACCTCGTAGTCGAAGCTGGAGAGCTTCAGCCTCTGCCGTCCGTCGCCCTCGCCGGCGTCGAGCAGCATCCCCGCCAGTACGGGGACCGACGGCCGCGCCGGAAGACTGCGGGCGGTCCAGGCCACGGCGTCGGCCAGTACGTCGCGTTCGACCCGGAACTTCACAATCCGACTCACTTTCCTCGGAACCTGGGAGCCCTCACTGCGGCGGGGCGGCGGCACGGGGGTCGCCGGGCGCGTCAAGGGGGCGGGTTCACACGGTACCCGGATTCCACTCCCGGCGCTGCCCACCACACACGTTCGCCGCCGGCCGGCCCGCCCCGGACCGGCCGGAGCCCGGTCGTCCACAGATTGGGGGCCCAGCCGATTTTTCACGCCACATGCTCTTCTAAAGAGGCGCAGTAGTAGTAGGGGCTGTGGATAGTGTGGATAACCATTGTTTTCGCAGGTCGTCCCGGGAATTTTTATCCACCGGGCCTGTGGGTGGGGCTGGGGAGAAGTGGCGCGTGCTGTGGACGCCGGATCTGCATCCACAGCCCGTCCACGGGTTATCCACCGCTCATCCACCGGTTATCCACGGTTCGCCCACAGGCGCCGGGGACGCGACGCGGACCGGCCGGGTCCCCCGCCCACAGGCCACCCACAGGTTGTCCACCGTTTCGGGGCGGTTATCCGCAGGGTTATCCACGGGTTGTCCACAGAAAAACGGCCCGGCCTGGGGATAACTCCGCCGGGCCGGGCCGAAAAAAAGGTCCTCAGATATTTTTCGACTGCTGTTTGATCCGGTTTGTCAGCTCGGTCACCTGGTTGTAGATGGACCGGCGTTCGGCCATGAGCGACCGGATCTTGCGGTCGGCGTGCATCACCGTGGTGTGGTCCCTGCCACCGAACTGCTGGCCGATCTTGGGCAGCGACAGGTCGGTGAGCTCGCGGCACAGGTACATCGCGATCTGCCGGGCGGTCACCAGCACCCGCGAGCGCGATGTGCCGCACAGGTCCTCGGTGCTCAGCCCGAAGTAGGACGCGGTCTGGGCCATGATCGCCGAGGCGGTGATCTCGGGCCCTTCGTCATCGGGGATCAGGTCCTTCAGGACGATCCCCGTGAGGTGCAGGTCCACCGACTGCCGGTTCAGGCTGGCGAAGGCGGTCACGCGGATGAGCGCGCCCTCGAGCTCGCGGATGTTGGTGGAGATCTTGCTCGCGATGAACTCCAGGACCTCCGGCGGCGCGGCCAGCCCCTCCTGGGCGGCCTTCTTGCGCAGGATGGCGATCCGGGTCTCGAGCTCGGGGGGCTGGACGTCGGTGATGAGCCCCCACTCGAACCGGTTGCGCAGCCGGTCCTCCAGGGTGACCAGCTGCTTGGGCGGCCGGTCGCTGGAGATCACGATCTGCTTGTTGGAGTTGTGCAGCGTATTGAAGGTGTGGAAGAACTCCTCCTGCGTCTGCTCCTTGTTCTCCAGGAACTGGATGTCGTCGACCAGGAGGACGTCGATGTCGCGGTAGCGGCGGCGGAAGCCGTCGGCCTTGCCGTCGCGGATCGAGTTGATGAACTCGTTCGTGAACTCCTCGGAACTGACGTAGCGCACCCGCGCGCCGTCGTAGAGGCGCTGGGCGTAGTGGCCGATGGCGTGCAGCAGGTGGGTCTTGCCCAGCCCCGAGCCGCCGTAGATGAACAACGGGTTGTAGGCCTTGGCCGGCGCCTCGGCGACCGCGACCGCGGCGGCGTGCGCGAACCGGTTGCTGGACCCGATGACGAAGGTGTCGAAGGTGTACTTCGGGTTCAGCCGCGCGGGCTCGGTGGCGGCGTGGGGCCGGTCCGCGGCCGCACCCGACGGGTCAGGGGCGCCGGGCGGAGGGGTCGCCGGCGCCGCACCCGCGCCGGGGGAGTCGGGCGGGGCGACCGGGCCGGGCCCGGGCTCGCCGTGGTCGGGTGCGCCGGGAGCGTGGCCGGCCCCGGGGTGCGGGGGCGGCGGGGTGTCCCACGAGGGCGTCTCCCACGACGGGGTCTCCCAGCGGTTGGGCGGGTCCCAGTGCCGGGGCTCCTGCCAGCCGCGGTAGGGGTCGTGACCGGCGCGCGGGGCGAGCAGGTCGTCGCCGGCGCCGCCGCGGCCGGCCTGCTGCTGGGGGTGGCCGGGGTGGGGCGGGTACCCGTGCCGGTCGCGATCGGCCGGGGCGGGCTCGCCCGGATGCTGCCGGTGCGCCGCGTGGTGATGGGGTGCCTCGCCGAACCGGTCGGCGGGCGGCGGCTCCACGGCCGCGGGCGCGGGTGCGGGTGCGGGCGCCGCGGGCAGGTCGTCGGGCGCGGCCGGCTGCCAGCCGTGCCCCGCTGGGGCGGGGGCCGGTGCGGGGGAGGGGGCCGGCGGGCCGTAGCCGCCGGGCTGCGGGGGTGCGGGCGGCGGGGCGGGCTGTACGACGGCGGGGTCGACGGTGACCGCGACCCGGATGTCGCGGCCCAGCTCGGCGGAGAGCGCCTGGCTGATGGCCGGGCGCAGCCGGGTCTCGAGGATCTCCTTGGCGAACTCGTTGGGGGCCGCGAGCAGGGCGGTGTCCTCGATCAGCCCCAGGGGCCGGGTCTGCGGCAGCCAGGCTCTCTGCTGCGGCGGCAGGGCGCTGTTGTCGAGGCTGTCCAGCACGCTCGACCACACCATTGCGAGGTTGACCTGTGCCTCAGACACGGTGACCTGCCATGGTTCGTCCCCTTCTCACGGTCGGCTGCTCCTGGCCCGGCGAACGGCCCCACGCGGTGCCGGACATCCCATTGTCCCGTCCGGCGGGGCGGGCGGGACACGTCGGGAAGCCGCGCTCACCACCTGTGCCCTGTGGGTAACCAGGGGTGTAATTGTGGACTGGGCTGTGTACGGTGTCGCGCCCGCGTGCGGGCTCTGGTTTCCTGGGTCCCAACGGGCTTCCACAACTTTCCGGCATCGTCCACATGTTGTGCACGGGCTTGTACACAGCCTGACAGAATCGCGCGACCGCGGTCGACTTATCCACAAATCCCTGGTCAGGGGCTGTGTGGAGGTCACCGGGCACGGTCGGTCACCGCCGCGGACGCACACATGGGGGAGCAGAACGAGGTTCCGTGGTTATCCACAGCTTAGGGGTGGCCGGGGACCGTACACAGCCTGTGGAGGACGTGTTGTCCACAGGCCGGCTTTTCTGTGGACGGTAGGATCCGGGCCGCACCGGCCGGGCCGCAGCGATTTGACCGCGGTCCGGGCAGCCCGTATGTTCTTTATGCTTTAGTCGCTATCCGTCTGTGCACCGGTCTTGCGGGCGCGGTGCGGGTAGGCGGGCGGGTGATGTCCTCCGACGTTCCCGTGACGTCGACGAGCGCAGACACACCTGGGCCCCGCGCCGGCGGGGCCGTGCCGTACTTTTCTGACACGCCTCTGGAGCCGAGCAGTGAGCAAGCGTACTTTCCAGCCGAACAACCGCCGTCGCGCGAAGGTCCACGGGTTCCGGCTGCGCATGCGGACCCGTGCTGGACGCGCGATCGTCGCCGCGCGCCGGAGCAAGGGGCGCGTGCGGCTGACCGTGAGCCAGTAGCCGCGGCGAATCGATCGTTGACGTTTGGGCCGGCTGCCTGCTTCGGCGGCCGGCCCTCTTCTCATGTTCGGGGGCCCCTCCGATGTTGTCGCCTCAGAACCGCATGCGGCGCAGCACCGAGTTCGGCCTCGTCATGCGCACGGGCCGGCGGGCCGGGCGCGACGCGCTCGGCGTCGTCTACGCCCCGCCCCCGCCGGCCGGGGCGGGCCCCGGCCATGGGGCGCCGCGTGTGGGGTTCGTGGTGAGCAAGGCGGTCGGCAACGCGGTGGTCCGCAAGCGCGTCCAGCGACGGCTGCGCCACCTGATGCGCGATCGGCTGTCCTCCCTGCCTGAAGGTAGCCTGCTGGTAGTGCGGGCCAGACCCCTGGCCGCGTCTCTGCGGTACGACACGCTGGCCGCGCAGCTCGACGGTGCTCTCGCTTCGGCGATGCGCCCCCGGAAGAACGCGACACGCCGTCGCCGGGGGCCCGGCGCATCCGGCGGTGCGCGGTCCGGCGAGGAGCAGGCGGATCGATGAGCGATGACAGACCCACCCCGGCGGCGCGGCTGCTGACGGTGCCCATCCGCGGGTACCAGCGGTTCATCAGCCCCCTGTTCCCGCCGGTGTGCCGGTTCTACCCCTCGTGCAGTGCCTATGCGGTGCAGGCGCTCGCGGTCCACGGGGCGTCCCGGGGGCTGTGGCTGACCGTCCGGAGGATCGCCCGCTGCCATCCGTTCCATCCGGGCGGACTGGATCCGGTCCCGCCCCGGAGGGGCGAGCGCGACGGGGAAGCGAATGACCCGGGCCGAGGGGCAGATGGCGATGTCGTTTCCCCGTCCGACGGCCTGTAGCGAATCGAAGTAAGAGGGAGTTGGCCGGTGCTGGACTGGCTTTACAACATCGTCGGCTGGGTGCTGATCCAGATCCACACGGGTCTGACCGCTCTGGGGCTGGATCCTGATAGCGGCTGGGCGTGGGGCCTGTCCATCGTCACCCTGACCGTTCTCGTGCGGCTCATCATGGTCCCGCTGTTCGTGAAGCAGATGCACACGCAGCGCAAGATGCAGGACATGCAGCCGCAGATGCAGAAGGTGCGCGAGCGCTACAAGCACGACAAGCAGCGCCAGCAGCAGGAGATGATGAAGCTCTACCAGGAGAGCGGCACCAACCCCGTCATGGGGTGCCTGCCCCTCCTGTTGCAGATGCCGGTCTTCTTCGCCCTCTTCAGCGTGCTGCGCAGCGTCGCCCAGGGCCAGGTGCAGTACGGCTTCACCGATCAGCTGGTGGCCAGCGCGCAGGGGGCGCTGATCTTCCACGCTCCGCTGGCCGCGCAGTTCACCAGCTCCACCCAGGAGCTCGCGCAGTACGGCGCCGACCCGATGATGGCCAAGGTCGTCATCGTCATCGCCTGCGTGATCATGGGTGCGACCACCTTCCTGACCATGCGGCAGAGCATCAAGCGCAGCTCGATGTCGATGCAGTCCGTGCAGATGGCGGACAACCCGATGATGCAGTCGCAGAAGATCATGATGTACATGGCGCCGGCCTTCGGCCTCTTCGGCCTGGGCATGCCCATCGGCGTGTTGATCTACTGGGTGACCTCCAACGTCTGGACGATGGGACAGCAGCACTTCCTGTACCGCAAGCACCCGGTGCCCGGCGAAGGCGGCGAGTCCGCGGCGCGGACGTCGCCGAACGGATCGGCGAAGGGTCTGCTCGGCAAGCGCAAGGAGTCCGCGCCGGAACCGGTCGAACAGCCTAAGATCGAGCGTAGGCAGCCGAAGAAGCAGTCGCGGGCCAAGCGCTCCGGCGGCAACCCGCAGAAGTAGGGCTTTCGGGGGTATCGGATGCGTGCGCAGGCGCCAGCCCTGGAAGCGCACGACCGGGCACCATCTCAGACGTTAGGAGACAGCTCGCTGTGAGCAGCAACACCGAGGACGCGGAGGACACCCGCGGCAGTGTCGCGGTCGCGGAGGCACCCGAGGATCGCGAGGCCGAGCCGGAGGGCGGCGTCGACCTGGAGGCCCTCGAAGCCGAGGGCGACATCGCGGCCGACTACATCGAGGGACTGCTCGACATCGCCGACTTCGACGGCGACATCGACATGGACGTCGAAGGCGACCGCGCGATGGTCGCCGTCGTGGGCGCGACCCTCGACGACCTCATCGGCGACAAGGGCGAGGTGCTGGAGGCGCTCCAGGAGCTCACCCGCCTCGCGGTGCACCGCAGCACCGGCAACCGCAGCCGGCTGATGCTCGACATCGGCGGGTACCGGGAGGGCCGTCGCAAGACGCTCACGCGCCTCGGTGCCGAAGCGGCCGAGGACGTGAAGAAGTCCGGTGAGGTGAAGCCCCTCGCTCCGATGACGCCCTTCGAGCGCAAGGTCGTCCACGATGCCGTGGCGGCGGCAGGGTTGCGGAGTGAGTCCGAGGGCGAGGAGCCCAACCGCTACGTCGTGGTCCACCCGGCCGACTGACCGGATCCGATGCGCACGGAGCTGTGCAACGGCGGGTAGATCACGGAGAAGTCCGTTTCCGGTTGAAACTGTGGCTCATGTTTCACGTGAAACGGCGGCGCACGAACGAATGGGCGCCCCCCACACATAGGATCGTGGGGGGCGCTTTCGTATGTCTCCCCCCGGCTTTCCCTGAGTGGTTTCGGCGACTCATCGAGAAGTCGACCTAGTGATACGCGCATGAAATGGCCAAGGTGGTGACTGATGACCGCGGGTGCTGACCGGCGTGTGGCACCGCCCGAACAGGCGAGGGTGCTGTTCGCCGACGCCCTGCCCCGAGTCGTCCGCTACGCGGACTTGCTGGCCGACGCCGGCGTGGAGCGCGGGCTGATCGGTCCGCGGGAGGTGCCGCGCCTGTGGGAGCGGCACCTGATGAACTGCGCCGTCGTCGAGGAATTGATCCCCGAAGGCTCTGATGTCGTGGACATCGGATCGGGGGCGGGTCTCCCCGGCGTCGTGCTGGGGCTGATGCGCCCGGACCTTACGGTGACGCTGCTGGAGCCGCTGCTGCGCCGCACGGTGTTCCTGCGGGAGTGTGTCGACCTGCTGGAGCTGGAGAACGTCACCGTACTCCGCGGCCGGGCCGAAGAAGTGAAGGCGGAGCTGCGGGCCGACATCGTGACCGCGCGGGCGGTGGCCCCGCTTCCGCGCCTCGCGGGGTGGGCGTTGCCATTGCTGCGCAAGGGAGGGAGCCTGCTCGCCCTCAAGGGAGAGCAGGCGGAGAGCGAGTTGGCGGAGTCGCGGGACGATTTGTCGGCACTACGTCCCTGCGTCGCCGATGTGATTCGGGTTGGGCGCGGTAAGGTCGAACCCGCTACCACGGTCGTTCGCGTCACGGTCACATCCGAGAGCGACCATGCCACTCAGCCCAGGACGCGACGTGCGCCGGGCGGCAGGAAAAAGCGCGGACGGAAGAGGTGAACTCATTCGTGTCCCAGAACCAGGCTGACAGCGTCGGTGCTTCGGTTTCACGTGAAACATCGTCGTGGGCGGACACCGATATCGATGTGATGGCGCCCCCTGCCGATCTCGATGTCGGACTCGATACGCCGATCGCGCGTGCGGCACGCGCGGCGATGTCGGTACGCGGCCACGGCGACGACTCATGGCCACGCCCCGCTGAGTGCCGCATCATCAGCGTCGCCAACCAGAAGGGCGGGGTGGGCAAGACGACCACCACCGTCAACATCGCCGCCTCGCTGGCGATGCACGGCAACCGCGTCCTCGTTGTCGACCTCGATCCCCAGGGCAACGCGTCCACGGCCTTGGGGATGGAGCGCGGCACCGATGCCCGTTCCATCTACCACTGCCTGGTGGAGGACGAGGAGATCCGCGACCTCGCGCGCCCGGTTCCCGATATCGAGAACCTGTGGTGCGTCCCCGCCACGATCGACCTCGCCGGCGCGGAGATCGAGCTCGTCTCCCTGGTGGCCCGGGAATCCCGGCTCAAGCGCGCCTTCGCCGCCTATGACGTCAGCGGGCTGGACTACATCTTCATCGACTGCCCCCCGTCCCTCGGGCTGCTCACCGTCAACGCGATGGTCGCCTGCGACGAGGTACTGATCCCGATCCAGTGCGAGTACTACGCGCTGGAGGGGCTCGGCCAGCTGCTGCGCAACGTCGACCTCGTGAAGTCCCACCTCAACCCGTCGCTGGAGATCTCCACCATCCTGCTGACGATGTACGACGGCCGCACCCGGCTCGCTTCACAGGTTGCGGATGAAGTACGCCAGCACTTCGGAGATCTGGTACTCAAGACATTGGTGCCGCGGAGCGTCCGTGTCTCCGAGGCGCCGAGCTATGGGCAGTCCGTCATGACCTACGATCCCGGGTCCACCGGCGCCGTCGCCTACATGGAGTCGGCCCGCGAGATCGCGTACCGGGCGAAGACGGGTGTCCGGACCTGAACACGGGACGTGAAGGGAGACGTCGGTGAGCCAGCAGCGGCGCGGGCTGGGCAAGGGGTTGGGCGCCCTCATTCCGCAGGGCCCCAGCGTGAGCGGTGGGGAAGGGACGGCGGCGCCCGCGACAGCGGAACGCGCCCCTGAACCGGTCGGTGGCGCCTATCTGGAGGAGATCGACGTCGGGTCGGTCGCCCCCAACCCCCGGCAGCCGCGCCAGCACTTCGACGAAGAGGCGCTCGAGGAGCTGCGCGCCTCCATCTCCGAGGTCGGCCTGCTCCAGCCGATCGTGGTGCGCAAGAACGGCCCCGACCGCTACGAGCTCATCATGGGCGAGCGGCGGTGGCGCGCCAGCAAGGAGGTCGGCCTCGACCGCATCCCCGCGATCGTGCGGGAGACCGGCGACGACGACCTGCTGCGCGATGCCCTCCTGGAGAACCTGCACCGCCAGCAGCTCAACCCGCTGGAGGAGGCCGCCGCCTACCAGCAGCTGCTGGACGACTTCGGCGCCACGCACGACGAGCTCGCCAAGCGGATCGGCCGTTCGCGCCCGCACATCACCAACACCCTCCGGCTGCTCAACCTCTCGCCCTCGGTGCAGCGCCGCGTCGCCGCGGGCGTGCTGAGCGCGGGGCACGCGCGGGCGCTGCTGTCGGTCGACGACTCCGAGACCCAGGACCGCCTCGCGCGCCGCATCGTCGAGGAGGGGCTGTCGGTCCGGGCGCTGGAGGAGATCATCACCCTGGGCGAGACCGGCGACGCGCGTACGGCCGCCCGTCGCAGCGCCGCCCGCTCGGCCCCGTCGCCGGAGATCGACGAATGGGCGAGCCGGCTGTCCGACGCCTTCGATACGCGGGTGAAGATCAACCAGGGGCGCAACAAGGGCAAGATCGTCGTCGAGTTCGCGACGATGGAGGACCTGGAGCGCATCATCTCTGCCATGGCGCCGGGCGCCACGCAGGACTGAGAGCCGGTGTCGGCGCGGTGCTGACCGCGCCGACACCGGACGGCAGGGCGCTAAGAGAACGGCAATGGTGATCCGTCGGCAAAGCGACACCGCGGCATGTCGACATAGTGCCGCCCCGGCGGCTCCTGTGGCCCAGTGGGGCACTACAAGCGGGACAGCCTGAGCCGCGCCTTGTTACTTGTTTCACGTGAAACAGCACGCAGCGAACGACCCCTCCGACCGGTCCGGCGCCGACGTCACTGCGAGCACGACGACGACCGATCACAAACGAAGGCCCCGGGATCGCGATCCCGGGGCCTTCGTTTGTGGAGCGCGGCGGATCAGATGAACTCCGCGAGGTCCTTCTCCAGAAGGCGCTTGGGCTTGGCGCCCATGATCTGCTTGACGACCTCACCGTCCTTGAAGACGTTCATGGTCGGGATCTGCATGACGCCGTACTCGCGGGTGATGTTGGGGTTCTCGTCGGTGTTGAGCTTGACGATCTTCAGCTTGTCGCCGTGCTGGTCCGCGATCTCCTTCAGGATCGGGGCGATCTGCTTGCAGGGACCGCACCATTCGGCCCAGAAGTCGACCAGAACCGGCTTGTCGCTCTTCAGTACTTCAGCTTCGAAATTGGCGTCCGTCACCTTGGTCAGGTCGGCCATGGCGGTCTCCTCGTAGTCGGGTCGGTCGTGTGTTCAACGGGCGGAGCGGTCCGGGGACCGGGGATCAGTTGCCGAGTTCGGCGAGGTGGCGCTCGGCGTCCAGGGACGCGGCGCAGCCGGTGCCGGCGGCGGTGATGGCCTGGCGGTAGCTGTGGTCGACGACGTCGCCGCAGGCGAAGACGCCGGGGATGTTGGTCTTGGTGGTGGGGGAGTCCACGGCGAGGTAGCCCTCGGAGTCGAGGTCGAGCTGGCCCTCGAACAGCTCCACGCGGGGGTCGTGGCCGATGGCGATGAACAGCCCGGTGACGTCCAGGCCGCTCTCCTCGCCGGTCACGGTGTCGCGCAGCCGCACCGACTGCACCTTGGTGTCGCCCAGGACCTCGACGACCTCGGTGTTCCAGAGGAACTTGATCTTGTCGTTGGCGCGTGCGCGGTCCTGCATGATCTTGCTGGCGCGGAGCTCGTCGCGGCGGTGGATGACGGTCACCGAGCGCGCGAACCGGGTGAGGAACGTGGCCTCCTCCATGGCGGTGTCGCCGCCGCCCACGACCGCGATGTCCTGGTCGCGGAAGAAGAAGCCGTCGCAGGTGGCGCACCACGAGGTGCCGCGCCCGGAGAACCGCTCCTCGCCGGGGACGTTGAGCTTGCGGTAACCGGACCCGGTGGCCACGATCACGGTGTGCGCGAGGTAGGAGTCGTCGCCCACCTTCACGACCTTGGGGGTGGCCGCGAGGTCGACCTCGGTGACGTCGTCGGCGATCAGCTCCGCGCCGAAGCGCTCGGCCTGCTTGCGCATGTTGTCCATGAGGTCGGGGCCCATGATCCCATCAGGGAAGCCGGGGAAGTTCTCGACCTCGGTGGTGTTCATCAGCGCGCCGCCCGCGGTGATCGACCCCTCGAAGACGAGCGGGCGCAACTCCGCGCGGGCCGCGTACACGGCCGCGGTATAGCCCGCGGGCCCCGATCCGATGATGATTACGTTGCGGACGTCGCTCACGCTGGCCGGCCCTTCGGTTCACTCGGAGGGTCGCATCGACCCTCGGGGGAAGTCGTCTCTACCAACAGATGGTAGGCGCGACCCATTCCCGGTGAGCCGAAGGGCCGGGTGCTGTCTTCCGCACCCGGCCCTTCCGCCTGCGCCGTTCTATTCGGGCGCGGGGACCGTGGTCTCGGCGAGGATGTGGTCGGCGGGGTCGCCGGAGCCGGTGCAGTCGGCGGAGACCACGACGACGTCGTAGGCCCCCGCGGACTCGCCGTCGGGGCCGGTCGCGATGTACATCACCCACGCGTCCTCAGGGGCGGAGTCGTCGCCCGGGGGCAGGAACTGCGCGACGTCGATCAGCGCGGGCCGCTCCTCGCCCTCCGCGGAGAGGCTGTGGACGCACGAGGCGACCTCGGAGGGCACGGCCGAGGGTTCGGCCTGGCTCATCGGGTCCGACCCGCCAGAATCGCTCTCAGGGGCTTCCGCGGCACCCACGGAGCCGGTACCGGAGTCGGCGAGGACACCGGACGCCTGGTCGGCGAGGTCGTCGTCGGTGTAGCCGGTGCCGGTCTCGAGCATGAGCGGGCGGTAGGGCGGCGCCGCGTCGGGTCCGGTCTGGTCGGCGGTGCCGTTGTCCGGGGCGGCCGCGGTGGGCGTGCTCGCATCGGGGGCCAGCGCACCGCGCACGATGGCGGCACCCCCGCCGATCACGACGACCGCGGCGGCGGCGCCCGCGAGATAGGGCAGCCAGCGGCCGGAGCCCAGCCGCGAGCGCAGCGAGACCACGTTGCCGCCCGCGGCAGCGGGGGCCGTGGGCACCGGGACCGCTCCCGAGAGGCGGTCGCGGCGGGTGTCGGCTTCGGCGCGCAGGGCCTCGTCGAGACGGGCGGCGACGGTGTCCGGCAGTGGGGGGGCCGGCACCTCCGCCAGAATCCGCGAGACCCCGGCCAACTCCGTCAGTTGCTCCGCGCATTCGGCGCATTCGGCCACGTGTTGTCGGACGGAGCGCTCTTCCTGGTCCTCTAGGAGCCCTTCGGCCGACAAGGCGAGAGTGTCCGCGTCCACATGAGACGTCACGATCTCCTGTCACCTCCTCTCGGGGATGTGACGTCCCGGGAGCGTTCAGGGTTCCTCAGATGGGCCAGATATGGCAGAAGTCGCGCCCGCCCTCGGGCGCAGCGGCTCTTGACCGTGCCCGATGCGACGTCGAGGATTTCGGCGGCCTCGTCGACCCGGTAGCCCATCATGTCGACGAGGACGAGGGCCAGGCGCTGCTCTGCGGGCAGCCGGGCGAGTGCGGCGTGCACGTCCATGGCGGAGTCGCTGCGCCCGGTGGGATCGGGGGTGATCCCCTTGGCGCGCTCGTTGGAGAGCACGTCGAGGGTGGCGTCGTCCGTGGGAACGGCGGGGCGCACCATCTTGCGGCGCATGCGGTCGTGGCAGGCGTTGATGACGATGCGGTGCAGCCAGGTGCTGACCTGGGCCTCGCCGCGGAACCGGTGGGCGCCGCGGAACGCGGACAGGAAGGCGTCCTGGAGGGCGTCGGAGGCCTCCTCGGAATCGCCGAGGACGCGGATCGCGACAGCCCACATGCGCTCGCGGTGGCGGCGCACGAGTTCCCCGAACGCCTGATCGTCACCTTGAGCGTGCCTGGACAACAACTCCTTGTCGGGGAGTTCCTGAACCGCGTCCATCACCGTTGTCACGTTTTCCCGCGCAGCTCGACCTCGTTGATGATCCCCCGGTAGCCGTCGCCGTCCTGGGGCACGTCAGTGAACCATATGACGACATAGCGACCCTCGGCCGGGTCCGCCAGCTTAACGTCGATTTCGCCGCTGACGCCGCTCTCGGCCGCAACGCTTTCGAGTTGTGACATCTCAGGTGCGTCACCGACCAGGATCTCGACCTCGTGCGGGCCGGATCCGAGGCCGATTGTGGCCTCGTGGAGCTCGGCGGGTTCGCCCATGTCGAGGATCAGGCCGACGCCGCTCTTGAGGTTGCCGAACCGCGGCCCCTGGTAGGTCTGGGTGTTCCACGCGGTCGAGGGGTCGCCGTCGATGGCATTTGGGGCGCGGTCGTTGTGCTCGCCGTCGCTGCCCTCGGGGTCGAAGCCGTCGGCCCCGGCGGGTTCGAGGACCGTGAGCTCATCGGCTTCGGGGGCGTCGTCGCCGGCCGCCGGCGGTTCGGGGTCGTCGCCCCCGCTCATGCTGCTGCCGACGTTCCAGGCGAGGATCACGACGACCACGAACACGAGCGCGCCGATCACCCCGATGAGGGTGCGGATCACCCGCGACGACCCGACACCGGAGCCGTCTGCGTGGCCCGGGGGCCGGTAGGCCCGGCGCGAGGGCGGCGCGGGCGCCGCGGGCTGCGCGCCGAACTCACCGGTCTCGCGCGAGGTGCCCCGCTCGGGTTCGGGCGGGGCCGGGGTGTGCGGGGCGAGCGGGATGGGCACCAGCCGCGGCACGTCGGCCAGGGCGTCGGCGATCTCCCGGGCGCTGGTCAGCGGACCGCCGCGCATCGGGGTCTGGAACGCCGCACGGCACACGATCTCGTTGAGGCGCTCGGGGATGCCGGCCCGGATCTGGCCGGGCTGGCAGGGCCGGCCGGAGACGACCGGCGCGGGGCGCAGGCCGCTCTGGGGGCCGTCGGGCCAATGGGCGGTCAGGGCGGCGTAGAGCAGCTTGCCGAGCCCTTGGGCGTCGTGGCAGGCGGGGTCGGGGGAGGTGATCCCGTGCAGGGCGGCGTCGACGCCGATCCCGGTGACCTTGACCGCGCCCCCGACGCTCCACATGAGCTTTCCCGGGGTCAGGTGCAGGTGGTAGAGCCCCGTGGCGTGCGCGGTGGCCAGGGTCTCGGCGGCCTCGGCGACCAGGCCGGCGGCGCGGTCGGGTTCGAGCGGTCCCTGCGCGAGCAGGTCGGTCAGCGACTGGCCGACGACCCATTCCTCGACGACGTAGGCCGTGGGCCCGCTGTCGTCGGCGTCGAAGACCTGGGTGACACGGGAGTCGGCCACGCGGCTGGTGGCACGGGCGGCCCGCACGACCTCGGCGGTGCGGGGGAAGCCTTCGGCGAACGTCCAGACGGCGACCAGCCGGGCCAGGGTTTCGTCGGTGGCCTTCCAGAGTGTGGCGCCGCCGGTTTCGCTCACGAGTTCGTCGAGCCGGTAGCGGCCCGCGAGCCGTGCGCCGGGCTCAATCATGAAGGTGCTCATGCCGGGAGTGACGGACGCGGCGGCCGGACGGAGGGATCCGCGGTGCGACCCGCGCGCCGAGGGGAGCCCGGGGGGTGTCCGGCCATGTCGTCTGTCCCCAACCTCCCTTCGGGCAGCTCGGATAACACGGGTGTGGCGGCAGAGAACAGCTGTTCCATGCTAGGACGCCTGAGCGGCACCTCTGGAGGACAAGTACATCCGACTCGGCATGCATGGTGGTCCTTACGTCGATTACACTCGGTCACTCGGTCCAGGTGATCAGCGACGTAGCAGGCGACTCCGGACCATGTCCAGGAAAGTTGTGACTTCCGTCACGCCCATGCGCTTGGCGACCAGGATGAACAGCCCGGCTCCGACCAGGCCCCCCACGACCATGGCCAGCAGCGATGGCAGGACCGTACCCGGCAGCAGCCCGAAGGTCACGATCATCGCGACCCCGAACACCGCGCTGGGGATCGACGCCACGTGCAGCAGGGCCAGGGTCCGCAGCACGCGGCGGCCGTCGAGCCCGTTCATCCGCTTGCGCAGCCCCTGCCAGGCCAGGATCGAGCCGACGATGTAGTAGAGGCCGTAGGCCACCGGCAGCAGCACGACGATGAGCCCGGGCGGCGCCACGAACAGCAGCGAGATCGCCACCGTGGCGTGGGCGGCCTCAGCGGGCAGGGCGATGACCGACGGCGTCTTGGTGTCGCCCAGGGCGTAGTAGACCCGCATCAGCAGCTGGAACAGCGTGAACGGGATGAGCATCACCGAGAACACCATCAGGATCAGCCCGATGCTCTGGGCGTCGTGCACCGATGTGCTGCCCCGCGCGTAGATCAGCACGCAGAACGGGATCGCGAAGACGACCATCGCCACCGAGATCGGCACGATCAGCACCGCCGACAGCCGGAACCCGCGGGAGAAGTCCGACCGGACCAGGTCCTTGCGGCCGTCGGCGACGTGCGCGCTCATCCGCGGCAGCAGCGCCGTGATCACCGAGACGGCGATGATCGCGTAGGGGAGCTGGAACAGCATCGACGCGAACTGGTAGGCGGTGATGCCCGCTCCCGCAACGGACTCGCCCGCCTCGGCCGCCCGGACCCCGGCCCGGGTTGCGACGTTGGTGGTGACGAGCAGGCCGGCCTGCGCCACACCGATGTAGACCAGCATCCACGCGGCGGTGCGCATGGCCTCGCCGAGGCCGGAGCCGCGCAGGTCCAGCCTCGGGTGCCAGCGGAAGCCGGCGGCGAACAGCGCCCAGATGAGCACCACGCACTGGAGCACCTGCCCCACGGTCGTGCCGATGCCCAGCAGCGAGGTCTCGGCGTCGGTGATCGACTCCGGGGTGCTGCCCGGCCCGGCGATCACCAGGAACATCGCGCCGACCGCGATGATGACCAGGTTGTTCAGCACCGGCGCCCACATCGGGGCGCCGAAGTGGTTGCGGCTGTTCAGCATCGCGCTGGCGACGCCGCTCGCGCCGATGAAGAAGATCTGGCAGAGCATGAACCGCGCCAGCAGGGTGGCGACCTCGTGCTGCGCCTGGGTGAACTCCCCGGCGTAGATCCGGATCAGCCACTCCGCGGCGAAGACGGTGACCAGGGTCAGCGCGCCCAGCGCCAGCAGCGCCACCGTGAACAGCCGCTGCTCGGTGGCGGCGCCGCCGTCGGCGTCGGACTTCTTCCGCTTGACCAGGAAGGGGACGAACACGCTGGCCAGCAGGCCGCCGATCAGCAGGTCGTAGACCGCGAAGGGGACCATGTTCGCGGTCTGGTAGGCGTCGCCGAGGAGCTGGGTGCCCAGCGCCGCCGCCAGCACGATCGTCCGGATGAACCCGGTCGCGCGCGACACGACGGTGCCGATCGCCATGATCGCGCTGGACCGCATGAGGTCGGAGGGCGCGGCGTGGGCCGCACCGCCGATCTCGTTGCCCTCCTCACCCGGGCGGTCCGCGGTGCCGAGGTCCCCGATGTCGGAGGGGTCGCGCCTGGTGACCAGTCCGGCTTCGGGCTCGGTATCGGGTTCCGAGCGCTCGACGGCGTCGAGCACCTCCTCGGGGAGGAGGAGGCGTCTGTGCGGACGATCCTTGTTCTGGGGGTGGTCGTTCGGCACGGTTCTGACGATCTTCCTGTGATATGCGGGGGAACACCGCGTGCCGGGGGCAGGGAGTACGCGGCGTTCAGCGGGGGAGGGGCGCTACCGCCCCAGTCGGGCGCGCACCAGGCCGACGACCGAGTTCAGCTCGCGCACCCGCAGGATCCAGGCGAAGAGCACGAACAGCAGGCCCCCGACCAGGCAGCCGACGACCGGGGCGCCGATGTTCGTTACCAGCCCCGTGCCGAAGCGCTCGGTGAAGAACCAGAGAACACCGATGCCGACGGCGACGCTCGGGACCGCGGCCAGGTGCAGCCGCAACAATGTTCCAATCGTGTGCCGCCCGTCAAGCCCGCCCAGCCGGCGGCTGAGGACGATCCCCGCGATGGTCAGGCCCGACAGGAAGGACAGCATGAACGCCGCGGCCACGCCGATGACCACCCGGTTGGGCGGCAGCACCGCGTACGCGGTGAGCGCCAGCGCGCCGTGGACGGCCACGTTGGCGATGCCGATGAGAGCGGGGGTGCGGGTGTCGCTCATGGCGTAGAACACCCGCAGCATCAGCTGGAAGACGGTGAACGGCACCAGGCCCAGCGCCATCACGGCGAGCACGAGGCCGATTCCGGCCGCGTCCGACGGCGAGGTGTTGCCCCGCGCGAACACCAGGGTCGACAGCGGCACTGCGTAGAGGGCGAGCGCGAGGCCCAGCGGCACCAGGACCAGGGCCGAGACGCGCAGCGTGCGGGAGAACCCGCCGCGCACCTCGCCCCAGTTCTCGTCGGCGGCGTGCCCGCTCATCTGGGGCAGCAGCACGGTGATCAGCGACACGGCGATGATCGCGTAGGGCAGCTGGAACAGCTGGTAAGCGTAGTTGTAGGCGGTGAGGCCGGCGCCGACGTCGAACCCCTCGCGGATGCTCGCGGCACCCGCCCGGTTGACGACGTTGGCGGTGATGAGGAAGCCGATCTGGGTCATGCAGGTGTACATGAACATCCAGCCGGCGGAGCGCAGCGCCTCGCCGAGCCCCGAGCCGCGCAGGTCCAGCCGCGGGCGCCAGCGGAAACCGGTGCGCCACAGCGAGCCCAGCAGCACGACGGTCTGGGCGGCCATGCCGGCGGCGGTGCCCACGCCCAGCAGCACCAGCTGGCCGTCGGTGACGGTCTCGACGGTGCGGCCGACACCGGCCACCCACAGGAACAGCCCGCCCACGCCGATGACCACGATGTTGTTCAGCACGGGCGCCCACACCGGGGAGCCGAAGCGGTTGCGGGTGTTGAGCATCCCGCTGACCAGGCCGCTGAGGCCGACGAAGAAGATCTGGGCGAGCAGGAACCGCGCCAGGTACACCGCGACCTCGGCCTGGCGGGGGTCGGAGTCGCCGAGGTAGAGGCGGGTGATGGGGCCGGCCGCCGCGACCATGATCGCGGTGACCGCGAACAGCAGCAGGACGGCGGCGGTGAACAGCCGGTTCTCGGTCTTGGCCCCGCCGTCGTCGTCGAGCTTGCGCCGCTTGACCAGCAGCGGAACGAGGACACTGGCGATGAGCCCGCCGATGAGCAGGTCGTTGACGATGAACGGGATGGTGTTGGCGGTGTTGTAGGCGTCGCCGAGGAGCTGGGTGCCCAGCGCCGCCGCGAGCACGATCACCTTCACGAACCCGGTCACCCGCGACACCATGGTGCCGATCGCCATGACCACGCTGGAGCGCATCATGCCGCCCGAGGACCGGGATCCGGATGATGCGCCGGAGGTCGTGGTGTCGTCACTGCCGTTCGCGGTGTCGGTGGCCACCGGCATCGGCTCCTTTCGAAAAGGTGGGCGCATGGTGAGGCGTGCGGGACGCGCGGGACGGACTCGCCCGGGGTCAGGCCCCGCCCTTGTCGTCGTCCTTCGGGGCCGGCGTCCCGCTGTCGTCGCCGGTGTCGGTGGCTGTGCCGGCGGTGTCCGCCGTGTTCCCGTCTCCGTCGCCTGAAGCGGCGTCGGGATCGGGTGCGGCGCCCGCGGCGGCGGCCCGGGTCCGCGCCCACTTGCGCACGGCCCTCGGGGCCAGCGCCACGACCAGCACCAGCGCCCCGGCGCCGCTGATCAGCAGCGCCTGGTTGCCCAGCCCGGTGGCGTTGACGTCGAGCGCCTGCTCACCGGAGACGGGCTCGCCCTCGGTGTTGTGCAGGCTCAGCTGGAGGACGGTGCGGCCGTTGATGCGCGCCGACAGCGGGACGTACACGGTCGTCTTGCCGCCGGGGCCGATCTCCATGGTGCCGTTGCCGCCCTCGACGCTCAGCCGCTCGGGGTTGGTCGACAGCATCGAGAGCTTGAGCCGGACCGTGTGGTCCTCGAGGTCGTTGGCGACGAGGATGCCGATGGTGCCCGTCTTGCTGGCAAGGGTCACGGGCTCGCCGGGGATGATCCGGACCTTGTCCATGTCGGCCTGCACGTTGTGCGCCACGAGCGCCCGGGTGGTGGCGGCGAGGTCGTCGTCCTCGCGCCAGGCGGCGGCCTCCAGCCGCAGGATCGCCGGGCGGAACGGGTCGGCGTCGTCCTCCAGGATGCTGTTGAACAGCCGGACGTCGCGGCGGATCCCGGCGACCTCGTCCAGGTGGTCGCCGCTCAGCTCGCGGTCGAGCGCCCGCTCCGGGTAGACGAGGTCGCCGCGCTGCGGCTCGGCATCGGGGTCGGCCTTGATGTCGTCGAGCGCGACCGGGTCGAGCCAGGGCAGGTCGTCGCTGGCCTGGAGCACGCCTTCGGCGAAGGCCGCGGAGGGGGTCCAGTCGGTGGGCGGGGCGGCCACGATCGTGCGGTCGGTGCCCGGGTCCTCGGCGCTGATCATCGCGGTCTCGGCGGCGAACCGCTGCTGGGCGAGGGCCGCCTGCCCGGGGCCCGTGCTGTCGCGCCCCAGGACGGCGGTGAGGCGGCTGTCGGCGACCAGGGCGGTGCCGTCCTCGTCGCCCGGCAGCGGCAGCGACGCCTCGGCGGTGGGGGTCGCGGTGCTCCACTGGCGGGCGGGCATGGCGGCGTCGCTGAGCAGGAAGCGCGTGGCGCCCTGCCCGGCGTAGAACTCGCGGGTGGCGCCGTCCATCACCCCGCCCGCCGGCCAGGCGTAGGCGTCGTCGGCGGGGCGGTCCAGGATCCGCTCGACGGCGTCCTGGCCCAGCGGGACGGCGGCCTCGGCGTCGGCACCGAGGTCGGCGCGGAGCAGAGCGGCGATGTCGGGCGCGGCGTAGGGGGTGGCGATCAGCGGGTCGCCGGCCAAAGCGGTGCGCGCCTGGTCCAGCCAGACCTGGGCGTTGAGGCTGGGGTCCATGGACTCGGTCGCGGGCGCGGCGTCGTCGTTGTCGCCGCCGGCCTCGCCGGGGTCGGTGACGACGTCGTAGGGGCCCTCGGTGAGGCGGGCGACGTCGTCGAGCAGGGCGGGGTCGACGGCCCAGGTGACGGGGACGCGGTCGCTGTCGCCGGTGGCGCGCGGCGCGTCGCCGGGGTCGTCGCCGGACGCGGCGTCCTGGCCGGCGTCGCCCTCCGACACCACCGGGGACGGGGTCGCGGGCGGCTCCAGGGTGATGGCGTCGTCCTGCGCTCCGGCGGTCAGCAGTCGGCCGAGCCGGCCTTCGGGGCCCACGCTCTCGCTGAGGCCGTCGCTGAGGTAGACGTCGTCCCCGGCCCGCTGCGGGGTCCCCATGAGCGGCCACACCCACGCGATCTCGACCGCATCGGGGCCGGAGCCGCCGCCGCGGTAGGGCAGGAAGGTGTGCTGCTCGCCCAGGGCGCCGCCGGAGGGGCCGGCGGCCTCGACCGACAGCGGGTAGACGCCGAACGCGCCGAGGCCGAGGTCCTCGGCGTCGGCCTCGACCGTGTAGTCGGCGGACTCGCCGGGCTCGATCGGGCCGTCGACGGTCGCGGTGGGCCCGGTTGCGGGCAGGTCGGCGCCGTGGTCGGCGTAGTCGTCGAGCTCCGACCGCGAGCCGAAGGGGGTCGCGGAGTAGCGGAGCCGGACGGTGACCTCGTCGAGGGGGGAGTCGGTGGTGTTGGTGACCGTGCCGGTCACGCGGACCGTGCTGTCCTCTTCGACCGCGGTGGGCGTGATTTCCTCGATGATCAGCGGGGCGGCGTCGTCGGAATCCTCGAGAGGGGCGGTGAGCGCCGGTGCCTGAGCATGATCGAACGCGGCCAGTGCCGGAATCAGGACGGCGGTCGTGGCCGCGACCGCGCCTACGTGAGCAAATCGACGCACGCCAGAAGAGTTTCCGAATCGGTTGACTGGTGGCCGACGGGATGCGACCGAACCGTTGGACGCCGCGGCCTCTCGTTCGGGTAACGCGGCGATCGCGTGGAGGAAGCGGCGCCGCGCCGGACTGATCTGAACGATACCCCCTCAGAGGGGTCGTCCCGAAGCGCGACGGCCCGCGGGCGGGAGAACGGGGGCGCCGTCCGGCCGCCGCCGATTCGCACCACGGGTCCGCGACACCTACCCTCTGGTGGTGTGCCGAACACTGCGCTTCCAGGTGAGAACCCCCGCAACGTCCCCGATGCCGCGGTCGCGGCGCCGTCCCCTGCTGCCGGGGAACTGACGGGCGGGCAGCGGGCGGCGATCACCGAACTGTTCGCGTCGATCGACACGGTCACCGAGGAACTGGGGGAGCGCTTCGCCGCGGCGGGGCACGAGCTCGCCCTGGTGGGCGGGCCGGTCCGCGACGCCCTGCTCGGGCGCGCCGTCCACGACCTCGACCTCACCACCGACGCCGTCCCGCAGACCATCCTGCGGCTGGTCGAGGGGTGGGCCGACTCCGTGTGGACGGTCGGCATCGACTTCGGCACGGTGGGGCTGCGCAAGAAGGGCCTCCAGGTCGAGATCACGACCTACCGCAGCGAGTCCTACCAGCCCAAGTCCCGCAAGCCCGAGGTCAGCTACGGGTCGTCACTGCACGGGGACCTGGTGCGGCGGGACTTCACGGTCAACGCCATGGCGGTGCGCCTGCCGGGGCACGTCTTCACCGACCCGTTCGGCGGCCTGGCCGACCTCAAGGCGCGGGTGCTGCGCACCCCGGGGCGGCCGCAGGACTCGTTCAGCGACGACCCGCTGCGCATCATGCGCGCGGTCCGGTTCGCGGCGCAGCTCGGCTTCGAACTGGCCCCCGAGGTCGCGGAGGCCGCCGCGGAGATGGCCGACCGCCTCGCCATCGTCTCGGCCGAGCGCGTGCGCGACGAGCTCGTCAAGCTGCTGCTCAGCCGCGACCCGCGGCGCGGGATCGAGCTGATGGTGGACCTGGGGATCGCCGGCCACGTGCTGCCCGAGGTCCCGCGGATGCGGCTGGAGATCGACGAGCACCACCGGCACAAGGACGTCTACGAGCACTCCCTGACGGTGCTCGACCAGGCCATCGCCCTGGAGAAGCAGCGGGGGATGGAGCCCGACCTCGTCCTGCGGCTCGCCGCCCTGCTGCACGACGTCGGCAAGCCCAAGACGCGGGCGTTCGAGTCCGGCGGCCGCGTGACGTTCCACCACCACGAGGTGGTGGGGGCGTCCATGAGCAGGAGCCGCCTGGCCGCGCTGCGCTTCCCCAAGGACGTGGTGGCCGACGTCGGCAAGCTCGTCGCCCTGCACCTGCGCTTCCACGGCTACGGGAAGGGCGAGTGGACCGACTCCGCGGTCCGCAGATACGCCCGCGACGCCGGGCCGCTGCTGGAGCGGCTGCACGTGCTGACCCGCGCCGACTGCACCACCCGCAACCGGCGCAAGGCCGCGGCGCTGGCGCGCGCATACGACGACATCGAGCACCGGATCGGGCGCCTGGCCGAGGAGGAGGAGCTGAACAGCATCCGGCCCGACCTCGACGGCAACGAGATCCAGGAGATCCTGGGCGTGGGCCCGGGGCCGGTGATCGGCAAGGCGTGGCGGTTCCTGCTGGAGCTGCGCCTGGAGAACGGCCCGATGGACAAGGAGGCCGCGGCGGCCGAGCTGCGCGCGTGGGCGGAGCGGCACGGGGGCTGAGGGCCGCGGCGGGACCGTCCGGATGTCGACATGCGGCCGTGTCGCCGTGTCGGCCTGTCACCGTGCCGACGGAACGGCGTCGGAGCGCGGCGGTGCGCGCGGTGATCACGATTCCCGGTGGGGTGTGCCGGCGGCCCGGGAAGGTCCGGTGAAGCGCGTTCGCCGGTATTTCCTTCCGGGCCTTTCGCCGTTGTCGTTGTACGGGTCGGGCCACTGGTTTACGGTTGGTGTATGTCGTTTTGGGCGTCGTCTCCCGAAGATCGTCCTGGAAAAATCCACGAAGCGCTGTTGATGCTCTACGCACAGGGGATCATCGACGGCCTGGAGGTGAAGCCCCATGAGGAGAAGCCGTACAAGGTGAAAATTCCCTCGGGGATATTCCACATGGACGAGGACCAGGCGGCGATGTTCTCCCTCGGTGCGGTGGTGGCGGCGTTCGGCCCCATCGCGCGCAAGGGGCGGTGATCCCGGGCTTTTCGTATTCGGCTCGGCCGGGTGAAATGCGGGGCCGGCCGGGCGCCGATCAATTGGACGTCGAATTCCGTGATTCGAAACTCATTTCCGTTTTTTCGCCCTGTGCCGAATGGCGGTCCCCGCCCGTGTGCGCCGGGGCGCCCGCGGCCCGGACCGCCCGTGCCCGGGCCGTCCAGCCGGCGCTCATCAGCGCGCAGATCGCGGCCATGGCCGCCACCGCCGCGGCGCTCACCCCCGATGGCGGCACCACCAGCGCCGCCACCGCCGCGGCCACGACGAACGCCGCGTTGAAGAGCATGTCGTAGACCGAGAACACCCGGCCGCGGAACGCGTCGTCGACATGTCGCTGAACCAGCGTGTCGACCGACACCTTCACCCCCTGGGCGACCACGCCCAGCGCGAACGCGGCCAAGGGGAACAGCGCAGGCGAGAACGGGAGCCCGAAGGCGAGCAGCGCGGCGGCGCCCAGCGCCAGCAGGCCCGCCATCCACGCGTCGGTCCCCACACGCGCGGCGGCCCAGGGGGTGGCGACGGCGCCCAGGAAGAACCCCGCTCCCGACGCGGCGAGGGCGACGGAGAACCCGGCCAGCCCGGCCACGCCTCCGCCGGTGAAGGTGTTGTTGTAGAGCAGCAGGGTGATCAGGGTGGACAGGCCGAACACGAAGCGCATCCCGGCGATCGTGGCCAGCCCGGACCGGGCCGGGCGCCGCGCCCAGATGTGGCGCGCCCCGTCGGCGAGGCCGGCCGTGACACCGCGCACCGCGGCGCGCATCCCGGCCCGGTCGCCAGTGCCGGGGCCGAGCTCGCGGCGGCCGAGGGTCAGCGCGGCCAGCGACGACGCGACGAACGCCGCGGCCGCCCCCAGCAGGATGAGCGCGGTCCCGCCGCCGCCCTCGCCGCCGAGCAGCCGCAGCCCGGCCCCGGCCCCCGCTCCGAGGAACACCGCGAACGTCCCGCACGTGGGTGTCACCGCGTTGGCCATCATCAGCTTCTCCCGCGGCACCACGTGCGGCAGCGCCGCCGAGAGCGCGGCCAGGAAGAAGCGGTTCACGCTCAGCAGGCACAGCGCGGTGGCGAGGAAGAGGGGCCCGTCCGACCCCGCCGCCACGAGCGCGGCCGTGCAGGCGGCGAGCACCGCCTTCGCCAGGGCCGACACCGCCAGGACCTGGCGGCGCGACCACCGGTCGATGAAGACCCCGGCGAACGGCCCGACCACCGAGAACGGCAGCAGCAGGACCGCGAACGCCACGGCGACCTCGGCCGCGGTCGTGTGCCGTTCGGGGGTGAAGAACACATAGCCCGCCAGCCCGGCCTGGTAGACGCCGTCGGCGAACTGCGCGACGACGCGCGTCCCGAACAGCCGCCGGAAGCGGGGGCCCTGGAGCACGTCGCGGAGGTCACCGAAGAAGGACACCAGGCAAGCGTATGTCGCGGTCGCCGGCGGGGCCGGGTGCGCGCCCGCGGACGCGCCCCGGATCGTCGCCGCATGTCGACTCGCCGACTCGCCGATGTGCCGGCACATCGGCGAATCGGCGGTACGGGGCGCCTTAGCGCTCGGCCTCCCCGGCGATGAAGCGCTCGACCAGGTCGTGGGCGTGGCTGTCGCTGTACTGCTCGGGCGGGGACTTCATGAAGTAGGAGGACGCCGAGAGGATGGGGCCGCCGATCCCGCGGTCCTTGGCGATCTTGGCGGCGCGGATCGCGTCGATGATGATCCCGGCGGAGTTGGGGGAGTCCCAGACCTCCAGCTTGTACTCCAGGTTGAGCGGCACGTCGCCGAAGGCGCGCCCCTCCAGGCGGATGTAGGCGAACTTGCGGTCGTCGAGCCACGGCACGTGGTCGGAGGGGCCGATGTGCACGGACCCGGCGTTGAGCTCGTGCGGGATCTGCGAGGTCACCGACTGGGTCTTGGAGACCTTCTTGGACTCCAGCCGCTCGCGCTCCAGCATGTTCTTGAAGTCCATGTTGCCGCCGAAGTTGAGCTGGTAGGTGCGGTCCACCACCACCCCGCGGTCCTCGAACAGCTTCGACAGCACGCGGTGCGTGATGGTCGCGCCCACCTGCGACTTGATGTCGTCGCCGACGATCGGCACGCCGGCGCGGGTGAACTTCTCGGCCCACTCGGGGTCGGAGGCGATGAAGACGGGCAGCGCGTTGACGAACGCGACCCCGGCGTCGATCGCGCACTGCGCGTAGAACCGGTCGGCCTCCTCCGAGCCCACGGGGAGGTAGGAGACCAGCACGTCGGCCCGCGCGGCCTTGAGGGCGGCCACGACGTCCACGGCGTCCTCCGCGGACTCCTCGATGGTCTCGCGGTAGTAGGTGCCCAGGCCGTCGAACGTGGGGCCGCGCTGCACGGTCACGCCGGTCGGCGGGACGTCGCAGATCTTGATCGTGTTGTTCTCGCTCGCGCCGATGGCGTCGGCCAGGTCCTGGCCGACCTTCTTGGCGTCCACGTCGAAGGCGGCCACGAACTCGACGTCGCGCACGTGGTAGGGGCCGAACATCACGTGCATGAGGCCCGGGACCCGGGCGGCGGGATCGGCGTCGGAGTAGTACCGCACGCCTTGGACGAGTGATGCCGCACAGTTGCCTACGCCCACGACGGCCACGCGTACCGAGCCCATTGGTCCTTGCTCCTTCTCGTCTACTGCTATCGGTGTGCTCGCAAGAGCGGTGTTGCGGATGTCCCCGGTGCCCCGGGGGGGTCAGGTGGCGGCCGGAGCCGGGGCGCGGTGCGTCGCGCCGCCGGGCGGCGGCCGCGGGTTCAGCGCCCGTTGCGGGCCGGAGGCGCCGGAGGTCGGTCGGCCGGGCGGTGGGGCGGCCCCGGCGCGGTTCCGGCGGCGGCACGGCCGCTGAGGGGCGTCCCGCGCCGGATCAGCGCCTCCAGCCAGCCGATCTCGTTCTCGAGCGCTTCCGCGCGGTGGCGGTTGAACTCGTGGACGTAGGGGTCGAGGGGTCCGGGGGAGCCGGCCAGGCGCTCGCGCAGGCACGCCAGCCGCTCCAGCAGCCGCGTGCGCCGGGCGGCGAGGACGCGCAGCCGCACCTCGGGCGGCACCCGTCCCAGCAGGGTGAAGTGCACGCCGAAGCACTCGTCGTCGTCGGCCGCGGGTGCGCTGTCGGCGAGGAGCCGGTGCAGCCGCTCGGTGCCGTCGCCGGTGAGCCGGTAGACGATGCGCGGCCGGCTCCCCGAGGGCGCGCGCCCGCCCGCAGCGGCGGAGACGTATCCGGCGCGCAGCATCTCCTTGAGGCACGGGTAGAGGGAGCCGAAGGAGAACGTGCGGAACGGGCCGAGTTCGCAGTCGAGCCGCTTGCGGAGCTCGTAGCCGTGCATCGGTGCCGCCGCGAGGTGGCCGAGGACGGCGAGCTCCAGGACCCTGGCCCTGTGGGTACTCATCCGGCCCTCCGATCCGCTGCCCGTCGTCGGCCGGGCGGCGCCGCTCCGGCCGGACCGCCCGTGACGGGAACAGCCGACCGCGCGCCGGTTCTGTTCCCCGGCCCTGCCCCTCATGCGAAGAACATGAACCAATAGGTGGTTTATCCGCGTATGACTATATCTAGTCGATACATCGGCGGCCTGTTGCCTTTCTAACACTCGGTCACCGCGCACCATGGGCGTCGCCGAGCGGGTGCCCGCCGGGGTGGCCTGGGGGTACCGTGGTCGGTCACAGAGACGGGGTGCGGCCCCGGCCCGTCTCGCCCGCAGCACACGGTTCGCCCGCGATCGCCGAACGTGATGTACGAATCCGTTGCGGCCGGTACTCTCGCGGCTGGGTTGTGCTATATGGCGGGATCGCTCTACCGTGACGGTTGCCCGGCACGTGGCCGCTCCGGTGTTCCCGCGTACTAGGGTCCGTGAGGACCCCGAAGCGCCGCGGTCGGCACGTCCCGTGCTCGACCGGGGCGCTCGCTCCGAAGCATCCGAAGAATGTCCAGACGGGTCGTCGACAGGAGGAGGACCAGGACGACGACTCCGGCACGGTCGAACCCCGCCGCCGCGCGGGGCGTGTTCCCATCGGGAACGCGGCCCTTCCGACCGGGCGAAAACCTCACGAACGGGTGAGGCGTCCTAAGAAGGGGTGGACGGAACCCTCTGGGACCAGAGCGGAGTCCATCCGACCGGCCAGCCGGACCGAATCCCCGCCTCCCGGGGAAGATCGCCCCCTCTCCTACCCGAGTCGAAAAGGCCGATCGGCCGCTGAGAAGCAAACGAGGACGCGTGAGTACCGAAAGACGACGGAGCGCAGGCGGACGTCGCCGGGCCAACGGCCCGGCCGATGACGCACGCGGCAACGGCGGCAGGCGCGAGGCCCGAGGCCCGGCCGAGGACGAACGCGCCGCCGGTCGCCGCAGGACACGGGATGACGACGGCGGTGGCGGCGGCTTCTGGGACGACGATCCCCCCCAACGCCCGCGCCGCCGCCCCGATGAGACACGGTCCGGGCGCGCCCGGGGCGATGAGACCCGAGCGGACGCCCGCGCCGCGGGGGCCCGGTCCGAGGGGCACCGCGAAGGCGGGCGCCGCCGAGCCGACGACGGCCGACGCCGGCCCCCCGAGGGCGGCAGGCGCGCCGCGGCGCACGGTGCGCGCTCCGAGGGCGGGCGCCGTGCAGCAGGCGGGGGCGGCGGGAACCGCCGCCGGCCGCCGACGCGCGGCGACGAGAACGACGACCGCGGGCCGGTGAAGCGCTTCTTCGCCAAGGCGTGGAAGCCCACGCTGATCGCCGGCGGGGTCTGTTTCGTCCTGGGCGTCGCGGGGCTGGGCATCGCCTACGCGATGACCGACGACCCCCGCACCATGGAGGAGCAGGCGGCGGCGACCCTGGCCGCCACCAGCATCTCCTACGCCGACGGCGAGGAGGCGCTGACCACCGGCGAGGTCAACCGCGTCCTGGTCACCGAGGAGCAGGTCCAGAACTCGCCGAACGTCATCAACGGCGTGCTCGGGGCCGAGCAACACAACTTTTACGAAGAGCCCGGGATCTCGATCGCCGGCACCATGCGCGCCGTGCTGTCGGCCGGCAGCGCGGGCGGCGGCTCGACCATCACCCAGCAGATGGCCCGCAACTACTACGACGGCCTGTCGCAGGAGCGGAGCTACATGCGCAAGCTTCGGGAGATCCTGATCTCCATCAAGGCCGGCCAGCTGATGGACCCCAACCAGATCCTCACCCAGTACCTCAACACCATCTACTTCGGCCGCAACGCCTACGGCGTGCAGGCCGCCTCGCAGGCGTACTTCAACAAGAACATGGAGGACCTCGACCCCTCCGAGGCCGCATTGATCGGCGCGATCATCCAGCAGCCCGGCAACTTCGAGAACTTCGAGCCCGGCTCGGACATCGAGGGCGTGCTCCAGGAGCGCTGGGAGTACGTCGTCAACGGCATGGTCGAGATGAACGAGGACAACCCGGAGCTCGGCATCAGCCAGGCCGAGGCCGACGAGCTGGAGTTCCCCGAGATCGTCGAGTACGACCTCGGCGAGAACCTCTCGGGCTACCGGGGCTACATCATGACCGCGGTGCGCGACGAGCTGGCGCAGCGCTACGGCCTCGACACCCAGCAGGTCTCCACCCAGGGCTACCAGGTCACGACCTCCCTGGACCCGAACCTCATGGAGGCCGCCGACACGGTGTTCGAGGACACCCTGCCGGACATGCCCGAGGAGACCGTCTTCGGCCTCACCGCGGTCGACCCCGCCACGGGCGAGATCAAGGCGTTCCACGGCGGCGACGACTTCACGACCGACCCCAACAACTCGCTCACCGCCGACGCGCAGGCGGGGTCGGCGTTCAAGCCCTATGTGCTCGCCGCCGGCCTGGAGCAGGGCATCGGCCTGCGCAGCATGTTCAACGGCGACTCGCCCCAGGAGTTCGAGGGGGTCGCCGAGCCGATCCAGAACGACAGCAACCGCGACTGGGGCGAGGTGGACCTGATCGAGTCCACCGCCAACTCGGTCAACACCAGCTTCGTCCAGCTCGCGATCGAGACCGGGTCGCAGTCGGTCGTCGACATCGCGGGCGATGCGGGTGTCTCCGAGAACGCGTTCACGACCGCCGAGATGGGCCCCAACATCGCGCTGGGCACCTACCGCGTCACGGCGGCCGACCAGGCGTCCGGGTTCGCCACGTTCGCCAACGGCGGCGTGCACATGCCGCGGCACATGGTGACCGAGGTCATCGGCCCCGACGGCGAGACCCTCCAGCCCACTGACGCCGCGGAGCTCGAGAGCGGCAACCGGGCGTTCAGCGCCGAGACCGCCGCCGACGCCACCTACGCCATGACCCAGGTCGTGGAGGACGGCGGTGGCGACAACGCCGCGCTGCCCGACGGCCGCCCCGTCGCCGGCAAGACCGGTACCTCCAACAGCGCCAAGTCCGCCTGGTTCGTCGGGTTCACCCCGCAGCTGTCCACCTCGGTGGGGCTGAGCCGCTCCGACGGCGAGGAACTGGTCATCCCCGGCGTCGACAACGTCTACGGTGGTTCGACCTCGGCCAACATCTGGCGCGAGTTCATGACCGTGGCCATGGAGGGCCAGGAGGTCGAGCAGTTCCCCGAGCCGCAGTTCGGCGGCACGGAGGAGTCCTACGGGATCCCGATCGAGCCCTCGCCCAGCCCCACGCCGGAGCCGTCCGACGGGCCGTCCGAGAGCCCGTCGCCCGACCCGTCGCCGAGCAATTCGCCGGACCCGTCCGACGGTCCGTCCGCGCCCAATTGCGACGTGCCGTTCGCCCCGCCGGAGTGCGACGAGGAGAACCCGGCCGACCCCACGGGCGGCCCGGAGGACCCTGCGGACCCGGAGAACCCGGAAGAGGATGACGGCGGCGGCGGGATCTTCGGATACCGGCGCGACTGACAGGCAGGACAGAGGACAAGCGTGACCTTCACGTCCGGTGAGCCCGGGCACGCCCGTGCCGGCGACGATCCCGTCGCCGGCACGCGGCGTTTTCCCGGCCGTTCCGAAATGCCCTGGACCGCCCTGACTGCGTTCGCCGTGATCGGCGCGGCCCTGGGCTACCTCGCCAAGGCCCCGTGCCGGTTCGGTGGCGCGTGGCTCTACGGCGGCCAGTACGAGGCCGGGTGCTACAGCGACGTCTTCCCGCTGTACTACCGCGACGGCCTGGACGACGGCGTCGTCCCCTACCTGGAACGGGAGATCGAGTACCCGGTGCTCACCGGGGGGCTCATGCACCTCCTGGGCCGGGCGGTGGCATGGCTGCCGGACCGGACCGCGCGGGCCTACGCCTACTTCGACGCCACCGCGCTCGTCATGGCGGGCTGCCTGGTCGCCGTCGTGCTGTGCACCGGCTACCTCGCCGGGCGCGGCGGCATCCTCCCGGGACCGGCCGGGCGGCCCTTCGACCGGCGGGCGGCGCTGCTCGCCGGGGGGTTCACCGCCCTGGTGCCGGCGGCGATGCTGGCCGCCTACATCAACTGGGACCTGCTCGCGGTGGCCCTGCTCATGGGGGGCCTGGCCGCCTACGCGCGCGGCCGGCAGTGGGCCGGCGGGGCGCTGATCGGCCTGGCCACCGCCGCCAAGTTCTACCCGTTCCTGGTCTTCGGCCCGCTGTTCGTCCTGGTGGTGCGGGCATGGTGGCGCAAGGAGCCGGGGCCGGGGCCCGGCGACCTGCTGCGTCCCCTCGGCGGCGCGGTGGCGGCGTGGTCGGCGGTCAACGTGCCCGTCCTCCTGGCGGCGCCCGACGGCTGGGCGACGTTCTTCCGCTTCAGCAGCGAGCGCGGCGCCGACTGGGGGTCGCCGTACTACCTGCTCGGCAGCCTCGGCCTGTTCGACTATGCCGACACCGACCTCGTCAACGCCACGGGCACGGTCTCCCTGGCGGTGGCGTGCGCGCTCGTCGCCGCGCTGGGGGTGTTCGCGCGCCGCAGGCCGCCCATGGAGCAGCTGGTGTTCCTCGTGGTCGCCGCGTTCCTGATCACCAACAAGGTGTGGTCGCCGCAGTTCGTCCTGTGGCTGCTGCCCCTGGCCGCGCTCGCCTGGCCGCGCCGCCTGCCGGTGTGGGCCGGCGCGGTGGCCTTCGGGCTGTGGCAGCTCGCCGAGGTCGGCTACTTCTTCGGGATCTGGCAGCACCTGCTGCACCAGAACCTCGCGGTCGAGGGGGTCGTCGGCGGCCTCCCCTTCGAGGGGTACGCGGTGGTGTCCCTCGCCCGCTCGTTGACCGTGGTCACGGTGGGTGCGCTCGTGGTTGTGGACAACCTCCGCGGCGGCGATTCCACGGCCTGACGGCTGATAGCCTTTGCTTTTGTCTGGCTAATTGCCCTCCTGCCATGGAAAGACCATGGCCGCGACAGTCCAGAGGAGGTACGAACGCCTATGCGTCGTTACGAAGTCATGGTCATCCTCGACCCCAACCTCGACGAGCGCACGGTCTCCCCGTCGCTCGAGCAGTTCCTGGGTGTCGTCCGCAACGATGGCGGCTCCGTCGAGAAGGTCGACGTCTGGGGGAAGCGCCGCCTCTCCTACGACATCGCCAAGAACTCCGATGGCATCTACGCGGTGATCGACCTCAGCGCCGAGCCCGCCACGGTCAAGGAGCTCGACCGCCAGCTCAACCTGACCGAGGCCGTCCTGCGCACCAAGGTCCTGCGGCCCGAGGCGCACTAGCCCCACCGGCGCCCCCGCGCCGGCGCACCGCGCCACCACGCCTGATCCGACTACTTCAATCCGGAGCCAACCCATGGCAGGCGAAACCCAGATCACGCTCGTCGGCAACCTCGTCGACGACCCTGAACTGCGATTCACCCCCAGCGGGGCCGCGGTCGCGAACTTCCGCGTGGCCTCCACCCCGCGTATGTTCGATCGCCAGAGCGGTGAGTGGAAAGATGGCGAGTCCATGTTCCTCACCTGCTCCGTCTGGCGACAGTACGCGGAGAACGTGGCCGAAAGCCTCCAGCGCGGCATGCGCGTGATCGTGCAGGGCCGGCTCAAGCAGCGGCAGTACGAGACCAAGGAAGGCGAGAAGCGCACCGTCTTCGAGATCGATGTCGAAGAGGTCGGCCCCGCGCTGCGCAGCGCCACCGCCAAGGTGGCCAAGGTGCAGCGGCAGGGCGGCCCCGGCGGCGGCGGTTTCGGCGGTGGCGGCGGCTTCGGCGGCGGCCAGCAGCAGGGCGGCGGCGGAGGCGGCTACGGCAACCAGGGCGGCGGCTACGGCGGCCCCCAGGGCGGCCGTTCCGGTCCCCCGGCCGACGACCCCTGGGCCACCGGCGGTGGCGGCGGCGGTGGATTCGGCGGCGGCGGAGGCGGGTTCTCCGACGAGCCGCCGTTCTAGCAACCCGGTATTTCTGTCCGAATGACCATCCCCGGGATATCCGGGGCTCTTGCAAAGGAGCACCACGATGGCGAAGCCGGCAGCACGCAAGCCCAAGAAGAAGGTTTGCCTGTTCTGTCAGGAGAAGCTGTCCTACATCGACTACAAGGACACGACTCTGCTGCGCAAGTTCATCTCCGACCGCGGTAAGATCCGCGCCCGCCGCGTGACCGGCAACTGCACGCAGCACCAGCGCGATGTCGCCACGGCGATCAAGAACGCCCGCGAGATGGCGCTGCTGCCCTACACCAGCACCGCTCGCTAACGGGGAACTCCGAGGAGGTTTAGTCGTGAAGCTGATTCTGACCCACGAGGTCAACGGTCTCGGCGCCCCGGGCGACGTCGTCGAGGTGAAGGACGGCTACGGCCGCAACTACCTGCTGCCGCGCGGGTTCGCCATCCGGTGGAGCCGGGGCGGGCAGAAGCAGATCGATTCGATCCGCCGGGCGCGTGCCGCCCGCGACATCCGCAGCCTGGACGACGCCAAGCAGGTCGCCGGCCGGCTCGGCGCGCTGAGCGTCACCCTGACCCAGCGCGCGGGCGAGGGCGGCCGGCTGTTCGGCTCCGTCACGGCGTCCGACGTCGCCGACGCCGTCAAGGCGTCGGGCGGCCCCCAGGTCGACAAGCGGCGGATCGAGATCCGCAACCCGATCAAGTCCGTGGGCGACCACAAGGTCGAGGTCCGCCTCCACCCCGAGGTCACGGCCACGATCGCCGTCGAGGTCGTCGGCTCCTAGCCGTCGGCCCGCCCAGGGACCGGCCGTCGTCCGGCCGGACTTTTTTCCGATGATCCCGGCTCCCGCGCAAGGGAGCCGGGATCATTGTTTCGGCGGTGCTCCGGCCGGGATACGACCGGGCCGATCATGGGCAAGACACGCCGTATTGCTCAAAGTGATTCTTTGGTCACCATTTGTCACTTATCTTTGCCTGTGGGGTGGTGGATCCACAGGAAGGATGGGACCGCGATGTCCGTATCCGAAGGACAGTGCCCGGGGGTGAGCCGCCGGACGGTGCTGCGCGGGGCGGCGGTCACCGCCGGCGCGGCGTTGCTGGGGGGCGCGGCCGACCTGGGAGGGGCACCGGGCGCGCTGGCGTCGACGGCCCCGCGGGTCTATACCCGCTCCGAATGGGGGGCGCGGTCGGCCAAAGCGGGGGCGCAGGTGCTCGCGAAGGGCCCCGACCGCATCGTCGTGCACCACACCGCCACGTCCAACAGCACCGACTACTCGGCCTCGCACGCCGCGGCGCTGTCGCGGTCCATCCAGCGCTTCCACATGGACACCAACGGGTGGTCCGACATCGGCCAGCAGCTGACCGTCAGCCGGGGCGGGTACATCATGGAGGGCCGCAACCGCACGCTGCCGGCGATCCGCGACGGCGGGCACGTGGTGGGCGCCCACACCGCCGACCACAACTCGCACGCCATCGGCATCGAGAGCGAGGGGACCTACACCTCGTCGGCGCCCACGGACAAGCTCCTGGAGTCGCTCATCGCGACCTGCGCCTGGCTGTGCGCCGTCTACGGGCTGAACCCCGCGCAGGCCATCGTCGGCCACCGCGACTACAACGTCACGACCTGCCCCGGGGACGGCCTCTACAAGCTGCTCCCGGAACTGCGGTCGGGCACCTCGGCCCGCCTGCGCTCGCTCGGCCTGCGGGTGGCGCAGCGGGCCGAGGACGTCCCGGCCGCGCACCTGCCGGGCTTCCCCGCGGTCCCGCAGGGCGAGCGGGTGGTGCTGTTCCACCACGGCCCGGCCGTGGGCGACCTCGATTGAACGGGGGAGCGGATCATCGGGGGCGCGTGGCACCCGTGACCAGCCACGCGCTCCCCCGGGCGCGCAGGGCGAGCGTGACCCCGCGCCCGGCCATCCACACCCCGAACGCCAGCCAGAGGGCCGTCAGCCGGTGCGCGGACCCCTCGGGGGTGCCCCACAGCACCAGCGCGGCGAACGGCAGGAAGGCCAGCATGGCCCAGGTGCTCGCCCAGGCGAGGTAGCGCTGGTCGCCGGCGCCCATGAGGACCCCGTCGAGCACCATGACCACCCCGCTCACCGGTTGCAGGAGGGCCACCACGACCAGCGCGCTCAGGATGAGCGCGTGGACCCGGGGGTCGGAGGTGAACGGCAGGGGCGCCCACGGGCGCACCAGCAGCACGGCCAGCGTGAACACCACCCCCGCCATGACCCCCCACTCGACCATGCGCCTGGTCGCGGCGCGCGCCCCCGCCGCGTCGGCCGAGCCGAGGTAGCGGCCGATGATCGCCTGCCCGGCGATCGCTATGGCGTCCAGCGCGAAGACCAGCAGCGACCACACCTGGAACGCCACCTGGTGCGCGGCGATCTCGGGGTCGCCCAGGCGCGCCGCAACGGCCGTGGTGATCACCAGCACCACCCGCAGCGCGACCGTCCGCACGAACAGCGCGAACCCGGCGGTGGCGGACTCCGCGAGCCCCCGCCGGCTGGGCATGACCGGAACGCCGTTGCGGAGCGCCCCCCGCACCACCACCCGGACGTAGACCGCGGCGCCCGCGCTCTGGGCGATCACCGTGGCCCACGCGGAGCCCGCGATGCCCCAGTCCAGCACGAGGACGAAGACGACGCCGAGCACCAGGTTGGCGATGTTGGCGCCGACGGCCACGGCCAGCGGGGTCCGGGCGTCCTGGAGGCCGCGCAGCACGCCGGTGCCGGCCATGATGATGAGCAGCGCGGGGATGCTGAGAAGGCTGATCCGCAGGTAGGTGAGCGCGTAGGGGGCGACGGCGTCAGAGGCCCCCAGCGCGTCGACCAGTAACGGGGCGGCGGGGAACCCGGCGGCGACGATCACCGCACCGATGATCGCGGCCAGCCACAGGCCGTCGATCCCGTTGCGCAGGCCGGCGGGGACGTCGCCCGCCCCGAAGTGCCGCGCGACCGCCGAGGTCGTGCCGTAGGCGAGGAAGATGCAGAGGTTGGCCAGGGTCATGAGAGCCTGTCCGGCGATGCCCAGGCCGCCGAGCGCCTCGGTGCCCAGGGTGCCGACGATGGCGGAGTCGGTGAGCAGCAGCAGCGGCTCGGACACGAGGGCGAAGAACGTGGGGACGGCGAGGGCGAAGATCTCGCGGTCGCGCGGGTGCCGGAACGGCGGTGCTGAGAGCAGTCTGGGCATGGCCTTGCCACGGTAGCGGACAGGTGTTCGAGGGTGTGGAGGGGGGTTATCCACCGCCGGAAGCCGGGGCTGTGGATAACTTGTGGAAAGCAACCTGAGAACTTTCTTGAACACACAGGCGGTGCATAGTGTTTCCGCTGGTCACAAGGGTTTTTCGGTGGTGTCCACGAAGTTATCCACAGGCGGTGTGCACAGGCTATCCGCAGAATCGCCCCATTCGTCCACAGGATCTCCCCAGCTCTGTCCACAGGCCGCTTTGCGCCGGGGGACGTTCAGTCGGGACAATCCAGGGGGCATGCTGGACATGCCGGTCGTGAAGCAGGGGGAGTTTCTCGTGAGCGTTGTCGATCATCCGCCCGAAGAGCGCGGGTTCGAGCGCACGCCGCCGCACGACATCATGGCCGAGCAGAGCGTCCTGGGCGGCATGCTGCTGTCGAAGGAGGCCATCACCCAGGTCGTCGAGATCGTGCGCTCGGCCGACTTCTACCGGCCGGCCCACCAGATCATCTTCGACGCCGTCGTGGACCTGTTCTCCCGTGGCGAGCCCGTCGACGCCATCTCGATCAACGCCGAACTCACCAAGCGCGGCGAGATCACCCGGGTCGGCGGCGCCCCCTACCTGCACACCCTGACCGAGGCCATCCCCACGGCGGCCAACGCCGGCTACTACGCGCGCATCGTCTCCGACCGCGCGGTCCTGCGCCGCCTGGTCGAGGTCGGCACCCGCATCGCCCAGATCGGCTACGCCGGCGACGGCGAGGTCGACGACCTCGTCGACCACGCCCAGGCCGAGATCTACAAGGTCGCCGAGAAACGCACCGGCGAGGACTACCTCCCGCTGAGCGACATCATGCCCGGCGCCCTCGACGAGATCGAGGCCATCTCCGCCCACGACGGCTCCATGACCGGCGTCCCCACCGGGTTCACCGACTTCGACCAGCTCTCCAACGGCCTCCACGCCGGCCAAATGATCATCATCGCGGCGAGGCCGGCCGTTGGCAAAAGTACGCTGGCCCTGGATTTCGCTCGAGCGGCGTCGATCAAACACCAGTTGACCAGCGTCTTCTTCAGTCTGGAGATGGGACGCAACGAGATCGTCATGCGGCTGCTCTCGGCCGAGGCGCGGGTGCCGCTGCACACGATGCGGTCGGGGCTCATGACCGACGACGACTGGGCGCGGCTGGCGCGGCGCATGGGCGAGGTCGCCGGGGCACCGCTGTTCATCGACGACTCCCCGAACATGTCGATGATGGAGATCCGGGCCAAGTGCCGGCGGCTCAAGCAGCAGCACGACCTCAAGCTGGTGATCGTCGACTACCTCCAGCTCATGAGTTCGCCCGGCCGCGTCGAGAGCCGCCAGCAGGAGGTCTCGGAGATGTCCCGGTCGCTCAAGCTCCTGGCCAAGGAGCTTGAGGTCCCGGTGATCGCGCTGTCGCAGCTCAACCGCGGACCCGAACAGCGCACCGACAAGAAGCCGCAGGTCAGTGACCTCCGTGAGAGTGGGAGCATCGAGCAGGACGCCGACATGGTGATCCTGCTCTACCGCGAGGACGTGCACGAGAAGGAGTCCCCGCGCGCCGGCGAGGCCGACCTCATCGTGGCCAAGCACCGCAACGGCCCCACGGCCACGGTGACCGTCGCCTTCCAGGGCCACTACAGCCGATTCGTCGACATGGCGCCCGGCTGACCTGTCGACATGCGGATATCCGGTCCCGTGCCGGGTGGCACGGGACCGCACCGCATGGGACCGCACCGCATGGGGCGAAGGCCGCGATCGATATGTCGACATTGCGATAGGGCGGCCGGCCGCCCATCCGCGGAGTGGGCCGAAACGGCGTGTGCCGACCGGCCGCGGTGGCGGGGCGGTCGTGCGATGGCGCTCCGCCACCGCGGCCCGGACGCCTATCGGTCCGCGTGTATGTCGGTAAAGAGTCCTGTCCGCATATCGACGAGCGGTTCGCCGGTCCGGCGGCGCCCGCCCCGCAAGGCCGTTCACCCGCTTCAGGTGGTGGGCTCCACATCCGGCAGGCGGTCCAGGACCGCGGTGTGGGTGCTCTGGAAGATGACCGACGTCCGGAAACCCACGACCTCCCTGCGCTTGCTGATCCGGTCGAGCAGGAACGCGTGCAGCTGGTCGAGGTCCTGGAGGGCCACGTGCAGCACGAAGTCGTCGCCGCCGGCGAGGACGAACACCGAGAGGACCTCCGGCAGGGCCGCGACGGAGTCCTTGAACTTCACGATCACCTCGCGGCTCAAGGGCCGGGCCTGCACCGAGACGAGGGCCTGCACCCCGCGGTTGAGTGCGGCCATGTCGATGTCGGCGTGGTATCCGCGGATCACGCCGCGCCGGGTCAGCGAGCGCACGCGTTCGAGGCAGGTGGACGGGGCGACCCCGAGCCTGCGGGCGAGTTCCCGGTTGGACAGGCGCGCATCCGTTTGGAGAATCCGGATGATCTCCGAATCAAGTTCGTCCATGCACGGATTTTCTCACCCGCCTCGATCGAACGTTCGCTGAGCGGGGGCAGGCGATGTGCGAACGAGTAGCTTCATGACGCGACTTCGAACGTTTGGGGTGATCACATGGCGCTGGATACCAAGCTCGTCCTCGTACTGAACGACACGGTCGACCCGCGGTTCGCGGTCAACGCCGCGGTCGTGACCGGCCTCAGCATGGGCGGTCGGCTGCCGCACCTGCTGGCGGAGGACGGGAAGGACGCTTCGGGCGGCGTGCACGCCGGCCTCAACCCGCACCCGGTGCCGATCCTCACGGCCGACCCCGCGCGCCTGCGCGCGATCCACGACGGGGCACGGGAGGACGACGGGTTGACGGTCGTCGGGTTCAACGAGGTGGCGCTGCGGGCGCGGGAGTACGGCGCCTATCTCGGCGATCTGGCGCGGACCCCGGCCGCGGACGTGGGCTACGTCGCGGTCGCGCTGTTCGGCCGGCGCGGCGCGGTCAACGCGCTGACCAACCGTCTCCCGCTGTACCGGTGAGTGTGTCCGGGAACGGCGAAGGGCCGGCCACGGTGTGGCCGGCCCTTCGCGTGCGGTGTCCCGTCAGAGCCAGTGGGCCTCTGGGCGGGTACGGCCGTCGGCGTCGGTGACCAGGACCCAGGTCATCGTGGGACGGCCGGAGGGCAGGGCCCCGGGGTCGTCGTCGACGGTGACGGGCGGCTGCGGTGCCGTCGTGGTCCACGCGCCGCGGGCGGGCCCGCCGGCCCGGCGCCCCGCGAGGCTGCGTGAACGACGACGAGTCGGAGCGGGGCGGCTGGTCTGCGACGCCGGAATGACCTTGCGAGCCATGCGGCACCCCCTTCGTTCGCCGTTGAGATTGTTTACGTTAACCCTTTGTTCACCTTCACGTCAATTCGGACGTGTCGGGATCGCCCTGGAAGGGCCGGTGTGCGCAGGGTCCGCGAGGGCTCCCGCCTGCGAAGGTGAACAGCAGGTGAACAAAAAGAAGCGCCCGCCGGACGGCGGGCGCTTCGGGCCATGTGGGTCGGAGAACGTACTGACTATCCGTCGGGATCCTTGAAGATCAGCCCGACCACCTCGAGGTAGAGCTGCTCTGGGTAGGGCACGAAGTTGATCCTGCTCAGGGCCTGGTCCTGACCGGCGGACTCCATGACGAAGGTGCCGTAGCCGAGGAACCGCCCCATGAGCGTGCGCTCGAAGCGCATGTCCGTGACCTTGCCCAGCGGCATCATGTTGACCTGCCGGGTGATCAGCCCGGTGGTCAGCAGCAGCCGTTGCGACGTGATGACGAAGTAGTCGACCGACCACTCCGCCACGCGCCACACGAACCAGACCAGGATCAGCAGCCACACCCACCAGATGACGGCGAGCGCGGCTGAGCTGTTGGTGATCGGGGTGTTGCTGAGGATGCCCGCGAAGATCAGCGAGCCGAGCACTGCGGCAACGGGCGTGATCAGGATCGCGGGGTGCCGCCGGATCGTGACCACGTCCTGCTCGTAGGGCAGCAGGTACCGGTTGACCGACGCCGGAGCGCGGTTGGGCGGAGCTACGAGCCTCATGGCCGCGTGACCCCTACACGCTCAGTGCGTTGACGAAGCGGGACAGTGATTCGGCAGCGGACATCAGACCCCCCAGACCGGTCTCGATGACCCCCGCAGCGCTTTCGGGCTGAGTGAGCAGATAAAACGCGACGAAGGCTATGAGGGCATACCCCAGCCATTTCTTCAACTTCGCCATGACCGACTCCCCAAGAATGCGGCTGACCCACTGACCCAAGGTGATTCTTACACCCGCGCCCAAGCGCGTAAAGCCGGATACCGGTCATCGGCGTGGCGTTGCCGGTGGGCGAGATGTGGTGCTCGTCACGCGGGTGGCGGGGTCAGCGTCGTTCGGCGAAGGCGAGCGCGAGCACCTGGAGGTGCTGCCGTGCGATGCGTTCGACCAGGTCAGGGGTTGCCCGGCCGGTGACGTCCAGGGCTCCTTGGCGGGCGGCTTCGACACACCGCGACACGGTGGCCTCCAGGTGCACGCCGGCGAACTCGGCGTTCAGCCGAGCGAGAACGGACGCGAAGTCGCGGGGCGAGGGGGTGCTCTTCTCGGGCATCTCACTCCTTGAGGGGACAGGGTGACGGCGGGCGCTCCGTGCCCGAGGGCTGTCATGCGGTGACGGCCCGAGGGGTCGGGGCCGGCGGTGGATCAGCCCGGGGCTTCGCCGGAAAACCAAGGTCAGCGGTGGGTCGTCGGTCGTTTCGGTCATGGGGTCCCGGCACCTCGTGTTCCTCTCACGTATGGGGCCCGGTGTCCGGTTCGAATTCGGTCTTTCGAAAACGCGGATGCCGACCGGACCCGGTTGCGAGAGGCCGGGGGACCAGAGGGTCTCGTGTGGTGGTTCCCGGCTTTCGGACATTCATTCAGCGAGATCCGGAAAGATACAAAAAAGCGCCCGACCGAAGGTTTCCGGTCGGGCGCACTGGGCCGCCGGGGCGGACCGCATGGAGAGGCGGGGGCCGGTGCTCAGACGAGCCCGTACAGCCGGTCGCCCGCGTCGCCGAGGCCCGGCAGGATGAAGCCGTTCTCGTTCAGGCGCTCGTCCACGGCGGCGGTCACCACCCGCAGGGTCGCACCATGGTCGGCGTCCAGGCTCGCGCCCAGCTTCTCCTCGACGGCCGTCAGGCCCTCCGGTGCGGCGAGGAGGCAGATCGCGGTGATGTGGTCGGCGCCGCGCTCCACGAGCAGCCGGAGCGCGGCGGCGAGGGTGCCGCCGGTCGCCAGCATCGGGTCGAGCACATAGCACTGCCTGCCCGAGAGGTCCTGCGGCAGCCGGTCGGCGTAGGTGGCCGGTTGCAGGGTGGCCTCGTCGCGCGCCATCCCCAGGAAGCCGACCTCGGCGGTCGGCAGCAGCCGTGTCATGCCGTCGAGCATGCCCAGCCCGGCGCGCAGGATCGGCACCACCAGCGGGGTCGGCCGGGTGAGCTGGGTGCCGGTGGTCGATACCAGCGGGGTGTCGACGGTCACCTGGGCCACCCGCACGTCCCGGGTCGCCTCGTAGGCGAGCAGCGTCACCAGCTCGTCGGTCAGCCGGCGGAAGGTGGGCGAATCGGTGCGGACATCGCGCAGCGTTGTGAGCTTGTGAGCGACGAGCGGGTGGTCGACGACCAGGGTCTGCATCTGGATACTCCGGGTGAGCTGGGCAAACGAGGGGGAATCGGCGTCCGAGTCTAGCGGCGTGCGGCGCCGGTCGCGGGGCATCGCCCGGCGGTCGCCTGCGGGACCGGGGCGCCGCCGGGGTGCGCGAATGTGCGCCGGGTCGGCCATAGCGTTCTGCCCGCGTCGGGAAGTCCGTTCTAATAGGACGTGTGAGCGCGGACTTCTATCACGGAGACAGCTCCCCGCGGGGAGACCGGGTCATGGACGGGCGGGGCCGCTACGATGACGCCGCACCGGGCGATCTGCGATCCTGGCCCGATCATGGCCGGGCTGGTGGGGTGACGATGACGGATCTCGAACACGACGATGACGGAACCGGTGACTTCGCGGCCGTCGCTTATAGGGAAGAGGACTTCTGGGATGTCTACCTGCTCCCCGAGGCCATCACCCTGGACCTCAAGGGGCTGCTGCACGCGCTGCGCCAGCAGCCCAGCATCAGCGGCGCGATCGGGCTGGTGTCGGTCGGCGACGACTTCTTCGTGATCATCCGCGTCTACGGGCGTGAGGAGGTCAGCCTGTTCCTCTCCGACGTCACCGCCTCGGCCGACTGGCCGGTGGCGCGCGACGTGCTGGAGTACCTCGACATCGACGTCCCCGATGACGAGGACCTGGACCAAGTGCTGCCGGCGGGCGACCTGTCGATCCTCGCCGACCTCGGCCTGGACGAGATGGAGTTGGGGGCACTGGCCGGAGATCTCGACCTGTACCCGGACGAAGTGCTGGCGAGCATCTCCGAGCGGCTCGGATTCCAGCAGGCGTTCCAGCGTGCCGTCGACGGGATGGGGTAAGGGTTCCTCCGGCGAGAGCCCGTGAGAAAGGACGGGAGAGCGTTCGGTGTCGATCTTCTCAGCGGTCTTTTCCCGCTCCGCCGGCGGGTGGTGGGGGGCCGAGGCCGAGGTGGCGCAGGCGGGCGGTATCGATGACATCGCCGATCTGATGCGGGACGTCGTCGCGGCGCACGACCCCGACGCCGCCGAGGGCACCATGGTGCTGATGCTCGAAGCCGACGACGAGTGGTTCGCCGTGGTCAGGGTCGACGACCACGGCGACCCCCGGGTGTTCCTCTCCGACGTCCGCGTCGTGCACGAGCATCCGGTGGCCGAGATCCTGCTCGACACCGGCACGATCCAGGCGCCCGAGCAGGCCGAGGGCACCGGGCAGAAGCCCTACCCGGTTCCCGGCGGCGACGACTCCCTCCTCGCCGATCTGGGGATCCCGGCAACGGAACTCGTCGAGCTCACCCTGAGCGAGGGGCTGCTCCCCGGCGACGTCCTGGACGAACTCTCCGAGCGTGCGGGCTTCGCCGAACGCCTCGACGCCCTCCGCCTATGACCGACCCGGACTCCGGTACGGAGGCGTCCCGCCCGGGCGCGGAGGCGTCCGGCCGGTCCACGAACGCGCGGGACACGGGCACCGGCGGAGCAGGGGGCCTGTCGGGCCGGGCGGCGGTCGACGCCGCGCTGCGTCTGGCCCTCGATGAGAGCGCGGCCACCGCCGGCAGCGGCGACGTCCCGGTGGGGGCGGTGGTGCTCGACCCGGAGGGTGCGGTCATCGGCACCGGCCACAACGAGCGCGAGGCCACTGGCGACCCCACGGCCCACGCCGAGGTCCTTGCGCTGCGCGCCGCCGCGCACCACACGGGCTCGTGGCGCCTCACGGGCTGCACGCTCGCCGTCACTTTGGAGCCGTGCACGATGTGCGCCGGCGCCCTCGTCCAAGCGCGCATCGCCCGCCTGGTCTACGGCGCACGCGACCCCAAGGCGGGCGCGGCCGGCTCCCTGTGGGACGTGGTCCGCGACCGCCGCCTCAACCACCGCCCCGAGGTCGTCCCCCCCGATCTGGTCTCCCCGGCCCTCGCGGAGCGCTGCGGCGCCGTTCTTATCGATTTCTTTTCGCAGCGGCGTATCCGGTAGAGTGTTCCGCGGTGGAGTCGCCTAGTGGCCGATGGCGCTCGCCTCGAAAGCGAGTAAGGGGCAACCCTTCGAGGGTTCAAATCCCTCCTCCACCGCCAGCGGGCCCGCATCCGGGTAACGGATGCGGGCCCGATTCATGTGACCGGCCCCCGGCTCCTCGCCGCCGTAGCCTCGCGCGGCCGCCCGTACCGCCGTCAGGGCAGCGCCGCGAGCTTTCCCTCGACCTCGGGTACCCGGGGGTCGTCCACGGCGCTGAGGAGGTCCAGGGCGGCGCCGAGGTGGGCCCGGGCCGCGCCGGTGTCGCCCGCCGACGTGTGGGCGTCTCCGGCGCCGATCAGCGCCACCGCCTCGCTGTCCTGGTCCTGGAGTTCCCGGAACTCCGCGACCGCGGTCGTGTACTCCGTGACGGCGTCGGTGTGGCGTTCCATCGCGTGCAGCACGGCGGCCGTCGAGCACCGCGCCCAGGCGATGGTCCATCGATCGTCGATGCCGGTGAAGATGCCGATCGCCGTGCGGCAGGCGGCCAGCGCCGCGTCGAACCGCCCCGTGTCGCGGTCGCACGCCGCGAGGCTCAGCAGCGCCATGCCCTCTCCCCGCCGCTCGCCGGCGGAGCGGAAGACGGTGACGGCCTGCCGAAGCAGCTCGGGTGCCCCGCTGTCGCGGTCCCGTTCCCAGCTGATATGCCCGATCATGCGTAGCGCGAAGCCCTCGACCCAGGCGTCGCCGACCTCCCGTGCCGCGGCGAGGGCGGCTGCGTAGTGCTCCAGGGCCGCACCGGGGTCGCCGAGCAGCCAGTCGGAGTCGCCGAGGCCGAGGAGGTTGCGGGCTTCGCCGAAGCGATGGCCGTCCGACCGGGCGGCGGCGACCCCCATGCGGTGCAGCTCCCGCAACTCGTGCCAGCGCCCGTGCTGTTCGAACAGGCCGCTTGCGGTGTCCGCGATGCGCCAGGCGAGGTCGGACTGCCCGTGCTCGATCGCGGAGCGCACGCAGCCGGTGAGGTTTGCGCGCTCGCGCTCGAACCAGGTGGCGGCGGAGTCGACGGTCGGGAAGGCCGTGGGGTCGGCGGCCGGGGGGTCGTCTGGGGCGTCCACGAACGGGAAGTTCGGCACGATGGTGAGCGCGGCGTTGCGTGCGGCCGCCAGGTACCAGCCCCCGTAGCGGCGGAGGACGGCGTTCTCGGACGTCGGGGCCTCCTCCTCCCGGAACCGTTCGACGGCGTACAGCCGGAGGAGGTCGTGCAGCCGGTAGTGGTCGCGACCGGTCCGCTGCACCAGGTTCGCCCGGACCAGCCCGTCGAGGATGGTGCGGGCCGGCCGCTCCGGGAGGTCCGCCGCAGTAGCGCATGCGGAGGTGGAGAACTCCGGTCCGGGGTGCAGGCCAAGGCGCCGGAAGAGCCGCGCGGAGTCCGGTGCGAGAGCGGCGTAGGAGGCGGAGAAGACCGCCCGGACATCGCTCAGATCATCCTCACCCGAGCCGAGGGCGTCGAGCCGCCGGTCCTCGGCGGCGAGGTCCCCGACCAGGGCGCTCACCGTCTCATCGGGGCGATCGAGGAGGCGCTCGGCGACGATGCGCAGGGCCAGCGGCAGGTGGGCGCAGTGGGCGACGAGAGCGCGTGCCGCCTCGGGCTCGGACTCGATCCGCTCGTTTCCGGCGGTGGCCCGGAGCAGGTCCAGCGACGCGGCCGTGGACAACGGACCGAGGGCCGTCCGCCGCGCGCCCTCACGCGTGACGAGGCCGGGCAGCGAGCTGCGGGCGGTCACCACGACCGTGCAGCCCGGTGCGGCCGGGATCAGCGGGCGGACCTGGTCGGCGGAGACGGCGTCGTCGATGACCAGGAGCATGCGCTTGCCGTCGAGGAGCGATCGGTACAGAGCCGAGCGCGAGTCGAGGTCGAGGGGGATGCGCTCGGGAGGGACGTCGAGGGCGCGCAGGAGGGAGTCGAGCGCTTCCGAGGTTCCCAGGCGCGGTCCCGGCCCGTGGCCGCGCATGTTGACGTAGAGGTCGCCGTCGGGGTGGTGCGAGCGCACACGGTGGGCCCAGTGAACGGCGAGCGCGGTCTTTCCGGTGCCGGGCGGGCCGCCGATGGTGGAGATCACCACCGCGGTGCGCGTGCCGCGTGCGCGCCCTTCGGCGCCGGGAAGCAGGGCGTCCAGCGCGGCGATCTCGGACTCGCGGTTGACGAACCCCGGGACCGCCATGGGGAGCTGGCGGGGCACGGGGCCGGTTGCGGACGCCGCGGCGATGTGCACGCCGCCGTGGACGGTCCCCGCCTGCACGACGGCGTGGGTGTCGCCGCGCAGCGTGTTGCCCCGGGATGCGGGTGCGGGGTCGCGGCCGCCGGAGTGTTCCGGGGGGTCGGCGGCACCACTGCTCATGGTGAGGCGGTCTCCAGGGGGTACATGGCGTCGTTGAAGCGGGCGTCGTATTCGGCGAAGGGGAGGGAGAGGTGCATGGCACGGTCGCGCCACGCATTCGCGGCGACGATCTGCCGTGGATCGCCGATCACAACGGGGCTGATCAGCGAGCCGTCGAGGCCGTAGTCCATGTGGACGAGCACGTGGGAGTCGAAGAGCCAGTAGTCGAGCCGGGGGAGCCCGCTGGGCCACTGGCCTTCAGGAACGGGGAGGATACGGATGTTCTCCCCGGCCAGGACGCTTTGGCGGTATCCGGTAACGCATTCGAAGCGGACGTAATCGGAAAGCGGCTCGGTCACCACGTGGACGCGGTCGTAGCGCCGCCCGCGGGCTATTCCGGAGCTGACCTCCTCACCCCATTCGCCAATGTCGGGGGAGAGGTCGTGAGTCCCTGCGAGGAAATCCGCGAACTCGCGCTCCTCGTGCTCCGCCGAATAGGTCTGGAGGGTCTCCAGCCGGAACGCCGAGTACTCGAACTCGTCGAAGAACCCTTCGAATTCCGCCCAGGAGATGTGGCGCGCCTGTTTCCGGCCTGCCGTCACGATGGCTTTTCCGTCGCGTAGCGTTCGACGGCCCTGACGACGACGTCCGGGTGGATGCGGACGGCGGTCTCACCGGGAAGCGGGTTCTTCAACTCCCGCAGGTCCGCATCGGACAACTGCACTCCCTGCACGACGAACTCCCCGGTGTCGGCGATGTAGACCGAGGGACAGTCCTTCAATTTGGATTCCCCGTCCTTGGCGAGCAGGGTGAGTTTCATGGGGGCTCCGATTCGGCGCGGTTCGGAGGGGCATTTCGTTGGAGGCTAGCAGGCGGGCGGGGCGATCAGGACTGGCTGGAAGGGGATGGTGTGGTATCTCGAGCATAGAAGCGGCGAATTTCCGCGATTTCGTCGTGATCGTTTTTCCGCGAGGCGCGGATCAGGCGCTTCACGTCCGCGGCGAAGAGAGCATTCCAGGTCGCTTCGGCTACTCGGTGCGGTTCGTCACCGCTCGGGGTGTCGACGGGCGACATCCCTCCTCCTCCCGGGCTTCGGCGGCGCACGTCGTGCGGTGTTCCCAGGGTGCGTGCGGGCGCCTTCTCCGCCGGGTCGGCCGCCGGCACCGGCCCCACCGCATCCACACGTCCACGATAGGCGGCCGCGCCCGCGTTGAGTAGGAGTGAACCGCCATACTGGGAGGGAGGTGGACCGGAGTCCGCGATCCGGGCCGCCCGTAACGGGGAGTCGGCCTGCGCACCGCGTGTCCCAGGGGAGGGTTCCGTGACCGTCGAGCGCGAGAAACTGACCTATGAGCTGTTCGGCACGGCGGTGCGGGAGCTGGCGCAGCAGGTGGCCGACGACGGGTTCGAGCCCGACATCATCCTCTCGATCGCGCGGGGCGGGCTGTTCGTGGCCGGCGGGCTCGGGTATGCGCTGGACGTCAAGAACCTGCACGTGGTGAACGTCGAGTTCTACACCGGGGTGGGGGAGACGCTGGACCTGCCGGTGATGCTGCCGCCCGTTCCCAACGTCGTCGACCTGGGGCGGAGGAGGGTGCTGGTCGCCGATGACGTCGCCGACACTGGCAAGACGCTCAAGCTCGTGCACGACTTTTGCGCGCAGCACGTCGCCGAGGTGCGCAGTGCGGTGATCTATGAGAAGCCGCGGTCCGAGGTGAAGTGCCAGTACGTCTGGCGCCGCACCGACCGCTGGATCGACTTCCCGTGGTCGGTCCGGCCGCCGGTCGTCCGCCGTGGTCACGGGGTCGGCGACGCCTGAGCGTCCGCTTGCCGGCCGGACGTCTGCGCCCCGGGAGCGGCCGCCTCCGGCTCCTGGTCTCAGGTCGAGTCGAGGCGGCGGAGGGTCTCGGCCGAGGCCTCGGCGATGTGGGCGTGCATGAGGCGGGCCGCCTGCTCGCCGTCGCCCTCATGGAGTGCGGCGAGGATCCCGCTGTGCTGGCGGGCCGACACCTCGTGGCGGCCGGTCAGGGAGATCGCCTGGAACGGGACGCCGTTCCACAGGCGGTCGATGAACTCCAGCAGGTAGGCGGAGTGGGCCGCTCGGTAGATCGCCCGGTGGAATGCGGCGTTGAGTTCCGGGACGTCGTAGGGGCGGTCCTCGCGCCGGGCCGCGGTGATGCGGTCGAGGGCGGCCTCGATCTCCGCCAGGTCCTCGGCGGTGGCGCGCCGGGCCGCGAGTTCGGCCGCCATGGGCTCCAGCACCAGCCGCAGCCGGTAGATCTCCTCCGCCGAATCCCGCCCGAGCCGGCTCACCACGGCGCCGAGGTTGGCCTGCTGCTCCACGAGGCCGTGCGCGGCCAGGAGCCGGATCGCCTCGCGGACGGGCGTGAGGCTCATGCCCAGTTGCCGGGCGGTCTGCTGCAACCGGAGCCGGTGCCCCGGCGGGAGGTCGCCGGACCGGATGGCGTCGCGTAGCGCCTCGTACGCCGCCTCGGCCTTGGTCGGCGTGCGCACGTGCTCCAGCGTCATGCGTCCACTCTAGACAGCTGGCCGGGCTCGTTCGTGCCCTTTCGTTCGCTTGTTCCGGTGTTTTTTATAAATTATTCTTCCTGTCATGCATGCACTCGACGGCGTCACCGTGGTCTCGGTCGAACAGGCCATCGCCGCTCCGCTGGCCACCCGGCACCTGGCCGATCTGGGGGCCCGGGTCATCAAGGTGGAGCGCCCCGACGGCGACTTCGCCCGGCGCTACGACACCGCCGTCAACGGGCTCTCCAGCCACTTCGTGTGGGCCAACCGGGGCAAGGAGAGCGTCGTGCTCGATCTCAAGGACCCCGGCGACGCCGCGACGGCGCGCGCGCTCGTTCTGGGCGCCGACGTGTTCGTGCAGAACCTCGCACCAGGGGCCGCCGCGCGGGCGGGGCTGGACTCCCAGACGCTGCGGGCCGCCGCGCCCGGCCTCATCGCCTGCGGCATCTCCGGCTACGGCACCGAGGGACCCTACGCGGACCGGAAGGCCTACGACCTGCTCGTGCAGTGCGAAGCGGGCGTCGTCTCCATCACCGGCACCGAGGAGGAGCCCGCCAAGGCCGGCATCCCGGTGGCCGACATCGCCGCCGGGATGTACGCGTTCTCAGGGATCCTCACCGCCCTGTTCCGCCGCGAGCGCACCGGCGAGGGCGCCACGCTCGACATCTCCATGCTGGAGGCGCTGGGCGAGTGGATGGGCTACCCGCTCTACTACGCGCAGTCGGGCGCCGCCCCGCCCCGCACCGGGGCGCGGCACGCCGCCATCGCGCCCTACGGGCCCTTCGGTGTCGGCGACGGCTCGCAGGTCTTCCTCAGCGTGCAGAACGACCGGGAGTGGCGGGCATTGTGCGCGACGGTGCTCGGCGACCCGGGGCTGGCCGACGACCCCCGGTTCGCCGGCAACCCGGGCCGCGTCGCCCACGAGCGGGAGCTGGCAGCGGTCATCGAGGCCGGCTTCGCCGGGCTGGACGCCGCCGGGGTGCAGGCCCGCCTCGAAGCCGCGGGGATCGCCAATGCCCGCCTGCGCACCCCCGAGGGGTTCGCCGCGCATCCGCAGCTGGCCGCGCGCCGCCGGTGGACCCGGGTGCCCTCGCCCGCTGGCGAGATCGCGGCACTGAAGCCCCCGATCAACCTTGATGGTGAGGAGCCGGTCATGGGGCCGATCCCCGGCCTCGGGGAGCACACCGAGGCGGTCCGCGCGGAGCTCGCCCGCGCCCGCGCCGCCGCGGCCGGGGAGGCGCCGTGAGCGCCGGGCCGGGGGCGGCCGTCAGCCGTTGGGGCCGTGGATCGCTGCGGCGGTCTCGTCGGCGCGGTTGGTCCACACCAGGCCGGTGAAGCCGTCGGGGATGCGCTCCAGCGACCCGATGTCGTCGAAGCCCTCGGAGAAGCCGCCCGACCCGGCGACGATCACCACGCGGGTGTCGGCGGCCGCCATGCACTGGGTGAACCGGGCCGGCCAGCCCCAGAGCCAGGGGCCGTACCCCTCGGGGACGTGCAGCTGCATCCGCGAGCAGGACGGCGGCACGTGCCCGGTCCACCCCACGGCCTCGTAGGCGACCAGGCAGTCCGTCATCATCGCCTTGGACATGACCCGCAGCTCCGGCAGCCGCTCGCGCAGCGCCGCGATCGGGCCGTCGCCGCCGTAGACGGTGAGGTCGGCGAGCCGCTCATCGGGGAGTTCGGCCAGCCGGCCGGCGAGCAGTTCGCCTTCGGCGGGGTCGTCGCTCTTGACGTGCAGGAGCAGGTCGTCGTCCGGGAACTCCGCCAGGACCTCGTCCAGCGACGGCATCAGCCCCTTGCCCGCCCCGCGGAACGGGTGGGTCTCGCCGCCGTCGGCCGTGTACCCGTAGCCGATGTCGGCCTGCTGGAGCTCGGCGAGGGTGTGGTCGCGGGTCGTGCCGCTGAGGTCGGTCCGGCAGTCGAGCTCCCAGTCGTGGAAGACGGCGAACTCCTCGTCGGCGGTCATGTGCACGTCGAACTCGACCTGGTCGGCGCCTGCGTCGAACGCGGCGCGCATGCCGGGGACGGTGTTCTCCAGGAAGTCGTGCTCCGGCTCGTCGATGCGCTCCGCCGTGCACGTGTCGTTGCCGACGCCCTCGTGGCCGAACGTCTGCCCGAGGCCCCGGTGAGCGAGCACGCCGTGCTCCTCGACGGAGTGGTCGGCCAGCAGATCGGTGTTGTTGATCCACATGAACGCCGCCGTGCACAGCAGCGCGGTGCCCGCCGCGCAGCGCTTGCGAAACCGCCGGCGCCTCCGCGCCGGCGCGCTCTCCCGTGGTGACATGGCGGGCATTCAACCACGGATCCGGCGGCTCGGAATCACTGCTGCGCAGGGGCGTCCTTCCGGCCGCCGGGCGCCTTATGGAGCGGACATGACGTGGCGTGCGCACCGCCACGGCACCGGCAGCCCGGTGCCGATCAGGGTGCGGCGCGCCGGGCGGCCGTCGAGGACGGCGAGGGCGCGGGCGGTGGCGACGATCGTGTCGAATGGCGCCGATCGGGCGTCGTAGATGTACAGCCGGCCGCCCGGCCGCAGGACACGCGCCAGTTCGGGGACGGCGGCCTCCGGGTGGTCCCAGTGGTGCAGGCTGAAGGACGAGACGATGGTGTCGAACGCGTCGTCGGCGAAGGGCAGGTCGGTGACGTCGCCGACGCGCGCCCGTGCGCGGTCGCCGAACCGGGACAGGTTTCCCTGCGCGGCGGCGGCCATGTCGGCGGACAGGTCGATGCCGGTCAGCGACAGGTCGGGCCGGCGGCGGGCGATCTCGGCGAGGAGTACACCGGGGCCCGTGCCGACGTCGAGAACCGACCCCCCGTCGGGGGCGGCGTCGGCCATGTCCTCGGCGATCCTGGCGTATAGGGGGCGCAGTGGCCATCTGGCGACACGGTCGTAGATCCGGCTTCCCCAGCCCTCGAAGAGGTGGGGCGCATTGGCGTGGTGGCCGTGGTTCCCGGCGGGCATAGCGACTCCAGAGTTGTAGACTGCAACCTAAGCTAAAGGCTTGAGTTGTGCATTACAACTCTCGGCACCGGGTAGGAAGGCGTTCGTGTGGACCGCGCGGCACCCGAACAGATCCACTCCCTGCTGATGGACGCGGTCCGTGCGACGGGGCTCCTCCAGCCCGACCAGGCGGTGCCCGGGACCTCGCTCTCGCTCTCGCAGTCGTTCGCGCTGCACGAACTCGACTCCGGCGACGCACTGTCGCAGCGCGAACTGGCCGCGCGGCTCCGGCTGGAGAAGAGCACGGTGAGCCGGATGGTGGCCGAGCTGGAGCGCAGAGGGCTCCTCGTACGCGAGCGCGATCCCGCCAACCGCCGGTTCTTTCTGCTGCGCCTCACCGACGAGGGGCGCGCCTTGCACCGCGGGATGGCCGCGGATCTCCGCGGCCGCTTCGCGCGCTGGGTCGCTGGGATGGACCCGGCCGAGCGCGACGGCCTCCTCGTGGGCCTGCCCGCCCTGGTGCGGGTCATCCGCGCCGGGGCGGCCGGAGCGGGCGCGCCCGGCGATCGGGACGCCACGGCGTAGACGAGGGGCGAACGCGAAGCCGGAGCGAGGCGAGCGGGCCGCGCCCGTCAGCGGGGGACGGGGGTGTGCAGGACGCCTTCGGCCATGAACCGGTGCAGGTTGGTGAAGGCCAGCCCGCCCATCGCCTCGCGGGTCTCGTGGGTGGCGCTGGCGATGTGCGGCAGGAGCAGCACCGAGTCGAGGTCCAGCAGCGGGGCGGGGACGTTGGGCTCGTCGGCGAAGACGTCGAGCGCCGCGCCCGCGATCCGGCCCTCGGTCAGCGCCGCGACCAGCGCCGGCTCGTCGACCACGCTGCCCCGCGCCACGTTCACCAGGTACCCCTGCGGCCCGAGCGCGTCGAGTACCGCCGCCGAGACCAGGCCGTGTGTGCCGTCGCCCCCCGATGTGGCGACGATGAGGGCGTCGGCGCCCGCGGCGAGCTCCTCCGCCGAGGCGGCGTAGCGGTAGGCCACGCCGTCGGCCGGACGGCGCGAGTGGTAGCTCAGCTCGACCCCGAACCCCTCCAGCCGGGTGGCGATCGCCCGGCCGATGCGGCCGAGGCCGAGGATCCCCACCCGCTTGCCGCTGACCTTCGCCGTCAGCGGGTACCCGTTCGGGGTCCACTCGCCGCGGCGCACGTAGCGGTCGGCCGCCGCGAGCCGGCGCATGACGTCGATCAGCCCGCCGACGGCGAGGTCGGCCACGCAGTCGGTGAGCACATCGGGGGTGTTGCTGACGTCGATGCCGCGGGCGCGCGCCCGGACGACGTCAGTGGTCTCGTAACCGACCCCGAAGTGGACGATCGCCTTGAGGTCCGGGAGCGCGTCCATGACGTCGTCGGGGACGCCGACCCTTGCGCTGGTGACGGCGGCCACGATCCCCCGCCCGCGCTCGGCCAGGAACGCCGCGGGGTCCGGGTGCTCGTGCAGCCGGACCGTGTCGTAGGACTTCAGGCCGGCTTCCAGCGAGGGCAGCAGTGGGCACATCTGGAGGACGGTGCGGTTCGGCGCGGACACGGTCACGACGGCTCCTCAAAGGGGGGATTCACTGCCGCCGCGGTGACTGGAACCCGTGCCCGGCCGCCCGCGGCGGGCGGCCGGGCACGGGGCAGAGGGGGAGACCTCGGGGTGTCAGCGCCGGCCGGTCTCCGGCTCTCCGTCGACCAGGCGCGGCAGGCCCGCGGGGTTGCCGTCGCGCAGCTCCTCGGGCAGCAGCTCCTGCGGCACGTCCTGGTAGCTGACCGGGCGCAGGAACCGCTCGATGGCGAGCGTGCCCACCGACGTGGTGGCCGGCGCCGATGTGGCGGGGAAGGGCCCGCCGTGGACGACCGCGTGCCCGACCTCGACCCCGGTGGGCCAGCCGCCGAACAGCACCCGTCCCGCCAGCAGCTCCAGCTTCGGCAGCAGATCGGCCGCAGCGGGGTGGTCGGCGGCGGTGGCGTGCACGGTGGCGGTGAGCTGGCCTTCGAGGGTCCCGAGGATCTCGTGCAGCTGCGCCAGGTCGCGCACCCGCACCACGAGCGAGGTCGCGCCGAAGACCTCCGCCTGGAGGGCGGCGTCGGACAGGAACGTTGCGCCGTCGGTGGCGTAGAGGCGGGCCTGGCCGCAGGCGGCGAGGGCGTCGTCGCCCGCGCCCCGGGCGATCTCGGTGACGCCGGGGCGCGCGGCCAGCGCCGCTCCGCCGTCGTCGTAGGCGCGGCGGATCCCGTCGGTCAGCATCGGCGCGGCGGCGGCCCCGTTGACGGCGTCCTGCGCCGCCGCCAGGAAGCCGTCGGCGTCGTCGACCGCGAAGACCAGCCCGGGGCTGGTGCAGAGCTGGCCGGCGCCGGTGGTGAGGGAGGCGGCGAAGGCGGTGCCGAGCGCCGGCCCGTTGTCGGCGAGCGCGCCGGGCAGCAGCACGACCGGGTTGACGCTCGACATCTCGGCGAACACCGGGATCGGCACGGGCCGCGCCGCCGCCGCGGCGCTGAGCGCGAGCCCGCCGGAGCGGGACCCGGTGAACCCGACGGCCGCGATACGGGGGTGGCGGACGAGGGCGGTCCCCAGTTCGGTGCCGGAGCCGAACAGCAGGGAGAACGTCCCCTCGGGCAGGCCGTGCGTGCGCACCGCGGCGCGGACGGCCCGGCCCACCAGCTCCGAGGTCCCCGGGTGCGCGTTGTGCGCCTTGACCACGACCGGGGCGCCGGCGGCGAGGGCGGAGGCGGTGTCGCCGCCCGCGACCGAGAACGCCAGCGGGAAGTTGGAGGCGGCGAAGACCGCCACGGGGCCGAGCGGGACCTTGCGCTGGCGCAGGTCGGGCTTTGGCAGCGGGGATCGGGCGGGGTCGCCGGCGTCCACGCGCACGCCCAGCCAGCCGCCCGCCCGGACGACGGAGGCGAACAGCCGCAGCTGCCCGGTGGTGCGCGCCCGCTCGCCGCGCACGCGCGGTTCGGGCAGCCCGGTCTCGGCCATGACCCGCTGCACGAGGGTGTCGCCGAGGGCGTCGATGTTGTCCGCGGCGGTCTCCAGGAACCGGGCGCGGACCTCGGGCGCGGTGCGGCGGTAGGTGCCGAACGCCGCGTGGGCGAGTTCCGCGGCGCGGGCGGCCTCGTCCGGGCCGCCCTGCCCGTAGCCGGGGTCGAGCCGCTCGCCGGTGGCGGGGTCGGTGGCGTGGGCCTCGCCGTTGCCGGCGGGGTGGACGTCGGCGTCGCCGATCAGGGTCGCGCCGGTCAGGGCGGTGGTTTCAGCGGTCTCGGTCATGCGCCGGCCACCTCGTCCACGAGGGCCTTGAGTTCGCCGTGCTCGGCCTCGGTGAGGTCGGTCAGCGGCGGGCGCACCGGACCGGCGGGCCGGCCGGTCACCGTGAGCCCGGCCTTCACGATCGACACCGCGTACCCGGCCCGCCGGTTGCGGATGTCCAGGTAGGGCAGGACGAAAGCGTTGAGCATGCGGTAGACGGTGGCGGCGTCGCGCGCGCGGACCGCCGCGTAGAAGTCGAGGGCGAACTCCGGGATGAAGTTGAAGATCGCCGAGGAGTAGGTGGTGACGCCCATCTCCAGGTAGGGCAGCGCGTAGGTCTCGGCGGTGGGCAGGCCGCCGATGGACAGCAGGCGGTCGCCGAGGCGCGCGTGGATGCGGGTCATCAGGTCGACGCTGCCGACCCCGTCCTTGAAGCCGACGAAGTTCGGGCAGGTGTCCGCCAGCTCCTGCACGGCGTCGAAGCCGAAGGCGGCGTTGGCCCGGTGGTAGACGACGACGCCGAGGCCCGTTGCCGCGCAGACGGCGCGGACGTGGGCGACCAGCCCTTCCTGCGTCAGTTCCGTGAGGTAGGGGGGGAGCAGGAAGACGCCGTGGGCCCCGGCGGCTTCGGCGTCGCGCGCCATGGCGACCGCCTGCGCGGTGCCGTAGCCCACGGGCGCGACGACCGGCTTGCCGTCGGGGGTCGCGGCGACCGCGGCGCGCACGACGCGGCCCACCTCGTCGGGGGTGAGGGCGAAGAACTCGCCCGTGCCACCGGCGGCGAAGACGCCGGAGGAGCCGAACGCGCCCTGCCGTTCCAGGTGCCCGCGGTAGGCGTCCTCGTCGAAGGAGAAGTCGTCGCGCGCGTGGGTGACGGGGAACGAGAGCAGGCCCGAGCCGAGGACGGATCTCAGTTCTTCGGGGGCGAACAGCGTCATGAGGCGGTCTCCGGATCGTCGATGGACTCGCTCCGAGCCTAGGGACGCCACTAATACCTGTCCAAGTCGAAGAATGCATCCCTTGATACCTTTTCAGCACAGACGATTGTGAGGAGGCGCCGATGCCCGGCCGTTTCACCCTCGACCAGCTGCGCGGATTCGTGGCGGTGGCCGACGAGCGCCACTTCGGCCGCGCCGCGCAGCGGCTGAACATGACCCAGCCGCCGCTGAGCCGGCAGATCCAGAAGCTCGAACACGCCCTCGGCGTCGACCTGCTGATACGGGCGTCGCGTGTCGTCGAGCTGACCCCCGCGGGGGAGGCGTTCCTGCAAGACGCGCGGCGGATGCTCGGCCTGGCCGAGGCCGCACCGCTGACGGCGCGCAACGCCGCGCGGGGCACGGCCGGGGCGCTGCACATCGGGTTCACCGCCGTATCGGCCCTGACGGTGCTCGGGGGGTGGCTGACCACGGTCAAGGAGCGGCTGCCCGATGTCGAGCTGACCCTCACCGAGATGGTCAGCCGCGACCAGGTGGACGCTCTGCTCACGGACCGCCTCCACGTGGGGCTGGTCCGCGGTGTCCCGGCATCCGACCTGCTCAGCGCCCGCTGTGTGCACACCGAGAGCCTGATCCTCGCCTGCCCGCGCGACCATCCGCTCACCGGCCTGGGCCGCCCGCCGACGTTGGCGGACATCAGCCGGCACGACGTCGTCACCTACACGCCCATAGCGGCGCGCTACCTGCACGAGCTCGTCATCACCGCCTTCCACGAGGCGGGCGTCGAACCGCGCTACGTGCAGCAGGTGCAGCAGGTGCACAGCCTGTTGGCGCTGGTCAACGCCGGTCTGGGGGTGGGGATCGTGCCGCGGTCGGGTGCGCGCCTGCGGCTGCCCAACCTGGCGTTCACCGAGATCGGCGGGTTGGCGCCCGACCTTGTGGAGACCCACTGCGTCTGGCGCACCGCCCACGCCAATCCGGTGCTCGATGCGCTGCTCTCGCTGACGGAGATGCGCGGGGGCGCCTCTTGACGGGCACCCGGACATCCGTCTACAAATGCAGACCACATGCGTGTTCCGAGACACACTGGGGTGTGTTCGCGGGCTCACCGGCATATCGACTCACCGGTTCATCGCTTCACCGGTTCGTCGGCTCGCCGGTTCACCGGCGTGATCGCTCACCCGGCGCACGCGCCCCTGCCGTCCGCCCGCCCCGCTCGGGTCGTGACGCCCGACCATCGGAGAGACGATGCAGTCAACCCGGCCGCCAACCGCACCCCCCCGGCTGCGCGGCGGGCGATCGGGGACGTTCGCCGCCCTCGCCGCCCTCGCCCTGCTCCCCGCCGCCGCCGGCTGCACCGTGGCCAACAGCGACGCGGCCGGATCCACCGGCACCCCCGGCCACACACTGCGGGTGGTCCTCGCCCAGGAGCCCCCGAACCTGGACCCCTGTGAAGGGTCCCTGACCTCCATCGGCGTCGTGGTCCGCTCCAACATCAGCGAACCGCTCATCGAGCGCGACCCGGTGAGCGGCGAACTGGAACCGCTCCTGGCCACCGAGTGGGAGCAGACCGAGCCCACCACATGGACCCTGGACCTCCGGTCCGACGTCACCTTCCACGACGGGCAGCCGTTCACCGCCGAGGACGCGGCGTTCTCCATCGACCGCGCGGTCAACTCCGACCTCAACTGCAACGTCGACGGCTACGTCTTCGACGGCAAGGACCTGGAGGTCGAGGCCGTCGACGACACCACGGTGACCGTCACCACCGAGGACCCCGACCCCGTCATGCCGCTGCGCCTCAGTTTCATCGAGGTCGTCCCCCGCACCACGAGCACCGGCACGAAGGTGCGCGAGCCCGTCGGCACCGGCCCCTACGCCATGGAGGGCTGGGAGACCGGCGTCTCGATCTCCCTGCGCCGCAACGACGACTACTGGGGCGAGGCGCCCGCCTTCCCCGAAGCCCGTTATGTGTGGCGGTCGGAGCCCGCCGTGCGCGCCGCGATGATCACCAGGGGCGAGGCCGACCTCGCCACGGGGCTCAACCCCGAGGACGCGACCGAGGACAACTCGGTGGCCTACCCCAACAACGAGACCACCGCGCTGCGGCTGGACGGCCGCGAGGCCCCGCTCGACGACATCCGGGTGCGCCGCGCCATCGACCTGGCCATCGAGCGCCAGGACATCGCCGACACCCTCTACGACGGGCTCGCCGAACCCGCCGCGCAGCTCGTGCCGGACGGCGTGGTCGGCTACAACCCCGATCTGGAGCCCACCGTCCCCGATCCCGAGGCCGCCCGCGACCTCGTCGCGGAGGCCGCCGCCGACGGCGTGCCGGTCGACCGCAGGATCTCCCTGGTCGCCCGCAACGGCCAGTTCCCGCGGGTCGCCGAGACCGCCGAAGCGCTCCAGTACCAGCTCGCGGCGGTCGGCCTGAACGTGGAGATCACCATGCTGGACACCGCCGCCCACCTCCAGTACCAGATCCGGCCGATGGCCGAGAACGTCGGCCCGGTCGCGCTGCTCGTCATGCACGGCAACCAGACCGGCGACGCGGCGTTCACCATCGGCCAGTACATGATGAGCGAGGGCGCCCAGTCCACGTTCGGCACCGCCGAGATGGACGAGCGGATCGCCGACGCGGGCGCGCTGTCCGGCGACGAACGCGCCGACGCGCTGGCCGGCATCCTCGCCGTCCAGAACGAAGACATCGCCCAATTCGCCCACATCGCCCACATGCAGGGCCTCATGGGGATATCGCGCACCGTCCGGTACGAGCCCAACTCCGCGAGCGGCGACGAACTGCGCCTGTCCGAGGTCCGGCAGGCCGACCAGGAGGGATCCTGACATGTTCGCCTTCCTGCGCACGCGGGTCGTCTCCAGCGCGATCCCCCTGCTGTTCGTGGTGCTGGGCGTGTTCTGCCTGGCGCGGCTGACCGGCGACCCCGTCAACCTCTACCTCCCGCTGAGCGCCACCCCCGAGCAACGGGCCGAGTTCTCGGCCGCCCACGGCTTCGACCAGCCCATCGCCGTCCAGCTGTGGGACTACCTCACCCAGCTCGTCCGCTTCGACTTCGGCACCTCGCTGCGCACCGGCCAGCCCGCGGACGAGATGGTGCTCGCGGCCTTCCCCGCGACGCTGCAACTGGCGGCGGTGACCATGCTCATCGCGATCACCGGCGCCGTCCTGATCGGCTGCCTGGCCGCCTACCGGCCCAACTCCCTCGCCGACCGGGTGTGCAGCTTCCTGTCCATGACGGCGGCCAGCATCCCCGACTTCTGGTTCGCGATCATGGGCGTGCTCGTGTTCGGCGTGACCCTCGGCTGGCTGCCCACATCGGGCGTCACCGGCGGCCCCGAGGTGTGGGTGCTGCCCATCGCCACCCTGCTCATCCGCCCCTTCGGCGTACTCGTGCAGGTCGTGCGCGGGGCGATGGTCGCGGCGCTGGCCGCGCCCTACACCAAGGTCGCCCGCAGCAAGGGGGCGAGCGAGGCGCGGGTCGTGTTCGGCCACGCGCTGCGCAACGCGTCCATGCCCGCCCTCACCGTCGCCGGCGACCTCACCGTCGGCCTGGTCAACGGCGCGGTCGTGGTCGAGACCATCTTCGGCTGGCCGGGCATCGGCAAGCTGATGATCGACTCCATCCTCCAGCGCGACTTCGCGGTGCTCCAGGCCGCCGTCCTGCTGACCGCGGTGACGATCTTCGTGCTCAACATCGTCATCGACGCCTGCTACGCCCTACTCGACGCGCGTGTGCGCCACGCCGTCCCGGCCTGAGAACGAGGAGCCCCGGATGACATCCCCGCATCTTCCTCCCGCCGAGACGGCGCCCGCGGCCCGGCGGCCGGCCCGCTGGTGGACCCTGCTCGGCAAGGACCGCTTCGCGGCCGCCTCCGCCGTGATTCTCGGCCTCGTGCTGCTGACCGCGGTCCTCGGCCCGCTGCTCATCGGCGACCGGGCCCGGCACCAGGACCTGGACGCATCGCTGCGCCCGCCCTCGCTCGACCACGGCCTCTTCGGCCTGCTCGGCACCGACGTGCTGGGGCGCAGCATGCTCGCCCGGCTCATCGAGGCCGCGGGCACGACCCTGTCCGTGGCGGTCCCGGCGGTCCTGTGCTCGCTGGTGATCGGCTCGGCGATCGGGATGTGGGCCGGCTACTACGGCGGGCTCCGGGAGAACGTCGCGATGCGCGTCGCCGACGTCATCCTGAGCTTCCCGTCGCTGCTGCTGGCCGTGGTCGTGCTCTACGTGTTCGCCCCCGGCATCGCCAACCTGGTGCTGATCCTGGCGATCGCGCGCATTCCCGTCTACCTGCGCACCGCCCGCGCCGAGGCCGCCGAGCTGAAGAGCAGGCTCTTCGTCGACGCCGCGCGCACGTTCGGCGCCGGGAGCTGGCCGACCATCTATCGGCACATCCTGCCCATCATCCTGCCCACGCTGCTGACCGTCGCCACGCTCGACTTCTGCTTCGTCATGCTCACCGAGTCCTCGCTGAGCTTCCTCGGCATCGGCATCCAGCCCCCGGAGGTCAGCTGGGGGCTGATGGTCGCCCAGGGCCGCCAGTACCTCCAGACCGCGTGGTGGATCGCGGTGCTGCCCGGTGTGGCGATCGTCGTCACCACGGTGTCGGCCACCGTGCTCGCCGCGTGGGCGCGCCTGGCCACCGACCCGGCGCAGCGCTGGCGGCTGACCACGCCGCGCACCAAGGGTTCCCGCGCGAACCGGAAGGGGATCAGCGCATGACCGCATCTGTTGCCACCGAGCCCGCCGCAGGGCCCGCCCTGGAGGTCGAGGGGCTGACCGTCGACCTCAGCACGCCCGCGGGCACGGTCCGCGCCGTCGACGGGATCGGCTTCTCCGTCCGCAAAGGGCGCACGCTGGCGCTGCTCGGCGAATCGGGGTGCGGCAAGTCCATGACCGCCCTGGCGGTCGCCGGGCTGCTCGACCCCGTCGCCCGGGTCACCGGCGGGTCGGTCCGGGTCGGCGGCACCGACCTGCTGCGGCTCGGCCCGTCCGAACGCAAGAAGCTCGCCGGGCCGGTCCTGTCCATCGTCTTCCAGGACGCGCTGACCGCGATGAACCCGGTGCAGACCGTCGGCGCCCAGCTCGGCGAGCCGTTCCGCATCCACCAGGGGCTGTCCCGCCGCGCCGCCCGGGAGAAGGCGATCGAGCTGATGGCGGCGGTCGGCATCCCGGAGCCGCGGGCGCGCGTGCGCTCCTACCCGCACCAGTTCTCGGGCGGGATGCGCCAGCGGCTGCTCATCGCCATGGCGGTCGCGCTCAGCCCCGACGTGCTGATCGCCGACGAACCGACAACGGCGCTCGACGTCACCGTTCAGGCGCAGGTCATGCAGCTGCTCGCCGACCTGCGGGCCGAACACGACATGGGGGTCGTGCTCATCACCCACGACCTCGCCGTCGTCGCCGAGCACGCCGACGACGTCGCGGTCATGTACGCGGGGACGGTGGTCGAGACCGGGCCCGTCCACGAGGTCTTCGCCCACCCCCGCCACCCCTACACCCGCGGCCTGCTCGACTCGGTCCCCGAGAATGTCGAGAAAGGGCAGGCGCTGCGCTCGATCCCCGGCAGCCCGCCCGAACTCAGCGCGATCCCGGCGGGATGTGTGTTCCGGGCCCGCTGCCCCATGGCGCGCGAGGCGTGCGCCGAGAGCCGTCCCCAACCGGCGCCGGCCGGCCCCTCCCGGGCCGCCGCCTGCCACTTCTCCGAGGAGCTCGCCCGTGCCTGACACAGCATCCGCCACAGCGGCGGGCACCGCACCGGACACCTCCGTGCCGCTGCTGGAGGCCACCGGCATCCGCAAGTCCTTCCGCGTGGCCGGCGCCCGCGGGTCGGCCCGGCTCACCGCCCTGGACGGCGTGGACCTGCGCGTCGGCCGCGGGGAGACGCTCGGCCTCGTCGGGGAGTCCGGCTGCGGGAAGTCGACGCTCGCGCGCGTCCTCCTCCTGCTCGAGCGCCCCGATGAAGGGACCGTCCGGTTCGAGGGGACCACCGACCCGTTCGCGCTGCGCGGCCGCGAGCTGCTGGCCTGGCGGCGCCGCGTGCAGATGGTGTTCCAGGACCCGTTCGCCTCCCTCAACGCGCGGATGACCGCGGCCGACGTCATCGGCGAGCCGTGGCGCACGCACCGCGACGCCGCCCCCGCCGACAAGGACAAGCGGGTCCGCGAGCTCCTCGACCTCGTCGGCCTGCGCGCCGGGGACGCCCACCGCTATCCGAGCGAGTTCTCCGGCGGCCAGCGCCAGCGGCTCGGGATCGCCCGTGCGCTCGCGCTGGGGCCCGACCTGATCGTGTGCGACGAGCCGGTCTCGGCGCTGGACCTCTCGGTGCAGGCGCAGGTCCTCAACCTCCTCGCCGACCTGCAAGAGCGGCTGGGCGTGTCCTACGTGTTCATCTCGCACGACCTGTCGGTGGTGCGGCACGTGGCCGACCGGGTCTCGGTGATGTACCTGGGCAAGGTCGTCGAGCACGGGCCCACCGAGAGCGTCTTCGACCGGCCGCTGCACCCCTACACCAAGGCGCTCATGTCGGCCGCGCCGTCGCTGGGTGCGTCGGCCGCGGCGGGGTCGCGCCGCATCCTGCTGGAGGGCGAGATCCCGTCGCCGCTGAACCCGCCGTCGGGGTGCAGGTTCCGCACACGCTGCTGGCAGGCGACGGACCGATGCGCGGGAGAGGCCCCGCCGGCGGCCCGCCGCGACGACGGCGACGCCTTGGAGGCGCACGAAGGGCTGTGCCACTTCCCGCTGGAGGGTGCGTCCGCGCCGGCCTGAGGTGGGGTGCCCTCGGCCTCGGCGGGACCTGCGCGGGTGATGGGAAGAAGGTGTCAGGAGCTGCGCGGGGCCACCAGGCCGGATTCGTAGGCGAGGACGACGATCTGGGCGCGGTCGCGGTCGCGGGCGTGGAGCTTGGCCATGGCCCGGTTGATGTGGGTCTTCGCGGTCAGCGGGCTGATCACCATGCGGTCGGCGATCTGGTCGTTGGAAAGACCCCGCGCGACCAGGGCGACGGCCTCGCGTTCGCGGTTGGTCAGTTCTTTCAGCCCCGTGCCGGTGCCGGCATTGAGCGGCTGGGTGACGTACCTGCTGATGAGTTTGCGGGTGACCGACGGTGCGAGCAGCGCGTCGCCGCGCGCGGCGACGCGTACGGCGTGCAGGAAGTCGTCCGGCAGGATGTCTTTGACGATGAATCCGGCGGCGCCGGCGCGCAGCGCGTTGAAGACGTATTCGTCAAAGCAATAGTTGGTCAGGACGACGACGTGCACCTGGGCCAGGTCCGGGTCCGCGGCGATGCGCCGGGTCGCCTCGATGCCGTCCATGACCGGCATCTGGACGTCCATGAGCGCGACGTCGGGCAGGTGCGCCCGGGCGAGAGCCAGGCCCTCATTCCCGTCGGAGGCCTCGGCCACCACCTCGATGCCTTCTTCGGCTTCCAGGAGCGCGCGGAATCCGCTGCGAAGGAGCGGCTGGTCGTCGACCAGCAGAACACGGATCATGACGTTGGGCCCACGGGAATCTCGGCTTGGACGGTGAAGCCGCCCTCGCTGCGCGGCTGCGCCCGCAGCAGACCGCCCAAGGCCGTGACCCGTTCGCGCATCCCGAGCAGCCCGACGCCGGGGGCCGGGGCGGGACCGGGCGCGGCCTTGCCGTCGTCATCGACCCGTATCGCGAGGACGGCCGGACCGTAGCCGTTGCGGCGGATGCGTGGCGAGCGATGTTGGTGAGCGACTCCTGAACGATCCGGTAGGCGGTCCGGTCCACAGCGGCCGGCACGTCGTGTCGTTGCCCATCGATCGTCAGCGTCGCGTCCAGGCCGGTCGCACGGGCCCGTTCAACCAGGGCCGGGACATGGTCGAGTCCGTGCGAGGGGGTCTTGCCGTCGTCGCGCAGCGCCTCCAGGGTCGCCCGCAGTTCCCGGGCCGCCTCTCCACCGGCATGCCGGATCGCGAGCAGGGACTCCGGTACATGTTCGCCACGCCTGCGGGCCAGGTGGACGGCGACTTCGGCCTGGACCTTGATGACCGAGATCTGGTGGGTGAGCGAGTCGTGCAGCTCCCGCGCGATGTGCAACCGCTCCTCGTCGGCGCGGTGCCGCGCGGCCTCCTCCCGTGTGCGCTCGGCTTCGTCCGCCCGCCGCTCGGCCTGTCGCAGCGCTTCCCCCGCGGCACCGGCGGCGATCAGCCACGCCACCTCCAGGGCGCTTCGAGCCTGCGCGAACGCTTCGCCCGTGTCGTGCAGGCCCGAGGCCAGGGCCGCGAGTGGGAGAGCGGCCAGCAGGGCCACGCTCGCGGCCACCGTGAAGATGCGGTGTCCCTCACGTACGGCGGCGTACACCGCGAACAGGTACGCGACGGCGGGCACGTCGAAACCGGCCGCCTGGTGACCCACCGCGCACAGCCCTGTGACGGCCAGGACGGGAACCGGCGCGCGACGGCGCGCGGCCAGCGCCAGGCCGCCGGCGGTCAGCAGCGCGTAGCCGAGCAGGTCGAGGTTCGTGGCGGAGTGCGGCCCGGACAGCCCGGTGACCAGCAGCGTCGCCGCCACGAAGACGGCGATCGCCCAGTCTCTGACACAGGCCCGGACACCGGGTCGTCCTGCACTCATGTGCGCACCTTAGCCGGATATCCGCGCGGGCGACTCCTGCGCGCGGATGATCGGCCGACTACCGCACACGCGGTACCTCCGTGGCTCCTGCGGCGTCCGCGGTAGCCGGCTGCGGCATCGGCGGCAGCGCGAAGTGCATGCGTCCGCTGGACGACCGGCGACGGGTCCAGCAGACATGATCAGGCGACGTCCAGTCGCAGGAGGAGGAGCACCTCATGTCAGTCCGATTCGTGCTTGCCGTGGCCGGAGCCGCCCTGATCGGAGGTTTCGGGCTTGCCGCACCGGAGGTCGCGCACGCCTCGGTCCAGCCGGCCGCCGCCAGTGTTTACGACATGAGCGCCGGGCGGCTCGGAGCCATCGTGGCCGCCTTGGTGGGCCTGATCGGGGTGGTCAACGGCGGGCTGGCCCTGGCCCGCTCCGCCGGTCGTATCGGCACCGGCAACGGACGGCTCGGGGCCGTTGTGGCCCTGGTGGCGGGGCTGATCGGCATGGCCCTCGGTGGGCTGATCACGGCCACCTCCGCCGGTGGTATCGGCACCGGAAACGGGCTGGGCGGGGCCATTGTGGCCCTGGTGGTGGGGCTGATCGGCATGGCCCTCGGGGTGCTGGCCCTGGTCCGTTCGCGCCGCACCGGCTGACCGCAGCGTTGCGAGTACGAGTGGGTCACGCCCCCGCCCGCACCACATTTTCCAGGGGCCGCCCCTCGGCCAAGCGGGCGATGTTGGCGGCGATCTCGGCCGCCCGGCCGGCGAACGTCGTGCGGGTGTGCCCCGAATGGTGCGGGGTCATCACGACGTTGTCGAGCGCGTCGAACGGGCGCGTGTACCCGCGGGCCCCGCCGCCGTCTTTGGGATGGCTCCACCACACGTCCAGCGCCGCGCCGGCGATGCGGCCCGCGGCGAGCGCGTCGTAGAGGGCGTCCTCGTCGACGATGGGGCCGCGCGCGACATTGACGAGCAGCGCGTCCGGGCGCATCAGCGCCAGTTCGCGGGCGCCGATCAGCCCGGTGGTCGCCGCCGACAGCGGGACCGTCACCACGACCACGTCCGACCCGGCCAGCAGCGCAGGCAGGCCGTCGTCGCCGTCGATGCGATCCAGGCGGACGCCCTCGGGCAGCGGGGCGCCGGGGGTGCGCCGGACCGCGCGGGCGTGCATGCCCAGCGCGGTCGTCGCCCGCACGACCTCGGTGCCGATCTCGCCCAGTCCGATGACACCGACCGTGCGGCCCGCGAGCGTGTCGCCGAGGGGGACGGCGGGGTCGACCGCGACCGATTCCCACCGCCCCTGGCGCAGCAGCGCGTCCGCCCGCCGCACCCGGCGCGAAAGCATCAGCGCCACCATCACCACGTGCTCGGCGATCGACGAGCCGTGGTGGAAGGTGTTGCACACGGCCACCCCCGGCGCGAGCGCGCCGAACGCGATCCGGTCGACCCCGGCGCCGGTGACGTGCACCAGCCGCAGCGCCTTCGCGGACGCGGCCATGCCGGCGGTCATCCGGGAGGCCACCAGGACGTCCGCGTCACGCAGCCGGCCGGCGACTTCGTCGTCGGGACGGCCCGCGAGGAACTGCCAGTCGTGGCCGTCGCCGCCGTTGCGGGTGAGCTCGTCGCGGAACCGGGTCAGGATCGGGTCGGTGAGCACGATCCTCACCGCGCACCGCCCCGGCCGGCCGGGCGGCCGCCCGCGCGGGTCACCACCGGGGGGCGGTGGGGTCGAAGCCGGGCTCGAACCGGCGCATGTACCCGGTGTCGTCGCGCTCGCGGATGCCGCCGGCGAGGTAGCGCTCGTGCAGCCGGGCCAGCGCGTCGCGGTCGAGCTCGACCCCCAGCCCGGGGGCGGTCGGCACCGCGACCGCGCCCTCGGAGAACGTGAGCGCACCGGGCACGATCACGTCGTCGGCCGGGTCCTTCCACGGCCAGTGGGTGTCGCAGGCGTAGGTCAGGTTCGGGGTGGCGGCGGCCAGGTGGGTCATCGCGGCGAGGCTGATGCCCAGGTGGGAGTTGGAGTGCATCGACAGGCCCAGCCCGAACGTGGCGCAGATGTCGCCGAGCGAGCGTGAGCGGTCCAGCCCGCCCCAGAAGTGGTGGTCGGACAGGATCACCTGCACGGCGTCCTGGGCGACCGCCGGCTTCACGTGGTCGAACGCCACTACGCACATGTTGGTGGCCAGCGGCATCGCGACCTCGCGGGCGACCTGCGCCATGCCGTCGAGGCCGGTGGTGGGGTCCTCCAGGTACTCGATCACGCCGTCGAGCGCGGCGCCGACGCGGATGGAGCTCTCGACGCTCCACGCCCCGTTGGGGTCCACCCGCAGCGGGTGGTCGGGGAACGCCTTGCGCAGGGCGAGGATCGCCTCGACCTCCTCCTCGGGCGGGAAGACGCCGCCCTTGAGCTTGATCGCGCCGAAGCCGTACTCGCCGATCATCCGCCGGGCCTGCGCGACGACCTGCTCGGGGTCCAGCGCCGCGCCCCAGGCGTCGTCGTCCTCGCCGGGGTGGCCGGCCCACTTGTAGAAGAGGTAGGCGCTGTAGTCGACGCGGTCCCTGACAGCGCCGCCGAGCAGGTCGCTCACGGGGCGGCCGATCGCCTTGCCCTGGATGTCCAGGCAGGCGACCTCGAACGGCGACAGCACGCGGTCGGCGGTACTGCTGCCGGTGACCATGCCGCTCATGCCGTGCCCGCCCGTGCTGCGGTCGCCCGACAGTACGCGGCGGATGCGGTCCGCGATCTCGTGCACGTGCCACACGTCCACGCCGGTGATCGCCGACGCGGCGGCGCGCAGGCGTTCGAGGTGCCCGGCGTCGCCGTAGGTCTCGCCCAGGCCGGTGATCCCGGAGTCGGTGACGACCTCGACGATCGCGCGCAGGGCGAGCGGTTCGTGGACGCCGACCGTGTTGAGCAGCGGCAGGTCGCGGAAGGCGACCGGGGTGATGCGCACGTCGCTGATGCGGTGCGGCTCGGCGGCCGCGTCGATGCTCACCTGGGTCCTCCGGCTGTGTCGGACCGGCGGCGCACGCCGGTGAAGGTGCGGAGCGGCGCCCCCTCCAGAGCGCACGCTTGAGGGGCAGCCTACCGGCGAATGGTTTATATAGGTAGACAGAAGACAGAATGAAAGACAGATGCGTGCACAGTGGAGCGGTTCGTACGCGGAACGTCACCGGCCGGGGAGTCGGCCGGCCGTCACATCCCCCCGGACCCGACCAGCCCGATCGAGACGGCGCCCTGCTCGATCGTGTCGCGCGCCGCGCGCATGGCGCCGACGATCTCCGCCTCGCGCGCGGGGGTCAGCCGCGCCAGCGGCACCGAGCAGCTGATGGCGTCGGCGGCGGGGCTCGCGTAGCGCAGCGGCAACGAGAAGCAGTGCAGGCCGAGGCTGTTCTCCTGGCGGTCGATCGCGTAGCCGCGCTCGCGGACCTCGGCCAGGTCGCGCAGGAGGGCGGCGCGGTCGGTGAAGGTGTGCTCGGTGAGCGGGGTCAGCTGCTCGGGCAGGTGCTCGTCGAGTTCGGGGCCGTCGAGTTCGGCCAGCAGCGCCTTGCCCAGCGCGGTCGAGTACGCGGGCAGGCGGCGGCCGACCCGGCTGTGCGGGCGCAGGTACTGGCTGGACGCGCGGGTCACCAGGTAGACGACGTCGCCGCCCGCGAGCCTGCCGAAGTGGAACGTCTCGTCGAGCCGTTCCCCGAGGGCGTCCAGCGCGGGCTTGGCGAGGCGCACATAGGGGTCGGTGTCGAGGTAGGTGGTCCCGGCGAGCAGGGCCCGGATGCCTATGCCGTACATCGTGCCGGACGCGTCCGTGCGGACCCAGCCGTACTTCACGAGCGTCCGCAGCAGCGCGTAGCAGCTGCTGCGCGGCATGCCGAGCGCCTCGCTCAGCTCGCGCAGCCGCGCGGGCCGGTTCTGCCGGGCGGCCAGCAGCTCCAGCAGCTCCACGGTCCGCGCCGCCGACTTCACGTCGCGCACCCCGGTGGCCTTCTCCCCGGTCGCGGCCTTCCGGGCGTCGTCGCCGGGAACGTCAGCCGGTGTAGCCATCTTCACCCTCTTCGCGATCACGCCGATCGGTATCCCACCCACCGCCCGCCGGCCCGGCCACCCAAGCTACCGGGCCCCGGACCCGGCGGCCGAGTCTGCGGCGGGTGCAGGGCCCCCGCGCAGGCGGGGGAGGCCGAAGGCGGCCCGGGCCGGGGCGCATCTGCGGATGAGTTCGTAGGTCGCCAGGCTCAGCGCGAACGACACCACCATGATCAGGGTGAACGGGACGGCACCGCGGTCGGTGACCTGCACGACGTAGTAGGCGACGGCGACCAGGTAGGTCTGGTGCAGGACGTAGACGGGGAAGGCCGCCGGGGTGAAGTAGGCCAGGAGCCTCGACCTCCTGCTCAGATACCGCTTCGCGTAGCCGAGCATCGCCAGCAGGGCGGGCCAGCACGCCAGGTGCTCCAGGAGGTGGGCGGGACCGCCCGACCGGATGCCGAGGACGTGGATCTGGGCGAGGACCGCCGCGGCCGTCACCAGCGCCGCGACGAGGTAGGTCCGCCGGTGCTCCTCGATCAGGTCGCCGATCGCGTCATCGGTCGCGATGAGGAACCCGAGCAGGAAGTAGGCGGCGAAGACCAGGATGTTCTTCCCGGCCACGTCCGGCAGCAGGGAGAGCGCGGCCACCGGGGCGAACGGCAGCAGGATGGCGAAGCGGCGCCGCATCCACACCGGTGAGTACCCGGACGCGAGCACCTTGCGCATCAGAGGCAGAAGCGCCATGGAGATGACGAAGAGGAAAGCGATGAACCACAGGTGCGCGGGCGATATCCCGCCGGCGTACTCCGACCAGCCGGAGAAGTCCGTGAAGTACGACCACAGGAACTCCCCGTATCCGCCCTGGTAGCCGAGGTGGAACCGCATGGCGTAGTAGGCCTGCGGCGGGACGACGACCAGGACGCCGAAGACGAACGGGACCAGGAGCCGGGAGAAGCGCTCGCCGGCGTAGGTCCGTGCCGGCCGCTGCCGGAGGGCATAGAGGCTCGACATCCCCGCGAGGAGGAAGAGGAGGGGCATGAACCAGTAGGACAGGTCCACGAGAAGGGTCGCGGGCGCGTTCACGTCGCCTTTGACGTAGAACGATTCAAGGTCGTTGAACACGCGGGAGGTGTGGAAGGGGAACAGGAAGAGGATCCCGATGTTGCGGAGCCAGTCGATGTGGTCTCTGCGCATGGCCGTTTCCATTTCGCCTTTCCTAAGCGTCCTGAGCGGCGGTGAGCACGGTGATGGCCCCATTGCCGGTCCGGGCGGTGATGGCGTGCGGGCTGCCGGCGTCCTCCGGCACGTCGGTGCGGACGTCGCCGCTGTCCGTCGAGGTCGTGACGGCATAGTCGGCGTCGGGGACCTCGACCGTCACCGCGCCGTTGTCGGCCTCCGCCTCGACGCTGTCGGGGACCCCGGTGAGAGCGAGGTGGATCGCTCCGTTCTCGGAACGCGCCTCGACGCGGCCCGAGGTGATGCCGGTGGCGCGCTGCTCGCCGCTGGCGGTGCGCAGCGCGAGGGGGCCTGAGGCGTCCTCGACCTGGATCGCACCGTTGTCCGTGGTGATGTCGAGCCCGGCGTCGAAGCCGGAGGCGGCGACCGCCCCGCTGCCGCCCTCCACGGTCACCGCCACCCCCTGGGGCACGAGCACTTCGTAGCGGGCGTCGCACCTGCCGAGGACGAGTGGCGCGCAGTCGGTGGTCAGGGCGAGGGTGTCCCCGGTGAGGTCCCAGCCCGCCTCGGTACGGGCGCCGATGGCGGACCATCCGGTGAACCGGCGCGTCACCTCGATCCCATCGACGTCCGCGGGCCGGATGTCCAGGTCGCCGCTCTCGGCGGAGACGGTGAGCCGTTCCCCGGCCGGCCCGAAGGTGCGCTCCTCCGGTGCGCCGTCACCGGCGCCGCCGCAACCGGCCAGGGTGGCCAAGGCGAGGACCGCGCCCGCGGCGGCGGCGAACGGGTGCAGGACGCGGGTGGATGTGAACACGCTCATGGAATGCCTCCGGGGGGGCGGCGCCGTCAGGGCAGGCCGAAGGGGTGCCCGGCGCGCCGGGCGGCGATCGGGCGGGTGGAGGAGGAGCGGGGCCGGGGAGGAGGGGGTGCGGTTCGGGAACGGCGGAGGCCGTCAGCCGTCGTCGGGCCGCGGGGCCAGCAGCGCGGTCAGGACGGTGGTGAGCGCCCGCTCGGCGGTATCGGCGGTGACCGCCTCAGGGTCGGCGAGGCGCTCCATGGACAGCCCGTTGGTCAGGCAGTGCACGATCAGCGCGGCCAGGTCGGGATCGACCGCCGGGCGGGTACCGGTGCGCTCGGCGACGTCGGCGATGGACCGCGCCGCCGCGTCGCGTTGTGCGCGGCGCAGAGGGGCGACGACCTCCCGGGTCGCGTCATCGCGGGCGGCGCGCGCCGCGAACTCCAGCCCGAGCCGCGCCCGTTCGGCGTCTCCGGCGATGCGCCCGGCGACGACGCGGGCCGCCCGGCCGATCGCCTCGGCGGGGTCGTCGGCGTCGCCGACCTCGGCCATGACCGTGGTGAGTTCCGTGTCGGAGCGCTCGCGCAGGATCGCGCCGAACAGGTCCTCCTTGCCGCCGAAGTTGGAGTACACGGCCCCTTTGGTGAACCCGGCTGCGCGGGCGATGTCCTCCAGCCGGCTGTCGGCGTAGCCCCGCTCCGCGAAGACCCGTGCGGCCGCGTCGAGCAGCCGCCGCCGCACTTCGTCACGCCGCGTCCGCGCGACCGGCCCGGGCGGTGCGTTCTCCTTCTCACTCATACGGGGAAATTAGCATACCCACGGGTATTGGATACCGGTGGGTATTGAAATGTGGTGGTCCCACCACATGGCATCCGGGATCCCGGCCGGTTGGCCCATGGCCCTCCGGGTTCCGGACGATCAGGCTCACGCGTTATGGAATGACCGCTTCGCAGTCGAGTCTCCGATCCCGCCTCCGGTGGCGCAGAGCCGCGGTGGACGACGCCGAGCGTGACGCCGGGCTGGGGGCACCGATGAACCGGGCCACCGCGGACCACTCGTGGTCGCGGTCGAACATCTCGGCGGGCTTGTCCACGGGGTGGTCAGCTTGCCGGGCCGCCGACGAGGACCAACCAGGTCGGCCGCTACGGGGTGGGCGAAGGTGTCCCGCCGAGTTCCTCCGGGCGCCGGTTGAGCGCCGCGCTGATCGCCGGGATGTCCTGGTACTCGCGCCAGTGCTTGATCAGGCCGTCGCGGACCCGCAGTACGCCGATGCAGGTCACCGAGGATCGCAGGCCGGTGTCGGTGACCGTCCCGGTCAGCTCGTATTCGACGACGATGACCTCGGGGTCGTCGGTCCGGTGGGTGGCCAGTTCGCGGAGCCGCTCGAACCGCACACTCAGGGCGGCGCTGCTGGTGCGGTAGTACTCCAGCCATGCCTCGCGGCCCTCGTGGCGCCGCATGCCCGGCGGGGAGAACGGGGTCTCGACCACGATGTCCTCGGCCAGCAGTTCGGCGGGCAGGAGTGTCGCCTCGTCCTCGAGGAGCGCTTCCTGCATGCGCCGGTAGATCGTGAGCGGGCCTGCGGCGTCGGTCGCCTGCTGTGTCATGGTGACACCCCTCTGACTTAAGATGAGTGGGACTCGACATTGAACATAATGAGTCTGACTCATGTTGACAAGAGGCAGATGGGGACGATGAATCGAAACGGTGTGCCGCCCGCCTCCGGTGGTGCCGGTGAACGACCGGTCCGCGCCGACGCCCGCCGCAACCGGGCGCGCATTCTGGAGGCGGCCGAGGCCGTGTTCGCCGAGCAAGGCGCATCGGCCTCGACGGAGGCCGTCGCCGCGCGCGCCGGCGTTGCGATCGGCACGGTGTTCCGGCACTTCCCGACCAAGCCCGCGCTGCTCCAAGCCGTGGTGATGAACCTGTGGGACCGGCTCGTCTCCGAAGTCGACGCCCTGGTCGACGACCCCGAAGCCGTCACCGCCCTCTTCGAGTTCTGCACCCGCGTCATAGCGATCGGCGCCCGGAACCGGGCCGTGTTCGACCGGCTCTCCGAGACGGGGACCCGGGTCCACGTCGGCGATGCCCTGAGACGCCTGCTCCCCGCCGTCGACCTGCTGCTCGAACGCGCCCGGGAAGCGGGCGCCGTCCGCGACGACCTGCGGTCGGATGAGCTGATCGCCCTGCTCGCGGCCATCTGCCAGGAAGCGATGACCGATGAGTGGAGCGAGCGGTTCCGCCACCGCGCGCTGACCATCCTCTTCGACGGCATGCGGCCGGCCGCACACTCGGGTTCAGCCCGCCCGATCGTCGATGCCCCCGCTGGCCGGGAGGGCACCGACTTCCCGTGTGTCTCCAAGGCAGTGGAGTCCTACCTTCTCGATGGCCAGGCCCCGGAGGACACCGACTGCCACGACCGCCCCCGGCCGGACGACGACACCCTCTAGCGGGCGAGCCCGAGACGGCGGCCCCGCCCGCCTGACCCGATGCGCTTCCTACCCTTCTCCCTGTTCGCAGTGGCGAGGCCCCGGCCGCAGACCGTAGGCGACCTTGAAACCGGCGAGCCACCCGTCGTCATGGAGCCGGGCGAACACCGCGTTGCGCACCGCGCGGTCGGCCGGCCAGCCCTGGGCCGCCGCCACCGTCGCCCAGCTCGGGCCGTGTCCGTGGAGCCCGCGGTAGCCCTCAACCCATCGGGCGACAGCGGGCTCGCGGCCGGCGATCGCGGCGTGTGCGAGCTTGTCGACGTCCTCGGGGGAGAGGGCGTCGCCGTCGTCCGCGGCGCGTGCCGGGGCGGGGCCGGGATCGGCGGGGCGCGGCGCCAGGTCCACCGCCACGCGGCCCAGTCGGCCGACGACGTCGGTGCCGCGGACGGTCTGCGGTGCGGGTTCGAGCCACCCGGACTCCGCGAGGGAGGTCACGACCCCATCGAGTTCCGGGGTGCCGTCCAACGCGCACGCGGTGACCAGTGCGGCGCCGCTGGTGTGCACCCGCCCGTCGGGGGAGGAGTGGGCGACCGTGTGGAGCGCGACGAGGCGGACGGGGTTGGGCTTCTTGCGCAGCTTCTTGTGGGCGAGCACGCGGCTCGCCCACCCCGAGATGCGGCTCCGCCCGTTCTTGCCGAGCCGCCACGGGTTGTCGGCCACCGCCGGGATCCCGCACGACGCGGGGTTCGCCGCATCGGCCTCCAGGACCCGCTCGGGGACGACCTCCAGCCAGCCTGAGGAGGTCAGAGCGGTCAGGCTCGCCATCGGCTCGCGGAGGCGGAGCGCGCGCAGGTCCTGGCCGAGCAGGTTGGCCCGCCCGGTGCGGGCGCCGCGCAGGAGGCAGACGAGGGCGAGGAGGCGGGTATCGGGGTCGTCGCCGATGCCCGCGTCGGCGAGGTAGGTCCACGCCCGGCGCAGAACCGCGGCCTGGTCGGCGTTGAGCCGCACGGTGGGACCGGACGGGCGCACCTGAGCCGGATCGGGATCGGCGGGGCGCCGGGTGCCGGGCGGGTTGACGATTCCGGCCTTTGCGCAGACCGGGCATTCGACGGCGCGTTCCAGATCCGCGCCGTCCCACATCGGGTTGGTCTTCTTCTTCCGTTTCCGTCTGGCCATGGGTCGACCGTTCTCTCCGCGTTCCCTGCCGCGCTGATCGCGAGGGAACTTACTCGCCGGTTCCGCACGGCGCCGATGATTTCGGCACCTTCCGACCACCTATGACATCAGAGCGCCGCGGACCGCGCAGGCCATTCGGCCGATAAATGCCGTGCGCGCGGCACGATCGCGGATCCCCGCGCGGCCGCATCTCCTCCGGGAGGCGGCGCGACCGATCGCGCACCGTTGACCTGCGCATCCTGAATTCCGGAAATATGAAGAAATATAGTGGTTACTGGATCAAGGTACGGGGGAAGAGTTTGCACTACCGCGATCCGCACGGCGTCGGCGTTTTCGTCGATCGCCGGCGCTGCGACGGTGCTCCCCGCTTTACCCCCGGTCCTCACCTGTTGGTGTCGTGCCGGGATTAGCGCCGTCGGCGGCCCTCTCTCCTCATCTCGCGATGGTGTTCTGTGGGCCGCCCGCGGTCGGGTTTCCGCAAACAGATCGAGCGTCAGCGGCGCCGCATGGCGGCGCCGTGCTCACGCGTTCGCTCTTGATGCGATCCGACCTGCGCACGTGAAGTGCCGGACCTCGGAATTACGAATCACGCTAAGAGGGCCCCACCCATGCCTGGACAGCCGCGGTGGGGCCCGCCCCCCGTAACGCCAGGAGGCGATCTTGATGATACTTATCCGCACTCTCCGCCGCCGAGCCGGCACCTTCGCACGGGAGAGGTGCTCCTACTGCACGGCTGAGGCGCTCTTCTATACCTACCCATGGGGCCCGCATCTCCCCGTCCCGGTCTGCGGCGGCTGCCGCAACCGCTGACCGTCCCCATGCCAACGCCCCGGCCGTAACGGCCGGGGCGCCTAGGGGATGGTGGAAAGCCGAATTCGGAAGGAGACGACGAGAACGTCTTACCGCGGTCAGTTCAGCCGGGAAGCTTCGCCGCACTGGAGCACCAGCTCCACGCTGACCTGTTCAATGGGTACGTCCAGAACTGCGGCGATGGCGTCACGCGCCATTTCCCCGGCGTCGGATAGCGTGGTCCCGAAGGTGTGCAGGCGCAGCGCAGGCACGTCGACGGACCAGTGACCGCCATCCCGCTCGCAGAGGACCCGGTAGTGGCGTTCGCTCACGGTGCTACACCGCGTCGATGTCGGCGAGGAGTGCTCGCCATTCCAGCGCGGGGATAGTCAAGAGGTGACGCTCTCTGTTCTGAGAGTCGCGCACCGGCACTCGCGCCCCGCCGTCCAAGCGTGCTTCAATGCAGTCGCCACCAGCGTTCGACCGCGATGACTTCACCCATTCTTCGTTCAGCATCTGGTTACGCTCCTGAGCGCGTCGGCCGTTTCCAGGGGGTCGATGGGAGTGGCCGTCAGAGTCGTTCGACCTCGATCAGGAGCGCCCGCCATTCCGGTGCAGGGAAGACAAGGTGCCCGGCCTCCCGGTTCATCGTGTCGCGGACCTGGACCACTCTGCCGTCAGGGGTCCGGCACTCCAGGCACTCGCCGCCACCGTATGAACGGGTGGACTTATGCCATCGCTCATCCAGCATTACAGCTCCTTCTGATCTCCTTGACCTTGGCCACCGAGTCCTTTGGGGAAAGGCCCCAGGCTGTCAGGGTCGTGACGATGCTTAGGAAGCGTGCGACTTCGCGGGGGCGATCGATGATCTCGCCCCCGGCCGCATGTTCCGCGTAGACGATCGGCAGGCGGTCGGTCGACTCGACCACGCGGAAGGGGCCCACACTGGCCCCGATCGCGCTCCCCTGCCCATCCGCCAGGACACACAGCGCAATCAGCCCTGATTCCGCCATTTCCACAATATGGTCATACTGTTCCGCCATGAGCCCCGGGTCCCCCATGTCTTGGCGGAGGACCGCCTCCGGGACGATCACCGTGAGAGAAGGATCCCCCGGTGTGATCAACCGCGCCGACCTCTTCGCCCGGAGCTGAAGACCGCCCTCGATCTCTTCGGGGGTGTCCAGTGGGCGCGCATTGGTCCAGACGACGCGCGCATAGGCCGGGGTCTGCACCGTTCCTGGGAGGACACTTGGGTGATAGGCGCGAATGCTGACGGCTCGTGCCTCGGCCTCATTCACTCGCGCAAACCAGGTGGGATCAATGCTGCGCCGATTAGCGTCGGACCATGCGCGCAGCAGCGCGCCACCGGTACCAAGAGCGTGGTCGAGTTGTTCTGCCGTATCGCGTTTTGCCGGGCGTGCGGCGCGCTCGATCTTTGAGAGCATTCCCGCGGTGATCGTCAGGGAGCGAGCCGTCTGCTCCAATGAAAGTCCTGCGTGGGTGCGGTGTCGCCGCACTTCCCGACCGAAGCTTGCCCATTGGGCAACGTACCTCTCTGTCATGGACATCAGCCTGAACCAACTCAATACCATGCGCTACGTGTTTGGCCAGTCTCGGCCGGTACGGGACTATTCGTGGATGCAATCCCATCGTCTGTGAACACTTATCCACGTAATAAGCCCCGCGACGGCCAGCAGCGTCCGGGGTATGGCCACCAGCTATTTCCCATCGGAGCTGATGACATGTCAGACGTTACTCAGGCCCCGCCGCGTGGGCGATGCGCCCGAATTCGTCCGTATCTCTTTCGTGTAGAGCGGCTGCTCGCCGTGCGGGGGTGCCGGTGATGGCCGTGCGGTATGACCGGCAATTCCCCGGCTGGGCCGAGCAGGTGCGGGAGGCTCGGGTGTGGACCGAGGAGGTCCTGGCCACCCACGACGGATTCGACATCCCCGACGACACCATCGCATCCGCCGTCCTGCTGGTGTCGGAGGCCGTCACCAACTCGATCCGGTATACGGCCAGCGGACGTGGCGGCACCTTCGGAGTCCGGCTGTATGTCGGTCGGGGGCGCATCACCATCGAGGTGGATGACGAAGGGTGTCCCGCCGGCGGGACACTGCCCTTCCTTCGGCCACTCACGCCGATGGCGCAGTTCGGGCGCGGGGTGACGCTGATCGACTACCTTGCCGCGTCCTGGGGCCCGCTGCCCGCCCCCCGCACCGGCGTCGTCTTCACCGTCACGTGGGACACCGGGACCGGTACCGCCGCGGCCTGACCTGCCTGCCTGACCACGGCGCCATTGAGCGTGGCTCCCGCCTTCGGAGGGGGAGGCGGGAGCCACTGAAAGACCGATCTGTCGCCGGTCAGCGGCCCAGCCAGCCGCCGTCCACGGGCAGGACGATGCCCGACACGTAGTCGGAGGCGCGGCCGGCGAGGAACACGGCTGCGCCGCCCAGGTCTTCCGCGGCACCCCAGCGGCCGGCCGGGATGCGTTCCACGATGGAGCGGCTCCGCTCCGGGTCGCGCTGGAGGGCCTCGGTGTTGTCGGTGGCGATGTAGCCGGGCGCGATCGCGTTGACGTTGACGCCCTTGGCCGCCCACTCGTTCGCGAGCGCCTTGGTGAGCCCGGCGATCCCCGACTTCGACGCGGTGTACCCGGGCACGTTGATGCCGCCCTGGAAGCTCAGCAGCGACGCGGTGAAGATGATCTTCCCGCGGCCCCGCTCGACCATCGAGCGGCCGACGGCCTGGGTCAGCACGAACTGGCTGCTGAGGTTCACTTCGAGCACGCGGTCCCACAGCTCGACCGGGTGCTCGGCGGCGGGCGCCCGCTCGATGGTGCCCGCGTTGTTCACCAGGATGTCGACACCGGCTCCCGCCAGGTGCTCGCCGAGCGCCGCCACGGCGTCGCGGTCGGCGAAGTCGACCCGCAGCGGGGTGAAGCTGCGCCCGGCCGCCCGCACCCGGCGTTCGGCCTCGCCGCCGGACTCCTCGATGGACGCGCTGACCCCGATGATGTCGGCGCCCGCCTGCGCAAGGGCCTCGGCGATCGCCAGGCCGATCCCGCGGCGGGCGCCGGTCACGACGGCCGTCGTGCCGCTGAGGTCGAACAGTCCCGTGCTCATGCCGTGGCCTCCTCTGGTGCCTCGGCGGCGAGGTCGATGAGGACCTTCATCGCCTGCCCGCTCTCCAGGGCGGCGAACGCCTCGGCGACCGCGGTGATCGGCTCGATGTGGGAGATCAGGTGTCCCGCGGGGACGGCCCCCTGCTCCAGCAGCTCGACGGCGCGCTCGAAGTCCTCGCGCCGGTAGACCCGGGCGCCCAGGATCCGGAGCTCGCGCCAGAAGACGCGGTGCAGGTCGACCGGCCGCGGCTGGGGGTGAATGGCCACGACGACCAGGGTCCCGCGGACCTTGACGAGGTCGGTCGCCGCGAGCACCGCCGCGGCGGCGCCGGAGACCTCGAACACGACGTCGGCGCCCGCGCCCCCCGTCCACTCCCGGACCCACTCGGCCTGGTCGGTGGCCGTGGGGTCGAGCACGGTGAAGCCCATGTCGGCGGCGGCCTGCCGGCGCTGCGGGTCGACCTCGGCCAGGACGACGTCGGCGCCCGCGTGCCCGGCGACGGCCGCGATGAGGACGCCGATGGGCCCGCCGCCGATGACGACCGCGCGGTCGCCGGCCGCCAGCTCCGAGCGGCGCACGTCGTGCACGGCGACCGCGATCGGCTCGACGAGGGCCGCGTGGTCCAGGCGCAGGTCCTTCGGCAGCCGGACGAGGGTGTCGGCGCCGACGTTCCAGAACCGCTGGAGCGCCCCGGGGGAGTCGATGCCGATGAAGTCGAGGTTCTGGCAGATGTGCTCGTTGCCCGCGACGCACGCGGGGCAGGTGCCGTCCCAGTCCAGCGGCATGACGGTCACGTGGTCGCCCACCTGCCAGTCGTCCGCCACTCCGTCGCCGAATGCGACGACGACGCCGCTCATCTCGTGCCCGACGATGGCGGGCGGGCTCACCCGGCCGTCCATGTGGCCGTGGAAGATGTGCAGGTCCGTACCGCAGATCCCGGTGTAGGCGACCTGGATCTGCACCTGCCCGGGTTCCGGTGGTCGCGGCTCGGTCTCCCGGATGCCGATCTGGCGGGGGCCGAGGTAGTTCGCGGTCAGCACTGTTCGCTACTCCCGTCGTCCGACGTCGCGTCCCGTGACTATACATCAGATGAAAGAGGCCGAACTTCGCGCATTACGTCGAAAATACGGCGCTTGTTCGATCAAAGATCAGACGTATACTCACACCGACGTCGAGCGCCTTAGAGGAGAAGTCGAGTCATGGCCAAGATCATCAGCGTGGACGTCGTCGACGTCCGCTTCCCGACATCGCTCAGCATGGACGGCTCCGACGCGATGAATAAGGACGGCGACTACTCCGCCGCCTACGTCGTGCTCCGGACCGACGACCCCGGCCTGTCGGGGTTCGGCTTCACCTTCACCATCGGGCGCGGGAACGACATCTGCGTCCTTGCGGCCGAGCAGCGCGCGCAGCCGCTCATCGGCCAGGCCGTCGACGACGTGGTGCACGACCTCGGCGGCGTGTACCGGCGGCTCAAGAGCGACTCCCAGCTGCGCTGGCTGGGCCCCGAGAAGGGGGTCGAGCACCTGGCGATGGCCGCGGTGATGAACGCCGTGTGGGACCTGGCGGCCCGGTCCGCCGGCAAGCCGCTATGGCGGCTCCTGGTCGACATGACCCCCGAAGAGCTGGTCGACGTCGCCGATCTGACCTATCTCTCGGACGTGCTCACGAAGGACGAGGCCGTGGCGATGCTCGCCGAGCTCGCCCCGACCCGCGCCGACCGCATCGCCGAACTCGCCGAGACCGGATACCCCTGCTACACGACCAGCGCCGGCTGGCTCGGCTACTCCGACGACAAGCTGCGGCGCCTGTGCCAGGAGGCGGTCGACTCCGGCTACCGCCACGTGAAGCTGAAGGTCGGCGCGGACCTCCAGGACGACATCCGCCGCCTGCGCATCGCCCGCGAGGTCATCGGCTACGACGCCGACCTGATGATCGACGCGAACCAGGTCTGGGACGTGCCCGAGGCGATCGCGTGGGTGCGCGCGCTGGCCGAGTTCAAGCCGCTGTGGATCGAGGAGCCCACGAGCCCCGACGACATCCTCGGCCACGCCGCGGTCCGCGAGGCGGTCGCGCCCATCGGGGTGGCGACCGGCGAGCACGGCATGAACCGCGTCCTGTTCAAGCAGATGTTCCAGGCCGGCGCGATCGACTTCTGCCAGCTCGACTCCGCGCGGCTGGCGAGCATCAACGAGATCGTCGCGGTGTATCTGATGGCCAAGAAGTTCGACGTCCCGGTCTGCCCGCACGCGGGCGGGGTGGGCCTGTGCGAGCTGGTCCAGCACCTGTCGATCTTCGACTACGTCGCCGTGTCGGGCTCGCTCGAGGGACGGGTCACCGAGTACGTCGACCACCTGCACGAGCACTTCGTGGACCCGTGCGTCATCGACAACGGCGCCTACGTGCTGCCGGAGGCCCCCGGCTACAGCGCGGAGATGTACGAGTCCACGCTCGCGGAGTTCGCGTTCCCCAACGGGCGCTACTGGTCGGGCGCCGCCGGTTCGTGACCGGCGAGGCCGCTCATGTACTGCTCGACCCCGAGCAGGTGGACGCCCATGCGGAGCCTGGCGGCGTCGGGATCGCGCGTCCTGAGCGCGGTCAGGATCGCCTGGTGCTCCGCGTGGGTGTGCAGCTCCACGCCCTTCTCGTCGATGGCCCGCCATAGGCGGGCCCGGACGGTCCGGCCGGCGAGCGCCTCGATGAGCGCGGCGAGGGTGGCGTTGCCGGACGCCGCGGCGATGATCCGGTGGAACTCGATGTCGGCGTCCATCACCGCCTCGTGGTCGACGGGCTCGGCCTGGAGCAGCTTGCCCATCGCGGACAGGACCTGCTCGGCCGCCGCGATGTCGGCGTCGCCGATGCGCAGCGCCGCCCGGGCCGCCGCCTCGGTCTCCAGCGTGCGCCGCACCGACTGGAGGTCGGCGATGTTCTCGGGGCGGTTCAGGTCGACCAGGAAGCCGATCGGGCTGAGCAGCCGGCCCGGGTCGAGCGCGGTCACGTAGGTGCCGTCGCCCTGCCGGGTCTCCAGGACGCCGGTCACCACCAGTGCGCGGACCCCCTCGCGCAGCGAGCCGCGCGATACGCCCAGGCGCGCGGCGAGGTCCTTCTCGATCGGCAGGCGGTCGCCGGGCGCCAGCCTGCCGTCCATGATCATGTGCTTGATGCCGTCCACGACGATCTCGGATTGGGACGGCGCCGGGGATGCCGGTGATGCACCAGTCATCCGACGATTGTCCCACATCCCGTCTCCTCGTTGCCGCGACGGCGCTCATTGATCAGACGTATGGGGGGTGAAGAGGCAAAAAATCCGCTCTGAAGTTGACAACTGTGATCATAGATCTGATGATTCCTGCTGGGTGTGACGCGGCACACCAGGCCGTGATCAGACGAAGGAGCCGTCGGCTATGACACAAGCACCGTTGCGCACGGGCCCCACACGGGTCCGCTGGTTGATCATCTGGGTGGCGTTCGCCGGGCTGACGATCAACTACCTCGACCGGGCGAGCCTGAGCGTCGCCCTGCCCTTCATGGGCGAGGACTTCCACCTGAGCGCGACCCAGCAGGGGCTCGTGTTCGCGGCGTTCTTCTGGGCCTACGACCTCTGCCAGCCCGTTGCCGGGTGGTACGTGGACAAGGTCGGCCCCCGCCGCTCGTTCTTCCTCGCGGCGGTGTGGTGGTCGGTCTTCACCGCGGCGACGTCGCTCGCGCGCGGCTTCTGGTCGCTGGTGACCATGCGGTTCCTGCTGGGGGTGGGCGAGAGCCCGGCCCCCAGCTCCGCGGCGAAGGTGGTGGCCACCTGGTTCCCCAAGCACGAGCGCGGGTTCGCCACGAGCATCTGGGACTCCGGGTCCCGGGTGGGCGCCGTCGTGGCGCTGCCCGTCGTCACCGGGATCATCGCGCTGCTGAACTGGCACGCCGTGTTCGTGGTCATCGGCGCGGTCGGGATCGTGTGGGCGTTCGTGTGGTGGCGGATCTACCGGGACCCGCGGCAGCACCCGATGGCCAACGAGGCGGAGATCGCCCACCTGGAGAAGGGCGGGGCGCGCACGGCCGAGACCGACACCGCGGACGCGCAGAAGATCCCGTGGCGGTCGCTGTTCCGCTACCGGACGGTGCTGAGCATGATGTTCGGCTTCTTCTGCCTCAACGGGGTCATCTACTTCTTCATCACCTTCTTCCCCTCCTACCTGGTGGAGGAGCGGGGCTTCTCCCTGCTCGACCTGGGGTTCTACGGGTCGATCCCCGGTCTGTTCGCGGTCCTCGCCGGCTGGTCCGGCGGCCTGCTCGCCGACCGGGCGATCCGTCGCGGCGCTTCGGTCACGCGGGTCCGCAAGACGGTGATCGTGGCCGGCCTCTGCGGCGGCTCGCTCATCATGTTCGCCGCGCTGGTGCCCGAGGCGTGGATGGCGCTGGCGCTGCTGTCGGTCTCCTACGGCAGCCTCACGGTCGCCGGCACCGGCATCTGGGCGCTGCCCGCCGACGTGGCCCCCAGCTCCAAGCACGTCGCCTCGATCGGCGGCCTCCAGAACTTCGCGTCCAACTTCGCGGGCATCATCACCCCGATCGTGGTCGGCTACCTGGTCGACTCCACGGGCTCGTTCGTGGCCCCGCTGCTCGTGATCGGCGCGCTCGCCTTGATCGGGGCGCTCAACTACCTGCTGGTCATGGGCAAGATCGAACCCCTGAAGCTGATCGCAACGGAACCGCGCCCGGCCGGTGACCCGGCGACCTGACCCGGCGGCCGCCGAAGGGCGGCCGGAACCGGGAACCACGAAGGCCCCGACCGCGCACCCGGTCGGGGCCTTTCGTTGAGCCTGCCCCCGATCTACAGGTGGAGTATCGGCTCAGCGGCCCCACCGGTGATCGTGGCCGTCTGGACGGTACTCCGGCACCGGGCCCTGGGACCGGTGCCGCGGGTCGCGCGGAGCGCCGTGTCCCCGACGACCGCCCTGCTTGGCGAGGTATCTCGATGCCGCGCCGGTGGCTTTGTCGATGTGCCGGTTGTACCTGCCGCCGGTGCGCTTCTTCACGGTCTCACCCGCCGTATGCAGATACCGGTTCGCCTTTCCGGGGTTCTTACGGATGAAACCGAGCACCTGCCGGAGCAGGCTGCGCAGGTTGGCCATCGTGCTCACCTCGTCCTTGACGTTTCTCGGGGGATGGGCGTGCCCTGCACGCCCATGATGCGACATGTCGCATCGCCGTCGGTCGGACAACGGCTGAGGACCGCACTCGTGTTCCGCTCAACGGTTGCACGAGCACCTGCTCCGCGGCCCCGAAAAGGCCAACTGAGACTGAAACTGAGACTACGGACGACGAAGGCCCCGACCGCGCACCCGGTCGGGGCCTTTCGTTAAGCCTGCTAGCAGGCTGGCGGAGGATACGAGATTCGAACTCGTGAGGGGTTGCCCCCAACACGCTTTCCAATCCTGAAGAGCCGCGTTCAGGGGAGGTCGGGGGCGTCTTGACCTCGCCTGACGGCGCGAACCGAACGCTTCTGGACCAGGCCGAACGCCAATGAATGAGACCACAAATGAGACCAAGCGCCGCCGCTCAGGCGTCCCGTGACCGGCGGATTTTCGGAGGGAGGGAATCCCCTTCGGGGGTTGCCGTTCGGCGCTCTGGGCGCATCTCAGAGCCCTCTTTTTGATCTTGGTGACCTGCTACGCCCGGATGAAGCACGGGACGCCGCCGGCGAGGGCCGTCGCTTGCTGGAGCTGGCAGTGCCCACCTCGTCCCGCGGGGGCCCGAACCGCCCGGCGACGCTCCCATGGTGGGCCCGCCGCAGAACCTGCACAACCCGCAGAACCTCCGTATCTGCTGGTGAACCCACGTGGGACGCGGGCCGCAGAACTCGTGCAAAACTCCAGCCGGAACCGCAGAACGCCGAAGCAGCCGTTGCTCGGAGTTCTGCGGGAGTATTGCGGCGGTTCTGCGGAGACAGCAACCCAACGTTCTTGCAGGCCACGGGGTTATGCAGGTTGTGCGGGTTGTGCGGCGTCCCGCTGGCTACCCATGGAGGAGCGCCTCGGCCAGCTCTTGCATGTCGTGAACGACGATCTCTGCTCCGAGCTCACGAAAGGCTTCCGCCTTCCATGAGCGGTTCGCGAACCCGACTGCTGTGGCGCCGGCGGCATGGGCAGCCTCCACGTCCGTCGTGGAGTCGCCTACCAGGACCGAACCCTTGGGCTCTGCCGCGAGCGCATCGAGGGCAAGCCGCAGCGAATGAGGATCCGGCTTCATGAGTCGGGGGGACACCTTGTCCCGTCCGATGACGTCGCGGACCAACGATCCCAGCGCGTGCTTGTCCATGAAGGCCCTGACCGCCTCTTCCGAGTTGTTGCTCACCACGGCCAGAGGGCGACCCGTCTCCACACACGCGCGCATGAATTCGACAGCGCCGGGCGTGGGCTCCGCTGTGGCGACGGACTGCACTTCGGCAGCGGTCAACGCAGCTTCGGCGGGCTCATGAAGATGCGATGCGAGTTCGAACAGCTCTCGCAGGACGACCATCGGATCCGATTCTGTAGCGAGCCGCGCCGGGATACGAACTCCCGCGGCTGCCGCCTGCTCCCGGAGGTGCTCCGCAACCTCCGGCGCTGGGTAGCCAGCGAATGCACTGCATACCGGTCCGTCGAAGTCGAGCATCACCCAACGGCACGCCCTGAACGTTCTGCGCTCATCCGGCGTCATGGTCCCGCCCCTTTGCAACAGACCCCCAGATGCTGTCGAACCACATCTGCGACTGTGACACGTACTGCGATCCGGTGGACTCCGAATCCTCATCGGCCCCATGGTGGAACAGGACCGCGTCTCTGCCCATGAGGTCGAAGATGCCGACCTTCTCCTTGCCCAGGGTGACCGTGTTCTCTGCCACGGGGTAGAAGCCGAAGAACACTTCGGACCGGTTGATGATGTAGAGCTTGAACATGGGTGCCACCGGATGCACCCGAGTCTCAACGGATGCGCGTTCGACCAGCCCCAGAGTCTCCAGCTCCTGCACAGAATCTTCGATGCCCTGGGTGTAGCGCAGCAGGATCCGATGCATGCGTGCTCGGACATCTGGGTCATCGCCGCCGGTGTCCCGCCGCGCTGGGAGCCCCATTGGGATCTGCATGTCGGGAACAAGGATCCGGATAGCGATGCTCTTCGGGCTCAATCGCCCATGGCGGACCTTGTCCAATGGCTCCTGCAGGGCGCCATGCAGTGTCTCCCCACCGAAGCCCGCGAAGTCGATCGTGACCCGAGGTTCGGCGAACGCTCGCTCGATGTGAGGACGTAGGCCCGCTGGTCGCTCAGTCCGTTCACGCACGTACACGCCGCGTCCCTGCTGTGAGATGACCAGTCCTTCATCACGCAGCAGCCGGATCGCCTGTTGAACGGTCATGCGCGCCACGCCGTAGGTAGTGGCCAGCTGCGGACCGGACGGCAGCTTGTCACCGGGCTCGAACTTCCGGGTGAGGATCGCGGCGCGAAGGGCACTCGCCACCTGCTGAAACGGCGGCCGGGGGTCTTCAGGATCGATGCTCATTCCCACAGCTTACGGGCAGTTGCCTAGGCAGCCTAGAAAGAATCTTCAGCGAAACTATTGACTGTCCTAGCCTGCCTAGCCAAGCTAGATGCATAGCCAACCTGGCCAAGAGGGTTCGTGGTTCATAGCCGCCTTCACGAGCCCTCACCTGCAAGGAGGTTCAGTGGAGATCAACCCGATGGAGATGACCACGCAGCAGCTGCGTGACGCTCTGCTGTCCGCCCCGGTGAGGTGCGCTACTCAGCCGGAGCTGTTCTTCGCCCCCGAAGAGCGCGAGTCCGCCGCCGCGAAGCGGATGCGCGAACAGTCCGCCCGGCTGCTGTGCGCCCGCTGCCCCGTCCGGGCCGTGTGCTTCGAACTCGCGATGCGCGAGCTTCCCGAGCACGGCACGTGGGGCGGTTTCACCGCCGACGAGCTTGCCGCCCTCGCGACCGATTCCGGGGAGGTGGCCTGATGTTCAAGCCCGCTGAGGCCGCCACGCCCGGCGAGGTGATGCGCGTCAACGGCAACCCCTACCCCATCACCGCCGTCCGGGCCTCGTTCGACGCCGTGTGGATCGACATCGACACCGGCCTGTTGGACCTGCCGGTCCGCTTCGACTACGGCCACACCATCGACGTCGACGCCGCCGCCTGACACCGGTTTGGCCCCTGCTTCGTAGCCGCCATCAGGGGCCACCACTCCAAGGAAGGACTCTCGTGACCACGATCTACATCACCTCGTTCGGCTGGGACCAGCCCGCCGGGGCCCCTGCCGCGAACCTGACCTTCGATCTGCGCACCCACTTCCGCGACCCCCACAAGCGCCCCGAGTTCCGGTACCTGACCGCCCGCGACCAGGTCGTCGTGGACACCGTGCTCTCCACCCCCGGCATCCGCCCCCTGGTCGCCTCCATCGCGGGCGCCGTCGCCGCCTACGCCTCGGGCCCGGTCGCCGCCGACATCACCGTGGCGGTCGGGTGCGTCGGGGGCCGGCACCGCGCCCCCAGCGTCGCGATGCTCCTCGCCGGGATGCTCACGGAGCTCGGCTACGAGGTCGCGGTCGACCACCGGGACATCGACCTGCCGGTCCTGACCCGCTGACCGGTCAGTCCCGTTGCTCCCCGCGCCCACACGGTCGGGGGGCGGCGAGACCGCCCGACCAGCGGACGGCCCAACCAGGAGGAAGCCTTATGCCCAAACGCACATTCCCCGCACCCGCTCCGGGTGCTCTCACCTTCGCCCTGAACGCGGAGTACGCGCAGGTGGAGGTGGCGGTCAACCCGACCGCGCCCGCCGCCGTCGTGATCCTCTCCGGCCCCGACGACGTCGTCACCGGCGCCCGCACCGACTTCACCGCGGGTACCTGGTCGCTGCGCTTGCCCACCGAGCACGCCAGCGGGATGCCCACGGTGATGACCCGCGGAAGGTCCACGTTCGTCACCGGCGGCACCATCACCGGCAACATGAGCGTGATCGGTGGCCAGGTATTCGTCAACGGTCGCCTGGTCACGCCCGGCCCCGCCGCGGAGCCGATCACGGTGCAGGTGATCCTTCCCCAGGAGTCGTCCCTTCGGACCGACATCACCGCGGGCCGTGTCGAGACCCGCGGCCGTCTGGCCACCGTGGAGCACTCCACCACCTCCGCCGACTTGACCGCCGACACCGTCGACTGGCTGTGGGCGGAATCGGTGTCGGGCGACGTGACCTTCGTGCGGATGGCCGACGCGGCTGAGGTGACCACCGTTTCCGGTGACATCCGCGCCAACGCCCGCGCCCGGGCCAACCTGCGCACGGTCTCCGGCGACATCCGCGCCGGGGTCGGCCCCGACACCCAGGTGGACGCCACCTCCGTCTCCGGCGACGTCACCGTGGCCGGCGGCGGGCCCCGTGTCCGCGCGAACAGCGTCTCCGGGCGCGTCCGCACCCTCCGCTAATGACTCCTCGTAGTTGGGTGCGGTCCCTGCTTCATAGCCGCCATCAGGGGCCGCACGTCCGCGCAGCATCACGCAGAAAGGACATGCCCGTGACCATGACCCCCGAACAGGCCACGGCCGACGCGGTCTCGTCTCCGAAGCCCATGACCGAACTGCTGGCCGTCGCATCCACGATCATCGCCAAGTTCAGCGAGCACCACCCCACCCTGGCCGTGAGCCTTTCCCACCTCAACGGCAAGCCCTCCATCAACTTCGGCGTCTCGCAGGCGGTGCCGAAGTCCACCTTCGAGCAGAGCAACGCGTTCATTCACGACCTGGCCCTCGCGCTGGACACCCCGGTCGACAACCGGCCGGACTTCCACATCGCGTCGGTGTCCCACCACAACTGGAACGACACGGGCATCTGGGTGTCGGGACAGGCCGTCGTCCGCCACGAGGTGAACGGGGGCGGGTCGTGATCGCCGAAAGCACGATCGCCGCGGCCATCGTGGGCGGAATCGTGGTCGCCCTGATCGGTCTGGCGCTGCTCAAGCTCGCCGAATTCCACCGCAAGGTGCGGTCGCGCCTGCGCAGGTGGGGCCGCACTCGCGTGGTCCTCACCCAGGCGCCCCGCCGTTCCACGAGGAGGCGTCGATGAGCGCTCTCATCTCCTTGGCCGCCTTCTTCCTGGTCGCCGTCATCGTGCGCGTGCTGGCCGGTGGCTGGTGGCCCGACCGCCGATCCGACCTCGACAACATCCGTCGCTTCTCCCAGGTGGGAGACCGCCGATGACGAAGCTGATGGACCTTGGCCGCGCGCTGGTCGACCGCGTGATCGTTGCGCTGTCGGCCCGCCGCGTGGCGGAGCTGGAAGCAGCCCTTGACGCGGCCCGCGTCCGGCACGACCGCGACATGGCCGCCGCCAACCGCCGCGCCGACTTCCGGGCCGAACAGCTCCGGTACACGATCCGCCAGCAGCAGGTGTGGCTTGGCGCCGCGTGGGACCGGGCCGAAGCCGCTGAGAAGGCGCTGAAGGCCGCGAAGGAGGATCAGTGATCAGGAAGACGACCCCCGCCGCGCCGGTGGATGAGGCGATGGTGGCAGAGCTGAAGGAGCGCGTGCGCGTCGCCAAAGCGGTCGCGTCCATCCCGGACCTGGCCCTGTTGGACGACGCCGATACCAACCCCGCCATGACCCCGCTGCGCACCGAGCTGTCGCAGAAGCGGCAGACGTCGCTGCTGCGGCAGCGGCACAAGGCCGAACTCCGCCGCCAGGAGCGCGAGGAGTTCGACCAGCAGATGGACGACCGCGGCCACCGGCTGGTGCGCCGCAGGGAGCTGTCGGAGTCCCCGGCGCGCAAGGCCGCCTCGCTGGAGCGGTTGCAGCGCTGGGTGGTCGGGCTGGGTGCGGCCGGGATCGCGGGCATGGGTGCGGCGTCCACCGCCGGTGTCCACGCGGGCCTGGTGGCGCTGATCGGCCCCGAGGTCGCGAATGCGGCCTGGGGGTACGAGCCCGCCGTCATCGTCCTGGTGGCCGGCGGCATCGTGGCCCGCTCCATCCTGGATCGCTCCGGCGGGCGGATGCCTACCGTGGTGACCGTCCTGGAGTGGACCGCGCTGGCGACCAGCATCGCGCTCAGCTGGTACGGATCCGGTGCCGGAGCCGCCCTGTTCCCCGTGGGTGTCGCGGTCCTGGCGCTGGTGATGCAGCAGATCCTTGCCGCGGTCGCCGACGCCAACGTCCACGCGCCCCGCCGCCCGCGGACCACCCCCGATGGCCCGGCCCGCATGGAGGACACCCCCGCCATGCCCGCGCCCGATCGTGTGGAGGCGCAGCAGCCCTGGGCCGATGCCGTGGGCGAGGAAGCGCGCGCCGGTCTCAGTGATGTTGAAGACCACCTGCGGCGCGCCAGCGTCGTCCCCCCGACCGAGCGGGAGGACGACGGGGGGTCCCTCGCCGTCATCCCCCCGGAGGACGACGACCCCACCAGCGCCACCGCGCCCGACGAGGAGGGGGAGGACGACGGGCCCGACGCCGCCCCGCCCCCGCTGGCCGATGCGGCCCGCCGCCGGTCGCAGACCGCCGCAGAGGCGGTGCGCGCCTACTACGCCGACAACCCCGACACCCCCATCAAGAGGGCCGCGAAGGACCTGGGGATCGACCCCAAGACGGTGCGCAAGTACCGGACGGGCGGTGCCCCGTGAACCGGCACAAGGCCGCCCGCACGTCGTGGCGGGTCCGTCTGCGGGCCGCCTTGTCCTTCGCCGATCACCTGGCCGCGCGGCTGGACGCCTACACCGCCGCCTGCCTGGACATCCGCCCCGTCCGCTCCTGGGGGAGCGACCTGGCCGCCTGGCTCGGGGAGTCCTGGCGGGCTCACCTGGCCGCCGCCCGGATCCGCCGGCACGGCCCCGGCCGGGGAGTGATCGCCGTCGTCATCAACCACCCCACCACCGACACCAGGAAGGACAGCCGTGAGCGCTGAGTCCACCTACGCCAAGCAGATCATCAGCGAACTCGAAGCCATTGAGTTCGAGACCGGCTCCGACGTCCGCAAGTACACCGAACTCGTCCGCCGCCTCTCCCGGGCGGTCGCGATGGAGCTGGAGTACTCGGCACAGGAGCTGGAGGCGGTCTTGAAGGACCTGCCGCCCGGCGACGGGGACGGGCACCTCACCGCGCGCATCAAGGCCCGGAGCGTCGCCCGCCACCTGCGCCGCGCCGCTGAGGCTCAGCGCACCGTGGGCATCGAGTCCGTGCGCACCTGGGGATCGATGCTCAAGCACTTCGAGCACCTCATCAAGCCCAAGAAGCGCAAGAAGACCATCGACCTGGGCTCCTGACCCCGACCCGACACCGCGGGGGCCGCGTCAGCGGCCCCCGCCCACCACGGAGGAGAACCACGTGGCTCGCAACGAACTCGTCGTACGGGGCCGGGACGGCGCGGAAGCCTCGGTCCGGCGCGGCACGACGGCCATGGACTACGTCCGCCCCTGGTTGGCCGCCCCCGCCCTTATCCCGGCCGGGTACCTGACCCACTGGCTGTGGGGAGACCTCGGACTGGGCACCGGACTGGCCGCCGCCGCGATCGCGGCCGCCGGCGGGGTCGTCACCTACGCCACCCACCGCCTGACCGGGGCTCGCACCTGGTACGCCCACCACATCTCCACCGCCATGACCGGCGGTGCCGGGGCATGGCTGACCCTGGCGACCATGTTCGGCCCCGGGCGTCCGCTCATGGACGCCCTCATCATTGGCGGGTCGGCCGCCGCCGCCATCGCGAACGTGCACCTGTGGGCGCGCTCGCAGGGGACTGCCGAGACCGCCCCGGCCAAGGGTGTCGGGCGGGTATTGCCCACCTTCGAGGAGATCGCGGCCAAGCTGCGGATCAAGCACGTGCGGGCCAAGCTCACCGCCGACACCGAGATGCAGCAGCGCCACGAACTGACCCTGGAGAACGGCGAGACCGCCGAATCCCTCCAGAACCGCGGCAAGGAACTGGCCAGCGCCTACGGGGTCGCCCCCGGCGCGATCCGCGTGATCGAGGACCAGTCGCGCGCCGACCGCGCCGAACTGGTCATCACCAAGAAGGACGTGATGGGCAAGCTCATCCCGTGGCCGGGACTGAACCCCGCCCACGTGGGGACCTCGATCACCGATTACCCGCTGGACCTGGGGGTCTACGAGGACGGCGAACCGTTCCTGAACCAGATCACCAACCGGCACAGCCTGACCGTGGGCATGGCCGGCGCCGGGAAGTCGGTGTACGGCAAGGTCAAGATGGTGCAGGTGGCTGCCCGGTCCGACACGTTCACGCTCGCGATCGACCTGGCGAAGGGCCGTCAGACCCTCGGGCCGATCGAGCACGCGATCGGATGGCCCGCCTACACCAAGAAGGACGCGCGCAAGCAGCTCAACGCCATCAAGCGTGCGATCAAGGACCGCGCGAACCACCTCGCCGATCACGGCTACGCCCAATGGGTGCCCGGGTGCGGGCTCACGTTCCTCTACCTGCTCGTGGAGGAGGCCGCCGAAGTCGTCGACTTCGACGAGATCGTGGAAGTCGCCCGGGTGGCCCGCTCGGTCGGCATTCAGCTGGAACTCTCCCTCCAGCGGGCCACCTGGGGCAACCTCGACACCGACACCCGCGCCAACCTCGGTGACGGGCTCTGCTTCGGGGTACGCGACCACGCCGACGCCACGTTCGTCCTGCCGGACTACGTGACTGAAGCCGGGTGCGACCCCTCCCGGTGGCGCAAGTCCAAGCCCGGCGCGCTCTACGCCGCGATCGAGCACGTGGACGTGGACCGGCACACGGTGGCGATCAAGACCTACGGGCCGCCCTCGACCAACCCGGCCGAAGAGAACCGGGACCTGAAGGCCGCCGCCGACGCCCTGCGACCCCAGGACGAGAAGTTGGACCCCGTCACCCGCAAGGCGTTCGGCGCGGACTACGCGGCCTTCTTGGAAGGCTCCACAGCTCCCGCTGCCGCCGCTCCCGCTACAACCGCGACCTCATCTCCGGTCGTCCGCGTCGCCGACGCAGAAGCCCAGGAGCAGGAGGAGACCGTGACCGCCGACTTCGAACCCATCATCCTGACCACTCCCGACGACGACCCGGACGTCTCTGGATCCCTTGACGAGGAGATCCCCGCCGTGGACGGCGAGGACTTCGCGCTGGCCCCGCGCAAGCGATCCAAGGAGAGCGCCGAAGAGGCCCGCGCGGCCATCGACGCGATGTTCCAGACGTGGATCGACCGCGGCATCCAGACCTTCCGGGCCCCGGAGGTCGGCGAGTCCCTGCACGACATCGGCATCGACCGCAAGCGCGCCTGGGTCTACCGGCAGCTCACCCGCTGGGAAGAGGAGGGCTTGATCCGCCACGAGGACGACGGGTCGTACACGATTCTCGCGAGCGGTCTCGTGGCGGCCTGAATCACCCATCCGAGGGTGTCTCAGCCCGTGTCTCCACTGGTGTCTCGACACCGTCTCCACTGGCGTCTCGACCCAGTGGAGACACGGGCTGACCTGTAACACCACGCCGGGGCGTCTCAACCCGCCCCGGCCACAAAAAAATGCGGTCCCGGTGCATAGCCGCCAAGCAACCACCGGGACCGCCACCCCACGAAGGGAGCACTTCCATCATGCCTCATGCCCGCTATCTCGATCCCACGGGCGAGAAGTACGGCCTGCCCACTTACCCCTGGGGAGCCGCGTGGGTCCTCGATGATGACCTGGCCACTCGTAAGCAGCTGGCCGCCATGGGGTTGCGTCCCGCCGGTCAGGAGCCCGCCGCGCAGCTGATGTGGGGTTCCCGACGCGGCAAGGGCCGCCGGGTGCGCACCGCGCTGCTCTACCGAATCAGCTTGTCCAAGCCGAAGTTGCCCATGACCCGGGCGCGCGCCCGTTCGCTGGCCGCGGCCATGCGCGCCCGGCACACCTGCCCCAGCTGCCACCTGGTGTTCATGTACTGCATCCCTACCTCGCTGGGACAGTGCCCCAACTGCGAATACGACACCGTCCCGGAAGACTGGGAACTCGGGTACCAGGACGCAGACGCCTACTTCGCCGCCGTCGACAGCGCATGGCTGGAGAACGCCGCGTGACCACCGCCAACGTCCTACCGTCCGTCCTTGCCGCCGCGGCCCGTGGGTGGCATGTGTTCCCCCTGATCTGCGGGACGAAGCGGCCCGACCGCCGGTTCACCGATTGGGAGCATCACGCCACCACCGACTCCGAGGCCATCCGCGCGTTCTGGGGGTCCGGCCGGTTCAATTACGGCATTGCCACCGGCCCGTCCGGGCTGGTCGTCATCGACCTCGACACCCCCAAACCGGGGGAGAGCGTCCCTCCGGAGTGGGCCAAGCCGGGGATCACCGATGGTGCGGACGTCTTCGCCGACCTCGCCGAACAGGCCGGTGTCCTAGACCAGGAGGGCGGCTACGACGCCACCTTCAACACCTTCACCGTGCGGACTCGTCGGGGCGGAACGCACCTCTACTACACGCCGCCGGAAGGAGTCCGGTTCCGCAACACCAAGGGCGGCACCCCCAGGGGGCTGGGGTGGCTGATCGACACCCGCGCGCAGGGTGGCTATGTCGTCGGCCCCAGTTCCTACGTCGCCGATGAGGACGGCGCCGGGCACTACGAGGTGATCAACCCCGCCGCCGCGGCCCCGTTGCCCACCTGGTTGGCCGACCGGCTGACCCCGAAGCCCGACCTGCGACCGGTGGATGCCGGGAAGGTCCGCCACCTGCTCATCCGAGGGAATGCCGCAGGGTACGGTGCCGCGGCATTGCGTGGCGAGGTCGAACGCGTACTTGGCTCCTCGCCTGGATCGCGCAACCACGCACTCAACACCGCCGCGTTCGCCCTCGGCCAGCTCGTCGCCGGTGGGGTGCTCCCCATTGGGTTGGTTCAGGACGCGCTGTTGGCCGCCGGGTGCAACGTCGGGCTCAGCGAGCGGGAGTGCGCGGCCACCATCTCCAGCGGGCTTCGCTCCGGTGCCCGTGAACCGCGCGGAGGTGCCGCGTGAGCGACGCGGAAGCGATCCTGTCCGGGCTCGACGCCGCCGGGGTACTCGCAGACATGCACACGCCCGCGCCCGAACCGTGGGATGCCCCCGTCCCCCTCGGTACCCGCGGGCCGCTGCCCGCCTTCCCGGTGGACGCGCTCCCCGAATGGGTAGCCGCGATGGTGGCAGCGACCGCAGAGGAGACCCAGACCCCCGCGGACATGGCCGGATGCCTCGCACTGGCCGCCCTGTCCACCGCCGCCGGCGGGCGCGCCCTGGTCCAGGTCCGCGGGACCTGGACCGAGCCGGTCAACATCTTCACCGTCGTCGCCATGCCACCCGCAAGCAGGAAGTCCGCGGTCTTCCGCGCCATGTCCGCGCCCCTGCTTCGGGCGGAAAAGCACCTGGCCGAACGGGCGCAGCCGCTCATCATTGATGCCCAGCTCGCCCGTGACGTTGCCACCGGTGCGGCTGAGAAGGCCAAGCGGGCCGCCGCGGGTAGCGGCACCCCCGGCGGTGATCCATCGCTCCTGGCCGACGCTGCTGATGCCGCTATGGCTGTGGAGTCCATCAAGGTTCCGGTGGTGCCCCGGCTGGTCGCCGACGACATCACCCCCGAAGCCGCCGCCTCACTGCTGGCCGAGCAGGGCGGGCGCCTGGCCGTGCTCTCCGCCGAGGGCGGGATCTTCGCCACGCTGGCCGGGCGCTACTCCGGGGTGCCGAACTTCGAGGTGTTCCTAAAGGGCCATGCCGGAGACATGCTGCGGGTCGACCGCAAGGGCGCACCGGCCGAGCACATCGACAACGCCGCCCTCACCCTCGGGCTGGCGGTGCAGCCCGAGGTGATCACCGAGATCGCCACCGGCCCCGGATTCCGCGGCAAGGGCCTGCTGGGCAGGTTCCTGTACTCGCTGCCGGCGTCCAACGTCGGCACCCGCAACGTCGAACCCGACCCCGCACCCGAGGAGGTCACCGCCGCCTACGACACCCAGTTGCAAAACCTTGTCCACACGCTCCACGACTGGGACGACCCCATCCAGCTCCAGCAGCGCCCCGAAGCGTTGGCCCTGCTCATGGAGCACGCACAGATCATCGAAGCCCGGCTTCACCCCGAGCACGGCGACCTGGGGCACATCGGCGATTGGGCGGGCAAGTACATCGGCGCCGTGGCGCGGTTGGCCGGGCTCATCCACCTGGGCACCGACCCCGTATCCGCGTGGCGGACACCGATCACGGCACAGACCGTGGCCGCCGCGATCCGGCTCGGGGAGTACTTCACCGCGCACGCGCTGGCCGTCTTCGACCACATGGGCGCTGACCCCGACCAGGAGCGGGCCCGGACTGTCCTGGACTGGATCACCAGGAAGAAGCCGGACCGGTTCACCGTCCGGGAAGCGTTCAACGGGCTCCCGCGGAGCGCGTTCCGCAAGGTCGCCGACCTTCGCCCAGCGCTGGAGTTCCTGGAGTCCTACGGCTGGATCCGCGAGGAACCCCCGCCGCCCACCAGCCGGAAAGGGGGCCGTCCGCCCTCACCCGCCTACCAGGTCCACCCCCAACTCATCCAGTGAAAAGCCGCCCCCGGCGCATAGCCGCCAAGCAACCGCCGGGGCCGCACTCCACGAAGAGGAGCACCACCATCATGCGCGTCATCCTCCACGAGAAGAAGCTGTACCGGGTTGAAGAGGCCGCCAAGCTGCTCGGAATCGGTCGCACGCGCGCCTTCGAGCAGGTTCGGCTCGGACGGCTCAAGTCCGTCAAGCTCGGCAACTCCCGGCTCATCCCCGCCGCCGCCCTGGACGACTTCGTGAACCTCCTGACGAGCGAGAGCGAGCACGACACCGCCGCGTGACCCCCTGGCGGGGGCGCGCCGCGGCGCGCCCCCGCCGCCGGACTTCTCAGGAGTGAAGCTATGACGGACAAGTCGAAGCGCACCCGGCAGCCGAACGGGGCGTCATCCATCTACTTCGGCAAGGACGGTCGGTGGCACGGGCGGGTGACCGTGGGCGTCAACGACGACGGAACCCCCGACCGCCGGCACGTGGCGAGGAAGAGCCGGAAGGACCTCACCAAGGCTGTTCGGGAGCTGGAGCGCAAGCGCGATGCAGGGACCGTGCCCAAGGCGGGGCGCAGGTGGCGTGTGGCTGGATGGCTCACGCACTGGCTGGAGGAGATCGCCGCCCCGTCCGTGAGCGAATACACCTACTCCGGCTATCGCGTGGACGTGAACGTCCACCTGATCCCTGGTGCCGGCGCCCACTGGCTCGACAAGCTCCAGCCCGAACACCTGGAGCGGCTCTACGCGAAGATGCAGGCCAACGGCAGCAAGCCCGCCACCGCCCACCACGCGCACCGCACCATCCGGACCGCGCTCAACGAGGCGGTGCGGCGCGGCCACCTGGCGAAGAACCCCGTCCTGCTGGCCAAGCCCCCGAAGCTCACCGAGGAGGAGACCGAGCCCTACTCGGTCGGCGAGGTGCGGCATCTCCTCAAGCTCGCCACGGCCCGGCGCAACGGCGCGCGGTGGGCGATCGCGCTCGCGCTCGGGCTCCGGCAGGGGGAGTCGTTGGGGCTGCGCTGGCCTGACATCGACCTGGTCTCCGGCGGCCTGCGGGTGCGCCGGAACCTGCTCCGGCCCAAGTACGCGCACGGTTGCGGTGACCCGTGCGGACGCAAGCCGGGCTTCTGCCCGGAGCGCGTCCGCACCAACCCGCTGACCAAGGACACCAAGTCGGCCGCCGGCCGTCGCCCGATCGGGCTGCCCGGACCGCTCGCCGAGCTGCTTCGCGAGCACAAGGCCGCCCAGGAGAAGGAGCGGGAAGCGGCCGGGGAGCTGTGGGAGGACGGCGGGTGGGTGTTCGCCGATGAGTTCGGCCGATCGCTCAACACGAACACCGACTTCCACGAGTGGAAGGCGCTGCTGAAGGAGGCCGGTCTCCGGGAGGCCCGGCTCCACGATGCGCGGCACACCGCCGCCACCGTGCTCCTGATCCTCGGGGTGCAGGAGCGGGCGGTCATGGGGATCATGGGCTGGTCCTCCTCCTCGATGGCGAAGCGGTACCAGCACGTGGTGGACGAGGTCCGGATGGACGTCGCCGACCGTATCGGCGAACTCATCTGGGAGCCGTCTGACGAGGGGGAGGAGGGCCCCGAAGAGGCCAACTGAGACCAAAACTGAGACCACGACGACGAAGGCCCCGACCGCGCACCCGGTCGGGGCCTTCGTCTTGCCTGCTTGAGGCGGCGGAGGATACGAGATTCGAACTCGTGAGGGGTTGCCCCCAACACGCTTTCCAAGCGTGCGCCCTAGGCCACTAGGCGAATCCTCCGCGGACAACTTTACATGCCGGGGTGGTGTGCTTCGAACGGTTTCCCCGTGCGGGAACGGTGGGGGAACGCACCGCCCGGGCCGCCCGTGTGCCGTCGCCCCCCCGTCCCGTTCGCGCCGCCGCCCCCGGCCCCCGAGGGATGGGCCCCGCGGTCCCCGGAGTCGGCTAGACTCTGGGCAGACCCCTCGTGCGGCGTCATCTTATGAACCTCCCCAGGGCCGGAAGGCAGCAAGGATAAGTAAGCTCTGGCGGGTGCGCGGGGGGTCCTTTCTTTCCCGGGACCCCTTGATCCGGCCTCCGGCCCCTCCCCACGATCCCCGGCGAACGCGTGCGGCTGTCACGGGGACACGGTTCAATGGGGGGTGGGTGTGACCGCGGAGGGAGCAGTGAGCACGCCGTGAGCATTGCGCTGTATCGCAAGTACCGGCCCGCCACGTTCGGCGAGGTGCGCGGCCAGGAGCACGTCACCGATCCGCTGCGCCAGGCGCTGCGCAACGGCCGGATCAACCACGCCTACCTGTTCAGCGGCCCCCGGGGCTGCGGCAAGACGTCCAGCGCCCGCATCCTCGCCCGGTCGCTCAACTGCGAGCAGGGCCCCACCCCCGACCCCTGCGGGAAGTGCGACTCCTGCGTCGCCCTGGCGCCCGACGGCGGCGGCAGCATCGACGTCATCGAGATCGACGCCGCGTCGCACGGTGGCGTCGACGACGCCCGTGACCTGCGTGAGCGCGCGTTCTTCGCGCCGGTGAACTCGCGCTACAAGGTCTACATCATCGACGAAGCGCACATGGTGACCCGCGAGGGGTTCAACGCGCTGCTCAAACTCGTCGAGGAGCCCCCGCCGCACCTGAAGTTCGTCTTCGCCACGACCGAGCCCGACAAGGTCATCGGCACCATCCGGTCGCGGACCCACCACTACCCCTTCCGGCTGATCCCGCCCAGCACGCTGCGCGAGCTGATGGAGGAGATCCTCAAGGAGGAGGGGGTCGCGTTCGACCCCGCCGCGCTGCCCCTGGTGGTGCGCGCGGGCGCAGGGTCGGCGCGCGACTCGCTGTCGATCCTGGACCAGCTGCTCGCGGGCTCCGACGAGAACGGCATCACCCGCGACGGCGCGGTCGCGCTCCTCGGCTACACCGATTCCAGCCTGCTGGGCGAGATGGTCGACGCGCTGGGCGCTGGCGACGGCGCGGCCGTGTTCGGCCTGATCGACCGCGTCATGGAGGGCGGGCACGACCCCCGCCGGTTCACCGCCGACCTCTTGGAGCGCACCCGCGATCTCGTGGTGCTGGCCGCGGTGCCCGACGCCCTCGACAAGGGCCTGATCAACGTCGCGCCCGATGCCGTGCAGCAGATGACCGAGCAGGCCGGGCGGCTGGGCCCCGCTGCGCTCACCCGCGCGGCCGAGATCCTGAACCAGGGCCTGACCGAGATGCGCGGCGCCACCTCGCCGCGGCTGCTGCTGGAGCTGCTCTGCGCCCGCGTGCTGCTGCCGGGCGCCGAACCCGGCGGTGGCGGCGACTCCGGAGCGCTCGTGGCGCGGCTGGACCAGCTGGAGCGGCGCATGGCCGCGGGCGTTCCGGCGGCGGCCCCCGCCGCCCCCGCTCCGGTGGCCCCCGCGGCCCCCGTGGCCGCGGCCCCTCCCGCCGCGCAGCCCGCATCCCCGGCGGCCCCGGCACCGGCCGAACCCGCTCCCGCACCGTCGGCCCCGGCCCCGGCACCGCAGCGGGCCGCCGACGACTGGCCGGAGCCCGCCCGCCCCGGTCCGTCGCGGCAGCAGCCCGCCGCCCGGCGGCCCGCCGCCCCGCCCGCGTCCGCGGCGCCCGCCCGGGGCGGCACGGTCGACATCGGGGCCGTGCAGGGTTCCTGGGGGCGGATCCTCGAGACCGTGAAGGGGTTGCGCCGCTTCACCTGGATGGTGCTCAGCGGCACCGACGTACGCCCCATGGGCGTCGACGGCAACCAGGTCCAGCTCGGGTTCTCCAAGCCCAACGACGCCAAGGGCTTCTCCAACAGCGGCAGCGACCAGGTGGTCGCCCAGGCGATCCGCCAGGTCCTCGGGGTCGAGGTCCGGGTGGTGGCGGTGCCCGCCAACGGTGCCCCGCCCGCGGCGCCGCAGCGCCCCGCGCCGCCGCCTCCGCCCCCTCCCGCCGCCGAGCCGGCGGGCTGGGACACCCCCGCTCCGCCGCAGGAGCGGCCCGCGCAGCCACCAGGGCCCGCCGACCCCGGGCCCGCGGCGCGCGGCGCATCGTCCGACACGCGGGAGCAGGGCGGCACCGGACCGCAGCGCCCTCTGACGACCCGGGAGGAGCCGCCTCCCGACCCCTATGAGGACGCCATGTCCTCACCGCCGCCCGAGGGGTTCGACGCGGGCGATGACGCCGACCCGGTCAACGACCCCGACGCCTCCCAGGCGCCTCCGCCGAACGCGTTCTCCCTGATCGAGTCGGAGCTGGGCGGCAAGCTCCTGGACAAGATCGACCACAACACCTGATCCCGGCCCGATCCGTGGCCGCGCCCCCCGGGGCCGCCCTCGCGCGCCCGGGTCAGCCCTCCGGGTGCGGCGGCCGCAGGCCCGGGAGCACGATGTCGACGATGGAGTCGGCGAAGGCATGGGTCAGCGGGCCGGGCCCGAGCTGCCAGCGGTACTGGATCGGGCTGAGCAGCAGCTCCACCGCCGTCTCCAGGTCGGCGCCGGCGGCGATCTGGCCCGCCTGCTGGGCGGCCTCCAGGCGGGTGCGGTAGGCCGCCAGGCCGGGGGCGAGCATCCGGTCGAACAGCTCCGCCGACAGCTGGGAGTCGGCCAGGACCTCGGAGTTGAGCGCGCGCAGCCGGGCGCTGTACTCGGGGTCGTTGTACTCGTCCACGGTCGCCCGCAGCACGGCCTTGAGGTCGGCCTCGATGTCCCCGGTGTCGGGCAGGGCGATGTCCTCGCCCCCGCTGTAGGCGGCGTCGAAGAAGGCGTCGAACATCACGGCGCCCTTGGAGGGCCACCACCGGTAGATCGTCTGCTTGCCCACGCCCGCGCGGGCCGCGATGGCCTCTATGGTGAGCTTGGCGTAGCCCTTCTCCATGACGAGGCCGTAGGTGGCGTCGAGGATCGCGCGGCGCGAGCGCTCACTGCGCCGCGAGCTGTTCGGTGTCGTCGTCTCGGGTGGCATGGGCCGAACCTACCAAGCGTCGAACCGAGACGTATCGTCTTGACGTAGGCTCGGAGCGCCGGACACAGACGAATACAGAGGAGATCCCCATGGGCAAGAGCCGCGACAACCTGCTCGGCCTCGGCGGCCAGCGCACCAGCATGTCCCGGGGCGCCATGCGCGGGTCAGGCTACTCGGGGAAGGGCGGGCGCCCCGACCCGCTGGAGGAGAAGCGCGAGCTGCTGCGCAAGCTCAAGGAGAAGCGGGACAAGGAACGGGAGGCCCAGGAGGGCGACGAGAGCGGGGACTGACCCCGTTCACCCGGCGCCTCAGCGGGCGACCGCCTCGGCCGCCGGCTCCCCCTCGGGCGCCGCGGCCGGAGGGAAGTCGATGTAGCCCTCCGGCCCGGTGCTGTAGTGCGACTCGTGACCGGCAGGGGGCGCCCAGCGGGTGCCCGAGGCGATGCGCGCGGGCAGGTCCGGGTTGGAGATGAAGGCGCGCCCGATGGAGACCAGGTCGGCGCCCTTCTCCCGCAGCAGCCGCTCGGCGGACCCCTGGCCGGTCACCTCGTGCTCCCCGGTGTTGCCCACGAGCGTTCCGCTCCACCGCGGTCGCAGGTCGGCCAGCGCCGGGTACACGGGGTCGTCGGTGAGGTGCAGGTAGGCCAGGCCCAGCGGGTCCAGGGCGGCGAGCAGGGCCCGGTAGACCGGGGCGGGGTCGGCCTCCACGATCTCGTTCTCGGGGTTGCCCGGGGACAGCCGCAGGGCCGTGCGCCCGGCGCCGACGGCGTCCGCCACGGCCTCGGTCAGCTCGATGGCGAACCGGGCGCGCCGGGCCGGCGGGCCGCCGTAGGCGTCGTCGCGCAGGTTGGTGTTGTCGGCGAGGAACTGGTGCGGCAGGTAGCTGTTGGCGCCGTGGATCTCCACGCCGTCGAACCCGGCGCGCATCGCCGCGCGCGCGGCGGCGGCGATGTCGGCGATGGTGGAGCGCACCTCGGCGGTGGTCATCGCGTGCGGGACGACGGCGTCGGCCTTGGCGGTGAGCGTGTGCACCCGCCCGGTCAGCGCCACGGCCGACGGCGCCTCGGGGTGGCCGCCGTCGCGCCGGTTGGCCGGGTGCCCGTTGCGGCCGGCGTGCATGAGCTGGGCGAAGATGCGGCCGCCCGCCGCGTGCACGGCGTCGGTGACCGTCCGCCACCCGGCGACCTGCTCCTCGGTGTGCAGGCCGGGCTCGTTGAGGTACTGGACGCCGCGTTCGCTGGGGGCGATGCCCTCGGACACGATCAGCCCGGCGCCGGCCCGCTGGGCGTAGTACGTCGCCATGATCGGCGTGGGGACGCCCGCTGTGTCGGCGCGCAGCCGGGTCATCGGGGCCATCACGATGCGGTTGGGCAGGCGGAGGCCAGCGGCGGTGTAGGGGGCGAGAAGCGGGGACGCGGGAACTCTGTCGTCGTTCATGGGACGACGGTAGAATGTGACGTGGATGTGAGTTTCAAGTCCCTGTGGTGGAGGTCACGATGCGCATCGGCGAGCTGGCGCGGCGGACCGGGGTCAGCGTCCGCTCCCTCCGCTACTACGAGGAGCAGGGCCTCCTGACATCGCAGCGCACCCCCGGCGGCCACCGCGACTACGCGGACGACGCCGTCGAACGCGTCGACCGGATCCAGTGCCTGTACTCAGCGGGCCTGTGCAGCTCCAAGATCTCCGAGCTGCTGCCCTGCATCCTCGACCACGAGCGCGGCGCGCCCGCCCCCGACCTCGTCGACCTGCTGACCGTGGAGCGCCGGCGCATCGACGGCATGATGGCGCAGCTGGCGGAGTCCCGGCGGATCCTCGACGGCGTCATCGCCTCGGCCGGCCGCGAGCACCGGGCCGATTCGGCCTGATCCGGCCCGGACCGCCCGGGGTGCCGCCGTTGCCCGGCCGTGAGCGGCTACGCTCGCAGACACCGGACAATGCAGCAAGGAGACGATGCAGTGAACCCTGGCGGCGGAATGGACATGCAGGCCCTCTTGCAGCAGGCGCAGGCGATGCAGCAGCAGCTCGTGCAGGCGCAGCAGCAGCTGGACGACGCGCAGGTCGAGGGCACCTCGGGCGGCGGGCTGGTCAAGGTCACGGTGAGCGGCCGCGGCTCGGTCGAGGACATCACCATCGACCCCAAGGCGATCGACCCCGACGACCTCGCCGACTCCGCGCAGACCATCGCCGACCTGGTCCTCGCGGCCATCCGCGACGCCGAGACCGGTGTCGAGGAGTTGCAGCAGGAGAAGATGGGCCCCTTGGCCGAGGGCCTGGGCGGCGGGCTGCCGGGCGGCGGTGGCGGGATGCCCGGCCTGCCGGGTTTCTAGGATCGGCGGCCCGCTGCGGTCCCGAGCGCGGCACCGGGTCCGTTAACGTTGGAGCCGATAGGGCTTCGAGTGAGTGGTAGGCGATGTACGAAGGCGCGGTTCAGAATCTGATCGACGAGCTCGGGCGGCTGCCCGGCGTCGGTCCGAAGAGCGCGCAGCGCATCGCCTTCCATCTGCTCGCCGCCGAGACCGCCGACGTCAAGCGGCTGGTCCACGCGCTGGTCGAGGTCAAGGAGCGGGTCCGGTTCTGCTCGGTGTGCGGCAACGTCTCCGAGGAGCAGGAGTGCCGGATCTGCCGTGATGTGCGCCGCGATGCCGCGGTGATCTGCGTGGTCGAGGAGTCCAAGGACGTCGTCGCCATCGAACGCACCCGTGAGTTCCGCGGGCGCTACCACGTGCTCGGCGGCGCCATCAGCCCCATCGAGGGCGTCGGCCCCGACGACCTCCGCGTCAAAGAGCTGATGGCCCGGCTCTCGGACGGCCAGATCACCGAACTGATCCTGGCCACCGACCCCAACCTGGAGGGCGAGGCGACCGCCACGTACCTGGCGCGCCTGGTCAAACCCTTGGGCCTGAAAGTCACCCGGCTGGCCAGCGGCCTGCCCGTCGGCGGCGACCTGGAGTACGCCGACGAGGTCACCCTCGGCCGCGCCTTCGAGGGGCGCCGGAGCCTGGAGTTCTAGGAGCTCCCGGCCGCCGGGCGGGCCCCCTCCCCCGGAGCCGGGGGCGGCGGCCCGGCCATGCGGATGAACCCGCCCGAACCGGGTATGCCCCCGCCCCGACGCCACCGAAACCGGGGCCGCTCCGGGACCGAAATCGGGGTGAAGCCCAGGTGAGAAGGTGTCCGCAGATTCCCGATAGCTACACTTCTTAGTTGATTACCGTGATCCCAACTCCTCAGGAGCAACGACCGTGGCTCTGATCGTGCAGAAGTACGGTGGGTCTTCCGTCGCCGACGCGGAAGCCATCAAGCGAGTGGCCCAACGGATCGTCGCCCAGAAAAAGGCGGGGTATGACGTGGTCGTCGTGGTCTCGGCCATGGGCGACACCACCGACGAACTCCTCGACCTCGCCGAGCAGGTGTCCCCGCTGCCGCCCGGCCGCGAGCTGGACATGCTGCTGACCGCCGGTGAGCGCATGTCGATGGCGCTGGTCGCCATGGCGATCGGCAACCTCGGCTACGAGGCCCGCTCGTTCACCGGCTCGCAGGCTGGCGTCATCACGACGTCCCTGCACGGCAACGCCAAGATCATCGATGTGACCCCCGGCCGCATCCAGGAGGCCCTGGACGAGGGCTCCATCTGCATCGTCGCCGGCTTCCAGGGTGTCTCGCAGGACAGCAAGGACATCACCACCCTGGGCCGCGGCGGTTCCGACACCACGGCGGTCGCGCTCGCCGCGGCGCTGAACGCCGATGCGTGCGAGATCTACAGCGATGTCGACGGCGTGTTCACCGCCGACCCGCGGATCGTCCCCACGGCCCGCCGGATCCCCAAGATCTCCTACGAGGAGATGCTGGAGATGGCGGCCAGCGGCACCAAGATCCTGCACCTCAGATGCGTGGAGTACGCGCGGCGGTACAACATCCCGCTGCACGTCCGCTCGTCGTTCAGCCAGAGGCCCGGTACCTGGGTCGTCTCCGAAGTTGAGGAAGCCGAAGGCATGGAACAACCGATCATCTCCGGCGTCGCACACGACCGGAGCGAAGCCAAGATCACGGTCGTGGGCGTCCCCGACAAGGTCGGCGAGGCCGCCTCGATCTTCAAGGCGCTGGCCGATGCCGAGATCAACATCGACATGATCGTGCAGAACGTGTCGGCCGCATCGACCTCGCGCACCGACATCTCCTTCACCGTGCCGATGGAGGCCGGGCAGACCGCGCTGTCGGTGCTGAAGAAGATCCAGGACACGGTCGCGTTCGAGGCGCTGCGCTACGACGACCAGATCGGGAAGGTGTCCCTGGTGGGCGCGGGCATGCGCTCCTACCCCGGTGTCACCGCGCGCTTCTTCGACGCCATCGCCCGCTCGGGCACCAACATCGAGATGATCTCCACCTCGGAGATCCGGATCTCGGTCGTGGTGGAGCAGGACCAGGTCGACACCGCCGTCGCCGCCGCCCACTCGGAATTCCAGCTCGACGCCGACCAGGTCGAAGCCGTCGTCTACGGAGGTACCGGCCGATGAGCCGCCGTCATCTACCCACCCTTGCCGTTGTCGGCGCCACCGGTGCCGTCGGCACCGTGATGCTCGACATCCTCTCCACCCGCGAGAACGTGTGGGGCGAGATCCGCCTCGTGGCCTCGCCGCGCTCGGCGGGCAAGCGCCTCACCGTCCGCGGCGAGGAGGTCGAGGTCCAGGCCCTGGCCCCCGAGGTCTTCGACGGCGTGGACGTCGCCATGTTCGACGTCCCCGACGACGTCTCCAAGGTGTGGGCGCCCATCGCCGCCGAGCGCGGCGCGGTCGCGGTCGACAACTCCGGGGCCTTCCGCATGGACCCCGACGTCCCGCTGGTGGTGCCCGAGGTCAACGCCGAGGAGACCGCCAACCGCCCGCGCGGCATCATCAGCAACCCCAACTGCACCACGCTCTCGATGATCGTGGCGCTGGGTGCGCTGCACCGCGCCTACGGCCTGACCGACCTCGTCGTGGCCTCCTACCAGGCCGCCTCCGGAGCCGGCCAGGAGGGCATCGACACCCTGCACGACCAGATCGAGAAGGTCGCCACCGACCGCACCCTGGGCGACCGGGCGGGCGACGTGCGCGCCGCAGTGGGCGAGCTGGGCCCGTTCCCGGCCCCGCTCGCGATGAACGTCGTCCCCTGGGCCGGCTCGCTGAAGGACGACGGCTACTCGTCGGAGGAGCTGAAGGTCCGCAACGAGTCCCGGAAGATCTTGAACCTCGCCGACCTGCGGGTATCGGCCACGTGCGTGCGCGTCCCCGTGGTCACCACCCACTCGCTGGTGGTGCACGCGACCTTCGCCACCGAGGTCGACGCCGACGCCGCACGCACCCTGCTGGCGTCGGCGCCCGGCGTGGTCGTGCTCGACGACCCCGCAGCGGGCGAGTTCCCGACCCCCGCCGACGTGGTGGGCACCGACCCCACCTGGGTGGGCCGCATCCGCCGCTCGGTCGACGACCCCAAGTCGCTCGACCTGTTCCTCTGCGGCGACAACCTCCGCAAGGGCGCGGCCCTCAACACCGCCCAGATCGCCGAGGTCGTGGCCCAGGAGTTCATCGAGGCCTGATCCCGGCGGGAAACACGCACACGGCGGGGGGGGCCCCCCCCCCGTCTGCGCTGTTCCTGCCGCCGTCACAGGGATACGGGCGCTTTCCGCTGCGGTGCTCACCGTCCTTTCTTCTGTGGGCGGGCGAGGCTGAGGCGGTAGAGGAGGCGGCAGTGGTCGACGGAGCCGACCAGATCGGAGGTTTCCACGGGGCGCTGGCCGTTGAAGTGGGTGCGTTCCACGACCAGGACGGGTAGGCCGGGGGCGAGTTGGAGGAGGGTGGCCTCGGGTTCGCGGAGTGGGCGGACGCCGACCTCCTCCACCACGCGGTCGATGATGACCCCGGCGGCGCCGAGCCGGTCGAGGACGCCGGTGCCGGGTTCGGCGTCGGCGGGGGTGCGCAGGGTGCCCTGGGTGAGGACCATGGGCTCCCAGGCGGTGTGCAGGGCGACGGGGGCGCCGTCGGCCAGGCCGAGGGAGCGGGTGCGGTAGACCATCTCGCCGTCGCGCAGGGTCAGCCGCCGCGCCACCAGGTCGTTCACCTTCACGGTGAGGGTGCCCAGCTCCTCGCGGTGCAGCGGCTCGACGCCGGAGCCCGAGGAGCGGTCCGTGCGGGAGAACCGGTGGATCTGCGGCACCGGGCGGACGTAGTAGCCCGACCCCGGGCGTGCCTCCACGAGCCCCTCGCTGACCAGCAGCCGCAGCGCATGCCGCGAGACCTGCTCGCTGACGTGGTGGGTGCGGGCCAGCCGGGACCGCGACGGCAGCCGGCTGCCGGGTGCCAGCTCGCCGTTCAGGATGGGGCGGCGGAGCATTTCGGCCACCCAGAGATAGCGCGGTTGCCCTCCCATGGCTACACGGCCCTTGGGGACGGTCCTTCCGTCGGCATCCCGGTGTTTCTCAGGGCGAAGTCCAGCTCGACGGCCATATGCCGGACGCGCTCCTCGACCACGAACGACCCGTGCCCGGCGTCGAAGCGGTGCACCTCGTGGGGTGTGCCCAGCTCGGCGAGCCGGGCGAGGTAGGTGTCGATCTGCCGGATGGGGCAGCGGGGGTCGTTCTCCCCGGCCAGGACCAGGACCGGTGCGGTGACCCGGTCGGCGTAGGTCAGGGGTGAAGAGCGCCGGTACAGCTCGGGTACCTCCTCGGGTGAGCCGCCGAACATGGAGCGGTCGAAGGCGCGGAGGGCCTCCATTTCGTCGGCGTAGGCGGTGACGTAGTCGGCGACGGGGACGCCCGCGATGCCCAGGCTCCAGGCGCCGGGCCGGACGCCCAGGCCGAGCAGGGTGAGGTAGCCGCCCCACGACCAGCCCTCGAGGATCAGCCGGCGGGGGTCGGCGAGCCCGGTGGCCACGGCCCAGTCGCGCACGGCGGTGATGTCCTCCAGCTCGGTCAGCCCCACGCGCCCTTCCAGGGCGTCGCGCCACGCGCTGCCGTAGCCGGTGGAGCCGCGGTAGTTGACGCGCACGACCGCGAACCCGTGGTCGACCCAGGCGGCGACGTCGGGCCGGAAGGAGTCGAGGTCCTGGGCCTGGGGGCCGCCGTGCACCACGAACACGGCCGGGTGGGGGGCGGGGGAGTCGCCGGGGACGGAGACCAGGGCGTGGACGGGGCCGCCGGGGCCCTCCACGACGACGTCGCGCACCGGGACGGACGGGGGCGCGGCGATGCCCGGGGGCGCCAGGACGACCCGGCCGGCGGTGTCGCGGATCGCGGGCGGCAGCTCCGAGCTGGACCAGGCGTACTCGACCGTGCCGTCGGGCCGTGCCGTCGCCGCCGACACCAGCCCGCGCGGGGTCGGGACCGGGGCGGTCGTCCCCGCGGCGAGGTCGTGCAGGTGCAGCCGCGACCGCGCACGGTCCTCCTGGGTGATCAGCAGGCGGGCGCCATCGGGCGTCCAGCCGGCCGACAGCTCGCCGTCGAGGCCGAGGCCCGGCCCGATGTCGCGCTCCTCCCCGGTGAGGGGGTCCCAGATGAGCGGTTCGGTCCGGCCCGTGCGCTCGTGCAGGACGAGCAGCCGGTGGCCGCCGGGTTCGAAGCCGACGGCGGTGAGGTCGCGCCCCGGTCCGTCCCAGAGGTCGGCGACGGTGGTCGCGCCGTCGCCGCCGGCGTCCAGCCGCAGGACGCGCACCGCCATGTGGCGGCTGTCGCCGTGCTCGCTGTGCGTGATGGCCAGCAGCGATTCGTCGTCGCTGAGCGCGGCGACACGGCCCTCCTGCCGGTGGGCGTAGACGGTGCGCGGCGGCGCGCCCGGCACGCACAGGTGCGCGCTGAACCCGTCGTCGGTCGAGCGGCCCACGACGGCCAGCCCGGACGCCCCCAGCGCGAGCCCGCCCATGTAGGAGGGCGCAAGCCCGGGGGCCGCGGCGCGGTCGGGCCCGCCGCCGAACGGCTGTGCCCGCCAGACGCCGAACTCGTCGCCGTCGGTGTCGTCGAACCACCACACCCACGCCCCGGAGGGGTCGAGTGCGGCCGTATGCGTGCCCTGCGGCCGCTCGGTCGCCTGCCGCTGTTCGCCCGTGCCCCGGTGCCAGGTGTGGATCTCCCACGTCCCGGAGGCGTTGCCGCGGAACAGGGAGTGGTCCGGCGCATCGCGCGCCCAGGAGGGGAGACCGGTCCGGCCTGCGCGGAAACGATCCTGCCAACGCTCGCCCATGATCTCCAGTAAAGCAGTGGAGTTCTGCTTATTGGGGGCGAATCGATGAGTCGACATGGTCCTACGCCGTCGAAACCACATGTCAGTACGGGGACGCGGGCCGCGGGGGCCTTCGCGCCCGGTGCCGGGGCGGCACGTGAGCACCCTCGTGGCGGATGTACGGAAGAATGCGGATATGCAAAGCGAGCCGCCCATGTCCCTAGATGACCTGCGCGTCCGCGCCGCCGGCGGCGAGCGCCTGCGCTACCTGTACTTCTGGGGCCACCGGGCGCGGCCCGACGGCACGCCCGGCCCCGGATGCCTGAGCCAGTGGTGGCCCGCGGCCTTCACGGTCGACGGGGTGCGCTACGCCACCGCCGAGCACTGGATGATGGCCGAGAAGGCGCGGCTGTTCGGCGACACCGCCGCGGCCGGACGCATCCTGGCGGCGGCCGAGCCGGGCGCGGCCAAGCGGCTGGGGCGCGAGGTCGCGGGGTTCGACGAAGCGGTGTGGCGGGAGCGGCGCTTCGACATCGTCGTGCGCGGGTCGGTGCACAAGTTCGGCCAGAACGCGGAGCTCGGGGCCTTCCTGCGGGCGACGGCGGCGCGCGTGCTCGTAGAAGCGAGCCCGCTCGACCGCGTGTGGGGGATCGGCCTGGCCGCCGACGACGAACGCGCGGCCGACCCGGCTCTGTGGCCGGGGGAGAACCTCCTCGGCTTCGCCCTCATGCGGGCGCGGACGGAGCTGGCCGCCGCAGGGGCATGAGCGCGGCGGGCCGCCTCCGCGGAACGGGCGGTTCCGGAACGGCAGGTCCCGGTGCGGCTACCGGCGGCGCGCCGCCGTGCGGCCCCGGCGCGCGCGGATCCGTTCGACGGCCGATGCCAGCCCGTGCGCCGATCCGAGCGCAACGGGCATCAGCAGCAGCGATCCGGTGCCCGGCGCCGCCGTGGGCACGCCGGCCCGGCGCAGCCGTCCCCAGGCCCACAGTGAGAACGGCGCGGCGATCACCGGCGCGGTCACCACGCCGGGGGTGTAGCCGCGGGTGAGCGCCGACTGCGCGAGGTGGGTCACCGTGTGCAGGCCGAACCCGGCCAGGGCCGCCTGGTAGAAGGGGCTGCGCCCGCCGGTGCGCGCGCCGTCGGCCGCGGCGGCGGCCATCACCACCCCCATGAGCCCGATCGCGGTCGCGGCGTGGGTGCGGGAGACGTCGAGCCGGTCCCAGACCCCGCCCGGAACGGCGGGGAACGCCGCCTCCAGCCGGGGACGCGCGCGGCGCGCCCACCCCGGCATGGTGATCAGCTCCTCGGCGTCGTGCAGCGCCCAGGCGGCCAGCAGCCCCCACGTGGCGGCCGCGGGGAGCGGGGCGGTCCCGGGCGCTGCCGAGGTCCGGGGGGCGGGATGGTTCGGCATGCCGCCATTCCACCACGCCCCCGTGTCACCGGCACGGCCGGCCGGGCCCTACAGGTCCAGGCGGGACACGGTCACGCCGTCGGCGGCCAGGAGGCGGCGGACCAGGGAGGGGTCGTAGTCGGCCAGCCCCGCGTCGTTGAGCACGAGCATGTCGACGGGATGCGGCAGCACGCTCTGCGGGTGGGTCTGGTCGATACCGGAGACCTCTGCGGGGTCGCCGGTGAAGCCCTCCGGGACCGCGGACGGGCGCAGCGCCCGGTAGACGTGCAGGTGCAGGTGGTAGGGGGCGTCGTCCGCGCCGCCGGAGCCGTTCACGTCGTAGATCCCGGTCGGGGCGAGGGCGCCGGTCCGCAGCCCGGCGTCCCTCTCGGCGGCACGGCGCGCGGCCTGCTCCGCGCTCTCCTCCGGTGCGATCGCGCAGCGCGGCAGCAGCCAGTGCCCGGCGTGGAGGCCGCTGCTGCGGAGGACGAAGGTGAGCGTCCACTCGGGCCCGGGAACGATGGCGGCCGCGGACATTGCGGGTTCGGCCGGCGGGTGCGGGGCGGTCATTCGGGGGGCGTCCCTCCTGGTCGGCGGTGGGCGGTGCGGACCACCCTTGCGTACGGTCCGCCACGGCGCCACCCGGCCGGGCACACGGTAGGACAACCGTGACCTTGCGTGTTCCACGTGAAACCAGGTGCGCCGCGACGGCGGCCGGGCCGTCCACCCGCCACGCCGGGTCGACGCCGGGCCTGCGGGGCGTCGGGGTGCCCTCCACGTCCGACGTGGCCGTGGACGGCGGCGTTCCGCCGGCGCCCGAAAAGCACCGCAGCGCCCGCCCGGCTTCCCGGGGCGGGCGCTGCGGCGGTGGACCGGCGGACTACAGGATGATCCGCATGGGGTTCTCCAGCACGTCGGTGAGGTCCTTGAGGAACGCGGCGCCGACGGCGCCGTCGATCGCCCGGTGGTCCACCGACAGCTCCAGCGCGATGGTGTTGCGGGCGACGATCTCGCCGTCGCGCACCACCGGCTGCTGCTTCATCGCGCCCACCGCGAGGATCGCCGCCTCGGGCGGGTTGATGACCGCGGAGAAGCTGTCGACCCCGAACATGCCCAGGTTGCTGACGCTGAACGTGCCGCCGCTCATCTCCTGGGGCTTGAGCTTGCCGTCGCGGGCGCGCCCGGCCAGCTCGCGGGTGGAGGTGGCGATCTGCGACAGCGGCATCGCGTCGGTGTCGTGCAGCACCGGCACGACCAGCCCGCCTTCGACCGCGACGGCCACGCCGACGTTGATCCGGCCGTGCCGGAACAGCTTGTCGTCCACCCACGAGGTGTTGACCTCGGGGTGCGCGGTCAGCGTGGTGGCCACGGCCTTGACGATGAGGTCGTTGAAGCTGACCTTGACGCCGGTGCTCGCGAGCTGCTCGTTGATCTGGCCGCGGAACGCCTTGAGCGCCTCGGCGTCGATCGTGCGCCGCAGGTAGAAGTGCGGCACCTGCTGCTTGCTCTCGGTCAGCCGGCGCGCCACGACCTTGCGGACGTTGCTCACCTTCAGCTCTTCGGAGGCGCGGCCGTCGTCGTAGGCCTCCTGGGGGCGGGCGGCCGCCGGGGCGGGGGCCCGCGCCGCCGCGGGCGCGGGGGCGGCGGGGGCGCCGGCCTCGCGCTGCCGCTGGGCGGCGGCCTCGATGTCGGCCCGCACGACGCGGCCCTTGGGGCCAGAGCCGTCGATGGACTCGATGTCGAGCCCGTACTCGCGGGCCAGCCGGCGGGCCAGCGGGGAGCTGAGCGGACGGGGGGCGGTGCCCTCGGCGGCGGGCGCCGGTGCCGGCTCGGTCTCGGCCGGAGCGGGGGCGGCCTCCGCGGCCGGGGCCGCGGGCTCCTCCGCGGGGGCGGCGGGGGCGCCGGACTCCTCGGGCACGGCGTCGGGGCTGTCGGCGAGGACGCCGATCACCGCGCCGATCGGCACGGTGTCGCCCTCGGCCACCGACTGTTTCACGAGGAAGCCGTCCTCGTAGGCCTCGTACTCCATGACGGCCTTGTCGGTCTCGATCTCGACCAGGACGTCGCCGGACGCGACCTTGTCGCCGACCTTCTTGACCCAGGAGCTGATGACGCCTTCCTCCATGGTGTCGGAGAGGCGCGGCATGTAGATCTCAGTCATCGTGTGCTTTTCCCCTTTACCCGACCCGCTTGCCCACAGCGCTCAGGGTCTCCTTGACAGCGGTGGTGATCGACTCGACCGACGGCAGCGCCGCGGTCTCGAGCGGCTTGGCGTAGGGCATCGGCACCTCGGCCATGGCGACCCGGCGCACCGGGGCGTCCAGGTAGTCGAACGCGCCCTCCTGGATGGTGGCGGCGATCTCGGCGCCGATCCCGTAGGTCAGCCAGTCGTCCTCGGCGACCACCGCGGACCCGGTCTTGCGCACCGAGTTGACGATCGTGGCGCGGTCGAGCGGCCGCAGGCTGCGCAGGTCGACGACCTCGACGCTGATGTCCTCCTTGGCGAGCCTCTCGGCGACCTGGGAGGCGACCATGGCCATCCGGGAGTACCCGATCAGCGTGATGTCGCTGCCCTCGCGGGTGACCGCGGCGCGGCCGATCTCGGCGACGGTGTCGTCGCCCTCGGGGACCTCGCCCTTGGTGTTGTACAGGCCGAGGTTCTCCAGGAACAGCACCGGGTCGTCGTCGCGGATGGCGGCGCGCAGCATCGACGCGGCCTCGGCGGGGGTGCTCGGCGCGAGCACCTTCAGGCCCGGGATGAAGGAGTAGAACAGCTCGATGTTCTGCGAGTGGGTGGCGCCGAGCTGCTGGCCGCCGCCCCCCGGGGTGCGGATGACCATCGGCACGCTGGTCTGGCCGCCGAACATGCCGTAGATCTTCGCGGCGTGGTTGATGATCTGGTCGATGGCGATCAGGGAGAAGTTGATCGTCATCAGCTCGACGACGGGGCGCAGCCCCAGCATCGCGGCGCCGATCGCGGCGCCGACGAAGCCCTCCTCGGCGATGGGGGTGTCGCGGACGCGGCGCTCGCCGAACTCCTTGAGCAGCCCCTCGGTGATCTTGTAGGAGCCCTCGAAGACGCCGATCTCCTCACCGAGGAGGAGGACGTTCTCGTCGCGGTGCATCTCGGCGCGCAGCGTGTCGCGCAGCGCCTGGCGGTAGGTGATCACGGACATGGACCCGCTCCTTTTCTACTCGGCGAAGACCGGGTCGGCGGGCATGCGGCGCGACTCGTTCGCCACGGGGGTGGCGTAGGTGTAGTCGAACAGCGTGGAGACCTCGGGGTGGGGGCTGTTCTCGGCGAAGTCGGCGGCGTCGGCGACCTCGTCGCGGACGGATCCGGCGATCTCGCTCTTGGTTTCCTCGGTGAGGATGCCGGCCTCTTCCAGCCGGGCCTCGAAGGCCGCGACCGGGTCGTTGGCCTTGGCCTCCTCGGCCTGCTCGGCGGTGCGGTACTTGGCGGGGTCGACCACCGAGTGGCCCTTCATCCGGTAGCTGGTGGCCTCCAGCAGGAAGGGGCGCTGCTCGGAGCGGGCGCGCTCGACGAGGTCGGTGGCGGCGTCGCGGACGGCGAGCACGTCGCGGCCGTCCACCCGGACGCCCTCGATGCGGAAGGCGGAGCCGCGCTTGTAGAGGTCGGGCTCGGCGGAGGACCGGTCGACGGTGGTGCCCATGCCGGTGAAGTTGTTGATGACCACGAAGACGATGGGCAGGTTCCACAGCGCCGCGATGTTCAGCGACTCGTGCCAGGCGCCGATGTTGGTGGTGCCGTCGCCCATCTGGCACATGACGACCTCGTCGCCGCCCCGGTAGGAGACGGCCAGCGCGGCGCCGGTGGCCAGGGGGAGCTGCCCGCCGACGATCCCGTAGCCGCCCAGCATCCGGGTCTCGGTGTCGTACATGTGCATGGACCCGCCCCAGCCCTTGGACACGCCGTCGGAGCGCCCGTAGAGCTCGGCCATGACGGTGCGCGGGCTCATGCCCTTGCCGATCGCGTAGCCGTGGTCGCGGTAGTTGGTGAAGAGGTAGTCGCGTTCCTGGAGGGCGGTCATGAGGCCGACGACGGTGGCCTCCTCGCCCAGGTTGAGGTGGCAGTAGCCGCCGATGCGCGCCTGCGTGTACGCCTGGCCGGTGCGCTCCTCGAAACGGCGGATGAGCAGCATCTGCCGGTAGTAGTCGAGCAGCACCGCGGGCTGCTCGTCGGAGAGGTCGGGGGTGTCGCCCTTCCGGCTCCGCCGGCGGCCACCCGTGTTCCTGGCGGTGCCGCCGCCCTTCGGCTTGGCCGTGTCAGCCATGGTGGTGCCTTTCTACGTACGGGAACGGCCTGGTCCGGGCCGGTAGGCCCGGGGAGGCCGGTGCCGGGGCGCGCGGTGGGCCCGCGGCCACGGCGTCCGCGCCGACGCCGGGCTCAACGGCGGGGTCGCGGGAGTGGCTGTTGAGTTGTCGTGGCCGAACACTCCGTGCGCTCGCCCCCCGGTGGTCGCTACCCTGCCCATTCCTGGGCGGAGGTCACCTGATCGTCCGGCCGGTTCGCGCGTGGCTCGCAACACGCCCGTCATCTGTGTGACGTGCGTCGCGCACACTCTACGTACTGATCGATGATCGATCAATACGACTTTAGGGGAGATCCGGGGCGTATTCGGCAAAGGGGGGTGGTCTTCGGCGCGCAGGCCCGGCCGGGCGGGTCATCTCACGGCATCGTGCGACTTCATTGCGGCCTCGACGTAGTTGAGCACGTGGTCGCGCACCATCCGGCCGACCTCGGGGTCGCACTTTCGAAACGCTTCCGTGATCTGGGCGTGGTCGGCGGCCTTGGCGTGCAGCTCCATGTTGAGCCAGCGGACCGACAGCCGCGTCCACACCTCGACCCCCAGCGACTCCCAGGTGTGCAGGAGCACGCTGTTGCGGGCGGCCCGCACGATCTCGCGGTGGAACTCGACGCTGTGCTTGATCTGCTCCTCGACGTCGCCCTCGGCGGTCGCGCGCTTGAGGGCGTCGACCTCGCGCTCCAGCGGGCGCGGGTCCTCGGCCAGGCCCGGGGCGGCGAGTTCGGCGGCGACAAGTTCGAGACCGGCGCGGACGGGATAGATCTCCGCCATGTCCGCAACACCGAAAGCGCGAACCCGGGCCCCCTTGTTCGGCACGGACTCGATGAGGCGCAGCGTCTCCAGTTCGCGCAGCGCCTCCCGCACTGGGGCCTGGCTGACGTTCAGCTCGGCCGCGATCCGCCGTTCGACGATGCGCTCCCCGGGCTGCCAGCGGCCTGAGAGCAGACCGTCGACGAGGACGCGGCGGATCTGCTCCCGCAGCGGGTTGCGGGCCAACCGGGACCGATCATCGGATCCCGTGGGCAGGTCGACCATCGACGGCCTTTCAGCTGGGTGGGGTTTCACGAGCGCTCAGGCTCATTACGAAGAGTGCCATACCACGGTGCGGGCCCGGCGTCATGCCCTGCGGCACGGGACGGCGGGCGCCATTCGGGCGGCTTCGGCGAACGGCAGGGGCACGGCCGCGGACAGGACGGTAAAGCGCGAGTTAGCACGTTCGTAAACGTCAGGGGCTCGCGGCGCGTCAACTTACAGGGCGCTATGCTCTCCTGTCGGAAATGTTCGAACAAAGCCGGGAGTCGTGAAGTGGCGTCCCCCACACGGGGGCGGTGGGACCGGTTCACCGATTGCGCCACCAGCGGTGTCCCCGGTCATGGACCGTAGTGACGACGCAGTTGTCACCGGTTGCGTGGATGCTCTGACCATGCGTCCCGCGGCTTCCCGACCCCTACAGAACGCGTTACCCGCCCGAATCCACCCGAGTCGACGTCCGAGCGGCGAGCCCGTCCCCCTACGCACAAGCGTGCCGCAGGCCAGCCCACAATTCGTGAGACAGCACTGAGCACACATGATGCATACATTGCGGATACGGTCGAACCCGCTGTTTCGGGCGGGCCATTCGATCCCCTCATTCCATAGGTCCCGGCGGGTATTGAGCACCGCCCCGGGGGCCGCTCTGGTGCGCACCGCGCGCCGGCGCTCCGGCGGGCCCGGGGTCACCTGGCCCAGCGTCAGCGAGATCGCGTGGGGGCTGGCATCGGACAAGCGCGCGATCGTGCTGGCCGTGGTGCTCATCACCATGACCGTGCTCTCCGCCGGCCCGCTGCACCCCATCGACATCTTCATCAACGAGGCGCCCCGCCCCTACTGGGACCAGGTGCGCGAACCGCTGATCCTGTGGCCCGACACCGTGGCGTCCCGGTTCGTCGCGCTGCCCGTGCTGGCCACGACCGCCATTCAGCTCGCCTACTGGCACCGCTCGTGGCGGCCGATCATCCTGAGCGTCGGCGGCGTGGTGGGCATGATGAGCATGGTCGCCATGATGAAGCTCATCCTCCAGCGCGGCCACCCGCGCACCGGCGACCCCTCGTTCTTCGCCGAAGGCGGGGTGTCCTTCCCCTCGGGCCACGGCGCCAACGCGATCCTGATCTACGGGCTCGTGCTGTTCCTCATCGTCCGCTACCGGGCGGCCCGGCCGCACATCATCCGCCGGCTCGGCTACTGCATCGTCGGCATCGCCGTGCTCCAGGCGTTCGTCTCCGCGTTCCTGCACTTCCACTGGTTCACCGACCTGCTGACCGGGATGGTCGCGGGCGGGTTCGCGCTCAGCCTGGTCATCCGGCTGGACCGGATGATCCCCGGCGGCCGCACCGCCACCTGGTGGCCCTGGTACGACCCCGACGGCGACGACCCCGGCTCCGGCTCCGGCGATGCGGCCGGCGTCCAGGGGGGTAGCGAAGCGCGCACCTCCGGCGGCGCGGGATGAGCCCGGCGGCCGGCGCGGGGCGGGTGCGCCGGTCCGTGGCCGGCGGCGTCGCGACCGTCACCATCGACAACCCCGGCGCCCGCAACGCCATGACGGCCGACATGTACCGGGCCGTCCCCCCGCTCTTCGCCGAGCTGGCCGCCGACCCCGCGGTGCGGGTCGCCGTGCTCACCGGCGCGGGCGACACCTTCTGCTCCGGAGCCGACATCGGCCAGCTCGACCGCATCGGCCACGGCGAGACCGACCTACCGACCCTGGCCGAAGAGGCCATTGCGGCCTGCCCCAAACCCGTCATCGCCGCCATCCGGGGCTACTGCTACGGCGGCGGCTGCCAGCTCGCGGCAGCCTGCGACCTGCGGATCGCCGCCGACGACGCGCGGTTCGCCATCACCCCGGCCAAGCTCGGCGTCCTCTACCCGGTGAGCGCGCTGCGGCGGCTGGTCCGGCTGGCGGGGACGGCCCCGGTCAAGCACCTGGTCTACACGGCCGCCGGCATCGACGCGGAGCGGGCGCTGCGGGAAGGCTTCTACAACGAGGTCGTCCCCGGTGCCGCCCTGGCACAGCGGGTGGCCGACCTCGCCGAGCTCATCGGCTCCCGGTCGCAGCTGACCGTCCGCGCGTCCAAGGACATCCTCGACCGCATCGGCGGCGGCGCCCTCACCCCGGAGCGGATCGCCCACTGGCGCGCGGAGATGTGGGCCGCGGGCGACCTCGACGAGGGCCTGGCGGCCTTCGAGGAGCGCCGCGCACCCCGCTTCCCGTGGACCGGGCCCGCGGCCCCCACGGACGACTGACCCCTCCCGACCTGCGCCTATCCCGGCAGGGACCCCGCCGCGGCCGCACCCCCGTGCCGGTGCGCGGGCGGCGTCGATCGGGCCCTCTGGTCCCGTTTCCCGCCGCGCGCACCGGGGCACGCTCGCCGGTGCGGCGGGGGCGAGGGGCGGGGGCGGCGATGAGCGGCGGTAGCGGGCGGGCACCGCGCGTGCGGACCGTGCCCGGGCGCACGGACCGCGTCGTGGTGGTCGGAGCGGGGCTGTCCGGCCTGGCCGCGGCGCTGCACCTGCGCGGCGCGGGGCGCGAGGTCACGGTCGTGGAGCGCGATGCGCACCCGGGCGGGCGCGCGGGCCGCCTCGACATCGGCGGCTACCGGATCGACACCGGGCCCACGGTGCTGACCATGCCCGATCTCATCGACGAGGCGCTGGCCGCCGTCGGGTCCTCGCTGGCCGAGACCGTGGACCTCGTCCCGCTGGCACCCGCCTACCGCGCGGCCTTCGCCGACGGCACCGAGGTCGACGTGCACACCGGCGCCGAGGAGATGGCCGCCGAGGTGCGGCGGGTCGCCGGGCCCCGGGAGGAGGCGGGCTACCTGCGGCTGCGCGCCTGGCTGAGCCGCCTCTACGAGGTGCAGATGCGGCGGTTCATCGACGCGAACTTCGACTCCCCGCTGGGCCTGCTCACCCCCGACCTCGCCCGGCTGGCCGCCATCGGCGGGTTCGGCCGGCTGGCCCCCGCCATCGGCCGGTTCCTGACCGACCCCCGGCTCCAGCGGATCTTCACCTTCCAGGCGCTCTACGCGGGGGTGCCGCCGCAGCGGGCGATGGCCGCCTACGGGGTCATCGCCTACATGGACACGGTCGCCGGCGTGTACTTCCCGCGCGGCGGGATGCGCGCACTGGCCGACGGGCTCGCCGGAGCCGCCGCCAAGGCGGGCGTCGCCTTCCGCTACAACGAGCCGGTACGCGAGCTGGAGCGCCGGGGCGACCGGATCACCGCCGTCCGCACAGCCCACGGCGGCCGGATCCCCTGCGACGCGGTCGTCCTCACCCCCGACCTGCCCGCGTCCTACCGGCTGCTGGGGCGGGTGCCCTGGCGCCCGGTGCCGCTGCGGTTCTCCCCGTCGGCGGTCGTCCTGCACGCCGGGACCGGACGCGCCTGGCCCGGGCTGCACCACCACACGATCTCCTTCGGCGCAGCCTGGAGCCGCACCTTCGACGAGATCACCCGGGTGGGCCGGACCATGAGCGACCCGTCCCTGCTCGTCACCCGGCCCACCGCCACCGATCCCGGCCTGGCCCCGCCCGGGCACGACCTGTTCTACGTGCTGGCGCCCGCGCCGAACCTGCGCACCGGCGGCCCCGACTGGCGCACCGAGGGGCCGCGCTACCGCGACGCGCTCGTGCGCACCCTGGAGGAGCGCGGCCTGAGCGGGCTCGGCGCGGCGATCACGGCGGAGCACCTGGTCACCCCGCACGATTGGGAGCGTCAGGGGCTGGCGTTCGGCACCCCGTTCGCCACCGCGCACACCTTCGCCCAGACGGGACCGTTCCGGCCCCGCAACCTGGTCTCGGGTACCGCCAACGCCGTGCTCGCGGGCTGCGGGACCACACCGGGCGTTGGCCTGCCGACCGTCCTGATCTCCGGAAAGCTCGCCGCGGCCCGCATCACCGGCGCCGCCCGCCCCGCAGGGAGCCGCTGATGGGGGCCGACACCGAACTCGACGCCGCGGGGATCAGCGGCGCGCCGCTGCGCGCGGCCTACGCCCACTGCCGCGACCTGCACGCCCGCCACGGCCGCAGCTACTACCTCGCCACCCGCGTGCTGCCGCCCGCGAGGCGGCCGGCCGTGCACGCGCTGTACGGCTTCGCGCGGTGGGTGGACGACGTCGTCGACGGCGCCGGCCCGCCGGACGGGGCGGCCGGCCCGCGCGGGCTGATCGACGCGGTCGAGGCCGACCTCGGGACCGCCCTTTCCGGCGGCCCCGCCGAGCGGCCGGTCGTGCGGGCCGTCGCCGATTGCGCGCGGCGCTACGACATCGACCCGCCGCTGTTCGCCGCGTTCCTCGCCTCGATGCGCATGGACCTCGACGTGACGGGCTACGCCGACTTCGCCGAGCTCCGCGGCTACATGTACGGCTCGGCGTCCGTGATCGGCCTCCAGGTGCTGCCCGTCCTGGGCACGTCGGTGCCCCGCGCCGAGGCCGCGCCGCACGCGGCGGCGCTGGGCGAGGCGTTCCAGCTCACCAACTTCCTGCGCGACGTCGCCGAGGACCTGGACCGCGGCCGGGTCTACCTGCCCGCCGACGTGCTCGCCGCCCATGGCGCCGACCGCGGCCTGCTCGCCCACTGCCGCCGCACCGGGGCCCAGGACCCGCGCGTGCGCGCGGCCCTGGCGGAGGTGGCCGGGGTCAACCGCGAGGTCTACCGGCGGGCCGAACCGGGGATCCCCATGCTGCACCCGGTGTCGCGCCCGTGTGTCGCCACCGCGCTGCGGCTCTACCGGGGGATCCTGGACCGCATTGAGGCCGCCGACTACGACGTGTGGACCCGGCGGCACAGCGTGCCGCGCGCCCGCCGCGCCGGGATGGCGCTGCCCGCCCTGGGCCGCGCCCTCACCGCGCGCCTGCTCACCCCGTGACCGCACCGACACGGGCGATGCCCCGTTGAGAGGACGACAAGGCCATGTCCCTCCCCGATCCCCGGCCGCGGCGGATCCCGCTGCGCCGGATGCCCGCGACCGTATGGGCCCGCCAGCGGCCGACCTGGCGCCAGGCGGCCCCGGCCGTCATCGGCGCGGCCCTGGACCGGGCGCTGGCCCGGCCGTCCGGGAACTGGTACGTGCTGGCCGCCGCCGACGAGATCCGCCCCGATCGGCCTTTCGGCCGGGTGGTCGCCGGGACCGAGGTGGTGGCCTGGCGCGGCGCCGACGGGACCTTGCACGCCGCGCCCGGCGCCTGCCCGCACCTCGGGGCGCCGCTGTGCCACGGCGCGGTGGACGCGGGACGGCTGGTCTGCCGCTGGCACGGGCTGGCGCTGGACGGCGGGGGCTTCCCGGGCTGGTCGCCGTTTCCCGCCCACGACGACGGCGTGCTGGCCTGGGTGCGCCTGGACGGGCCGGGCGGCGAGGAGCCGCTGGCGCGCCCAGTGCTGCCCGAGCGCCCGCAGGGCGCGCCCGTCATCTCCGCCGTGGAGAGCATGGCGGGGCGGTGCGAGCCCGAGGACATCGTCGCCAACCGGCTCGACCCCTGGCACGGGTCGTGGTTCCACCCGTACTCGTTCGTGGGGCTGCGCGTCACCGAGGTGCCCGAAGGGCCGGACCCCGACCCGGACCGGATGGTGGCGGAGCTGGCGTTCAAGGTCGCGGGCCGCTGGGGCGTCCCGGTGCGGGCGGCGTTCTCCTGCCCCGAGCCGCGCACGGTCGTCATGCACATCATCGAGGGGGAGGGGGCCGGCAGCGTCGTGGAGACGCACGCGACGCCGCTGGGAGTCGACCGCAACGGGGTGCCGCGCACCGCGGTGATCGAGGCGCTGATCGCCACCTCCCCGCGCCCGGGGTTCGCCCTCGCGCGGCGTGCGGCGCCCGCGGTCCGGTCGGCGATGCGCTTCGCGGCCCGGCGGCTGTGGCGCGACGACCTCGCCTACGCCGAGCGCCGCCACCTGCTGCGCACGGCCAAGCCCGGCGGGGGCTGAGGCCGCAGGCCACCCGGGCGCCCGGGTGGCGGTCCGGCGCGGCGCCCGCGGGCGGGTCAGCGGGTGCGCCGGGCGGTGCGGGCCAGGGCGCGCAGGAGCGGGACCCGGCCGCGGCGGGGGACGGTCCGGACCGTGTGGCCGGGCAGGCCCCATTGGCACAGGAGCCGGTTGGCCGCCAGCAGCCCGCTGGTGGCGGCGCGCTCCATCAGCGCCACCGGCAGGTCGACCCGCACGTGGTCGCCGGCCACGACCAGCCAGGGGTCGGGGGTGTGAACGGGCAGGCGGGCGCCGAACCCGCCCGGAGGGAACAGCGGGCAGTCGGCGTGCAGCTCGTGCCGCCGGTCGACGATGCGCGCCCCGCGCGTCTCGGGGTAAACGACGTGCAGCTGAGCGATCAGCCGCTCCTGCTCGGTCGCGGCGTCGCAGCCCTCGGGCAGGGCGTAGGCGTGCAGCTCCACCACCGAGCCACCGGTGCGCCGCGCCCATGCGGCGGCCTCGTCCTCGTAGCGCTCCAGCACGCTGATGTTGTCGAGCGTGGGGTGGCCGCCGGTGCCCAGGAAGCCGGGGCGGTCGGCGCGCACCGGCCGGTCCAGCCATAGCCGCGACACCAGGAACGGCGGGGCGGTGGGCACGCGTCCGGCGCCGGCCCGCCACGCCGGGGTGGCCAGCCCCGGCGACGCCTCCGCCAGCGGGCCGAGGGCGCCGGGGTCGGTGGCGAGCACGACCGCGTCGGCCTCCTCGGCGGTCCCGTCGGCGGCGTGGACCGCGAACCTGCGGCGCGTGCCCGCCCCGATCGCGGTGACGGGCCGCCCGGTGTGCACGTCCGCCCCGTTCTTCTCCAGGTACGCGGCGAGTGGGTCCCAGAGGGCCCGGGGGAAGGGCGCGGAGGGGACGTCGAACAGCAGCCCCTCCGCGGAGCCGAGGAAGTAGATGTGGAACATCAGCGCCAGCTCCGCGGCCGACAGCGACCGGGGGTCGGCGAAGAAGCTCCGGGAGAACACCTCGAAGGCGAGGTGGCGGGCGCCCGGCGGGAAGCGGACGAGGTCGAGGAAGCGCACCGCGTCCAGGTGGTCCAGGCGCCGGTAGACGCCCGGCACGTCCACGTCCAGCAGTTGCAGCGCGGCGGGGACGTTCACCGCGGCGGTGGCGGCCAGCGGGAAGCCGCGGCTGCGCAGGGCGAACGCCAGCGCGTTCCAGGGGGGCGTCTCGGGCAGCCCGGCGAACCGGTCGGCCTGGCCGCGGGCGTGCACCAGCGGGTAGTCGGGCAGCGGGGTGAGCATGCCCAGGCCGGGGTCGGCCCGGCGCAGCAGCGCCCGCAGGTTGTAGTACTGCCGGAAGAACGCGTGGAAGCCGCGGCTCATCGTCACCGCCGACCCGTCGGCCAGGGTCGTGGGGTGGCCGCGCAGCCGGCCCCCGAGCCCGCCCGCCCGCTCCAGGACGACGGTGCGCACACCGCGCTCGGCCAGGGCGGTGGCCGCGGACAGCCCGGCGATGCCACCGCCGACCACCACGGCGGACGGCGCCCGATCGGGCACCGCCCCGCGCGGCGCAGCGGGCGGGACGTCTTCGGCGAGCGGGTCGCGCCCCTCAGCGGTCATGAGGGGCCCTCCTCGGCGCGGTGCCCGTGGGTGGGGCCGTGGTGTTCCGGCCACCCGCGCCTGGGGGCACGTCCCGCGCGGCGGCTTTCCGCTTCGCGGCCGGCCGCAGGGCGCGCCCGGCCCTGACCCGGTTCGCCGGCAGCAGCCGGCACGCCGGCCCGCGGGCCGCCCGTTGGCGCGCGGGATGCTGTGACGCCTCCTCGCCCGCCAGGGCGGCGGCACGCAGGGGCCGACCCGGGTATCTCACGCGCCGCCCCCCGGCGCCGCCGGCGGGGTGTGCCCGACGAACGTGTGGGTGATGCCGTTCTGCCAGCCGGGCAGCGGCGCGGTCTTTACGCCCTCCAGGCCGGCGGCGCGCATGCGGTCGCGCAGTGCTGTGGCGCCGTCGAACGCCAGCACGCTGCGCCACAGGTAGCGGTAGAGGTCGGCGCGGCCGGTGAGCGCGCGGCCGGCGGGGATGACGATGCCCCAGCACACCGCGTGCCACACCGCGCGGGCGCGCGCCGAATCGGCGACGGAGTACTCGTGCAGCGCCACCCGCCCGCCGGGGCGCAGCAGCGCCGCCATGGCCCGGAGGGCCCGGTCGGGATCGGGGCAGTTGCGCAGCAGGTAGGCGGCGAGCACCGCGTCGGCGGGGCCGCCGATGTCCCTGAGGGTGAGGTCCTCGGCCCGGGCGTGCACGAACCGCACGCCCGGCGGCCAGCGCTTCGCGCGGGCGGCGTCGAGCATCCCGGCCGAGGCGTCGACCGCGATGATCTCGGCGCGCGGCAGGGCGCGCACCAGCGCCGCCGTGGAGGCGCCCGTTCCGCAGCCCAGGTCGAGCACGCGCAGCCCGGCGCCGCCCGCGGGCAGCCCGAGCCGCCGCGCCGACATGCGCAGGTGCCGGTGGTAGCCGGGGTTGGCGCCGACCAGCCGGTCATAGGACGCGGCGGCGGTGTCGAACTCGTCCGTCAGCGTTGCGGTGTCCATCGGGACCCCTCTGTCCGTTGAGGGCGGGGCCTGGGCGGGCTCGCGCACGCCGCCCCCGTCCGTGGTGTCGCGGAGCGGCCCGGCCGCCCCGTGCGATGCTGGGGCGCATGCGGGAGTTCGACGTGGCCGTCGTGGGTGCGGGAGCCGCTGGACTGTCCCTTACCCGGTGCCTGGACCGGATGAAACCGCGGCGGGGCGGCGGGGTGGATGGCGGCGTCGCTCTGATCGAGGCGCCCCCGGGGCCGTTGCGCGCGCCCGCGCGGACCTGGTGCTTCTGGGAGACCGGCGGCGGGCCGTGGGACGGTGTCCTGGCGGCCCGCTGGGACCGCCTGGAGGTGGTCGGCCCCGGAGGCGACCGCGTCGCGTCGCCGATCGCCCCTCTGTCCTACAAGATGCTGCGGTCGACCGACTTCGAGGCGCACGTGCGCGCGGGGCTGAGTGACAGGGTCGCGCAGGTCGGCGCGGCCGTGGAGGAGATCGAGGACGGCCCCGGCCGCGCCGTTGTACGCGGGCGCGACGCCTCCGGCGAGCCGGTCGAGATCGCCGCGCGGTGGGTCTTCGACTCCCGCCCGCTGCCGGCCCTGCCGCCGGCGCGCACCACCCTCCTCCAGCACTTCCGCGGCTGGTTCGTGCGCACCGCGGCCGACGCGTTCGACCCGGGCCGTGCGCTGCTGATGGACCTGCGCCCGCCGCAGCCGCCCAACGGGGTCGCGTTCGGCTACGTGCTGCCGCTGTCGCCGCGCGAGGCGCTGGTGGAGTACACCGAGTTCACGCGCGCGGTGCTCGACGACGCCGGGTACGACGCGGCGCTGCGCGACTACACCGGGCGGGTGCTGGGGCTGGGCGCGTTCGAGGTGACAGCGGCCGAGCAGGGCGCGATCCCGATGACCGACGGCGCCTTCCGCACCCGGGCGGGGCGCCGGGTGTTCCGGATCGGCGCGGCGGGGGGCGCGACCCGCCCGTCCACCGGCTACACCTTCAGCGGCATCCAGCGGCAGGCGGCGGCGGTGGCCGGCGCGCTCGCCCGTGGCCGCACCCCCGTCCCGCCGGTGCCCCACCGGCGGCGGCACCTGGCCATGGACGCCGTCCTGCTGCGGGCGCTCGACAGCGGGCGGATCGACGGGGCCGGGTTCTTCGCGGGGCTCTTCCGGCGCAACGGGATCCCCCGGGTTCTGGCCTTTCTCGACGGCGGTTCGCGGCTGCCCGGCGAGCTCGCGATGGGGTTCACGACCCCGGTCGCCCCCATGGCCCTGACAACGGCGGAATGCGCCTGGCGGGCGCTGCGCCCCATGTGAACGAAGTGCGCCACGGGACGCGGGATTCGGTGCGATCATGTTTCGCGGAGTTTCCACCAGGGGAATTCCGGAATCGGAGATCTTTTCCACGGAATCGGACGAGACCCGTCGATGCCGCGGTAAAAGACGGGTAAAGTGCGCGGCATGGCTACTCGTTCTCATGGACGCTTCAAGCGCTATGCGGCCCGGGCGACCGCCCTTGCCCTGTCGGCGGTCGTCGCCACCGGGACCGGGTTCGCGGTCCTGGGCGGGACCGCTTCGGCCGCCACCGCACCGGCAGGCGCCTACGCCTTCAACTGGGGCACCTCGGAACTGCGCGTCGGCGACTCCGGGCGCGAAGTCGAGGCGTTGCAGGAACGCCTCATGGAACTCGGCTACTGGATCGATTCCGCCGACGGCGAGTTCGGCGGCCTGACCGTCCAGGCCGTTTACGCCATTCAGAAAGCGGCGGGAATCGACCGCGACGGCATCGTCGGCCCCGACACCCGCGCCGCGCTCGACGACGGCGTGCGCCCCGACCCCTCCAGCACATCGGGCAACGTGGTCGAGATCGACCTCGAACGCCAGCTGCTCCTCGTCGTCTCCGACGGCGACGTGGAACAGGTCTTCAACACCTCCACCGGCTCCGGCGAGACCTACGAGTCCCGGGGCCAGGAGAGCGTGGCCGTCACCCCCACCGGCGAGTACACCGTCTTCCGCGGCGTCGACGCCTGGGACCCCGGCCCCCTTGGCGCGCTGTACCGGCCCAAGTACTTCAACCGCGGCATCGCCGTCCACGGCTACAACTCCGTTCCGCCCTACCCCGCCTCGCACGGCTGCGCCCGCGTCAGCATCGCCGCCATGGACTGGCTCTGGGACAGCGGGCGGCTGGACAACAACTCGGTCGTCATCGTCCGCTGACCCCCTCCCGGCTCCACGAACGCCCCGGACCCCCTCTCCGGGGCGTTCGCGTGTCCGGGGAAGGAGGCGGCGGCCGCGGGGTCAGCCGGGGGCCGGGGCGGGCTGCTGGCCGGCCGCCACGGGCTCGGCGCGGGCGAGGCGTTCCGCTTGCAGCGCGACGGCCATGGAGCGGTCGGGGCCGACCGAACCGCGCAGCGCCTTGCGGCGCGGCCGGCGCCGCATGAGGGTCCGGGCGTCGGCCTCGGACATGCGGCCCGCGGCCACGTCGGCGGAGAAGGCTTGGGCCATCCGGTGCCGGTAGGCGTGCCGGACGGTGAAGTACACCACGAGGGTGATCACGAAGTTCAGCATGGACGAGAACAGCGTGCCGCCCGGTGTCGCCGCCAGCAGCGGGGCGTTGAAGAACCAGTGCATGGCCACGGCCAGCAGGATCAGCAGGACGGCCGGCACCAGGCGCCGCGCCGGGGCCCGGCCGGCCGCGGCGGCGATCATGCCGAGTCCGGTGCCCGCGACCGCGGTCATCGCCCAGTGCGACCCCCACCCCGTCAGGATGACGCGGGCCGCGAACGACAGGATGACGGAGCCGGCGCCGGTGGTGGCGCCCTGTTCGATCACCAGGCTCAGCGCGTAGGTCAGGTTCTCCATGACCTGGAAGCCGAGCCCGACGAGCGCGCCGAACACGAACCCGTCCACGGGCCCGCGGAAGGCGCGCGGCGCCGCCAGCGCGATCAGCGCGAGGCCGCAGAGCTTCAGCAGCTCCTCGTTGAACGGGGCCGACAGCGACGGGCCCCACAGCGCCGTGAACGGCAGCCCCGCCGTCTTGGACAGCATTCCGTGCACCGCGTTGTTGGCGAGTAGCGCGCCCCCGGTGGCGGCGGTCGCCCCCCACAGCACGCAGGCCGCTGACAGGCCGCGCGGCGGCGACCACACCGGGCGGATGCGGCGCAGCAGCGCGAACCCGATCGCCACGGAGACGGCCAGCAGCACGAACGACAGGAGCGTCTCGCCGGGGAAGACCGCCATCTGCCCCCCGAAGGACGCCAGGATGGAGATCACCCCCGCCGCGCACAGCACCCCGAAGACCGTCCATATCGCCCGGCCCCGCTGCGACCGGGGGACGTGCAGCAGCGGGTGGCCGGGGTGCGGGCCGGCGTGCGGTGCGCCGGCGGGGCGCCGTTCGTGTGCCCCGGTGCGGGCGGGTCCCGGCTCGTAGGGGCCGTCGTGGCGGCTCATGATCCCGACCCGCCCTTCCCGGTGAAGGCGATGGAGGACGCGAGTTCGCCCGCCGCCCGCTGGTCGTCGTCGGAGGCGTCCGGCGCGGCGAGGATGGTCATCTCGACCGCGAAGGCCGTTCCGGGCGACGGGTAGACGACGGCGCGCCCCGTGCGGTCGCCGTCGACCAGCGGCCCGGTCCAGCCGCCGGCGTCGTTGCGGCTCATGGTGACGCGGGGCTCGCCGAGCTCGGCGCCGGGGTGGTCCACCTGGACGATCCGGCGCAGCCCCGCCCAGAGTTCGTCGATGTCGCGCGGCTGGTCCAGTACGGCGGACAGGACGGTCATCTCCACGCCGCCCCGGGTGAAGTGGTAGGTGCGCCCCTCGGTGCTCTGGCCGGGCCGGAGGGTCCAGCCGGGGCCGAAGGTGAGCCGCGCCTCGTGGCCGCCGCCTTCGGCGACGCTCATGGTGCTGCCGTCGGCCACCGGCTTCTCGTCGGCGATCGCGGCGTTGACGATCGGCCACCCGACCGCGAGCAGGAGCACGACGCCGACGATGACCGCCAGGCTCCGCCACGGCACCCGCGCGGCCGGGGGTACGCCGGTTTCGGGCTGTGTCTCGTGCATCGGCGCCCTCCGCTCCTCGTAGCGTCCGCGGACCGCGGTCCGCCCCGTTCATGCAAACACGGAGCGTGACGATCGCCGTTCAATGCGGGACGTGTCGGGCGTAAATTCCGCGTCCGGAACGGGGATGGACCGGCGGTCCGCGGCGGGGCGGGTCGTGGGCGCGCCCGCGGTCACAGCCGGGCGGCGAGCCCGTCCTCCAGGATGGCGAAGGCGGTGTCGGCGCGCGCGACGGCGCCGGGGTGGGCGTCATCGGCGGAGCGGCCCGCCGCCATCTCGGCCGCGTTGCGGGTGGCGAGGATGCGCTGGGTGGCGATGATCTGGCCGGCCGCGACGCCGGCCACCGTGTCGTCGCCGGTGCCCGTCTCCGCGAGCGCCGCGGCGAGGGCGGCCTCCCCCCGCGCGAGGTAGCCGTGCAGCCGCGACACCAGCGCCGGGGTGCCGTAGAGCAGGCGCTGGAACGCCAGCACCTCGGGGTGGTCGTTGAGGCCCGTTATGGGGTCGCGGCGGTCGAGGCCGTCGCGGAAGTGCCACCGGAGCGCGGCAAGCGGGGCGATTCCGGCCGCGCGGTCGCGCACGACCCGGGCCGCCTCGGTCTCGTGGTCGGCGAACCGGTGCAGGACCAGGTCCTCCTTGGTCGGGAAGTAGGCGAAGAGCGTGGGCTTGGAGACCTCGGCCGCGGCGGCGATGTCGGCGACCGAGACCCGGTCGAAGCCGGACTCGCGGAAGAGGGCGATCGCCGCCTCGGAGATCGCCTGCCGTGTGCGCTGCTTCTTCAGTTCCCTGAGCCCCGTCGGTTCGGCCATGGGGCCAGTGTAGGTGCGACGGACGTCGGGTTAAATAAATGACCGGGACAAAAAATTGACCAGGTTAATATGATGGTCGGGTCGCCGCCCCGGACACCGGCGTGCGCAGGCCGGCGCCCGGCCCACCGATCCGCCCACCGACGAAAGGCGCGCTCCGCCATGCCCGACCCCGCCCGCCCCGTCGACCCGGAGATCCGGGCCGAACGCGCCCACCTCGCGGCCGCCCGCGAAGCGCTCCGCCGGATGCGCGAGGACGTCCTGACCACCCGGACCGCGGTCGGCGACGCCGTCGTGGACAAGTACACGAACGCCGTCCTGCGGCGCTCGCGCGCCCTGCGCGCCGAGCACCTCGCCGACCTGCCCGATGTCCCGCTGTTCTTCGGGCGGCTGGACTTCCCGCCCGGCACCGTCCACGAGGACGCGCCCGGAACGGAGGAGCCCGGCACGGACGTTGCACCCGGCCCGCGCCCCGACGACGCCGTGCACATCGGGCGGCGCAACGTCCACGACGCCGCGGGCACCACGATGGTCATCGACTGGCGGGCCCCGATCGCCGGGGCGTTCTACCGGGCGAGCCCGCGCGAACCGATGGGCGTGCGCCGGCGCCGCCGCTACGGCTTCGACGGTGCCCGCCTCACCGCCTACGAGGATGAGCCGCTGGCCGCGGCCGGGCCGGCGGCGGACGGGCGCCCGATCAGCGGGCTGCTGGCCGCGGAGATCGAACGGCCGCGGTCCGGCCCGATGCGCGACATCGTGGCGACCATCCAGCCCGACCAGGACGACCTCGTCCGGGCCCCGCTCGACCGCGTCGTGTGCGTCCAGGGCGCGCCCGGGACCGGGAAGACGGCGGTCGGCCTGCACCGCGTCGCCTACCTGCTCTACATGGAGCGCGAGCGGCTGGGCCGCGCGGGCGCCGTCGTCATCGGCCCCAACCGGGCCTTCCTGGACTACATCCGCAACGTCCTGCCTGCTCTCGGCGAGCTCGGCGTCGCCCACACCACGATCGACGACCTCCTCGGCCGGGTCGAGGTCCGGCGCGCCGAGGAGCCGGACGCCGCGCGGATCAAGGGCGACGCCCGCATGGCCGAGGTCATCCGCCGCGACCTGTGGTCGCGGCTGCGTCCGCCCGCCGAGACGCTCGTGGTCCGCACCGGCGCGCGGCGCTGGCGCCTCTACCCCGATGAGCTGGCCGCCCTGGCCGACGAGGTGCGCGGGCGCGGCGTCCCCTACGGCGCCGGCCGCGGCCTCTTCGCCGGGCGCGTCGCCCGCGCCCTGCTGGCGCGGATGGAGGAGGCCGGGTGGCCCTGCGACGACCGCACTCTCACCGCACTCGGGCGCGACCGCGATGTCCGCGCGGCGGTCGCGGAGGTGTGGCCCGCGTGCGACCCGGCCCGGCTGGTCCTCGGCCTGCTGACCGACCCCGGCCGGCTGGCCCGCGCCGCCGACGGCGTCCTCGACCCCGGCGAGCAGGCCGCCCTGGCCCTGCCCGGGCGCCAGCGGACCGCGGCGGCCGCACGGTGGTCGGACGCCGACCTCGCCCTCATCGACGAGGCCGCCGGGCTGATCGAGCGGCCGGCCGCGCTCGGCCACGTCGTCGTGGACGAGGCGCAGGACCTCAGCCCGATGCAGTGCCGCGCCATCGGCCGCCGGCTGGGCCCCGCCTCGGCGACGGTGCTCGGCGACCTCGCACAGGCCACCCACCCGGCCGCGGTCCCGGACTGGCCGGCCCTGCTCCACCACCTCGGCGCGCCCGATGCCGCCCATACCGAGCTGGTCCGCGGGTACCGCGTCCCGGAGCAGATCATCGGGTTCGCCGCGCGCCTCCTCAAGGAGATCGCGCCGACCCTCCGGGAGCCCGAGGCCGTCCGCAGCGCCCCGGGGTCGCTGCGCGTCACCGCCGCCGGGGACGGCGGGCTGCGCGCGGCGGCCGTCCGCGCCTGCACCGAGGCGCTGGCGGGGGAGGGGGCGGTCGGGCTCATCGCCGCCGACGGCGACATCGCGGACCTCCACGGCGCGGTCACCGGCGCCGGGGTGGGCGCGTCCCTGCTCGGCGCCGACGACGGCGCGATGGGTGCGCAGCGCCTGGTCTGCGTGCCCGCCTCGCTCGCCAAGGGGCTGGAGTTCGACGCCGTCGTGGTCGCCGAGCCGGCCCGCATCGCCGGATCGGGGCCGCGCGGAGCGCACCGCCTCTACATCGCGCTGACCCGCGCGGTGAGCACCCTGCACGTCGTGCACGCCGCCCCGCTCCCCGAGCCGCTCCGCTGAGCGGGGCGGCTCGGCGTTCTCGTCGGGCGGGAGAGCGGGGCGCGCGAGGCGTTCGGGATCCTGTGGGGTTGCTGGGAATGCGCCGTACGGCCTTTCACCGCGCCGGAGCGGCGTGAAAGCGTCCGGCAAGAGCGCTGGAAGCGACTGCGGCGAGGCTGGGCGGTGAACGCTCCCGGCCGGGGCGACGACCGCCCCGGGGCCGGCGGCGGGCCGCTCACGGCCCGCGCCGCGCGCCGTGAGCGGCCGGTGAGCGGGCACCGGAGGAAGGGTGGAATGAGCGAGACCGCATCCCACACAGCGGAGCCGCCGGCGGTCGGCCTGCCCGACCAGCGGCGGGGGAGCGCCGACGATGAGGGATGGAGCGGCGGCACCGAACGGTGGGGCGGCGGCGCCGTGGGGTGGAGCGCCGACGCCGGCCCTGTGGCCGCGTCCCACACGGCGGAGCCGCCGGC
>NZ_JBHSBH010000012.1:172888-262014 GCF_042650565.1 Nocardiopsis sediminis
CCCGGCGGCCGGCGGGCTCGCCCACCGGCAGGGGAGTGCCGACGCCGGGCCGTGGGGGGCCGGCCCGGAGCGGTGGAGCGGTGACGCTGAGGGGTGGAGCTCCGGCTCCGGGCGCGTGACCACGTCCCACCCAGCGGAGCAGTCGGAGGCCGACCTGCTGACCCGTCGGCCGGCGGGCGTCGGGACCGGGCCGTGGGGTGTCGGCACTGAGCGGCGGAGCGCCGATGCCGGCCGCGCCGCGGACGGCCCTCGCGTCGCGCCGGCGGTCGGTGCCCCGGAGTGGCGGTGCGTCCGCTGCCTGGGCGACGTCCACGTGTGGGCCACCGCGCCCGTTCCCGCTGAGACCACCGGCCCGGCCGAGCCGGCCGGCTGCTCCGGCCCCGGGGACCTGTTCATCTCGCTGCCCCTGGGCGCGGCCACGGACGCCGTGCCGCCCGGCCCCGGGACCGGACCGGCTCCGGCCCCGGGCGACATCCTGCTGCACGACGCGCCGTACCCGTTCCTGGGCGCCTTCGGCGCTCCGGCACCCGGCGGCCGCACAGGCACCCAGCGGCCCCGCGACATCACCGGCACCGGTGACCACGAGGCCAAAGGCGCTTCCGGCGGGTGCGCAGACGGCACGGCGGTGCGCTCCGGCCGAGACCTCCGTCCCGCCCACTCCGTCCGCGCCACCGCGGACGCCACCGTGTCCCCGGCCGTCGCCGTCGCGGTGCCGCGGGCGGCCCTGCTGCTGCCCGCCAAGTGGATCGACGGCCTGCTCGGCCGGCGGATCCCGGTGCCGGACCCGGTCGGCGGCCTCCTGGCGGGGCTCGTCCACGGGATCGCGTCGGACGCGGCGGGCTTCGGGCCCGCCGCCGCGGAGCGCCTGGGCACCGCCGTGCTCGACCTGTCCGCCGCGCTGCTCGCCCGCGAACTCGACCTCGACGCGCCCGAGGAGAGCCACCGGCGGAGCCTGCTCCTGCGCATCCAGGTGTTCGCCAACCGGCGCCTCGGCGACCCGCGGCTGGGCCCCGGGATGATCGCGGACGCCCACGGGGTCTCCGTCGGCTACCTGCACCGGCTCCTCCACGAGCACGACACCACGCTCGCGGCGTGGATCCGGCGCCGCCGCCTCGACGGTGCCCGGCGCGACCTCTCCGACCCGCGGCTGGCGGGCATCCGCCTACAGGAGATCGGCACCCGCTGGGGGTTCCCGCATCCCTCGGCCTTCAGCCGCGCCTTCCGCGCCGCCTATGGCACGACCCCCAAGGACTACAGGGAAACGGCGGCGCGCCCAGCGGAGCCCGCATCCCCGTCCGGCTGAGGGTCATGCTCCGGGGTCGTCGGGGGCGTCCCCGTCGCGTGCCCGCAGGAGCACGGCCGCACGCACGGCGCCCAGCACCACGAAGACCGCGGCGGCCGCGAACGCCGTCCAGGTGATCCACCCGGTCCCGGGGAGCAGGACCACCCCGATCCCCAGCCAGACCAGACCCACGACCGCCAGTGTGACCGCATCGCGTCGAACGGTGTCCTCCACGCGCCCCCTCCCGTCGCCGCCGTGGGCACCCGAGCGGCGGGGGCCGCGCAATTCGGCGGACGGGAAAATCATATTCCGGTTGGCCTGGGGGACGAATTCCGCATGAATCAGAAAAGCGGATCACCCGGTGGAAAGCGTCGGCACTTTCAACCCGCCGGAAAAGGACCGAATCCGGGGAACCGGCTCCCGTTCCGGTGCCGTGACGTCCAGGCCCTGCGTACGTACCCCGCCCGAGCGGGCGGGGCCGTCGATTCCCTCCCGGTATGGGCCGATGCAAAAGCGACCTTGGACGGGCAGGAGCGACGAGGGCTACGTTCAAGGTGAACCCGGTGATCACCGCCGGTCCCCCGCTGCCGGCCCGAGGAAAGGCGTCCATGAGCGCTCCGCCCAAGACCCCCGTCATCACCGCGATGCGGGTGATCCCCGTGGCCGGCCACGACAGCATGCTGCTCAACCTCAGTGGCGCCCACGCTCCGTTCTTCACCCGCAACCTCGTCGTCCTCACCGACTCCGACGGCCGCAGCGGTGTCGGCGAGGTCCCGGGCGGCGAATCGATCCGCGCCACCCTGGAGGACGCGATCACACTCGTCGTGGGGCGGCCGGTCGGCGACCGCAACGCCGTCCTCAACGACATGCGGGGCCGGTTCGGCGACCGCGACGCGGCGGGGCGGGGGGCGCAGACCTTCGACCTGCGGGTGACGGTGCACGCGGTGACCGCTGTGGAGTCCGCGCTGCTGGACCTGCTCGGGCAGTACCTCGACGTCCCCGTCGCCGCCCTGCTCGGCGACGGCGTGCAGCGCGACCGCGTCCCCGTGCTCGGCTACCTGTTCTTCGTGGGCGACCGCGGGCGCACCGATCTGCCGTACCGGTCCGGCGACGACTCCGACGACGAGTGGTTCCGGCTGCGCGACGAAGAGGCGCTGACCCCCGAGACAGTGGTGCGGCTCGCCGAGGCCGCCGAACGCCGCTATGGCTTCCGGGACTTCAAGCTCAAGGGCGGCGTGCTGCCGGGCGAGCAAGAGGCCGAGACCATCCGCGCACTCGCCGCCCGGTTCCCCGATGCGCGCGTCACGCTCGACCCCAACGGGGCGTGGCCACTGGCACGCGCGGTCGAGCTGGGGCGCTCACTGCGCGACGTCCTCGCCTACGCCGAGGACCCGTGCGGCGCCGAAGCCGGGTACTCGGGGCGGGAGGTGCTCGCGGAGTTCCGGCGCGCAACGGGGCTGCCCACCGCCACCAACATGGTCGCCACCGACTGGCGCCAGCTCGGGCACGCGGTGCGCGGTGCGTCCGTCGACATCCCGCTGGCCGACCCGCACTTCTGGACGATGCAGGGGTCGGTCCGCGTCGCCCAGCTCTGCGAGGCGTGGGGGCTGACCTGGGGATCGCACTCCAACAACCACTTCGACGTGTCCCTGGCGATGTTCACCCACGTCGCCGCTGCGGCCCCCGGTGACATCACGGCGATCGACACCCACTGGATCTGGCAGGACGGCGAGCGGCTCACCACCGACCCCCTGGTGATCTCCGGCGGGGAGCTGGCGCTGCCCGGCCGCCCCGGCCTCGGCGTGGAACTCGACATGGACCGGGTCGACGCGGCCAACCGGCTCTACCGCGAGCACGCCCTCGGCGCGCGCGACGACGCGGCCGCGATGCGCTACCTCGTCCCCGGGTGGGGGTTCGACCCCAAGCGCCCGGCGCTGGACCGGTAGCGGCGGCGCCGCGTGCGACCGGGGATGAGGGGGAGGCGGCTTGAACGGCGCCCCGGGGACCGGATGCGCCGCGGCGTGAGGACCGGCAGGCCGGGGGGCTCAGCGCCCGCGCGGGCGGGGCCGGGCAGGTGAGGGGGACGTGACGGGGCGGCGCGCCGAAGGGGCGTGCCCCCGCGCGGACGTCAGGTGATCGGGGGACATCGCGGGCGCGTCGCCGAGCGAACGGGCCAGGGTCTGCGCGTCCGCTGCGCGCCTGCGGCCGTCCTCCACCTCGAAGGAGACCACGAAGTGGTCGGCCCCGGGGACCGGGATGACCTGGTGGGCGAGGGGGCGCAGCTCCTCGCTGACGAAGGCGCGGTCGATCGATCGGCCATCGGGCGTGGTCGCGGGCGGCGCGCCGGGGCCGAACACGTCCACCAGAGCGATGTCGCCGAGACGGGAGAAGAGCGCCCGCGGGTCGGGCATGTTCAGGTCGCCGGCGAGGATCATCCGCCGGACCCCCAGCGCGGCGAGCCGCTCGGCGATGAACTCGGAGATCCGCAGCCCGAACTCCCGGCCCGCGCCGTGGTCGTAGGAGTGAAGGGCACCATCGGGCGTGCGCCCTATGTGAAGAGGGTGCAGCTGCGCCGCGACGATGTGCACGTCGCCGCCCGGCGCTTCGCACCGCGCAACGAGCAGGCCCTTATCGTGCCAGGGCAGCCTCGCCCCGCTGTTCCAGAACAGCAGCTCGAACGGCGGCTTGGGGAGGTCGATGCGCTGGACGTCGTGCAGCGGGAAGCACGAGGCGATCCCCAGCCCGAGGCGTTCCACGCCCGGCACGTGGGAGTCGCTCCACGACTCCTTGGCCGTGTGGACGCCCGTGGTCCCGAGTGCGCGGGCGGACAGCCGCTCGATCTGGCGCGATTCCGGTCCGCAGTCGAGCTCGCTCAGCACGATCACATGCGGCCGGCCCACCGAGACCGCGTCGGCGAACACGTCGGTGCGGTCGCCGGGGGCATACCCGTTGGGCCCGCTCGGGTCGGTGAGGCGGCCGCCCGCGACATTGGCCATGTTGACGCGTATCCGGGGGAGATCGTCCATCCGGACACGATAGAGCCCGCCGCCCCCGCATCCGGCCACCGGCCGGACACGGGGGCGGGACGGCGTCGCCGTCGGCTCCGGCGACCATCCGCCGGAGCCGCAACGGACCGCGGAACCCTAGAGATCGATCCCGAAGGTGATCTCCAGCGCCTCCTCGACCATCTCTCCGGCATCGCCATCGACGACCGCCTCGGCGAACTCGCCCACATCTTCGAAGTCGGGGTCCATCTCGTCCTCCTCTGGGGGGTTGGCGCGACCGATCCTACGGGCCCGCGACACGGTCGGCACCCCAGTGCCGATGGCCGTCAGCGGCGGCGTGGTTTGGTGCGGCGGACGGCTTCGAGGCGGTCGGCCGTGGCCCGGACCTGGTCGGCGGTGTGGCGGATCTCCTCGGTCTCCAGGCGGACCTGCTCGGCCAGACTGGTCAGCTCGACGAGCACGCCGAAGAGCGGGCGGCGTCGCGCGCGTGGCCGGGTGAGACCGGGCAGCACCTCACCGAACCGCGCCGGAGACGGGCGTGAAGCCGCGGAAGCGCCCGCTCCGCGCTGTCGGTGGCCGGTGTTCTGACTTCGGCCGGTGGGGGTGGTCTCTGCTGTCATGTGGCGGCGTCCTTCCGTCGGGCGGGGAGAGCGCCGCGGGTGGCGTTCCCGCGGAGCACCAGGTCATCTCCCGACCACAGTCACGCCGTCGCATCAGGCGTCACGCCGGAAACACGAAACCCCGCGACGGGACGGGGGCGAGCGGGTTTGAGGACGTCCCACTCGTCAATTGCGGAAGACTCCGGTGGACCGAAACGGACTCATTCGACGACCACACAGGTTCAGGTTCCGCCACCACCACCTGCAACCAGGACAAGGCCGCCGACGCAGGAACCTACGCCCGAGCCGGCCCCACAGGCACACCCGAAACGGCTCAGGACCCCTTCCCTTACGGAAAGAGGCCCTGAGCCGGAAGCGCGCACTCGGGAGGATTCGAACCCCCAACCTTCTGATCCGTAGTCAGATGCTCTATCCATTGAGCTACGAGTGCAGGTTTTCGGTTGTGGTCGCCAGTGGTGTGTTCCCCCTGGAGACGTGTACGACTCTACCACGGGGATCGGAGGGGTTTCACCGGATTATGGGGCCCGTGGGGCGGGCGGGGTGGGGGCGTGGAGGGCCGGGCTCCCGGTGTTGTGGCGGGTGGGAGCCCGGCCGGTGGGGCTGGGGGTTACGAGGCGGATTCCTTGACGGCCTCGGTCCAGATGGCGGTGGCCGCGTCGATCTGGTCGGCGGTGACGATGAGCGGCGGGATCATCCGGACGACGTTGCCGTGCGGGCCGCAGGTGAGCAGGAGGAGGCCCTTCTCGGAGGCGGCCTTGTGGGCGCGGGCGGCGGTGTCGGGGTCGGGGGAGCCGTCGGCCGCGGTGAACTCGCTGGCCACCATCAGGCCGAGCCCGCGCACGTCGCCGATCACCGGGTGGGCGTCGGCGACCTCGCGCAGCCCGGCGATGAGGCGCTCGCCCATGCGGGCGGCGTTGTCGACGAGCCCCTCCTCCTGAATGACGTCGAGGGTGGCCAGCGCCGCCGCGCACGACACCGCGTTGCCGCCGTAGGTGCCGCCCTGGGAGCCCGGCCACGCCTTCTCCATGAGCGCGTGCGGGGCGGCGATCGCCGACAGCGGGAACCCGCTGGCCAGCCCCTTGGCGGTGATCACGATGTCGGGCCGGACGCCGGAGTGGTCGTGGCCCCAGAACCGCCCGGTGCGGCCGAAGCCGGTCTGCACCTCGTCGGCGACGAGCAGGATCCCGTGCTGGTCGGCGCGCTCGCGCAGCCCGGTGAGGAAGGCCGCTGGCACGGGCACGTAGCCGCCCTCGCCCAGCACCGGCTCGATGAAGATCGCCGCGGTGTCCTTGGGCGAGCTGACGGTGGCGAGGAGGTAGTCGAGTTCGCGCAGCGCATACGCGGTGGCCTCGTCCTCGCTGAGCCCGAGCCGGTAGGCGTAGGGGAACGGGGAGACGGCGACGCCGGGCATCAGCGGCCCGATGCCGGCCCGGATCTTCACCCCCGACGTGGTCAGGGAGGCGGCGGCCATGGTCCGCCCGTGGAAGGAGCCCTGGAAGACGATGGCGTTCTGCCGGCCGGTGGCCTGGCGTGCGAGGCGCAGCGCCGCCTCGACCGCCTCGCTGCCGGAGTTGACGTAGAAGAGCCGGTCGATCCCCTCGGGCAGCACGGTGCCGAGGCGCTCCGTCAGCTCCAGCAGCGGCCGGTGCATGACGGTCGTGTACTGCCCGTGGATGAGCGTGCCGACCTGGCGCTGGGCCGCCTCGACCACGCGCGGGTGGCAGTGGCCGGTGCTGGTGACGCCGATCCCGGCGGTGAAGTCGAGGTACCGGCGGTCGTCCTCGTCGTAGATGTAGACGCCTTCGCCCCGCGCCGCCAGGACCGGGGTGGCCTGCTTCAGGACGGGGGACAGCTCGGCCGACTGCTCAGCCATGCTCAGACCTCATTCCGTATTCCGTGATGCCGTGGATTTCCGTAGGATTGTTGACAATCGACAGCGCTATGGAATCATCCGCCATGGAGCGGTGTCCAGGTCCAGCACTACCCCGCATGGCGCCGGGCACCCGCCCGCACGGGTAGAGGATCATGGGCACCGGTTACGCGGAACCGCAGGCGGGGAAGGCGTAACCCCGCGTGGGGTGCGCTGTTCGGGCTCCACGAAGGTGCAGGCGGAGTCCGGAACACCAACCGGAAGGGGATGGCAGGGCTATGACCGTGGCAGACCGGGAGGCGCTGGTCGTCGAGCGTGTATCCAAGGGGCTCATGATCGGGGGCGTGTGGCGCGACGCCAAGGCCGGCGGGACGTTCAAGGTCGAGGACCCCTCGACCGGGTCGGTCCTGTGCGAGGTGGCCGACGCGGGCGTCGATGACGCCTTCGACGCCCTCGACGCCGCTGCCGCCGCGCAGCCCTCGTGGCAGCGCACCGCGCCGCGCGAGCGCGGTGAGGTGCTGCGCCGCGCCTATGAGCTGCTCATGGAGCGCCAGGACGACCTCGCGCTGCTGATGACGCTGGAGATGGGCAAGCCGCTGCCCGAGGCCAAGGGCGAGATCGCCTACGCGGCGGAGTTCTTCCGCTGGTTCTCCGAGGAGGCCGTCCGCATCGAGGGCGGGTTCTCGGTCGCTCCCAACGGCCAGGCGCGCTTCCTGATCATGCGCCAGGCGGTCGGCCCGTGCATGCTCATCACCCCGTGGAACTTCCCCATGGCCATGGGCACCCGCAAGATCGGACCCGCCATCGCGGCCGGGTGCACCATGGTGCTCAAGCCCGCCCAGCAGACCCCGCTGTCCGCCCTGGCGCTGGCCGACATCCTCCGCGAGGCCGGCCTGCCCGAAGGCGTGCTCAGCGTGCTCCCCACCACCGACCCGGGCGGGGTCACCGAGCCCCTGCTGCGCGACGGCCGCATTCGCAAGGTCTCGTTCACCGGCTCCACCCCCGTCGGCCGCAAGCTGCTGGAGCAGAGCGCCGGGCAGGTGCTGCGCACCTCCATGGAGCTGGGCGGCAACGCCCCGTTCCTGGTGTTCGACGACGCCGACCTCGACGCCGCCGTCGAGGGCGCCATGCAGGCCAAGATGCGCAACATCGGCGAGGCGTGCACCGCCGCCAACCGGCTCTACGTCCAGTCGGGCATCGCCCCGGAGTTCGCCCGCCGGCTCAGCGAGCGCATGGGCGCCCTGAAGCTGGGCCGCGGCACCGACGACGGCGTCCAGGTGGGCCCGCTGATCGACGCCAAGGCGCTGGCGAAGGTGCAGGGCCTGGTCGACGACGCCGTGGGCCGCGGCGCCAAGGTCGTGGTCGGCGGCGGGCCCGGCGACGGCGACGGCTACTTCTACCGCCCCACGGTGCTCACCGATGTCCCGCAGGAGGCGGAGCTGACCTCCACCGAGATCTTCGGCCCCGTCGCGCCGATCGTCACCTTCGACGACGAGAAGGAGGCGATCGCCGACGCCAACGACACCGAATTCGGCCTGGTGAGCTACGTCTTCACCCAGGACCTGGGGCGGGCGTTCCGGGTCTCGGAGGCGCTGGAGACCGGCATGGTCGGGCTGAACCAGGGCATCGTGTCCAACCCCGCTGCGCCGTTCGGCGGTGTGAAGCACTCCGGCCTGGGCCGCGAGGGCGGGCGCGTGGGCATCGACGAGTTCCTGGAGACGAAGTACGTGGGTATCGGCGGCGTCTGACCGCTGACCCGCCTGTCGTCCGTGCCGTCGCCCTTCCCGCGTGGGGGCGGCGGCACGGCGGCGCCCGGGCGTGCCGACCGTGCACGCCGGCGGCCGCGCCACGGCCGCTCCTTGTCAGCGCTCCTCGGCCGCGAGGCGGTCGAGTTCCTCCTGGGCCCGGCGTAGCAGCTCCCGTGCGCGGCGCAGGTCGGCCGGCCGGTCGTGGCCCTCTGTACCCGCGGCCGGCGCCCCCGCCTCCGGCCGCTCTGCTTCCGGCCGCTCCGCTTCCCCCGCCTCTTCCGCCGGTTCCCCCAGGAGCGACCGGTGCGGCTGGATGCGGACCTGCTCGGTGGTCTCGTCGGCCTCGATGTCGAAGACCACCCGGTCGGAGCGGTGCCAGCTCTCGAACCACTCCAGCGGGGCGCCGTGCTGGTCGAAGGTGCTCCCCTCCAGCAGCAGCAGCGGCGACCCCGGCGCGACCTCGAGCTCGGCGGCGATGGCCGCGTCGGCCGGGACGGCCCGGATCTGGCGCCGCCCGCTGATCGGGTGCGCGCCGAAGCGCGACTCCAGCAGGCGGTGCAGCGAGGCGTCGGTGAGCATCGCGGCCGTCAGCCCCGGAACGCGGTCGGCGGGCAGCCACGTGCGCACGTAGGACAGCGGGGCCTCGTCGACCGACCGGACCCGCTCCAGCCGCAGGACGGAGCGCGTGCCCAGGTGCCGGGCGACGCGTGAGGGCGCGGTGGCCGGTTCGAGGCGCGCGACGCTCGTGCCCAGGCTCAGCCCGCTGTGCGAGAACTGGTCGAAGAGCCCCGTGACGCGCTGCACGAGCCGCCGGTGCTCGACCCCGCTGGCGGCAACGGGCGCGCGCCCGGGGTCGCGCCGCACGACCCCCTCGTCCTCCAGGGTCGACAGCGCCTGGCGGATGACGCTGCGCGAGACCCCGAACCGCTCGCGCAGCGCGGCCTCGCTCGGCAGGGTGTCGCCCGGTGCGATCGCGCGGTCCCGGATCTCGGCGCGCAGGGTGGCGGCGATCTGCGCGTAGAGCGGGCGTGGGTCGGACCGGTCGATGGGCATGGTGGGGATTCTAGGACCTGTTCCCTTCGTGGCCGAGGGGCCGCTGCGGCGCACCCCAGCGGCCCCGGACCCGCGCCGCGCGCTCACGACGCGCGCGCGGTCTCCCAGACGTGGTTCCAGCCCGGCGCGAGGTCCGCGGCCCGCTGGATGGCGAGCACGAGGCTGGCCTCGCGCGCGATGCCCTTGCCGGCGATGTCGAAGGCGGTCCCGTGGTCGACCGAGACGCGCACGACCGGCAGCCCCACGGTGATGTTGACGCCGTCGTCGCCGTACACGGCCTTGAACGGGGCGTGCCCCTGGTCGTGGTAGCAGACGATGACCAGCTTCCACTTGCCGCGCACCGCCGCGGGGATCAGGGCGTCGGCGGGCAGCGGGCCCGAGGCGTTGATCCCGGCCGCGCGGGCGCGCTCGACCGCGGGCTCCAGCACGTCGGCGTCCTCGTCGCCGAAGATCCGGTTCTCGCCCGCGTGCGGGTTCAGCCCGGCGACCCCGATCGGCTCGTCGGGGCGGCCCAGGGCGGTGGCGAAGGCGCCGACCAGGCGCAGGACGTTGTCGGTGCGCTCGGGGGTGACCCCTCGGATCGCGTCGGCCAGCGACACGTGCGTGGTCAGGTGGAAGAAGTACAGGTCGCCGGCCGACAGCACGAGGCTGAAGTTGGTCACCCCGAACTCGTGGGCGAGCAGTTCGGTGTGGCCGGGCCAGGGGTGGCCGCCCAGGTGCATCGCGGCCTTGTTGAGGGGCGGGGTGACGATGCCGTCGATGAGCCCGCGGCGCGCGAAGTCGCAGGCGGCCATCACGAACCGGGCGGCGCCGTCGCCGGCCTCGGCGCTGAGCTCCCCGGGCGGCACGTGCCCCAAGGAGGGGCCGACCTGCACGACCGGGATGCGCTCGGGGTCGTCGCCGGCCTTCTCGGGGGAGTCCACGACCTCGACCCGGGCGGGGTCGCCGCCGGCCAGCCGGACCCCCGCGCGCAGCGCGTCGGCGTCGCCGATCACGACCGGCCGGCAGATCTCGCGCAGTCCGGGGTGGTTCAGCAGCGATTTGGCGGTGATCTCGGGGCCGATGCCCGCGACGTCGCCGAGGGTGATGGCGAGGGTGGGACGGCTCATGGGTGCTGCCTCCTGTGTCGGACGGCCGAGGCGGCCGTGAGTAGTGCATCGGGGTCGCCGAAACCGCCGGCCTTGGTGATGATGAGGGTGTCGCGCAGGGGCCCGCCGGAGAGGGCGCCGATGGGGATGCCGGCGGCGATCTCGCCGATGAGGGTGATGCCGTTGGCGCCCAGGGCGTCGACGACCGCGCGGGCGCCGTCGCCCCCGGTCACCACGAGGCCCGCTATGGGGTGGCGTCCGGCCAGGTCGGCGGCGAGTTCCCCGAAGCGGCGGGCGACCAGGGCGGGGTCGAGCCCGCGGCCGCGGTCCTCGGGGGCGAGGAGCACGATCGTGCCGCGGTCGTTGCCGAAGCGGGCGTCCAGCCCGGCGCACCACGCCGTCCAGGCGGTGTCGTCGGCGACCTGCTCGGGGGTGGGCCGTTCGATGGCGCCGGGGTCTTCGGCGGCGATCCGGTCGGCCTGGCCGCGCGTCGCGGAGTGCAGCGAGGTGACGACGACCAGGGCGGGTGCCGGGCTCTCCTGGGCGGCCCAGGCCCCGGCCATGGGCCCGGCCAGGCCGGCGGAGCCGACGGGGACGGTGTCGGCGCCGAGGAGGGCCACGGCGGCGGCGATCCGTTCGAGGTCGGCGGCGGTCTCGGCGTCGGGGACGGCGATCGGTCCCGCTTCGGCCAGCTGCCGGGCGTGCGCGGCGGTGTCGTCACCGGTCAGCCGGACGTGGGCGCCGCCCAGCAGGGTGGGGATGTGGCTCTCGCGGACCGGCGTGACCGGGTCGGAGCCGACGGAGGTCAGGTGCGCCTCGACCCCGTCGACCAGCAGGACGCCGTCGCGGACGGTGCGCCCGGCCTCGGGGAAGGCCGGGCAGACGACGACGGTGGCGCCGGGCGCCCAGGCGGCGCGGGCGGCCTCGATCTCGGCGAGGATCGGCCCGCGCAGGGTGGAGTCGACCTTCTTGTAGAGGTGGCGGGCCCCGGCCTCGCGCAGCCGCCGCACCTCTCCGGTGACGGCGGCCGCTGCCTCGGCCGGGGCGAGGGCGCGCGAGTCGGTGGTCACGGCCACGACGTCGGCCGCCGCGGGGGCCGTGCCGAGCTGGAGCTCGGTGGTCCAGCCGGCGCGCAGGAACCGCACGGCGGTGTCGTTGGCGCCGGTCAGGTCGTCGGCCACGAGGGCGATCGCGGGGGTCATGCCTGTGCCTCCTCGGCTTGCGCCGTTTCTGCTGCTTCGCTGCGGGCGGGGTTCGCGCCGCTGCGCTTGAGGGCCCAGGACGCCATGAGTGGCGCGAGCAGGGCGGTGACCAGGACGCACGCGGCGATCTGCGGGGTGGCGGCGGCGACGTAGGCCTGGAACGACGGGTCGGCCGCCGCGACGACGGCCGGGGTGGCGATGGCGTTGCCCGAGGTGGTGCCGGCGGCGAAGCCGAGGCCGCTCTCCCCGCCGCGGCGCAGGATCAGCCGGTAGCCCAGGTAGACCAGGCCGCCCGTGAGCGGTGTGATGAGCACGCCCAGCACGATGCCGGTGAGGCCGCCCGAGGCGACCGCGCCCAGGTCGATCCCGGCGCCCAGCGCGAACGAGAAGAACGGGATGACGATGTTGGGGACCGGGGCGAGGGTCTCGCGCCACTGCGCGTCGAGGTTGCCGACGATCACGCCGAGGACGAACGGGACGAGCGCGGCGACGAACGCGACGACCGGGATCTGCCCCAGCCCGGAGGCGCCGATGAAGAGCAGGGCGAAGAACGGGCCGTCGTTGACCGCGCCGGCGATGTAGGCGCCGCGGTCGCGGGCGCGGCCGTACTGCCCGGTGATGGCCAGCCACAGGCCGCCGTTGGAGTTGGTGACCGCGGAGAGCAGCGCCAGGATCGAGACGCCCAGGATGCCTTCGAGGCCGGTGACCGCGCCGAGGCCGATGATCAGCAGGCCCGGGATCAGGCTCTTGCCGAGCAGGACCACGCCGGTGGTGGCCAGGACGGGGCCGCCGGTGCGCATGGTGACCTGGGTGCCGGTCGCGAAGATCAGCAGGGCGATCAGCGGCAGTGCGCCGTCTTTGAACAGGGCCGTGGTGAAGCCGCCGATGTCGAGGGCGCCGGGGGCGAAGGTGCCGATGACCGAGCCCAGCACCAGCGGGATCAGCATCAGCCCGCCGGGCAGCCGGGTCATGGTCCGGAACATCGGGACCAGGGCGCCGCTGCGGTCCTGCACTGCTCCTCCTCTTCACTCTCCCGCCCCCGCTCCAGGGGGCGGTCGATCGACGGCGATTCTGTACGTACAGAGTGTACGTACAATTCGCGGCGAGGAGAAGCCTCGGTCCGTGGCGGCCGTCGGGCCCGTGGTCCTCGGTTCGCCGCCCTCGGGGTGCCGTCGCGCGACCCGGTGGCCGGATCGACGCGCGGTCGGTGCGACCCGGGCGGTATGTGCGCCCCGGCCGCCACGGGCCCCTGGCGCGACGGCGCCGCGGTTGCCCAGCGGGCGGGACGGCGGTCCGGCCGGGCACAGGGGGGTCGCCGCGGACGTGCGGGCGGGCGGCGATCGGGGGGTCAGTGGCGGGCAACCGATGGGAATCCGGGCGAATCCGCCGCCCGGGTGCGGCCCCGGTGCCACCCGGCCCCCGGCGGCGGGCGCGGCGCCGCCGCGGTCCCGCGTCGTTTCGCGGGCGCTATGAGGAGGCGGCCCCGGCGGCCGGCCGCGTTCCGGGGCGAGATGACGGACTGGCGGCCTTGTGCCCGCAGATGGTACGTATTTAGCTGCAAGAATCGCAGTGCGTAATCAAACTTTCACTGAAAGGAATGATTCGTGCGTATTCTGACGGCCGTTGCCGCCGTGACCGCCGCATGCGCCGCCGCCCTTGCCGGAGCGGCCCCCGCCGCCGGCGCGGCCGACGATGATCTGAGGTTCGTGGTGGTCCGCGAGGCCGCCTACCGCTACCAGTCCGAGGACACCGCCCGCCTCATCGAGGATCCGGAGGCCAACGGCTGCCGGTCCGCCACCGAGGAGGTGACGGCCGAGGAGGCGCGGGCGATCGGGGTCGTCCTGCCGGACACCGAAGCCCCGGTGACGGTCCGCGAAATCGACTGCACCTCGGGGAAGCCGGGGGAGGGTGCCGAGCGGCTGAAGGTCGTGTTCCCCGGCGATGAGCCCGTCGACTGGCCCGGCTGGGCGCGGCGCGTCATCGCCGCCGATTGACCGGGCCTCCGTTGTCCCCCACCCGGCCGTGCCGCGCCCGCCTGCCGCCCCCCGCCCCGCACACGCCGGCCCTGAACACGAAGAAGCCCGCCGCACCCCTGATGGGATGCGGCGGGCGTCGTGCCTGCGCGGACGGCCGGCCCCCGGTCCGGCGGCCCGCCGTTCACCCGCTGACCGCGCGGGAGCGCCCTGTTCCGGGCTCCCCCTGGTGGTAGATGCGGTCGACCGTGTCGAGCATGTGCGACTCGATCAGGTGCAGCAGGAGTTCCTCCCGGCCGTCGGTGATGGCGTCGAGCAGCTTCTGGTGCTCGTCGACCAGCTCACCGGGCTCCGGGTAGGCATCCTGCATGACCGTCAGGCACATCCGGGTCTCGACCAGGAGCGTCTGGGCCATGCGCTCCAGCCGGTGGTTGCCCGAGCAGCTCACCAGGGTCTGGTGGAACGCCTGGTCGGCGTCGCTCATCGCCACCCGGTCGCGGGTGGCCGCGGCGTCGACGAGCCCGCGCAGCGCGGCGGTCAGCCGGGCGACCGCCTCACCGCGGTTGCCGCGCATGATCAGCTCGCAGGCGGTGCGCTCGACCGCCAGGCGCGCCACGTAGATGTCGCGCACGTCCTCGGGCGCGAGCTCGCGGACGAAGAGCCCGCGGTGCCGCTCGCTGCGCAGCAGCCCTTCCTGGACGAGCCGCTGCATGGCCTCGCGCAGCGGGCCGCGGCTCACGCCGAGCTGGCCGGCGAGGTCGGTCTCGCCGAGCTGGTCGCCGGGGGCCAGCGTGCCGTACATGATCGCCGATCGCAGCTGGTCGGCGATGAGGGCGGCCGTTGACCGCCGCGGGACCGGTTGGAGTCGACCTGAGGCATTCATTGCATCCGCGTTCCTCTCCGTTCGTGTCCGTATGTGTCCGGCAATGCAGGAGGGAGCGGCCACGGCCATGGGGCCGGGACCGCTCCCGGCGGCACCGGGCGGGGGTCGTGCCCCCCGCCCGCCGCCGCGGTGCGGCTCCGCCTACCCCTCCGCGGCGACCGCCATGGCGGCCCCCGATCGGAACAGGGTGCCCAGGCCCTCGCGGGGCCCGGTGGCGCCCGCCAGCCGCAGGCCCTCCCAGACGCTCACCTGGTTGGCGGTGAGCACCGTGGTGCCGAGCCGGTCCTCCAGGGTGTCCAGGATGCCCGAGCTGTGGAGCGCCGTGTCCGGGACGAGAACGGCTTCGGCGTCGGGGTGGTTCCCGGCGGCGACGAACTCCAGCACGTCGTCGGATCCGAGCGTGCCGACCTCGGCCGCGGTGACGATTCCCCGCCCCGCCCAGCGCACGACCTCGATCCCGGCGAAGCCGAGGAAGCCGACGAAGCGGGCGGCGACGTCCTCGGGGTAGGTCGCGGCGATCGCGACCTTGGTCAGGCCCAGGTGGCGCAGCGCGTTGACGAACGCGAAGGAGGTGCTGGAGGCCGGGATACCGCCGGCCGCCTCGCGCACCCCCGCGACCTGCTCCCGGGCGCCCTCCCAGCCGAAGACGAAGCTCCCGCTGGTGCAGGCCCAGACCACGGAGTCGACGCCGAGGGCGGTCAGCTCCCGTACGCCGTCGGCGAGCACATCGGGCCCGCCGACGTCCAGCAGGGCGTCGACCCGGTGGGCGTCCTCGCGCATGAGGGTGTGCACCAGCCGAAGGGTCACATCGGGGCCCAGCAGCTTCTGGAACTCGGGGTAGTCGTCCTCGGCGCTGTACCCGGGGTACAGGAAACCGGCGGTGGGCATGGAACGGATCACCTCTCTCTGGTCTGTCCGGCCGGATCCGGTCTGCGCCGGTCCGGCCGCGCCGCCCGGCCGGGCCCCCGTGGGACGGCCGGGCGGGCGCTCCGGTGGTCAGGCGGCGGTGCGGCGCGCCGTGGCGTCGACCAGGTACTGGCCGTGCGCCACGGGTTCGCGCCCCATGGCCTGGAGCGCGGCCCACATCGTGACCTGGTTGGCGGCGATCACGGGCTTGCCGAGCGTCCGCTCCAGCGGCGCGATGATGTCGTAGGTCAGGACGTTGGTACAGCTGATGAACACGGCCTGGGCGTCGGGGCGGTCGGCGTCGCGGACCGCCTGCACGACCTCGGAGTAGGCGACCTTCCAGATGTGGCCGAGCAGCCCCAGCCCGACGCTGGAGGTGGTCTCGATGCCGTTCTCGCCGAGGAACCCCAGCAGCCGCTCGGTCACGCTGTCGACGTAGGGGGTCACCACGGCGATCCGGCGCGCCTCGAGCGCTTCGAGCGCCTGGATCAGCGCGCCTGAGGTGGTGACCGCCTCGGGCGCTCCCGCGTCGAGGATGCTCTGCCGCAGCCGCCGTTCGCCGGCCATGCCGTGCACGAAGCTGCCCGACGCGCACTGGTAGCCCACGACCAGCGGCTCCGGCGCGAGCAGGTCGCGCGTGGCGCGGGCGACGTTGTCGCCGTCGCTCAGGGCCGACGCCTGGTCCACGGTCACCGGGACCGGGACGAACGGCAGCCGGGTGACGTACAGCGAGACGTCGTCGGGCGCCCACCGCCACAGTTCGCGGTCGAGCGCGAAGTCGTAGGGTGCGACGATCCCCACACCGGACTGCCACGGGGTCTCGGAGAGGGCCGGGATCTCGACGATGCTCGATGCCTGGTCCCGCTCGATGACCTGTTCGTCCTGCTGGTCACGGTGGCCTTTGGCGCCACCGCTCGCCGGGTTCCCGGCGGATCGGTCGGTTCGCATTGGTCACTCACCTCCTTCTCTTCGTGTTCACGTTGCGGATGACCTCGAAGGTCCGAGAGCGGTGACCGCTACCCCTCCAGCCGCCGGTACACCAGGCGTTCGCCGACACCGCCGGACCGCCAGACGTCGTTGCAGGCCTCGGCCATGCGGTCCAGTCCGTCGACGATGGTGGCGTAGACGTTGCCGGGCACCCAGCCGACGTCGCCGTTGAGGAGCAGGTTGTTGCGGCCGTAGAAGATGGCCAGGTCGATGACGCCGGGCAGGTGGTCGATGCCCTTCTCCTCCTTGAACCGGCGGTCGAGCATGCCGCCGTTGAAGGAGAAGTAGACGACGTCGCCGGGGATGGGGGTGACCGTGGGGTTCTCCTGCCCCGGCTCCTCGGCCGCGAAGCGCGGCACCATCGCATAGACCTCGTTGCGGGCGTACTTGGCGTGGTAGATCTCGCCGCCCTGCGGCAGCGCGTCCCACACCACGTCACAGGTGCGCGGAGCGTCCTTGTCGAGGAGCTCGGCCGTGCACGAGACGCCGCGCTTCTCCAGGCTGATGGTCATATACCTGGGCATCGTCGGATCGGCCCTTTCGTTGTCGGGCTGTCACATGATTCTTCGCCGCACCGGATCGGTGGAGAGGTCCTCTCCTCGAACCGGGCGCCAACGCGGGAGAGGACGACGGATCGACCCCGGCCGCGGCATCGCCGCGGATTGTCGACAATCATACGATCGCGACGTCGAATGGATCAATGGTTGCGCCCCGCGCCGGTCGGCGGAACGGTGTGACGTCCAGCGAGCCGGGTGGCGCGCCGCCCGCCCCGGCCCCCGTGGCGGTGGCCCGTCCGGAAACCGCCCGGTCGGAGCCCGTATGTCACGAAAGTCGATTGTTGACAATCATACGAAGGCTCCCTAGCGTTTCAAGGGCTTCGGGCCGTCCGATGCCACCGTCGCCATCAACGACGCGAACCGGGAGCCGCCTCAGTGAGCCACGGAAACCCGCCCCGCCTGGTCGTCCTGCACGGCGACGACCTCCCGCCGGGACACGAGGCCTACGACTCCGACCCCCGCCTGGGCGGCGTCGACTACGTGACCGCCGACCGGCTCGCCGAGGCCCTGCCCGGCGCCGACGCGCTCTTCGTCTGGGACCTCTTCTCCGAGGCCGTGACCGCCGCCTGGCCCAAGGCCGACTCGCTGCGCTGGATCCACGCCGCCACAGCGGGGGTCGACAACCTCATGTTCCCCGGCCTCGTCGAGAGCGACGTCGTGGTCACCAACTCCCGCGGCGTCTTCGACCAGCCCATGGCCGAATATGTACTCGGCCTCGTCCTGTCCTTTGCCAAGGGCTTCCCCCTCACCCGCGACCTCCAGCACGACCGCGTCTGGCGCCACCGCGAGACCGAGCGCGTGGGCGGCCGGCACGCCCTGGTCATCGGCACCGGGCCCATCGGCCGCGCCATCGCCCGCCAGCTCCGCGCGGTCGGCATGACCGTCGAGGGCGCCGGGCGCACCGTCAGCGACTCCGACCCCGACTTCGGCACCGTCGTCGCCTCCTCCTTCGACACCGGCGGCCCCGACCTCGACACCGCGCTGCCGCGCGCCGACTACGTCGTCGTCGCCGCCCCCTTCACCTCGGCCACCCGCGACCTCATCGGCGCCCGCGCCCTGGGGCGCATGCGGGGCACCGCCCGCCTCATCAACGTCGCCCGCGGCCGCATCGTCGTCGAGGACGAGCTCATCGAGGCGCTGCGCGGCGGCGTGATCGCCGGGGCCGCCCTGGACGTCTTCGCCGCCGAACCGCTGCCCGGCTCCTCGCCCCTGTGGGACCTGCCCGGCGTGATCGTCTCCCCGCACATGTCGGGCGACGTCGTGGGCTGGCGCCGGGAGCTGGTCGAGCTGTTCGCCGACAACCTGGACCGCTTCCTCGACGGGCGCGAACCGCGCAACATCGTCGACAAGCGGCGGGGCTACGTGTCCGGGCCCTGACCCGCCGCGACCACCCCGCCGCCGAGTCCCGAGGCACGAGAAGAACGGAAGGACCGAGCACGCAATGTCGACGCACGAAGGCCTGGACCGGCTGGACGGGCACGCCGCGCACAACGGCCCGGGCGGCGTACCGGACTCACCCGCGGCCCTTTCGGCGACCGAGCTGCTGGCGGCCTACGCCGACGGCTCCCTCTCCCCGGTCGAGGCCACCGACGCCGTCCTCGGCCGCATCGAGGAGCAGAACGGCGAGCTGAACGCCTTCTGCCAGGTCCACCCGGACGACGCGCGGGCGGCGGCGCGCGCCTCGGAGGAGCGGTGGCGGCGCGGCGAGCCCCAGGGGCGGCTCGACGGCGTGCCCGCCTCCATCAAGGACCTGATGTTCGTCCGCGGCTGGCCCACCCTGCGCGGATCGGCCACCACCGACCCCGACCAGCCGTGGGAGGAGGACTCGCCCGTCGTCGCCCGGCTGCGCGAGAACGGGGCGGTGTTCGTCGGCAAGACGACCACCCCCGAGATCGCCTGGAAGGGCGTCACCGACAGCCCGCTGACCGGCGTCACGCGCAACCCCTGGGACCCCTCCACCACCCCGGGCGGCTCCAGCGGCGGCGCGGCCGCAGCCGTTGCCACCGGGATGGCCCCCCTGGCCACCGGCACCGACGGCGGCGGGTCGGTGCGCATCCCGGCGAGCTTCACCGGGATCTTCGCGCTCAAGCCCACGTGGGGGCTGGTCCCGCACTGGCCGGCCAGCGCCTTCGGCAGCCTCGCCCACAGCGGGCCCATGACCCGGACCGTCGCCGACGCCGCCCTGATGCTCGACGTCATGGCCCGCCCCGACTTCCGCGACTGGGCGGCGCTGCCGTCGCCGCCCGAGGGCTCGTTCACCGCGGGGCTGGAGCGCCCGGTGAAGGGGCTGCGCATCGCCTACAGCCCCGCGCTGGGCGGCATCGAGGTGCACCCGGAGGTCGCCCGGCTCGTCGCCGAGGCGGTCACGGCGTTCGAGCAGCTGGGCGCGCACGTCGACCAGGTCGACCCGCCCTTGGGGGACTGCCTCGACGACTTCCACGTGCTGTGGTTCAGCGGCGCCGCCAAGGCCATGGAGCACCTCGACGGCCACCAGCGTCAGCTGCTCGACCCCGGCCTGCGCGAGATCATCGAAGAGGGGCTCACCTACTCCGCCAACGACTACCTCACCGCCATGGCCACCCGCATGGCCATGGGGGAGCGCATGGGCCGCTTCCACACCGACTACGACCTGCTGCTCACCCCCACCATGCCGCTGCCGGCGTTCGAGGCCGGGCGCGAGGTCCCGCCGGGGTCGAAGGCCCGCCGGTGGACCGACTGGGCCGGGTTCAGCTACCCGTTCAACATGACCCAGCAGCCGGCGGCCAGCGTGCCGTGCGGCTTCACCACCAGCGGGCTTCCGGTGGGGTTGCAGATCGTGGGGCCGCGCCACGCCGACGCCCTCGTCCTCGCCGCGAGCCGCGCCTTCGAGCAGGCCCGCCCGTGGGGCCACATCTGGCCCTGAGCCGTCGTGCGGCGCGGCGGCGCCGTACCCGGCCCCGCCGCCGTGACCTGCGGGGCGCACCGATTCCGGGCGCCCCGCGGCGCCCGCTGCGGGACCTTCGCCCCCGCGATGCGAGCCCTTCGGCGTACCTGCGGTCGCGCCAGGGGGCTAACGTCGTTCCCAGCAGACGGATGCGAGGGAGGGGCGCCCATGACGCCGGGCGAGGCACCGGACCCGATCAAGGTCTTCCTGGTGGACGACCACGAGGTGGTGCGGCGCGGTGTCGCCGCCCTCCTGGAGTGCGAAGACGACATGCGGATCGTCGGAGAGGCCGGGACCGCCGAGCAGGCCCTCGCCCGCATCCCGGTCGCCCGCCCCCACGTGGCCATCCTCGACGTCCGGCTCCCCGGGGGGTCGGGCGTCGGCGTGTGCCGCGAAGTCCGCTCGGCCAGCCCCGAGATCGCCTGCCTCATGCTCACTTCCTTCGCCGACGACGAGGCGCTCTACGACGCCGTCATGGCGGGCGCCGCCGGTTACGTCCTCAAGCAGATCCACGGCGCCGACCTGGTGGGCGCCGTGCGCACGGTGGCGGCCGGCGGGTCGCTGCTCGACCCCAGCAGCACCGGGCGGATGCTGGAGCGGCTGCGCGGCAACCCGCCCGCGCCCGACCCGCTCGCCGAGCTCAGCCCGCAGGAGCGCCAGATCCTCGACCTGATCGGCGAGGGGATGACCAACCGGCAGATCGGCGAGCGCCTCTACCTCGCCGAGAAGACCGTGAAGAACTACGTGTCGAGCCTGCTGTCCAAGCTCGACCTCAAGCGCCGGACCCAGGCGGCCATCCTCGTCGCCGAGCTGCGCACCAAGAACCGATGACGGTGTGACCACCGGACGCACGGATCCCGGCCGCCCGGGACCGCCCGGTCCCCTCAGATGTCCCTCCGCCGGTCGCCGGCCTCGCTGTGCCGTCCTCCGCGCGCCGGGGTGCTCCACAGGGGCTCGTTGACCTCCTGCGCGGCCGCAGGGGCGGCCTCGCGGCGCTCATGGGGATCGTCCGGCGGGCGGGGCCGGAGGTGGAGGCGGGGCAGCTGCTCGGTCGGGGGTTCGCTCGGCGGGATGGGCTGAATGGGCAGGGCGATGGTGTGAGGCTCCCCATTGGCCCCCGAAGCGCTGGAGGGGGCGATCGAGCCCATCGGCTCGGTGAGGGCCCCCGGGCCTCCGGGCGCTCCCAGGGCCCCGGGCGCCTCCAAGCGCTGGGGACCGGTGACCGCGTCGGCGTCCGTGCCCGGATCAGCGCCGGCGGCCGCGCTCGCGGCGGTGTTCGTGTCACCGTTCGTTCTGGCCGCGGGCACGGGCGGTCCGTTGTCCTTCGGCTGGGCGGCGGCCTCCGGAAGGGGGACGCTCCAGGTCACCGCGGTGCCGCCGGAGGGGCGCGGTGCGGCGCTGAACACGCCGCCCAGGGCCGCCGCCCGCTCGGCGAGGTTGCGCAGGCCGCTGCGCCGGCCGTGCTCGGGGATGCCGCGGCCGTTGTCCTCCACGAGCAGGGTCAGCCGCTCGCCTGCGTGCACCGAGATGTGCACCTCGGAGGCGCGGGCATGGCGGGCGACGTTGGACAGCGCCTCGCCCAGCACCGCGAGCAGCTGCTCGCCGATCTCGTCGGGCACCGACGCGTCGATCGGCCCCTCCAGCCCCACGCCCGGCTGGCAGCCCAGGGCGCGGGCCGCGCTCTCGGAGGCGCTGAGGATGCGCCCCCGCAGCGACGTGTCGGCGGGCGCCGGCGGCTGCTGGAGGGCGAACACGGTGGAGCGGATCTCCCGGATGGTCTCGTCGAGGTCGTCGATGGTGTGCTGGACGCGCTCGGCGGCCTGGGGGTCGGCGACCAGCCGCAGCGTGCTCATCAGGGTCATGGCCGAGGCGAACAGCCGCTGGATCACGACGTCGTGCAGGTCCTTGGCGATGCGGTCGCGGTCCTCCAGGACGACCAGGCGCTCGGCGTCGCGGCGGGCGTCGGCGAGCTCCAGCGCGACCGCGGCCTGGCCGGAGAACCCGTCGATCATCCGCTGGGTGGCGTCGGTGAACGGCGAACGGGCGCCCATCTTGCCGAGCAGCAGCACCCCGCGGGTGCGCCCGGGGGTGCCCAGGGGCACCAGCAGGCCCGGCCCGAACCCGCGGTGGGTCAGCATCGGGCAGTTGGCCTGGCGCAGGTCGGGGATGGTGGCGGCCTTGCCGTTGCGGTAGACCCAGCCGCACTTGGTGTCGCCCATGGTCACGGGGGTCTTCAGGATCTCGGCGGCCACCGGGCCGTCGGCGATCTCGGCGATGAGGTGGGTATCGGTCGGCTCGGGCAGCAGGACCACGGCGATGTCGGCGCCCGACATCTCGCGGGCCTGGCGCGCCAGGTAGCCCAGGACGTCGTCGGAGTCGTCGCCGGAGAGCAGCCGGGTGGTGATGTGGGTCGAGGCGGACAGCCACCGCTCGCGCAGCCGGGTCTCCTCGTACAGCCGGGCGTTCTCGATCGCCACGCCGGCGGCGGTGGCGAGCGCGGTGACGATGGCTTCGTCGTCCTCGTCGAACTCGCCGCCGTCGGTCTTCTCGGTCAGGTAGAGGTTGCCGAACACCTCGCCGCGCACCTGGATCGGGACGCCGAGGAAGCTGGTCATGGCGGGGTGGCCGTCGGGGAACCCGTGGAAGCCGGGGTGCCCGCGCAGGTCGCGGAGGCGCAGGGCGTGGCGTTCCTGGGTGGGCACGGCGAGGATGCCCTTGCCGTGCGGGAACATGGTGAGCTGCTCGGTCTCCTCGGGGGTCAGCCCCACGGGGATGAATTCGGCGAACCGGCCGTCCTCGGCCAGCACGCCGAGGCCCGCGTAGCGCGCGTCGACGAGGTGCGCGGCGGCCTGGGTGAGCCGGCGCAGGACGGTCGCCAGATCGAGGTCGCTGCCGATGGACAGGACCGCTTCGAGCAGGGAGTGGACACGGTCGCGGGTGGAGAGCGCGGTCTCCAGGCGGTTGTGCAGCTCGGAGATCAGCTCATCGAGGCGCATCTGAGGGAGCAGGAAGCGCTCCGGGGCTTCGGGCACGGATCGATACCTCCGGGTGCACACGTTATCCCGCTCGGCTACCGCTGTGGGGTCGTGTGTCCCGGAGAAGGGGGACGGGTGAGGAAAGTCCCTCGCGTGGGTCATGTGTTCTCCACAGCGCGCTGCGCAGGGGCTCCGTCCCGTGCCGGACCGAAATCCTCGTCAATTGTCTGAAATGTACGAAAAGGTCGAATTATCGACGGCCCCACTCTGAGCTGGGGTGTTGTGAACGGGATGATCCGCTCCACAAAGAAATCCGCCGGATCTCCATTGCCACAGCGGATGATCGTGCTACGGTCACGTCCTGTCGGGAGACCTTCCGCCCCCGGTTCTCCGGCTTGACCGCCGGCCGGGCAGGCGCCACCACCCTGCGTCTCCGACCCCAATCCACCGCCGCCGAAAGGGACGCACATGCCGCGCATGGGCCGCTCGCGACGCGCTTGGCGCGTCCCGGCGGTTGTGCGCATTCCGGGCGTCCCCAATGCGGCCGGGCGCCGCCTGCTGGCCGTTGCGGGGTTCGTCGCCGCGGCCTGGTTCCTGGGCGCGGCCCCGGCCGGTGCCGAGGAGCGCCCCGGCCCGGAGATCCCCGCCGCCGCGGCCGAGGCCGTGGCCGACGCGCCTGCGGCGTCCGATGCACCGGGCCCCGCGGCAGCGGAGCCCGCCGCCCGCCCCGCCGCATCAGCCGCCTCCGCGGCCGATGAGGCGGCCGAGGCCGCCGCCGAATCGGCGGGCACCGGCAGTGAGGGCCCCGCGGCCGCTCCGCCGCCCGCCACCGACCCCGCGCCGGAACCCGCGCGCCCCGAGCCCCGGCCCTCGGTCGCCCAGGTCGCCTCGTCCGTCGGCGCCGTCGGCGGCGAAGCCGTCCGGTCGGTCCCCGCGGTCACCGGCCAGGCGCGCGGTGCCGCCGCGGAGCCGCCCGCGCAGTCGGCGGCTCGGGCCCAGCAGGCCACCGAATCCTCCAGTGGTGTCGGCCGCGGGGCCGCGCACCATCTGAACGGCCCCGGCAACGGCGACGGCCCCGGCAACGGCAATGGTCGGTTCGGCCTCGGCGGCCTGCTGCCGGTGCCCGAGAACGCCCTTCAGCACGCCGCCCCGCTCGTGGAGCGCGCCGACACCGCACCCGTCGCTGGCCGCGCAGACGACGCATCCGCCTCCGCCGAACCGGAGCAGCGCGGCGCCTCCCCCCGCACCAGCACCCGGCCGCAGTCCTCTGCGCGCCCCGCGATCGACTCCGCGGCCTCCTTCGGCCGCGCCGGCCAGGCCGCACCAGAGCGTTCCGCCTCCACGGCGCAGGACGCCGCCGAGGCCCCCGCCGCCTCGCAGCTGGCGGTCGGCTCCGCTCCGCAGGCCCAGAGCGGCGGCGTCCCCGTGATGTTCGCCGGGTATCTGCCCGCGGCGTTCACCGCGGCGCCCGCCCCGGCTCTGCCCGCCTCCGTGCGCAACGCGCTCGCCGTCGTGCCGCAGAGCCCGGTCGACGAGCCGCACTTCTCGCCGGACTAGCACCGGCCCTCCGGGGGTCCCGCGTGTGCCATTGCGGCCGCGCCGAATCGAGCACCCCCGTCTCCCGGCGGTAGCAGCCCGGCCCCACCCAGCACATCGCTCCTGGGGGCTGACGTGAGTCCCGCGCCCTCGCATCGCGGGGTTCACGTCAGCCGGCGGTCTGCCAGACCCCCCGGTTGATCCCGGCCTCCGACACCCGCGCCCGCCACGCGCGGCTGCGGACGGCCGGGGAGCACGACCCATCACCACCGAACCCCCGCGTAGGTCGCTCTCGGCCAGGGCGCCCCGCGGACAGGCGGAGTGATCCGCCACCCCGAAGACACAGCCGAAATCGACACGAAGGATGTACTTCATGTTCCAGTTCGTTCGGACCACCACCAAGGCCGTTCTGGTGGCTGCGGGCACCGCGGGATTCGTCGCCCTCGGCGCCGGGATCGCCGGCGCCGACGCGCTCGGCGTCTCCGACACCCTCGCCCCGCAGGCGTCCGTTCCGACCGCGCAGGGCCTGCCGAACGTCGTCGGTGGCGTCCAGTCGCTGGTGCAGGGGGTCGACACCCCGGACCTGGGGACCACGCTGCCCGCTCCCGCGACGCGCAATGTGACCGCCCCCGGCGGCGACATCTCGGGTGTCTCGCCGTTCCTCCAGGAGCGGATCGACGGCACCCAGGGCGTCGTCGACGGCGCCCGGAGCGAGCTCGGCCTGAGCGACGTCGAGCACCAGACCGCGCAGGGTGAGCTCACCGGGCTGCTGCCCGAGGCGCCCGGTACCGGCGTCGTCCCGGTCACCGAGGGGCTGCCCGCGGTCCCCGACACCGCCACGCTGCCGCTCGCCAATGAGCTGCCCACCTCGTCGCTGGCCAACGCCCCCGAGGCCACCCGCATCGCGCTGCCGCGCCTGGCCGGTGAGGCCGAGGGCGCCGTCGACAAGGTGACCGGCGAGCTCACCACGGGCCTCGCCGACGGTGTCAGCGAGGGCGTCTCCTCCCACCTGGAGGAGCACCAGCCCGAGAACCGGATCACGGTCCACGGCCTCGACACCACCGAGCTGCCGGTCGTCGGCGACGCCCCGCAGGTGGACGAGGGCGTCGGCACCGTCGCCCAGGCGCTGCCCGCCGCTGAGACCGGCCTCACCGACGGTCTGAGCTCCATCGACGCCGAGGCCGCCGCCTCGGACGTCGTGCAGGGCGCTGTGGACAGCACGGGCGTCACCGGCGTCCGTGACCTGGCGAACGGGATCGGTACCCCCGCTCTCTGACGCCACTGAGCCGTGCGTCCCACCGGCATCCGCACGCGGTGGGACGCACGCCGGCCCCGAGCGGGCAGGCGACCCGTCCGATGAGCGCGGCGTCCCGGGAACTGTGGGGGTTCCCCGGACGCGGCCCGGATGCGTGTCCCCTGCTCGGGGCCACCTCCCACCCAGGGTGGGAGCAGAGAAAGGCCCCGGACCACGGGGAGAACGGTCCTCGACGCCGGGCGTCCTGGGAACTGTGGGGGTTTCCAGGACGCACACCCCGAGGATCCGCCCGCGGTCCGGGGCCGCTTTATGAGATGAAGAATGGCCGCCACCCCTGAGGGGTGGCGGCCATTCGCTTCGCCTTCATCGCCGGGGTTCACCCCGGCGCGGGATCACTCCGCGACGTGCGGGGAGCCCGGGGCACCGGCCTCGCCCGTGTCGTCGGCCTCGCCGGTCGCGCTCTCGGCCACCCAGTCCTCCCAGCCCCGCTGCCAGAAGCCCCAGCCGTTGTCGACCTCCAGCTCGCGGTCGGTGCCGGTGATGACGACCGGGTCGCCGGGCAGGCTGTTCTCGTAGAACCACGCCGAGTCCTCGACGCTCATGTTCACGCAGCCGTGGCTGGTGTTGGCCTCGCCCAGCTGATAGTTCCAGTCGGCGGTGTGCAGGAACTCGCCGGAGTTGGAGATCTGCACGGCGTGGGCGACGTACTCCTCGTACCACTCGGGGGAGTCCTTGGGGACGCCCATGGTGTCGTTGCTCATGCGGAAGTTCGTGAACTTGCCCATGGTCAGGTGCACGCCGCTGGTGGTGGTGTAGGCGCGGGTGGTGGCCATGCCCAGGCTGACCGGGAACTCCTTGACGGTCTCGCCGTCGGACTCGACCACCATCTGGTGCTCGTCCTCGTCGATGTCGGTGATCTGGGAGCGCCCGACCTCGAACTCGATCGAGGTGTCCTCGATGCCGTAGACGCCGTCGGAGGCCTCGACCCCCGCCAAGTGCAGGTCGACGGTGACCTTCTGGTCCGGCTCCCAGTACTCCTCGGTACGGAAGACCGCCTGCTTGTCGCCGAACCAGTTCCAGGCGCCCTGGGCCGGCTTCTCCGAGGTGACCTCCATGGCCGCCTCGACCTGCTCGCGGTTCTCCACCGGCATGTCGAAGTCGATGATGATCGGCATCCCGACGCCGACGGGGCCTTCGGTGAGCATCTGCTGCGCGGGGGTGTCGGCCTTGAACTCCAGCCGCTGGCCCTCGGTGGCCTCGAGGGTGGTGAACTCGCTGACCACCTCGGTGGCCTCGCCCGCGCCGTTCTCGGCGGTGGCGGTGACGACGACGTCGGCGCCCGGGACCAGGGTCCAGTCGCTGACCCACTCGTTCTCGTCGCCGTTGAGGGTCCCCGTCATCGGCAGGCTCTCACCGGACCCGCCGGCCTGTTCCACCGTGACGTCGGTGATCTTGCCGGATTCGGCGGTGACGGTGATCGGCTCGTTCGGGCGGATCTCGTCGGCGCCGTCCTCGGGGGTGATGGACAGCCTCGCCTCTTCGGTCGATCCGGCGTCCTCACCGGCGAGATCGCCCTCGCCGGTGGAGCAGGCCGACGCCGCGAGCACCGTGGCCACGGCCGCGGCGCACAGCACGGCCGGCCGGCGGGACCGGCGCAGAGGGGAGCGGGGTGTCACGTGGGACCTCCAGGTCGTCGGTTGAGGGGGCGCGGTCCCGGCTGTTCCGTCGATCGCGCCTCGCTCCGTGCGCGAGGGGCCGGTGCGGCGCGTGGGGTGGGCCCGGGGACAGGGGCGCTCGAACCATTCTGACGTGCGAAAGGGGGCAAAAGGTTCGGCGCATCTGAGGATTTTCTGAAAAAAGATGATCCTGAGACCTGAGCCGCCGATATCGCCTGCTCAGCCTGCGGGAACGCCCTCAAGGCGCGGCCGATCCGGCCGGAAGCGGCCGCGCCTTTCGCGGTCCGGGCCCGAGGTCAGTGGGCCCGGCCGGCGAAAGGCGCGGTCCGGGGGCGTGTTCCGCCGGCCTTACATGTCCTCGGTGCCTTCGCCGAGTCCGTTGACGCACGGGTTGGACGTGGCGTCGCGGCCCTCGATCCCCGTGCCGTCGGCCTCGGCGCCGTCGGTGCCGGATCCGGCCTCGGGAGAGGGTTGGGGGGAGGCCTCCGGCGACGGGCCGGCCGCGCCGGGCGACGCCGAGGGGTCGGCGCCCTCGGAGCCGGAGCCTTCCTCCGCTTCGCCGGTCTCCAGGATCCGGTCGTCGACGGGGCGGTCGGCGGCGATGGCGGCGAACAGCTCCGCGGCGTTCTCCTCGTCCCAGATGACGCGGTTGGGGTCCATCGGCGCCTGGAACCACGGCACGGTGTAGAAGGCGATGTCGGAGAGCTGGGCGTCGGCGAGCGTGGTGCCGATCGAGACCATCCGGCTGAGCTGGAGGTCCTCGTCGGTCGCGGTGTGCTCGGAGACGGCCTCCAGCAGGCCGGTCATCTTGGCCGGGCTGGTGAGGACGTCGCTGCTGGTGACCTGGTCGGCCAGCGCGCCGAGGAACATCTGCTGGCGGTCGATGCGGCCGATGTCGCCGCCGTCGCCGATCTCGTAGCGGGCGCGGACGAAGCCCAGGGCCTCCTCGCCGGTCAGGGTCTGGTCGCCGGCTTCGAGGTCGAGCCGGGCGCGTTCGTCCTGCATCGGCTCCGGGATGCACATGTCCACCCCGCCGATGGCGTCGACCATGTCGCGGAAGCCCACGAAGCTGAGGTGGGCGAAGTGGTCGATGCGGATGTCGGTGAGCGATTCGATGGTCTTGACGACGCAGGGCGGGCCGCCGTGGAACAGCGCGGAGTTGATCATCCCGTAGTAGCCGCCGGTGCCCTCGGTCTCGCCGTAGGGGTCGCAGTCGGGGAGCTGGACCAGGGAGTCGCGGGGGAAGTTGACCACGGTGACGCGGCTGTCGGGGGAGATGTGCGCGAGCATCAGCGAGTCGGAGCGCTCGCCGACGAAGTCGCGGCCCCCGTAGTCGGAGTTGCCGCCTTCGCGGCCGTCGGACCCGATGAAGAGGATGTTGACGTCGTCGCCGATCTTGGGCGGCCGCTCCGCCTCGTCGAGGGTGGCGCCGAGGTCGTGCCGGGTCATGTTGCCCCGCAGGGAGCGGTAGTAGGCGTAGGCGGTCCCGGTACCGGCGACGAGGGCGAGGGCGATGGCCGCGGCGGTCCACGCGGCGGTGCGCCGCCAGCGCCTGCGGCGGGGGGCCGGGGGTTGGGTATCCGGGGCCGCGGCGTTGGTGGCGGCGTCGGTGCCGGTGTTCTCGGTGCCGGACGGCTGGGCGCCGGGTTCGACGTGCTCGGACGTGGGCTCGGCGGCGTCTTCGGGCATAGGCGCATCTTCTCGGCGAGTAGGCGGGGAGCGGAGGGGACCCCGGATACCGGGCACCGGCGCTCTCACGCACGCGGGCGCCACAAGGCACGGGGGGAGTCGACGAGCAACGGGGTGGGGGAGGGCCGCCGTGGTGTAGAGAGATCCTACGAGATCCGGACAAGAAACGCGCGTGAGGGATGCCCGAATTCATGTTCGGTGACCGGAAGATCTCCCGGCCAATTGCGCACGGATTCCGCCTGAGGGGAATAAGGGGCAGGACGTATCGAGGCGCCCGGCCCGGTGCCGCCGGCGCGGGCGCGGCCGGGCGGCGGGCCCGGCGGCGGATGTGCGGGCCGGCGGCGCTGCGGACGCGGATCGTGGTCGGCGCGAGCTGGGTGACCGGCCCGCATCGGTCGGTGAAGGGGGCCGGTGCCGGCGTCCCGTGAACACCGGGGCGCTACGCCGGGGGAGCGCGCCGTTCACGGTGAGTGCACGCGGTGGCCACGGTGTTGAACGGGATCAGGCAAACGTCCGCGTGTGTCTCGCGCCGTGCGCCGAGCGGGCCGAACGGTCTCACGGCCTGTGGAAAAAATGGCCGCATCCGGCCACGCCGCCGGGTGAACGCGAAGATCGTGAAAGTTCCGGCGACGATTTCGCCTTGATGAAACGCGATGTAGGAGGCGCTGGGATCCGGCCCCGGAGGTCGCCGTCCGCGCCAGGCCGGCGGGTGGATATCGCGGCATGTCGCGCTTTTTCGTCCCGTACCGGGTCTGTTGCGACGGGTGCTCTTCACTTATGGTTTCGAATCGTTCACTGATGGTTCGGTGGGCAACGGCGGAGAAGGGGCCCACCAGGCCCGCGCTCCGCCGGAGGTCACACTTCGAGACTCGTCTCGACACTGCTGTCCCCCTTGTTCCAATCCCCCGCTCAAGGAGTCAGGCACGTGCGAAAATCCCCCTACATCAGAACCATGGGCGCGCTCCTTCTCGGTTCCGGCCTGGTCGTGACCGCGGCGACCACCGCGTCGGCCGAAGCCCCCGATGTCAGCTCCCCCGCGCAGCTCGCTGCCATGGAGCGCGACCTCGGCCTCACCACCGCCGAGGCCACCGAACTGCTCACGGCCCAGGACGAAGCCCTGGCCACCGAGGCCGAGCTCGCCGAAACCCTCGGCAGCGCCTTCGGCGGTGCGGTCTTCGACACCGAGACCAGTGAGCTCACCGTCTCGGTCACCGACGCCGCCGCGGCAGGCACCGTGGAGGCGGCCGGGGCCCAGGCCCGGGTCGTCGACCACGGCGAGGCCACGCTCGACTCCATCGTCGCCACCCTCGACGACAACGCCCCCGACTACGGCGAGGGCGTCCACGGCTGGTACGTCGACCTCGCCGACGACAGCGTCGTGGTCACCGTCGCCGAGGGCGCAACGGACGCCGCCGAGGAGCTCGTCGCCGAAGCCGGCGTCGACGCCTCCGCGGTGACGGTCGAGGAGAGCGCTCACGCGCCCGAGACCTTCGCCCAGATCATCGGCGGCAACGCCTACACCATCAACGGCACCAGCCGCTGCTCGATCGGCTTCGCCGTCAGCGGCGGGTTCGTGACCGCCGGCCACTGCGGATCGGTCGGGGCCTCGGTCTCGTCCTCCGACGGCCGCGGCTCGGTGCGCGGCTCGGTCTTCCCGGGCCGTGACATGGGCTGGGTGGGCAACGTCACCAACTGGACCTCCACCCCCTACGTGAACAACTACTCCGGCGGCAGGGTCACGGTCACCGGCTCCACCGAGGCCGCTACCGGCGCCTCCATCTGCCGCTCCGGCTCCACCACCGGCTGGCACTGCGGCAGCATCCAGTCCAAGAACGCCACCGTGACCTACCCGCAGGGCACCGTCAGCGGCCTCACCCGCACCAACGTGTGCGCCGAGCCCGGCGACTCCGGCGGCTCCTGGGTCAGCGGCAGCCAGGCGCAGGGCGTGACGTCCGGCGGCTCCGGCAACTGCTCCTCCGGCGGCACCACCTACTACCAGCCCGTCAACCCGATCCTCAGCCAGTGGGGCCTCACCCTCACCCGAGGCTGACCTCCCCGCCCTGAGCGGTCCCCCGGGGCTGTCCCCCGGCCTCGGGTCCGCACGACAAGGGCCCCTGCGGCCGCGCTCGCACGGCGCGGCCGCAGGGGCCTCCTGCTGTCGGTGCCGCGGCGGCGAGCGGCGAAAGGGAAGGGTGCCGGAACGGTGTCCCGGCCCCGCCCCCGGGCCGGCCTGGCGGTCCGCCGCGAAGGAGAGGCGCGGCAGTCCACCACCACGGGGCCTCCGGCGCCCCGGGCACGGGCCCGCTGCTCAGTCGTTCCAGAAGGCGCTGTCGACCTCGTCGCCGTCCTCGTCGGTGCCGGTCGCCCCCTCCTTGGCCTTCGCGGACTTCCCGCCGCTCTTGCCCGAGGCGCCGCTCTCCTGGGCGGCGCGCGTCTTGCGCCGCGCCCCGGCCCGCGCCCGGGAGGGCGCCGGCGACTCGGCCTCGGCCGCCGGAGCGGAGACCGCGGGTGCCTTCGGCTTCGGCGCCCCGCCCGCGTGGATGTTCAGCGCCTCGTCCTCGACGTCCAGCATCTTCTGCACCTGGGGCGGCAGCGCGGGCAGCCGCTCCCCGCGGAAGTGCGCCCCCAGGACCTCCAGGGCGTGGTCGCACAGCACGCGCCGCGCCGGCTCCGCCTTCGTCCCGCTCAGCTCTTGCAACTCCGGCAGCCCCGCCTCGCGGAGCAGCCGGATGAGGGCGCGCATGCGGTCGCGGGTGCGGCGGTCGGCGATCGCCACCGCCATCATCTCCGCCTCGGCCAGGGCCGGGCTCGGCCCGGCGCCCTGGAGGTCGCGTTCGGCGATGAAGAGGCCGGTGAGCTGCCGGGTGGAGTCGCGCGCGGCGACGCGCAGCTCACCCCGGCGCAGCTGCCGCGCCTGGAGCCAGGTGACCGTCACGCTGCTCACCAGGCTGATCGCCGCGCCGGTCAGGACGAGCAGGAAATCGTTCACGAGGGGACCTTTCGGAGGAAGCGGGGACCGCACGGGCCGTCCGCACGTGACCCGCGAGCATTGGCGAACCCGGGGCGGGTTGTCAAGCGCGGATCTCACACCCGGCGGTGTCGGCGCAGGTCACAGTGGGGGTAAAAGGCGGGCCCGGCGTAGGCGCCGGACCGGGACCCGCCGTCGCGCGCCGTCCACCCGGCGTTACGGTGGGCACGATGAATACCACACGGCCCGCGGCGATCGTCGCCGCTCGAGGCGAGGGGTTCGCCGCCTTCTGGCGCGAGCGCCGCGTCGCCACCCTCTCCACCGTCCGGCCCGACGGGACGCCGCACGTCGTCCCGGTGGGGGTCACCCTCGACGCCGACGCCGGAATCGCGCGGGTGATCACATCGGGGGGTTCGCGCAAGGCGCGGCTGGCGCGCGAGGGCGCCGAGGTCGCGGTGTGCCAGGTCGACGGCCGCCGCTGGTCCACCCTCCAGGGGCGCGCGGTGGTCCGCGACGACCCCGCGTCCGTCGCCGACGCCGAGCGCCGCTACACGGAGCGCTACAAGCCGCCCCGGGCCAACCCCGAGCGCGTCGTCATCGAGATCACCATCACCCGGGTCATGGGCACCGTCTGATCCGCGCCGGCCGGAGGCGGGCGGAAGGCCGCGGAGACCGGCCGAACGGTGGGCAGCGGAAGCCGGAGGGAAGAGGGAAGAAGGGGCGACGAGGCGACGAACGGCTCGTCCCGCGCGTCCCGCGTCGCTATCCTGCCCCCATGTCCGAAACCTCCCCCAGTGGCTGGCCCCGGCCGGGCGACCCCGGCGTCACCGTCTTCACCCCGTCCGCGGGGGCCGCCGCCTACCTGCGCTACCTGCTGCCCTGGGCCGCGGTGGTGGGGATGCTCTTCGTGGTGATCCTGCTGCTGGGCTCGATCCTGTTCGAGACCCTCGCCGAGGGGACCGGGACCGTCGCGGGCGTGGCATGCGGCCTGGTCGCCGCCGCGATCGCCACCCTCTCCCTGGGCGTCAAGGTGCGCCGGATGCTCACCGGGACGGTGGTGACGTCCTCCCCTGTGGGGGTGGAGCTGCGGGACTCCCAGGGCTTCGAGGTCCGGATGCGCTGGCCGGACGTCACCGCCGTGGGCACCGTACTGGACCGGCAGGGCCCGCGCACCGTCATGGGCCGCCCCGTGTTCGCAGGCCCCATCCGCGTCGAGCCCGCGGTGATCCGCTCCCACGGCCTCATCGGCTGGGGCGAGCGCGTGGTCCCGCCATCCGCCCCGGCCGCCCTGCGCCACACCCTCGCCTCCCAGCCCCGCGACCCCGCCACCGGCCTCGTCCCGGTGGCCGTCTCCTTCTCCGCCGCCGGCGAGCCCGACCTCACCAACCCCCTCCTCACCCAGGCCCAGCACTTCCGCCCGGACCTGTTCGCCTGACGGCCCACCCCACCGGTGGGGCGGGTCGAGGGCGCCCCTCAGCGGCTCATTGGGCTTCCCCCTTGGCCGCCGGACCGTCCAGCGGCAGCCGCAGGGTGAACACCGACCCCTCTCCCAAGGTGCTCTGCGCCTCTGCCGTGCCGCCGTGGAGTTCGGCCAGGTTGCGGACGATGGCCAGGCCGAGGCCGCTGCCCCCCGTTCGGCGGCTGCGGGACTTCTCCGCTCGCCAGAAGCGGCTGAACACGTTGGGCAGGTCCTCGGGGGCGATCCCCACGCCGGTGTCGGCGACTTCGATGACCGCGTGACCGGCCTCGGTACGCGCCCGGACGGTGACGGTGCCCGGTGCCGGGGTGTGGCGCAGGGCGTTGCCGACCAGGTTGCCGATCGCCTGGAGCAGCCGGGCGCGGTCGGCCACCAAGGGCACGTCCGCGGTGTCGGTCTCCAGCCGCAGCCCCGCCGACTCCGCCCGCAGCCGGTGGCTGGCGACGACCTGGTCGACCAGGTCGCGTACGTCCAGCGGCTCCGGTGTCAGCCGCAGCTTCCCGGCGTCGGCGAGCGCCAGTTCCTGGAGGTCGTCGATGATGCGCTGGAGCAGCAGCGTCTCCTCGATGAGCATCGCCATCCGATCCGGCTCCAGTTCGGCGACGCCGTCCTGGGCCGCCTCCAGCCAGCCGCGGACGTTGCTCAGCGGTGTGCGCAGCTCGTGCGAGACGTCGCTGACCATCGCCTTGCGCTGTTCCTCCAGCTGTTCCAGGTGCTCGGACATCTCGTTGAACGCCTTGGCCAGCCGGCCGACCTCGCCGGAGTCGCGCACGGCCACCCGTGCCGCCCTGTCGCCGTCGCGCATGCGCTGGACGGCCGCGGTGAGGGCGTGGACCGGCCGAACCAGCCGGGTCGAGAGCACGACGCTCACCCCTACGGTCAGCACCAGCACCAGCAGCACGACGGCGGAGACCTGGAACAGGCCCTCGCGCGACAGTGCGAGGCCGGGCTCCGCGGCGGCCTCGGGATCGTCGATGAACAGCAGGGCGGCCGGCGCCACGTAGGGGCCGAGCTGGTCGCGCCGGGCCGAGTCGACGCAGGAGGCGATGCGCGGATCGGTCTCGGGCGGGACCGGCGCCGGAGCGGCCGTGGTGGGTTCGGGGGCCGGCTCCTGCTCGGCGGGCTCCTGGAGCCCGGGGTCGGCGGGGGCCGGCAGCTGGGGCGCGGGAGCCGGCTGCGGCACCTCCGAGGGGGGCGGGCTGGGCTCCGGCTCCTGCGGGTCGGGGGACGGTTCGGGCACGGGGCCCGAGGTCGGGTAGCCCTCGTCCGGCGCGCCGTCGCCCGGGGCCGACGCCTCGTCCGCCGCAGGTCCGGCGGCCGAGTCATAGCCCGAATCCACCACGCCGCCTCCCGTGAAGGCGTCGATCCGGTAGACGGCCGACAACCCATGGGGTTCCAGGCAGTCGGCGATCAGCTCGTTGACCTCCGCCAGCGCCTCCCGTTCGCTCCCGGTGGGCGTGCCGAGCGCGTCCAGTCCGCACGCGGACCACGACACGCGGTCGGAGCCGCCGTCCGGCACGTCGACGATCGGGCGCCCGCTCGTCGCGGTGTCCACCTCCGCCGCGATCGCGTACTCCGCCGCCAGGCAGTCCGCCCCCGACTCCGCGATGTCCGCGAGCCGGGACCGGTCGGCTTCGTCCAAGGCGAAGGGCCCGACCGCCCGCGGGTCGATCCGGTCGGCGGCGTCGGCGGCGAAGGTGACGTCCACCGCCAAGGGGTCCACGACGGAGGACGTCCGCGGCGGCAGGGGCGGCGCGGCCTCGGACCCGCCCGCGGCGGAGTCGGCGATGGGCCGCCGGTTCTCGGTGGCCAGCGCGATGCGGCGGTCGGTCTCCTCGGCCAGCTCGTCGACGGTGGCCTGCACGCCGTCCCAGCCGGTATGGGTGGCCGCGTAGCCCATGAGGGCGTCGTGGATACGGGTGTCGACGGCCAGGGTCTCGCCCTGCTCCACGTTGAGCGATTCCGACGTGCCCTGCACGGCCACCCACGCCGTCGCCGTGATCGAGCAGACGGCGACCAGGATCGACCCGGCGAGCATGCGCGCGAGCAGGCTGTGCCGCAGCGCCCCCCGGCCGCCCGGCGTCCCGGAGCGGTCCGTAGCGCTCGCCCCTCGCCTACTCCGGGCGCGTGCCATCGGCGGATCCGTTCAGCTTGTAGCCCACCCCGTAGACGGTGATCAGCCGGACCGGGGAGCGGGGATCGGGCTCGACCTTCTTGCGCAGGTTCTTCACATGCACGTCGATCGTGCGCTCGGTGATGAAGCGGTCGATCCCGTGGATCCGTTCCAGGAGCTGCGCCCGGGTGAAGACCTGCCCCGGCCGTTGCGCGAACGCCGTGAGCAGGTCGAACTCGGCGGGCGTGCACTCGACCGGTGCGCCGTCGAGGTGGACGGTGTGCCGGGCCGGGTCGACCGTCAACGGTCCCGCGCGCAGCACCGGATCGGGGTCCCGGGCGGTCCGCCGGGAACGGCGCAGCAGCGTGCGCACGCGCGCCATCAGCTCCCGCGGGCTGTAGGGCTTGGTCATGTAGTCGTCGGCGCCCAGGTCGAGGCCGGCGAGCAGGTCGTCCTCGGTGGAGCGGGCGGTGAGCATCAGGACCGCCACATCGGACTCCGCGCGCAGGGCCCGGCAGGCGTCCAGCCCGTCCATGCCCGGCATCATCACGTCGAGCACCACGAGATCGGGGAAGGTGCGCCGGTGTTCGGTGATCGCGGCGCGGCCGTCGTGCACGACCACCACGCTGTGCCCCTCGTGCTCCAGGTAGCGGCGGATCAGCTCGGCCTGGTTCACGTCGTCCTCCGCGACCAGCACATGGGCGCACATCCGGGTCTGCCTCTCTTCCGATCGCGGTCCGGCCGGCCACGCCGCCGGAGTCCCCCGGGGCGGGCTCGATCGTACGCGGCGCGCGGCACGCACCGCCGCCCGGGAAAGGGCGGGGGCCGGGACCCACACAAAACCCACACAACGGGCACACAGGTCCTTCATATCCATCGGCCACTCTTCGTGATCATCCGGTGGGGGCGCCCCGCCGGGACGCCCTGCCCCTCCAGGGGCGGCCGTCGCCGCGGTCAGCGGAGCCGGCCGCCGAACCGACGCCGGATGGAAGACCCATGCACCGATCGACGCCCGCCGGCCCCCGCCGGGCCCCGCAGAGAGCGCTGCTGCCGCTGTCCGCCTTCGCCTTCCTCGCCGTCCTCACCGCCTGCTCGCCGGAAGCCGCCGGCGGCCAGGCGCAGGAACCGGAGGAGGCGGTCTCGGGGGCGGCGGGGCCGGAAGCGGGCGCGGAGGCGGCCGGTGCCGAGATCGCCACGGTCACCGGCGGGGACATCGACGTCTTCGCCGAGCCCGGCGGCGAGGTGATCGAGACGCTGGAGAGCCCGAACAGCTTCGGCGTCGACCGCACCTTCCTGGTCGAGCGCACCAAGGGCGAGTGGCTGGAGGTGCTCCTGCCCGTCAGGCCCAACGGCAGCACCGGCTGGGTGCGCAGCGACGAGGTGGAGCTGTCGACCACTCTCTGGGGTCTCCGGATCGACTTGGGGGAGTTCACCTTCGCCGTCAACAACGGAGAGGAGGAGGTACGCAGTGGCGTGATCGGCACCGGGGAGAGCGAGACGCCCACCCCGCCCGGCCGCTACTACTTCACCGAACTGCTCCGGCCCCCGGACCCCGACGGCGTCTACGGCGCCTACGCCTTCGGACTGAGCGGGTTCTCCGAGACGCTGGAGACCTTCGCCGGCGGCCCGGGCCAGCTCGCGGTGCACGGCACCGACGATGAAGGCGCGCTGGGCCGCGAAGTCAGCCACGGCTGCATCCGCGTCGCCAACGACGACATCACGTGGATGGCGGAGAACCTGCCGATCGGCACGCCGGTCGAGATCGACGCCTGACCGCCGGGCCCCGGCCACGGCCCTCTACCACCGGCACCTTCCACGTCCTGCGGGACACCGATCCATCGAAAGGACCACCATGCGTTTGAAGTCCGCCCTGCTCGCCACCGGAATCGCCGCCGCCGCGCTGTTCGGCGCGGCCCCCGTGCTCGCCGACGCCGCCGCGCCCGAGCCGCCGGCCGCGCCGGAGGAGCAGGCCCCGGCCCCCGCGCCGGAGCCGAGCCGCGGCCCCTCTCCGGAGCCGACCACGGCGCCCTCGCAGGAACCTCCCGCCGAGGATGCCCCGCAGCCTCCCGCCGAGGACACCCCGCCGGCTGAGGCCGCGCCCGCCGAGCCGGTCGAGCGGGACCCCGACTACACGGGCTGAGCGCCCGCACAGGTGCGCCGCCGCGGGCCGCGGTGTTCTCACGGGGCCGCGGGCTCCGCGAACACCGCGGCCGGTGCGCACCGTCGCGCCCGCCGGACGGTGACGAACGGGGCGGTGCGCCTGTTCCGCGGCGTACGCGCGGGCGCGGCCGGGATACCCGGCGGCGCCCGTTCAGCTGTCGGGGAACACCGCCGCGCGGAACAGCCGCCGCGCGGCCCGCAGGACCGGCTGACCGCGGACCGGCGTGGCGTTGGCGAGCACCGCGACGCCCGCCCCCGCGGTCGGGCTGAACCCCGCGAACGCGGTGAACCCGCCGGTGGCGCCGGTGTGCCAGTAAAGGGTGTGGCCGCGGGTGGCCCGCTGGTTCCAGGCCAGGCCGATGGTGGTGCCCTTCGCGCCGGCCTTCCCGCCGAGCGGGTGGTAGGAGCGGCGGACGGCGGCCACCGCCTCCGGCAAGGCCCCGCCGATGGCGGCCGGGTCGAGGTGGGCGCGCAGGTACAGCAGCATGTCGGCGGGGGTGCAGCGCACGGCGCCGGCCCCCGCGAGGGCGTCGAAGTGCCACGGCCCCACCGGGCGCCCGCGCCGGTGGCCGACCGCCTCGCTCCGCCCCGGGCCGCCCTGCGGCCCGGGATCGGGCGCGCCCCCGGCGGCCCCGGCGCCGGGCGGTGCCCCACCGTCGCTGTCGCGCATGCCCAGCGGCGCAAGGACGCGGTCGGCGAGCAGCGCCGGGTAGCCGGTGCCGGCGGAGTCGGCGAGGACCTGGCCGAGCAGGCCCGTGCCGAAGGTCGAGTAGCGCGGCACAGGCGGATCGGACCTCTTCAGCCGCGCCCGCCCGGTGGCGCGGTAAAGGTCGTCGCGGGAGTAGCGCGCATAGGGATCGGAGAGCCAGCGGGCGGCGGCGCGCGGGAACAGGTTCCGCGGCAGCCTCGGCAGCCCGCTGGTGTGCGTGGCGAGGTCGGTCAGCGTGGCCGGCGGGCCGCTGCGGCGCGGTGCCGCGCCGGGCGGCAGGTACGCATCGAGCGGGTCCGCCGGCGCGACGTCGCCCTGCGCGGCCATCACGGCCAGCAGCAGGGCGGTGAACGTCTTGGACAGCGAGCCGACCTCGAACACGGTCCGCCCGTCGGCCGGCGGGCCGTCGTCTCCTCCGCAGCGGCCGATCGCCAGCACCGCTTCGTCGTCGCCGCGGATCAGGGCGGCGCCGACGGCGGGCGCGACCCCCTCGGTGACGAGGGGGCGCGCGTGCACGTCGATCAGGTCCGACAGGCGATCGGCCGCGGGCGGAGTGGTCACACGGCCTCCGCGGGCACGAGCACCGGCCGGAGCGCGCGCGACACGGTCATCGTGGCGGCGATGACCGCCACCAGGGTCGGGTGGTGGTGGTTGATGAACGCGCGCTCGACGTCCTCGGACGGCCGGGTCACGCCATTGGGCACCATGCCGTTGTCCAGCTGGGCCTCGGCGAGGTGCTCCCAGACCTCCGGGAAGAAGATCGGGGTGCGCAGGCAGACGCCCACCAGCAGGAACTCGGCCAGGAGGTCCCAGAACCGGGTCTCGTCGAAGACGTCCACCCATACCGGCAGCCACCGGTGCAGGTAGTCCTCGAGCTCCTGCGGCAGGCTCTCCGGGTCGGCGCCCCAGTCGGTCAGGTGGAAGACCGTGTGGGTGACCCCGTAGGCGTTGTTGGCGTCGAGCATCCACGGCTCGGGCATGCCGCCCAGCCAGGTCTGGCGGGTGATGTCCGCGACGTCCTCGTGCACCGGCAGCCCCGCCCGCTGCGCCGCGGCGACGACCGCCAGGCGCCGGTTGGGCACGTGCTCGGGCACCTGCCAGGACCGGAGCCCGCTCAGGTGGTGCAGGAGCCGCTCCAGCGGCAGGTGGCGGTAGTCGGCGTCGACGAACGGCGAGTAGATCTCCAGCGGGTGGGTAGCCGCGGGGGTGTGCTGCTGTAGCCGGTACAGCAGGTCGCCCTCGCGGAATTCCCGCCAGGTGAAATCGAACATGGTGTCGGCGATCTCGGAGGTGCGCGGCCCCGAGACCCGCTCGCGCCGGATGAGGCCCAGCGCGAGGGACAGCTCGCTCAGCGACTTGAGCGCGTTGCCGTCGATCTCGTGGTCGGGCGTGTCGCGGTCGAGCGCGAACAGGGAGCGCACACTGCCCAGCCAGTCGAGCGCGGCGTCGCTGACCTTGTGGGCCAGCCGGATCGTGCGCGTGTCCATCAGGACTCCCTCTGCATCATGTGGCGGGCGATGGCGAGTTCCAGGCGGGTCCTGGGTTCGTCCAGGGCGAGCAGGTCGAGCTGCTCGATCGCCGGTGCGAGCAGCGGCTCGGGCAGCTGCGCGCAGTCCATCGCGAGCCACCGGGCGAGCCGGGCGGCGGTGAGGTGGTCGCGGCGCAGCATCGACCGGGTGAGCCCCCGGACGAGGTCGGTGCGCCGGCTCAGGGCCGCGTCGCGTGCGGCGCCGTCGAGCCCGGGCAGGGCCAGCGACGACAGCCGGGCGAGAGTGAGGGCCCACGGCGCCCACGGCTCGGCCGTGCCGAGCGAGGGCAGGACCGAGGCGGGGTCGCCGTCGATGGCGGCGAGGCCGTCCCAGGAAGACGCGTCGATGCCGAAGCGGGCCAGCACGCGGCTGAGGGCCCAGTCGCGCGCCGCCCACACGGGGTCGGCGACCGCGGCGGGCGCCGGCGCGGGGAAGACCCGCACCGACGCCTGCACTACGGCGACATCATCGTCGTCGGGAACCCGGCCGGACAGCAGAAAAGGAGCCAGGACGTCCGCGCCGGTGACACGGACCGCCCCTTGGCCGCTGCCGTTGTCGTCGATTTCGGCGACACGTCGCGCCAGCGGAAGGGCGCAGCCGGTTTCTCCCACGGCTCGGGCCAAGTCGGCCGCCAGAATTTCGGTGGCCGTTTCGACCCTGGTCGGTGGCGATGAGGTCAGCATTGATGAACTTTCTAGAAGGAACGTGCAATTGCGAGGCTCTGGACCACGCCGCCGTGGGCGTCCTCGATGGGCTCGCCGCCATCGGGGTCGGTGGACAGCAGCGCGAGAAGGGCGAGGAGGAGCTTGGCCTCACCCCGGGGCGCCGCGTGCGACGGCATTTGCAGCAATTCGTCGCCGGCCACCAGCCGGTCGATGGTCATGCGGTCGGTTTCGGTCGCGAGAGCGGTCGCTGACATGGCCATACGGATCACCCCTTGTGATCGGGAATGTGTACTTCCAGGGATAACCATGCGTCAGGCCGACGAGGTCAGACAAGCCTCCACGGACCCGTATATCAAGTTTTGGGTTCCGCTTAACACGAATGCGTGTCGACCGCGATTCGAGCGATGTTCGCGCGTCGCCGTACCGGCCGGGTTTCCGTGGTCTCCGGGGGTGACCGGCGGTACCAAAATCAACGCAAAAATCCGCTTAATTCGCTTTGGATGTCGGGTCCGAATCCCCGTCTGCGTCCCGCGGTTTTTCGGTCTGAATACAAGCGGGCGTGTCGCTCGGCGCGATTGCGGACGGGGAATGCCTCTCCCGGCCGTTCTTTCGGGGGGTCGGCGCCACGTCGTTGCGGAGAGGCGGATGCGGCGGCGCCTGCGGGGCGGTCCGGGCCGGTGCCGCCCGCCCGTCCGGGCGGGGAGCGGTGCTAACGGGTTGACGTGATCGCCGTCACGTTCTTTAATGTCTTTCGTTCATCGGACCGTATATTCCGATTTGCGGAAAGCGGGCTGAGCTCCGGGTGCGCAGCCCCGCTGACGACGCGCGCCGTCCGGTGCCGCGCCGCGGTCCGGTGGCCGCGACGAAGGGAACCGCGTCGTGCCCCCAGCGCCGCTCGCCGCCTACCGCCCCCAACTCGATCCCGTCGCCGACTCCCTCGCCTGGTCGGCCCTGGTGGCCACCCTCCCGCTGCTCGTCCTGTTCCTCCTGCTCGGTGTCCTGCGGCTGCGCGCCCAATGGGCCGGGCTCGGGGCGCTGGCGTGCGCGATCGTGGTCGCGGTCGCCGCCTACGGGATGCCCGTCTCGCAGGCCGCGCTCGCCGCCACCGAAGGGGCCGCCTTCGGGCTCTTCCCCATCATGTGGATCGTGGTCAACGCGATCTGGATCTACACGATGACCGTCGCCACCGGCCACTTCACCACTCTGCGCCGGTCGGTCAGCTCCATCTCGCCCGATCTGCGCATCCAGGCCATGATCATCGCGTTCTGCTTCGGCGGCCTGCTCGAAGCGCTCGCCGGGTTCGGCACGCCCGTCGCCATCACCGCGGTCATGCTCATCGGTCTCGGCTTCCGGCCGATGAAGGCGGCGGTGGTGACCCTCGTCGCCAACACCGCCCCGGTCGCCTTCGGCGCGCTGGCCACCCCGATCATCACGCTGTCCAACATCACCGCGCTGCCCCTCCAGGAGCTGAGCGCGGTGGTGGGCCGGCAGACCCCGGTCCTGGCGTGCTTCGTGCCGCTGGTGCTCGTCTACATCGTCGACGGCCGCCGCGGGCTGCGCCAGACGTGGCTGCCCGCCGTCGTGGTGGGGGTCGCCTTCGCCGTGGGGCAGTTCGCCGCGGCCAACTACATGTCGGTCCAGCTCACCGACATCGTCGCCGCGTTCGCCGGAACCGGCGCCGCGGTCCTGCTGCTGCGCTACTGGAGCCCGGCCATGGTGCTCACCGGGGAGCGCGCCGCGCAGGAGGCGCCCGAGGAGCCCGCGCCAGCCGCGCCGTCGGGCCGCGGGAGCGCCGCCGCGCCGTCGACGGGTACCGGTCCCGCCGGCGGGACCGATGCGGGCACCCCTGCGGGCCCCGCTGTCCCCGCCGACGACGGCCCGCTGCGCCGCGGCGACGTCCTGCTCGCCTACGCGCCCTACGCGGTGATCATCGCCGTGTTCTCCATCGCCCAGTTCGGCCCGCTGCGGGACCTGCTGGCCGCCACCACGGTGGTCGTCCCCTGGCCCGGGCTGGACGTGCTGTCGCTGAGCGGCGAGCCCGCCACAGCGGCGACCTTCCGGTTCGACTGGCTGGCCTCCGGAGGGACGCTGCTGCTCCTGGCGGGCCTGGTCAGCGCCGCGATCCTGCGCCTGCGGCCGGCGGCGGTGCTGCGCGCCTACGCCGACACCCTCCGCCAGCTGGCGGCCCCGATCGTGACGGTGGCGGCGGTCCTGGCGCTCGCCTACGTCATGAACCTGTCCGGGCAGACGATCACGATCGGCCACTGGATCGCGGGGGCGGGAACGCTGTTCGCCTTCTTCTCGCCGATCCTGGGCTGGATCGGGGTCGCGGTGACGGGCTCCGACACCTCCGCCAACGCCCTGTTCGGGACGCTCCAGGTGGCGGCGGCCGACAACATCGGACTGGACCCCGTGCTCATGGCCGCCGCCAACTCCTCCGGCGGCGTCCTCGGCAAGATGATCTCGCCGCAGAACCTGGCGATCGCCGCGGCCGCCACCGGGCTGGCCGGCCGCGAGGGCGACCTCTTCCGCAGGGTCTTCGGGTGGGGCCTGGTCATGCTCCTGGGCATGTGCGTGCTCGTGTACCTGCAATCGACCGGCGTCCTGGGCTGGATGCTGCCCTGACGTCGGCACCGTCGGCGGGGGCGTCGGGTGCCGGGAGGGCACGCCCTCCCGGCACCGGGGCGCCGCGCGTCCTCGGGCTAGGTCGGCTTGATCGGCTTGACCGGGGTGACCGCCCTCGCGGGGTTCTCCTTGAGCAGCGGCCGGCCCGCGGTCTCCGGCGACAGCAGGACCGGGCCCAGGGAGATCACGGCGGCGGCCATCAGGTAGTAGGCCGGCCACATCTGGTTGCCGGTGCCGGTGACCAGCGCCTGGATGATGAAGGGCGCGGTGCCGCCGAACAACGCAGTGGAGATGTTGTAGCCGATCGAGAACGCCCCATAGCGGACCGGTGTCGGGAAGAGCGCCGGGAGGGCCGAAGGGATGGTGCCCAGGAGCTGCACCTGGCAGAGGGCGAGCAGGGCCAGGCCCGTGATGGTGAGCGCCAGCGTGCCCTGGTGGATCAGCAGGAACGCAGGTACCGCGAGCACGATGTAGGAGACGCACGCCGACGCCAGGAGCGGTTTGCGCCCGACCCGGTCCGTCAGTGCGCCCACCGGCAGGATGATGCCCATCATGGCGACCATCACCACCACCATCGACATCAGCGCCACGGTCCGGGGCAGCGATAGCACCTCGGCGAGGTAGGTCTCCATGTAGGTGAGCAGCACGTAGTTGCCGACGTTGAGCACGATGACGATGCCGACGAGCATGAGCAGCATCCGCCAGTTGTGCCGGATCAGCGTGCGCAGGGGTGACCGTGCGATCTTCCGCTCGTCGCTGATCTCGCGGAACGCCGGGGTGTCCTCCAGCTTCTTCCGCAGGTACAGACCGATCGCACCCAGCGGGCCGGCGATCAGGAAGGGGATCCGCCAGCCCCACGCGAACATGGCGTCCTCGCCGAGGGTGAGGGTGAGGACGGTGGGGATGCTGGCGCCCAGCGCGAACCCGGCGAGGGTGCCGAACTCCAGCCAGCTGCCGAGGAAACCCCGTCGCTTGTCAGGGGAGTACTCCGCGATGAACGTGGCGGCGCCGCCGTACTCACCGCCGGTGGCGAAGCCCTGGACCATGCGGGCCATCAGGAAGAGGATCGGCGCCGCGACGCCGATCTGTGCGTGGGTCGGCAGGCAGCCGATGACGAACGTGGCGCCGGCCATCAGGAAGATCGTGACCGCGAGGACCCGCTGCCGGCCGATCCGGTCGCCGAGGGGGCCGAAGAAGATGCTGCCCAGGGGGCGCAGCAGGAAGGAGACGGCGAAGACGCCGAACGCCGAGAGGGTCTGGATCGCGGGGTCCCCCGAGGGGAAGAACGCCGCCCCCACCATGGTGGCGACGTAGGCGTAGACCCCGAAGTCGAACCACTCGGTGCAGTTACCGATGGCGGCGGCGGCGATCGCCCGTCTGACCGCCGATTGGTTCGGTTCGGGATCTTGCCGGTCATCAGCGGCCATGGGCACCCCTTCCGCTATCGGGTCCGATCACATCCACGTCCCATAAGCGGGATGGAACTACCCGAAAGCAGACATGTGTAATCGGATCCACGACCAGGGATTATGACTCTGGGTAGCTAGATCCCTGTATCGAGTGATAACCGAACTACCTGGGGTTATGCGTAAATCTTCGGTGCGTGGTGCGGGCGGGGAAACTGCCGCCCCACCCGCACCACGGAGTCCCGCGCGGGGTCACCGGCGCGTGTAGAAGCCGACCGAGGATCCGTTGCCGAAGGTACGGTGCTCGGTCGCCTCGAAGGCGAGTGGTTCGAACGCTCCCGCGACCATCGGGATGCCCGTCCCGATCGCCACCGGGTGGCGCTTCACGACGATCTCGTCGATCTCGGGAAGCAGTTGGCCCGCGAGTACGCCGCCGCCGGCCAGCCAGATGTCGCCGCCCTCCTCGGCCTTGAGTCGCCGGACCAGGCCGAGCGGGTCGCCGGTGACCTGCTCCACCGCCGGGTCGGTGATCGCGGGCAGGGACGCCGACACCACGTACTGGCGCAGGTGGGCGTAGGGGCTGGTGACGCCGATGTCCAGCCCGGGCTGGTAGGTGCCGCGCCCCATGACCACGGTGTCGAAGCGCTGCCGGGGCGGGTCGATGCCCAGGTGGGCGCGGGCATGCGTGGGGATGGTGTCGGCGAAGCGGGCGTTGAAGAACTCCATGAGGTCGTCGGGTACGTCGTCGTTCGGGAAGAAGTCGAAGGAGCCATCGGGGCCGGCGATGAAGCCGTCGATGGTGGTCGCGATGTAGTAGACGAGCTTTCGCATGGGCCCTCCGGGGGTCTCCGCGTGAGTGCATAGTACTCTGAATGAAGTGCTTTGAATGTAGTACTCCATTTGTAGTGGTGTCAATCGCGAAGTCAGGAGACCGGCATGCGGCAGAACCCGGAACGGCGCGCGGCGCTCGTCGACGCGGCCATCGAAGTCCTCGCACGCGAGGGCATGCGCGGCCTGACCTTCCGCGCCGTCGACGCCGAGGCGGACGTCCCCAAGGGCACGGCCTCGAACTACTTCGCCAACCGCGACGACCTGCTCACCCAGATCGGCGGGCGCTTCTACGAGCGCATGGCCGCATCCGCCTCCGTCGCCGAGGCGCTCGAAGGACCGCGGGACCGCGCCCGCCTCGCCGCACTCATGCGCGATCTGGTCGACCGGATCACCGAGTTCCGGTCGGGCTACCTCGCCCTGCTCGAACTTCGCCTGGAGGCCACCCGCCGTCCCGCGCTGCGCGACGTCCTCACCCGCACGATCCGCGCCGACGTCGAGGCCAACATCGGCTTCCACCTGGAATCCGGCCTCCCCGGCGACACCACCTCCGTCGTCGCGCTCATCCTGGCGCTGAACCAGCTGATCACGGAGCGGCTGACCCTGCCCGGCGTCTATCCCGAGGACCGGATCCACGAGCTGGTCGACGAGCTGGTAGACCGGGTCCTGCCCGCCGGCTGAGCGGGGCACTCCGACCGCTGGGGGACGCGATGGGCTCCGGTGAACTGCTGGCCGTCGGGCCCGCGCTGGGCGCGGCGATCGCGGCGGCGGTCGTGGCCGCCGCCGGTGTGTGCGCCGCCGCGGGCCTGGGGCACGGGGCCGCGGTGCTGCGCGCCGGCGGCCGGGCGGTCCTCCAGCTGGGCGCGGTGTCGCTGATCATCGCCGCGGTCCTCTCCTCCGGCCCGCTGACCCTGGGGTTCATCGCCGTCATGCTCGCGGTGGCGTCGCTGACCGCCGGGCGGCGCATCACGCCGGGGTGGAGCGGTGCGTGGGCGCTGCTCCCGATCTGCGTGCCCGTCCTGCCCGTTGTGGGCGTCCTGGTGGCGGCGGGGCTGGCGCCGCGCACCGGCGCCGCCCTCATCCCGCTGTCGGGGATCCTCATCGGCGGCGCGCTCACCGCGACCGTCCTCGCCGGCCGCCGGGTGACCGAAGAGCTGGGCGCGCGCAGGGGGGAGGTCGAAGCCGCGCTGTCCCTGGGCCTGCTCCCGAGGGAGGCGGCCATCGAGATCGGCCGCCCGGCCGCCGCCGCGGCGCTGCTCCCCGCGCTCGACCAGACCCGCACGGTCGGCCTGGTCACCCTGCCGGGAGCGTTCGTCGGCATGCTGCTGGGCGGGGCCACCCCGTTCGAGGCCGGCGCGGTCCAGCTCTTCGTCCTGGCGGCGCTGCTCCTGGTGGAGAGCGCGGCCATCGTGATCGTCCTCGAACTGGTCGTCCGCGGCGCCTTCCCGTCCGCCTCCGGCCCGCGCTGACGGCGGACGACACGGCGGAGTGCGGCGAATTCCCCTCGGGATCCGCCGCCGAATGAACGGAAGCCCCTCGACCCGTTACCGGACAGCGGCGCGCAGTGGGATTCTCCGTGGTGTTCGACGGTGCAATGCGGAGAACACGGGTAGGGCCTTACCCGAACGGCGCCGCCGACACGCAACGCCGCGCGTCAGTGAGATGAAACACCGCCGGTGGGCCGTGTGTGCACCGTGCCATCACCAAAGTGTGATGGATTAATGTTCAACTGCATGGCATTCTCATGAGGAGAAGGAGGTCCGCATTATGGCGCAAAAAGTTCAGGTGCTCCTCGTCGACGATGTCGACGGCGGCGAGGCCGAGGAAACCGTGTCGTTCTCGGTCGATGGAACCAACTATGAGATCGACTTGAGCGGTGTGCACGCCAAGCAGTTGCGCGAGGCGGTCGCGCCTTTCCTTAAGGCCGCGCGCAAGGCCCCGCCCAAGCAGGGGCGCGGGGCACGTGCCGCGAAGCAGCGCACGGCGCCCAACCGCGAGCGCAGTGCCGAGATCCGCGCGTGGGCGAAGGAACACGGTAAGGACGTCAGCGAGCGCGGGCGTATCCCGCAGGCGATCGTCGACGAGTTCTACGCACGCAAGCGCTGATCGCCCGCCGGAGTGAGCCGAGAGAGGCAGCGGCCTTCGGGCCACTGCCTCCTCGTTTTCTTTTCCGATCGGAGTCCGATACATCGGCGAAAGCCGCCGATACCCGCCCGCGGCGCACGCCTGACGCGCACGCCACCCCCTATCCCGCCCCTATCGCGAACGGTGATCCGGGTACCCCTCACGTTTTCCCGGAAATCGGGGACATTGCCGCAAGGCGTGCCGTCGCGTCCGGGTTTACCGCCGGACTCGGCCCACAGCGCGCGCCGCGCCGGTGACCGTGCGGAACCCCTGTGGAAGCCCTGCGGAACCCCTGTGGAAAACGGGCCTTGCCGTGGAGCGCCGCGTGCCGGAGATGTACGTTTGGGGAAACGCACGCGCGTGCGGGCGATACGCCCGCCCGGCGCGGGTTCCGCTCGCCGGGCGGCCGCGGATCCGGACCCCGGCCGGGCGGTGCCCCGTTACCCTCTGAGTGAAAGTGGACGTCAATGGCAGAAGGCGCAACGCGGGAGAGGGACGACGACCGGCCGGAGCCCTCTGCGGCCGGCATCGACACCCCGGGCGCGGACGATCTGACCGCGACCTTCGACCGGGCCATGAACGCCGAGCCCGTTCCCGGGCCGCAGGACGACCCCGGCGAACCCGAACCGCTGCCCGACCTGCTCCCGTCCACGGTGACCGCGGCGGTCCCGCAGCCCGCCGCCGGCACCGATCCCGCGCCGGCCGTCCCCGCACCCGGAGCCGGCCACCCCCAGTCCCCGCCGCATGCGCTGCCCCTGGGGGCCGACGCCCTCGTGCGGTCCAAGCGCAGACCGCCCGCGGGCGGATGGCGGCGTGCGGTGCACGCGGCCACGTTCGGGCTGGTCCACCCCGGGGAGTCCCCCGCGGAGCTGCGCCGCCGCGACCTCGTGGCCACGGTGAAGATGCCGCTGGCCGGCGGGCATCACCGGGTGGCCGTGCTCAGCCTCAAGGGCGGGGTCGGCAAGACCACCACCACCGTGGCGCTCGGCTCCACCCTGGCCTCACTGCGGGGCGACCGCGTGCTGGCGGTCGACGCCAACCCCGACCGCGGCACGCTCTCCGACAAGGTCCGCCAGGAGACCGCGGCCACCATCCGCGACCTCCTCAACGAGAAGGACCTCATCCGGCGCTACGCCGACATCCGCGGCTTCACCTCACAGGCCGCCTCGCGGCTGGAGGTACTGGCCTCCGACCGCGACCCCGCGGTGTCCGAGGCGTTCAGCGAGACCGACTACCGCGAGGTCGCCCGCCTCCTGGAGCACTTCTACTCGATCACCCTCACCGACTGCGGCACCGGCATGCTGCACTCGGCCATGAACGGCGTGCTCGGCCTGGCCGACCAGATCGTGCTGGTCTCCACCCCCTCGGTCGACGGCGCCCGCAGCGCCTCGGCCACCCTGGACTGGCTGGAGGCACACGACTACGCGCACCTCGCGCGGCGCGCGGTGGTGGTGCTGTCGATGGTCCAGACCAAGGGCAAGAGCGCGGTGAACGTCGAGCGCCTGGAGCAGCACTTCGCGGGCCGCTGCCGCGCGGTGGTGCGGGTCCCGTGGGACCCCCACCTGGAAGAGGGCGCCGAGGTCGAACTCGACGAACTCGCCCCCGCGACCCGGCAGGCCTACCTGGAGCTCGCCGCCACGGTCGCCGGCGCCTTCGCCGATCCGCCCCGGAGCCGGACCGTGCCCGATCCGGGGGCCGCGCACGCCTGACCGGCCGACCCGCGCGGGTCAGGCCAGGGCCTCCAGGTCGGGCTGGATGCGGTCGGGCGCCTGACATTCCTTTCCTGGGTTGCCCCGTCGGTGCCGGTCAGAGGCGGTCGAGCTCGTCGCGGATCGCCGCCGCGCCGATGCGGACCTCGTCGAACGAGGTGCTCAGCGGGCTCAGGCCCAAGCGCAGGCCCTCGGGCGGACGGAAGTCGGGGATGACCCCCCGCGCCCACAGCCTCTGCGTCATTTCCTGGAACGCCGGGTGGTCGATCGTGACGTGGCCGCCGCGGCGCTCGGCCTGCGCCGGGGAGCCGAGCACCACCCCGTGCTTCAGCAGCCAGGCGTCGACCAGTTCGACGGCGAACCCGGTGAGCGCCACCGACTTCGCGCGGATCGCCGCCATGCCCACCTGCTCGATGAGGGCGACGGTGTCCTGCACCGCGGCCATCCCCAGCACCGGGGGCGTACCGCTGATCAGCCGGCGGATCCCCTGCGCCGGTGTGTACCCCTGGGCCATGGCGAACGCGTTGTCGCCGCCCATCCATCCCCAGATGGGCTGGCGGAAGGCCGCCAGGTGCAGGGCGCGCACGTAGCCGAACGCGGGGGAGCCCGGCCCGCCGTTGAGGTACTTGTAGGTGCAGCCGGCCGCGAGGTCGACGCCCCACCCGTCGAGGTCGACCGGCACGGCCCCCGCCGAGTGGCACAGGTCGAGCAGGAGCAGTGCGCCCGCGCCGTGCACGGCTTCGGCGATCGGGGGAACCTCGAGCAGGTGGCCGGAGCGGTAGGCCACATGGCTGAGCACCACGACCGCCGTGCGCTCCGACACCGCGGCGCGCACGTCGCCGGGGGTGACCCCGCTGCGGGGGTCGGGCTCGATCCAGCGGAGGGTGAGCCCCAGCTCGGCGGCGATGCCCTCGACCACGTAGCGGTCGGTCGGGAAGTTGTCGCGGTCGATGACGATCTCGGTCCGGCCGGGGCGCAGGGCCACCGCGCCCCGCACGAGCTTGTACAGCAGCACGGTCGTGGAGTCGCCGATGACCGTCTGGCCGGGCGCCGCGCCCAGCGCGGCGGCGCCCAGCCGGTCGCCGATGGTGAGCGGCAGGTCGAACCACCCCTCGTCCCAGGAGCGGATGAGGCGCGACCCCCAGGCGCCGCGGATCAGGTCGTCGACCCGCTCGGCGCTCGCCGTGAGCGGGCGCCCCAGCGAGTTGCCGTCGAGATAGGCGACCACATCAGGGGCCCGGAGGAACAGGTCGCGGTGGGCCCCCAGAGGGTCGGCGCGGTCCAGCTCGGCTGCGCGGGCCGCGAACTCTGCGTCGGACGTCATGGCGTCGTCTCCCTGCCTTCTCGGATCGCGTGCGCGCTCACGTGCCGATCACCGTGCGGACCTCCAGCAGCTCGGGGAAGAACGTCAGGTCGAGGGCCCGGCGCAGGAACCCGACCCCGCTGGAGCCGCCGGTGCCCGTCTTCATGCCGATCGTGCGGGCGACCGTGCGCATGTGCCGGAACCGCCAGAGCTGGAAGTTCTCCTCGAGGTCGACCAGCTCCTCGAACGCCTCGTAGGCGTCCCAGTTCTCGGCCGAGTTCCGGTAGACGTGGGCGATGAGGTCGATGAGCTCGGGGTTGGCGACGTAGGCCCGCGTGACGTCGCGCTCCAGCGCCGACGCCGGCACATCGTAGCCGCGGCGCGCCAGGCAGCGCCAGAACGCGTCGTAGAGGCTCGGCTCGTCCAGCAGCGCGCCCAGCAGGCGCCGCGCCGCCGGGTCGGCGTCGAACACCGGCAGGATGCCGGCGTTCTTGTTGCCGAGCAGGAACTCCACGGCCCGGTACTGATACGACTGGAACCCCGAGGAGCTGCCGAGGAACCCGCGGAACTCCGCGTACTCGGTGGGGGTCAGCGTCGCCAGAACGGACCACTGCTCGGTCAGGGTCTTCTGGATGTGCTTGACGCGCGCCAGGCACTTGAGCGCCTTGCCCATGTCATCGTCGTCGAAGGCGGCGCGCGCGGCGAGGGTCTCGTGCAGGACCAGCTTGAGCCAGAGCTCGGTGGTCTGGTGCTGGACGATGAACAGCATCTCGTCGTGGTGCTCGGGGCTGCTGACGGGTTTCTGGCAGTCGAGCAGGGTGTCGAGCGCCAGGTAGGAGCCGTAGCTCTGCCGGGCGCGGAAGTCGGTGACGATCTCCTTCTCCAGGGGGCGGGTGTTCGCCTCGACGTCCATGGCCGTGCCTTCCTCTCCGGTCGTGTCCATCGGCCGCGGGGTCACCTGAGCCCGTGCCACCGCACGGCGCCCAGCAGCGCGGCGATGCTCACGAACGAGACGGCGAACAGGTAGTAGCCCGGCGATACCTGCTGGCCGGTCGTTGCGATGAGGGCGGAGGCGATCGTCGGGGTGAACCCGCCGAAGGCCGCCACCGTCGTGTTGTAGCTGAACGACAGGCCCGTGGCCCGCGACTCCACCGGGAACATGTCGGCCATCACCGACGGCAGGGCGCCGAAGTAGAGCGCCTTCAGCAGGCCGAGGATGGTCATGACGATCGCCAGCGTGGCGAAGGACGGGGCCGCGATCAGCCACATGAACAGCGGGACCACGGAGAGCCCGATCAGGACGGCTGAGGGCAGCATGATCCGGACCCGGCCGAAGCGGTCGGAGGCCTGCCCGACGAACGGGGTGACGAACGTGAGGATGGCGCCGGTGATCGCCAGCGCCCAGTACGACAGCGACGGCGCCAGGCCCAGCTCGCTGATGCCGAACGTCGGCAGGTACTGGAGGATGAAGTTGAGCGCGGTCGAGACCACGAGCACGCCGCCGGCCAGCAGCAGCCCGGCCCACTGGCGGCGGAACAGCCCGCCGATCGGGGAGCCCTTCTCCTCCGGGCGCGCGGCCATCGCGGGGGACTCGTCGGTGTAGCGGCGGATGACGTAGCCCACCGGCCCCACGAGCAGGCCGAACACGAACGGGACCCGCCACCCCCACGCCATCATGGCCGGCTCCGCCAGCACCCCGGTGAGAACGGCCGCGAACCCGGCCGCCAACAGGGTCGCCAGCCCCTGGCTGGCGAACTGGAAGCTGCCGAGGAAGCCGCGGCGCGCGCCGTTCTGCTCCACGAGCAGCGACGTGGCGGCGCCGAACTCGCCCCCGGCGGCGAAGCCCTGGATGAGGCGGGCCGCGATGATGCCCAGCGGGGCGGCCAGGCCGATGGTGTCGTAGCCCGGCATGAAGGCGATAATGGCCGTGCCCAGGACCATCAGCCGGATGGTCAGGACCAGCCCCTTCTTGCGCCCCCGGCGGTCGGCGTAGGAGCCCAGCACCAGACCGCCGAGCGGGCGGATCAGGTAGGAGACGCCGAACACGCCGAACGCCTGCACCAGCTCAACGCCCGGGTCGTCGGCGGGGAAGAAGTTGTGCCCGATGTAGATGGCGAACAGCGCGTAGATCGCGATGTCGAACCATTCCAGGGTGTTGCCGATGGTGGCCGCCACGACGACGCGCGCGGGCATCGTCCTCGGGGCACCGGGGGCCGGGCCGCCCGGCGGCGGCGCGGAGTCGGTGTGCGGGGTTGTCGGCATGGGACTCTCCAGGTCGGCGGTCCGAGCGCGTCGGGGATGGGTGGCGGGGCTCCGGCGGTGCGGCCGGGGGCGGGGGACGGTCTCCGGGGCGGGGCGCCTTCTGCGTCAGCGCAGCGGGTGCGGGTGGGCGGCGTCCGTGGCGCCGAGGTCGTGGAAGAGACCGGTGGCGATCTCCAGGCCCTGCCGGGCGACACCGGCGTGCAGGTGCTCGTCGGGGGCGTGCTGGAGGCAGCCGGGGTAGGAGTGCGGCAGCCAGACCGTTGGCAGGCCGAGGATGCCGGTGAAGACGTGGTTGGGCAGCGAGCCCCCGATGTTGGGCAGGACCACCGCCGTCCCCTCGCCCGTGGTGCGCTCCACCGACGCGGCCGCCCAGCGCACCCACGGGTCGGCGGGGTCGGTCCGGCTCGCGGGGAAGGACTGGGTGATGCGCGCGTCGACCATGGGGTAGCCGGCGGCGTCCAGGTGGGCGCGCAGGGCGCCGGCGAGCCCGTCGAGGTCGGTGCCGACGACGAACCGCAGCTGCACCACCGCGCGGGCGCGGCCCGGGATCGCGTTGACCGGGTTGCCGGCGTCGCCCGCGTCCAGCGCGAGGACCTCCAGGGTGTTCCACCCGAACACGCGCTCGGCCGCGGTCAGGGAGGTGTCGCCCCAGCCCGCGTCGGGCACCGGGTCGCCGGCCGAACGGGCGACGCGCACGTCGGCGAGGGCCGCGCGGACGGAGGTGGGCAGCTCCGCGGGCAGCAGAGCGGGGCAGGTGATGACGCCGTGCCCGTCGACCAGGGTGCCGATGGCGCCGGCCAGGGTGGTGGCGGGGTTGCGCAGCAGCCCGCCCCAGTTGCCCGAGTGGTAGGCGGAGGGCCGCAGGTCGGCCTCGAGCTCGATGGTGGCGCCGCCGCGGGCGCCGAGGAACAGCGTCGGCGTCGACGCGTCGAGACGGGGGCCGTCGGAGGCGATGAGCACGTCGGCGCGCAGCTCCTCGCGGTGCGCGCGGGCGAACTCCGCGAGCCCGGGGGAGCCGGTCTCCTCGCCCGTCTCGATCAGGATCTTCAGGTTGAAGCCCAGCCGCCCGCGTTCGGCGAGGACGATGCGCAGCGCGGCGAGGTTCACGAGGTGCTGGCCCTTGTTATCGGCCGCGCCGCGGCCGTACCAGCGGTCGCCGTCGGCCGTCAGCGTCCAGGGGTCGCGCCCCTCGCTCCACCGCCCCTCCTGGCCGTCGACGACGTCGGCGTGGCCGTAGAGGAGGACGGTCGGCAGGGCGGCGTCCTCGATCCGGGCGGCGACGAGGAACGGGCCGCCGCCGTCGACCGGGTTGGGGGCGACGGTGACCGTGCAGCCGAGTTCGCCGAGGATCGGGTCCAGCGCGTCGGTCAGGTATGCCTCAAGCGCAACGCTCCGCTCGGGCCGCTGACTCTCGGTCGGGCGCGCGACGAGCTCCGACAGCTCGGTGAAGAACCGGCCCGAATCGAAGAAGTCCCTGGCCTTCGTGATGGCGCTGCTGCGATCCATGTGCGTCGCTTCCGGGTGCGGCTACATTTGTCGCATGAGACTAACCCCACCGGTCGGGGCGGGACCAATGCCGATTTTCGCCGCCTGCGTTGCCGTAAAGGCAAAGCGAAGTCACGCGGTGCCGGGGAGTACCGGGGGCGTCCCCCGCCCGTCGCCGCGCGGGGGGCGGCCGTGCCGCTGACGACCCCCGCCCTGGCCTACTTCCGCGAGGTCGCCCACACGGGGTCGATCACCGAGGCGGCCGCCGCCCACCACATCGCCCCCTCGGCCATCAGCCGGCAGATCGCGAAGCTGGAGGCGGAGATCGGCGTCGCCCTCTTCGAGCGCCATACCCGCGGCATGACGCTCACCGAGGCCGGGCACCGGCTGCTCGTGCACGTCCGGCGCAATGAGATGGAGACCGCGGTGCTGCTCGCCGAGATGCGCGGCATCGACACAACGGAGCCGCGCACCATCACCGTGGCGTGCACCGAGGGGTTCGCCTACCGCGTGGTCCCCCACGCCATGGCCAAGCTGCGCCGGACCCACGGCACGATCGGCTTCCGGCTGGACGTGGTGGGCCGCGAGGAGGCGACCCGCCGCGTGGCCGAGGGATCGGCCGACATCGCCGCCACCTATGCGATCGGCGACCAGAGCCGGGTCCGTGTCGAGTACTCGGCCGTCATGCCGGTCTACGCGCTGGTGCCGCCCGGCCACCCGCTGGCGGGACGGCCGCAGGTCGGCCTCGCCGAACTCTGCGCGTACCCGCTCGCGCTCTCGGCCGAGGGGGCGAGCCAGCGGGAGCTGTTCGACGCCGCCGCGCGGATCGAGCGGCTGGACTTCCACACCGTTCTCGAATGCGACCGGGCCGCGGCGGTCTACGAGTTCGCCAGGTCCGGCGGCGGGGTGGCGATCAGCAGCGAGCTCGGCGCCCGCAACCGGCCGGTCGAGGGCGTCGTGCACGTCCGGCTGGACCACCCCATCTTCGAGCAGCGCCACGCCCAGATCCAGACCATGACCGGCCGCCGCCACGACCCGCTGATCCCCGACTTCGTCAACGTCCTGATCGCGGAGCTGCCGTCGGCGGACGGCCCCGCCGCGACCCCCTCCCGGCGACAGGAGCACCGGCCGTGAACCCCGACCCCACTCCCGCCCCCGCCCCTCGGCGCGGCGACGGGCCGCTCGTCGTCATAGCGCCGGACGCGCTCGCCCACCCGCAGGCCGCGCGGGAGATCACCGAGCGCGCCCTGCGCGCCCGCGGCCTCGCGGGGGAGCAGGCCTTCCCCGCTTCGGCGGAGGAGATGCACCGCCTCGTCCGGTCGGCCGGTGCCGGCGGCGAAACCGAGGTGATCGCGGTCCCCGGCCCCGAGGGCGCGCCGCCGCAGTGGGGCGCCGATGTGATCCGGGTCGACTTCGGGCCGTGCCCGCCCGACCCGTCCCCCGAGGTCGCGGTGCACATCCGCGGCCGCGGGCCCGACGGCCTGCGCTTCGCCGTCGACAGCTGGTACCACCGCCGCTTCCACCCCGCTGCGGTCCACGCCTACGGCGGCCACCCCGACCAGCGCGCGGAGCTGCGCGTCCCGGCCGGCGACGGGCCGTTCCCCGTCGCAGTGCTGATCCACGGCGGGTACTGGCGGTCGCGGTGGGGCGCCGACCTGATGGACGCCGCGGCGACCGACCTCACGGCCCGGGGCCACGCCACCTGGAACATCGAGTACCGCCGCCCCGATGAGCACGGGTGGACCGCCACGACGTCCGATGTGGCCGCCGCGCTGTCCGCGGTCGCCTCGGTCCCGGGGGCGCACCGGCTCGACCTCGATCGGGTCGTCGTCCTCGGCCACTCGGCCGGCGGCCAGCTCGCCCTGCGGGCGGCGGCGGATGCGGCGGGCGACACCGTCGCGGGGTCGGAGGCCGCCGGGGCGTCCCGCGCCGCCGGGGACGCGGCGCCCGCCGTCGGTACCACCGGGGCCACCGCGGCCGGTGCCCCCGTCGGTTCGCCGCACCGGGGAGCACGGGCGCGGGCCCGGGTCCGCCCGGCGCTGGCCGTCTCGCTCGCCGGCGTCCTCGACCTGCCGCTGGGCGACCGGCGGTGGCTCAGCGAGGGCGCGGTGTCGAGCGCCATCGGCGGCCGCCACGACGAACTCCCCGAGGTCTACGCCGCCTCGTCGCCCACCCACCGCCTACCGCTCGGCGTCCCGCAGCTCGTGGTCTGCTGCACCGGCGACGACCCCACCCTCCTGGAGATCAGCCGCGCCCACGCGGCACGCGCGTCCGCCACGACCGACCGGGTGGACGTCGTCGAGGCGCCCGGAGACCACTTCGACGTGATCGACCCGGCAAGCCCCGTCTGGCACCGGATCTGCGCGGCCATCGCGCCGCCTTCCGCCTCCGGCGGCTGACGCGTGCCAAGGCCCGGCGCGGCGGGGTGCCGGACACGGCAGTGGGGCACGAGGGTGGCAAGGACGTCCGTCGCGCCGGGCCCTCCGCAGACCGACGGACCCGCGGACCCGAGGGGCCGCGGGTGCCGGACACGGCAACGGGGGGCGCGGGCAGGCAAGGGGCCCGGCGTGCGGCCGGGCCGGTCGGTCAGGCGGTGGGCCGTCGCCCCGGCTGCCCGCGCCGCATGAGCTGCCGGCGCCGGTCCTGCCGGTCCTGCCGGGCCGCCGCCGTGCGGTCGGCCGCCGGCCGGGAGCCCGCCGCGGAGACGGGCCGCGGAAAATCGGTGCGGGCGAAGGACCGGACGGTCTGGGCGGCCGTGCGCAGGTGGGCGGTGGCCTCCCGGCGAACGGACTCTTCGACCCGGGCCTGCTCGGGGGTGATCTGGGTGCGGCGTAGCCGCTCGCGGACGATGTAGGGCATCGCGGCGGCGCGCAGCGCGGGGTCGAGGGACGGGTCGTCCGCCAAGCCGGCCAGGGCCTCATCGCCGCGGAGGAAAAGCGCCGGGGCGGCCGGCAGCAGCCGGGCCGGGACCCCGGCCTCGCTCGCCTCAAGGACGTAGCCGGCGACCCGCTGTGCAGCGCGGTGGTGCCGCAGGGCGCGCGCCTCGTGCTCCCCGCCGTAGGCGCGGCGCGCGAGGGCGTCGGCGTCCCGGTGCAGGAGGGCGAACCGCGGCCGGGTCGTGGCGGTGAGTCGGCCGCGGTCGACGGCCAGGGCGGTGTTCGTCCAGTACCGGTTCAGCCAGTCGCGCGCCTCCTGCGGGGTGGGCTCCCGGCCGGCGGCCGCCTGATAGGCGGCGACGGCCCCAGGGCCGCCGGGCCAGGCGCCGTCGGGGCCGCGTGCCGCGCTGTAGGGGAAGCGCGTGCGGTCGGAGATGTCGATGCGGCCGACGTTCGGGCGCTTCTCGAGTTCCGCGAGCGTCTTGGGGACCTCGGGGATGCACTTCTCGTGCGAGTCGTGCTGGGTCCACCGGGCGTCGGCCTGACCGGGCAGCAGGAAGCGGGTCGTGGCGTCGAGGCGGCTCTGCCAGTGGGGGACCGCCATGATGCCGAGGTGCACCGCGCGGCCGTGCGCCGCGGCCTTGTCGACGACCGCGAGCGGGTAGCCGGTGCGCAGGGAGTTCTCCACGACCAGGCCGTAGCCGTGCTCCAGCGCGTGGTCGACGGCCATCCTGAGCAGGGCGCCCGCCACCTCCTCGGTGACGTAGGGCATGGCCAGCGGGTCCTTCGCGATCCACTCCTTGGCCTGCGGGTGCTCCTGGAACTGGCGGAACCAGTCGCGGTCCAGGACCACGAAGTCGCAGGGGTAGCGCTCCCGGAGCTTGCCGAACAGCGTGCTCTTGCCCGATCCGGGTACGCCGCCCAGCAACAGCACCGGGGCGTCGGCGTCGGGCCGCTTGCCCCCGAACAGCAGGGGGACCACCTTCTCGGCGAAGATGCGCCGCAGCTCGTCGTCGGGGAGGGCGAAGTCGAGGGGGTCCAGGTCGTCGAGGGAACCGGCGGTCGTGCCTGCGGGGGCCATGGTCACGGTCACCGCTCCCGAAGTTCGGCGAGCTCGGCACGCCAGCGCTCGATGTGGCCGAGCAGCGCGGCCCGGTCGTCGGCCGGCACGGTGGTGCGCCGGTCATGGACCCGGGCGGACAGCGCGCGCCACCGCTCCTGATCGGGGCCGCCGGCCGCGCCCAGCGCCAGGCGGGCGTACTCGCCGATCAGCAGGCCGGCGGTGTCGCGGAAGACGTCGTGGACGACGCTGTCCGCCACCCCGGCGTAGGGGTCGCCGGGGTCCGGCAACCCGAACGCCGACAGCGGCGGCTCGTCGTACGCGGTCGGTTCGCCGGGCATGGGGCGGACCCCTCTCGACATAGGGGCGGCGGCGTAACGGGATCGTCCGAACGGGCACCGCCGAAACGGCTCGGACGAACCGTACCGGCCCCCGCCCCCATCCGCACCCGCGCGTATCGCGGAGGCCGCGGAAGCGGCCGGGCGGCCCTGGGCCGCGGTCGGCGGTGCGGCGTCACCACCGCGCCCGTGCCGCGGTGACGGTCGCGTTGCGCTTGCCGATCAGGAACCAGCACAGGGCGCCGAGGAACGGGGCGCAGATGATGAAGATGGCCCACACCAGCTTCATCCCGAACTCCAGCTCGGAGAACAGGGCGCTCAGGAAGGCGGCGACGATGAACACGACGTAGGCGACGAAGCAGAGGCCGATCAGAGCGATCAGGGCCAGGCCTGCAACGTGGGGGTCGAAGAGTTCGGCGGGGATAAGGCCGTCGAGGGCGAGCATCGTGTGAGGTCCCATCTGTTCGGGTTCGGCGTTGCTCCAACGCTAGGGAACCGACCCCGCACCGCGCGTCGCCCGGCGGAACCAGTTCCCATTACGACGGAAGTCGGTGGTGCGCCTCCGGCCGCCGCCCATCGTCGGTCCGGGCGGCGTCCGCGTTGTCGGCGATCGGAGGCCGGAGGCTGGTTCGCGTCCAGGTCGGCAGGTGGCGCCGACGGCGCCCGGTGGCCCGTGAACCACCGGTGGGGATGTGGCCGGCATAGGGGAGATCAATAGGCGCCGGTGGTAACCGCGGGCTAACCGTGGGTCTGGCTGTATTGGTCCCGGTCGCAGCGACGTGCTGTGGCCGCCCCGGCGGAGCGGCCGCCGGGGCGAGCCCTTGAGGAAGGGAACCCTCCATGTCACGGTTCATGCGCAGAGTCGCCACGGTCGTCATCGGCGCGGGCATCATGTTCGGTGCGGGCAGCGCCGCGGCGTTCGCCGACACCGTGGAGGTGCCGGAGACCCCGCCGGGTGTTCCGGGCGGCGTGCCCGACGTTCCGGCCGAGCCCGGCGTGCCCTCGAAGCCTCGGCCCGTGGAGCCGATCGAGCCCGGCGAGCCCTGGGAGCCGGTCGAGCCCGGTGAGCCCTGGGAGCCGGTCGAGCCCGGTGAGCCCTGGGAGCCGGTCGAGCCGGGTGAGCCCTGGGAGCCGGTCGAGCCGGATGAGCCCGGCGAGCCCGTTGAGCCCGGCCAGCCCGTCGAACCCATCGAGTAGCGCGGTTCGGCAACCTCCGCGGTTGCCTTGAGGACCTGCCGCCCGCCTATGGCCCGCGGAGCCGGGACCGCCCCGGCCCGCGGGCCCACGGTCCATCGGACGTCGGTCCGATGAGTGAGAGAGTGCCGTTTCGACCTTGGGGATGTGGTCGGCATATGGAGATCGCGAGACGCCGGCGATAACCGCGATCTGGCTGTATTGGTCCCGGCCGCAGCCCGCTGCTGTGGCCCCCGGCGGAGCGACCGCCGGGCGAGCCACCCCAGAGAAGGAGCCCCCCATGTCACGGTCTATGCGCAGGGTCGCCACGGTCGTTCTCGGCCTGGGCATCATGTTCGGCGCGGGCAGCGCCGCCGCGTTCGCCACCACCGAGGACGTGCCGGACTGCCCGCCCGGCATCCCGTCCGGCGAGCCCGGCGTCCCGGCGATTCCGGACGGCGAGCCCGGCGTCCCGGTCGACGGGCCGACCGAGCCCATCGGCCCCGGCGAGCCCGCGCCCGGCGACCCCATCGAGCCCGCTCCCGGTGGGCCCGGCGTGCCCGTCGAGCCGGGAGAGCCCGGCGACGAGCCCGCGCCCGGCGTGCCCACCCTGCCGGAGCTTCCGGAGAACTCGGACGACTGCGAGGCACCGGCACCCACCGAGCCGGCCGACGAGTAGAACGGGACGGACCGGCACGGCAACACGGCATGATCCTTGGTGCGATTGCCGGCGCTACTGCCATCGGACCAAGGAAAAGGGGTCTCGCGCGCTGCGCGAGACCCCTTCTGAGCTGCGGAGGATCGGGGATTTGAACCCCGGATCGAGTTGCCCCGAAACCGCATTAGCAGTGCGGCGCCATAGACCGGACTAGGCGAATCCTCCTGGCTGGATAAGAGTACCCAGCCCAGGGGGGCGCGTGCAAAACGAAGGAGGGTCAGGAGGTGGTGCGCTCGATGGTGAGGTCGGCGTCGAGGCGGAGCTTGGCGACTGCGCGGGAGAGGGTGCTCTTGACCGTGCCGATCGTGACGCCCATGCGGTCGGCGATCTGGGCCTCGGTCAGGTCCTCGTAGTAGCGCAGCAGGACGGTGGTGCGCTGGCGCTCGGGGAGGCGGTCGACGGCGCGGTGGACGACGTCGGCGAGGTCGCTCTTCCAGGTGGGGTCGTCCACCCGCTGCTCGGGGATGTCGTCGGTGGGGTGGACGGTGAGACGCTGCCGGCGCCACTCGGAGATCTGGGTGTTGACCATCGCGCGCCGCACGTAGCCGTCGCGGGCCTTGGGGTTGGCGATGCGGTCCCAGGCGAAGAACGTCTTGATCAGGGCGGCCTGGAGCAGGTCTTCGGCGTCGGAGCGGTTGCCGGTGATGCCCTGTGCCATCCGCAGGAGCGCAGGTCCGCGCGCGGCGACGTAGGTCGAGAACTCCTCGTGCCGGGGCCCTCCGATTGTGTCCGCCACATGATCACCGACCCGGATGCGTCCGCGCGGCGGCGCGGACTGCGGAACGTGCCCTCGATCACAGCCGTATCTGGCTTCACTGTTGCACGCGGGGCGTAATCGTGAGGCCTGCCGCTGGCCACGGTCCGACAAACCAGGCGATCGTCCGGAATCAGAACATCAGTGGCAACAGGTGATGTGGGGGGACGCTCGGGGTGGTCGGGGCATTTCGCACGTGTGCATCGCCGGGCGTTTCGTCCGTTGTTTTCGGTCGGCATGTTTCCCGGTGCGCCTCCGGCCGCATCCCGCGGGCGGCCGTCGGCAGCGGGTCCGCCGCCGCGTCCGCGGACCGGATTCCCCGTCGCGCGGCGTGTGACGAGCGAGCAGGCCCCGGCGGCGTGAGAATGGATGATGGGGACACAGGGGCGGAGGTTGTGTGATGTCGGCAGATGTGGGGGACCGCTGGAGGTTCACCGCGGCCCTGCTCGGCGACGCCGCCGCGCCCGAACCCGACGACGCCTGGGCGCGCACTGCACGTGGCGCGGTGGTCGACGCCGGCTCCGGCGTCCTCTGCGTGGCCACGCCGCACGGCGAGGAGCGGTTCCTCATCGACGGCTCCACCACGTTCTGGTGCGGGCGCGAGGCGGGCGCCGGCGACCTGCGCCCGGGCGACGACGTCGTGGTCCGGCTCCGCCCCGGCGGGCGCTGGGTCGCCGACCGCGTCTGGGCCCGGATCGCCCGGGTCACCGGGGTGATCGCCGCCCGTTCCGGCGACACGCTGGAGATCGACGTCGGGCACGGCCGTCCGCACCGCGCCGTCGAGATCCCCTACCGGGCCTCCGGACGCATCGGCGTGCGCCACCCCGTGCTGGAACCCGGGTACCTGTTCGACGCCGTGGGCGTGTGGGACGACGGTGCGATGCATGCGCTCGTCCCTGCGACCACCCAGCCGCCCTTCCCCATGTGGGACGCGCCCCCGCGCGGGCGGCGCCGCAGCGCGCACGCCCCCGCCGGCGCGCCCCCCGCCGGTCCCGCCCCCGAGACCGCATCCGACCACCGCGCACCCGCCGAGCCGCCCGCCGACCCCGGGCGGCCGCCGCTCCTTGCGGGGATGCGCGCCGTCCGGCTGGAGCGGGCCGGGTACCCCCGCACGTTCGAGCGCCGCCCCTGGTGGCGGTGGCCCTCGCCGGTCCCGCCCGGCGCGGCCGACCTCATGCGCCGGATCGCCGGTCCGGTCGGCTGGTACGACCCCGTTGACGGGGCGGCCACGCACGAGGACACCCGCGCGCAGCTCTCGGGCGCCGCCTACCCCGCTCTGGAGCCGGGCGCCTGCACCGGGCCCGGCGGCTGCGACGACACCGACCCCTGCGTCGCCCTCCCCCTGATGTCGTACGGCACCTCCTTCTCCCTGCGCAACGACTGCACGGGGGAATCGGGTGCGCTGGCCGTGGTGGACTGCGGCGCGGCCAGCGGTCACTTCTGCGACCGCTGCGCCGCCTGCGAAACCGGCGGGAACGGCGAGAGCGGACGGATCGCGATGCTGACCCTGTCCAGCTTCATCGCTCTGGGAGGGCATCCCGAGACGGGATGCTTCAACGCGACCATGACCGTGGGGTGACCGGTGACCGACCTGCTCCGAGAGATCCAACTGCCCGTCCTTGTGGCGGCGCTCCTGCTGGGGGCGGTGGCCAAGCTCGCCGACCGGTCATCGCGCGGCCAGGGCCCCGCGGCGCTGCTCCCCTTGGGCCTGCGCCGCCCGTTCACCGTGGCCAACGGTGTGCTGGAGGTGCTGTTGGGGGCGGCGCTGCTGGTGGCCGCCGGCCTGCTGGGCGACGTCGCCCGGGGGGCCACCGCCACGCTGTTCTCCGCCGGGCTGGTGGCCGTCGTGGCGGTCTCCCGGCGCCACCCGGAGCTGGGCTGCGGCTGCTTCGGCGGTTTGAGCACGACGCCCGTGGGGTGGCGCACCATCACCCGGACCGTGCTGTTCGGCGCAGCCGCGGCGGTCACCCTGGGCCTCGGGGGATCGGCCATCGACGTGCTGGCCGCGTTCACCCCTGCGCACGGTGCGCTGCTGGCCGTTGAGGTGCTGGCGTTCGCGCTGCTCTCACCGGAGCTGACCGGCCCGGTGTGGGGGGCGGTGCGCGGGCGGCCGTGCGAGCAGCGCGAGGTCCCGCTCGCCCGCTCCCTTTCCCGCCTGCGCGCGAGCGACGTGTGGCAGGCCAACGCGTGGATGATCAAGAGTGACGAGCCCGAGGACGCGTGGCGGCAGGGGTGCTGGCGGATGCTCCGATTCATCGGGCGCCGCGACGGGCGCCCGGTGGACGTGGTGTTCGGGGTGCCGCTCCAGGGGCGCCGGCCGGCGATCCGCGCCGTGTTCAGCGACGCCGTGACCGGGTCGACCCTGGCCGTCCTGGGAGAGGTCGCGGTCGGGCCTGCCCTGCCCTCGCGCCGTGATCCGGTGCCGCCCCGCCCCACCCGCACGGTGACCCCGCTGGCCCCCGCGGCCCCGGCGCCGGACCCCGAGCCCGCGCCGGAGCCGGCCCTGGAGCCCGCCCTGGAGCCGTCGGCGGAGCAGTCGCCGGAGCCTCCCGCGGAGCCGGTCCGGATCGATGTGCCGCAGCAGGAGCGCGCGGCGGTCCCGGAGGAGGAGAGCGTCCAGAGCTGACGCGCGCGCCGGGACGGTCCGGCCCCACGGCCGGGCCGCGCCGCGCAGGGCCGCCTATGCATGGCGCCTACGGCGCAGGTAGCGGGCGAAGTGGGGGACCGTGAACGCGACGGTGTCGTGCGCCGCGCTGTGGACGAGCCCCTTGTGGATCAGGGTGTCGAGGGCGGGGCAGGGCCCCGCGGACGGCCGGCCCAGCGCCGTGGCGACCTCGGCGGCGCGCACGGGGCGGTCGCCCATGGCCGCCATGGCCCGCATGTAGGAGCGCTCGGCGGCCGTGGCGCGCTCATAGCGGCCGCTGAAGAAGCCGGCCGCGAGTTCGTCGTCGGCATCGGGCACCGCCGCCGCGACGTCGCCGGCCGAGATAGGGCTGCGCAGCGCGATGTCCCAGGTGGCCTTGGCGTAGGTCTGGACGAAGAACGGGTATCCGCCCGAGACCTCGTAGAGGGCGTCGAGCGCGCCGGGCTCGAAGGCGACGCCCTCGAGCCGCGCCGGCACGACGAGGGCGTGGTGGGACGCGGCCCGGCCGAGGGGCTCGACGCGTGTGTACCGGAACAGGCGCTCGGCGTAGCCCCTGCTCTCGGCGAGGAGTGCGGGCAGCTGCGGCAGCCCCGCCCCCACGATCAGAAGCGGGCCGCCGGTCTGCGCGAGTTCGTGGCAGGCCGTGCACAGCGCCGCGAGGTCGTCGGCGGGGAGGTCCTGCATCTCATCGATGAACAGCGCGATGCCCGTGCCGAGGTCGGCGGCGATGGCGGCGGTTTCGGCGAACAGCTCGGTGAGGCCGGCCTCCGGATCGCCGGAACCGGCCCGGCCGTGGACGGGTACGGGGGGCTCCGGGCCGGTTCCGGGCAGGAGGCCCCGGCCGGCTGCGCCGGGGCGGTCGGTGGCGGCGCCCGCGAACGCGGCGAGCGCGTTCATGGCGCGGTCGACGCGTTCGGGCGCCCGGTGGCGCGGGGCGAGGTCGCGCAGCGCGGTGTGCAGGGCGGCCGCGAGGTGCGGGCGGATGGACCGGCCGGGCCGGGCCTCGACCCTGCCGGTGCCCCACCCCCGCCGGGCGGCCATGGCCCGGAAGGCGGTGAGCAGGACGGTCTTGCCCACGCCGCGCATGCCGGTGAGGATCACGCCGCGTTCGGGCCGCCCGCGCGCCGCGCGTTCGAGCACCACGCCGAACCGCTGGAGCTCGCGCTCGCGCCCGGCGAGCTCGGGCGGGCGCTGACCGGCGCCCGGGGCGAAGGGGTTGCGCACGGGGTCGAGGGCCGCGGGCTCGCCGGCGGGCTCCAGCGCGGCTTCGAGCGAGCGGTAGAAGGCGGCGGTGGTCGGTGCGGCCCAGTCGACGCGCCGCAGGGCGTTGCGGTCGTCGGAGGGGGAGTGGGGGGCGCGCCCGGCCCCGCCGGGCCGGGTCGTGGTCCGACCAGGGACGTGCGCTGCCGTGGTCATGCCCCCCACTCCCTTCATCGAACGCATGTTCGATCAGAGAAGACTTTAGTGGATCCGGCGACCCGGCGCCACCCGTCCCCCGGCACCGGACCCCGTTCGAGCGCGGACCCGTGGGCGGCCGCTCAGCGGTCGAGGATCTGCTGTTCCCGCTCGAGGGCGGCGGTGGTGAAGCCGGTGAGCAGGGTCTCGAAGTCGTGGTCCGCGCGGCTCGGGCCGAGCACGGACGTGGTGCCCAGGACGTCGCCGTTGCGGTACACCATGGTGTACATCGACACCGATTCGCCGCCGACCTCCGTATCGACGGCGAAGGCGCGCGAGGCGTCGCCGATCTGCTCCAGGTCGATCCCGCTCACCCGGTACGACGAGGTCGACCCGTCCTGCATCGTGGCGGTGTAGGAGTCGCACTCGGCCGGCGGCGCGGTGTCGACCGCCTCCTGGGCGGTCCCGGCGGGCGCGTCGATCAGCAGGTGCGAGACGGTGTCGTCGCCGCGGGCGAAGGTCGCCAGCGACGCCGCCGCATCGCGCACCTCGGGCAGCCGCCCCCACTGGTTGACGGCGTCGAGGCAGCCGGGCTTGTCCAGCTCGGTGACCTCGCGCAGCCGGTCGGTCTGGCGCACGGTGGCCAGCTCGCCGTAGACGCCCTGTTCGCTGCGCTCGGGGACCACCTTCGCCTCGCCGAACTGGACGAGCTGGGCGGTCGACAGCGCCGAGGCCGCAACGGTGCCGGCGTCCTGCCCGGTGTCCGTATCGCCACCCCCGCCCGCCGGGCCGCAGGCGGTGGCGCCGATCAACAGCCAGGCGCCGGCGAGGGCCGAGGCCGCGGCCGTGCGTGGTCGCAGGGCGTACTCCATGGTGGTATTTCCTGTTCTGTGCGATATTTCCGCTGAGGTGACAGGCACGTTTCCGGAGCATCGTCGCCGAACGTAGCCTGGGATTTGCACAGAGTATCGAGGAAGGACAATGGTGTCGGAGCGGAATTCGGCGTATCTCCGGGCGGTGCTCGGTTCCATCCCGCCCTACAAGCCGGGGCGCAGCGTCGCCGGGCCCGGCGGGCGGGCGGTCAAGCTCTCCTCCAATGAGAGCCCCTACGGCCCGCTGCCGTCGGTGCTCGACGCGGTCGCCGCGGCCGCCACCGAGCTGAACCGGTACCCCGACTCCGGCGCCGCCGAGCTCACCGACGCGATCGCCGGGCGGTTCGGCGTCCCCGCCGACCACGTCGCCGTGGGCGCGGGATCGGTGGGCATCCTCCAGCAGCTCCTGGAGGCCACAGCGGAGCCCGGTGCCGAGGTCGTCTACGCCTGGCGCTCCTTCGAGGCCTACCCGCTGCTGGCGGAGCTCTCCGGGGCCACCTCGGTCACGGTCCCGCTCACCGACGAGACCCACGACCTCGACGCGCTCGCCGCCGCCATCACCGAACGCACGCGCATGGTCTTCGTGTGCAACCCCAACAACCCAACGGGCACGGCCGTCCGCGAGGCGGAGCTGACCGCGTTCCTCGACCGGGTCCCCGGCCACGTCCTGGTCGTCCTGGACGAGGCCTACCGCGAGTACGTCCGCGACCCCGATGTCCCCGACGGCATCGGCCTCTACCGCGACCGCCCCAACGTCGCCGTGCTGCGGACGTTCTCCAAGGCCTACGGACTGGCCGCGCTGCGGGTCGGGTTCCTCATCGGCCATCCGCCGGTGGCGACCGCGGTGCGCAAGACCATGGTCCCGTTCGCGGTCAACCACATCGCCCAGGCGGCCGCCATCGCGTCGCTGAACGCCGAGGCCGAGCTGCTGGAGCGCGTGGCCGCCACGGTCGCCGAGCGCGGCCGGGTCCGCGACGCCCTGCTGGCCGACGGCTGGGCCGTGCCGCCCACCGAGGCCAACTTCGTCTGGCTGCGGCTGGGGCCCGGCACCCTCGACTTCGCCGCCGCCTGCGAGGCCGCCGGCGTGGCCGTGCGCCCGTTCGCCGGCGAGGGGCTGCGCGTGAGCATCGGCACCCCCGAGGAGAACGACGCCTTCCTGGCCGTCGCGCACGCCTACCCCGAGCGCAACACCGGCTGAAGCCGCCCCGGAACGCCGAAGGCGGGTCAGGGGGGACCCCGACCCGCCGTGCGTTCAGTCCGTGGGGGGACGCTCCGTTGGCCGCCCGTTCACCGGGGGGCCGGCGGGCTACTTCCCCGCCTTGTCCTTGTCGAGCTTCTCGATGATCAGCCGGTAGAGCTGCCGCGGGCGGCCCGGCTGGAGGGTGCGGTTGGGCGGCAGCGGCCAGGCCAGCCCCTCCTCGACGAGGGTGCGCAGCAGCCGGCGCGCGGTACGCGGGGTCACCCCGAGCATGCGCCCGGCGTTCTCCGCGTCGACCACCAGCGGGCCGTCCTCCTCGGCGATCTTCTCCGACAGCCGCATCAGGGTCTCGCGGCCCTTGGTGCGCAGCGGCTCGGGGGACTGGCGCTGCGGCGCCCGCTGCGCCGGCACCAGCGAGCGGCCCTCGCGGTCGACCGCGAAGCTCTGCCGCGTGGCCTGGGCGCGGCTCAGCGCGGCGCGGGCGTGGGTCTCGGCGTCCTGGGTGGTGCGGCCCATGCCGATCCCCACCTCGATCGCGATCCCCAGCTCGGCCTTGATCCGCTCGACGAACGGGGGCTGGCGGAACCCCTCGGTCGCCGTCACGAGCGACCCGCGCGTGGCCGTGATCATGAAGGTGTGGTCGTCGACCGGGTGCGCGGTGGCGTTGATGCGGTGGGCTTCCTGCAACAGCAGCCGGTGCAGGGCGAGCCGCAGCTCGTCGCGCCAGTAGCGCGGTGTGGAGCGCCGGGTGGAGTCGCGCAGGGTGGGGACGTCGACCACCACCACCCCGAGCTGGGCCTCCTCCAGCCGGTGGTGCGCCCCGAGCAGCCCCGCGGTCTGGAGCGCGCTGCGCACCCCCGCGTTGGTCGGGCGCAGCCGCATCACCGGCACCCCGATGGCCTCCAGCCGCTCGGCGACCCCGCGCACACAGGTGATGGCCATGCGGGTCACCTTGCGCCGCCACAGGCCCTCGTGGAAGGAGGTGAGCTGCGCCGTACTGGTCAGCTCCTCGTGCACGTGGATTCCGTCGACGGGAAGGTCGACCTCGGAATAGGCCTCGACGACGTCGGTCCTGCTCAGGACGTCGAGGCTGGCCCGTGTCGGGTCGAATCTCTCATCGAGTGTGGCCCGCAGGAGGGCCTCGTGCAGGCTGGCCCCGCCGAGCGGGACGTAGGTCGCGGGCATCGTCAGGACCCCGGCCTTACGCGCGAACTCGTAGGGGACGGGGCTCGCGAACAGATACGCGTCGATCGCGGACCCCAGGCGCAGCACCTTGTCGGTCGCCTCTTGCTCGTCTCGATAAGCGGCGGCGATGAGTCTGGCGTTGAGCGGCCCTGTGGAGCCGGGGCCCATGAGCATGACCCGTTCGACCACCTCGTGGGGCCCGATGACACCAATAGTCAAATCGCCAGTACGCTGCGCACTCACCTCGGGCTGCTCCCCGCTACCATTCCACGCTCTTCACTATGTGCGCCCACTGGTTCCCGAACCTGTTTTCTGTCACGGCATGATTGCCGAGATCGTACCCATTGTGCGGGGCCAATGAAGATCGTTTCACACAGAACGCCGAAAGCCCGGGTGAGAGGTCTCCCTCCCACCCCGGCCACGACCGGGAAACCGGTGGTTAAGCGCCCACCTCACGGTGGACATCGGCGCCCAAAGCGGCCAGACGCGAAGCGAACTGGGCGTGACCGCGGTCGACCAGGTACCCGGGTGCGACGACGGTCTCGCCCTCGGCCACCAGGCCCGCGAGCACCAGTGCGGCCCCGGTCCGGAGGTCGTGCGCAACGACGTCGGTGCCGCGCAGCGCGGTCTCGGCGGTGCCGTGCACGATGGCCCGGGTCCCGTCGACCTCGATCTTGGCGCCCATCTTGTTGAGCTCGTCGGCCAGCGCGAAGCGGCCGTCGTAGATGGCCTCGTGGAGGTAGCTCTCACCGGTGGCCAGGGTCGCCAGCGCCATCAGGGGCGACTGGAGGTCGGTGGCGAAGCCCGGGTAGGGAGAGGTGACGGCGTTGATCGGGCGCAGCGGGGAGCCCGGGTCGCGGCGTACGTGCAGCACGGCGCCCTGCTGGGCGAACTCCACGCCCATCTGCTCCAGCTTCCAGCGCGCGACGCCCAGGTGCTCCAGGTGCGCCCCGACGAGGCTGACCTCGCCGCCGGTGGCGGCGGCCATCATCGCGAACACGCCGGCGTCGATCCGGTCGCTCATGATGGTGTGCTCGACCGCCGTGAGCTCCTTGACGCCCTCGACCGTGATGAAGCCGGTGCCGCCGCCGGAGATCTTGGCGCCCATGCGGGTGAGGAACTCGATGACGTCGAGGACCTCGGGCTCCAGGGCGGCGTGCTCGATGACGGTGGTGCCGGGGGCCAGCACCGCGGCCATGATCAGGTTCTCGGTGCCGGTGTGCGACGGGGTGTCGAGGTAGAGGTGGCCGCCCTTGAGGTTGCCGGCCTTGACGCTGATGTGGTTGCGCTCTTCGTCCTCGGTCACCTCGGCGCCGAGGCGGGCGAACCCGCGGTAGTGGAAGTCGAGCTTGCGGCTGCCGAGGTTGCAGCCGCCGACGCCCTCGATCCGCGCCTGGCCCATGCGGTGCATGAGCGCGGGCACGAACAGCACCGAGCCGCGGAAGCGGGCGGCGATGTCGGCCGGCAGGACGGCCCGCGCGGGGTCGTCGAGCTGGGAGGCGTCGATCACGACGGTGCGCTCGGTCTCGTGGAACTCGACTTTCGCGCCGATGTGCTCGGCCAGCTCCAGAGCGCGGTGGACGTCCTCGATGATCGGGACGTTCCGCAGCACCGTGCGTCCCTTGGCCGCGAGCAGGGCGGCGCCGATCATCGGCAGGACGGCGTTCTTCGCACCCTGGATGAATACCGTCCCGTTGAGGGGACGGCCGCCACGGACGCGGTAACGAACCTCCTGGCCCATGCTCATGTGCTCCTTCGTGAGGCGGATATAAGGGTCGTGCTCGACAAAACGGTCAGACCGGTCTGCATGTGTTCGGACGCGCACACCGCTTCCGGCGTTCCGCCGGACCGGGGATCGGCCCGATGCCGCTTGCGCGGGTCGGCGTCACCCTCATGGCACTACACGTCGTGTGCCCGCTGATGCCATTGTCATGCGGCCGACGGGGGAGGCGATCGCGCTCAGATGCCACGCTTGACCGACTGATGGGGGGTTGTGTGAACGTCCTTTGTGATTCAGCGAAGGCGGGACCGACCGGCAAAGGACGAATACCACTGTATGTCCTACAGGTTGCGCTCGGGCCCATCGTGGCGGGGATCACCGGCCGCTGGCGGCCGCGGATCCGGCGGCCGGGAACCGCACGGCGAGGCGGCGGCGTTAGGCGGTGGTGAGCCGTGTGTAGACCTCGTCGTAACGCGACCGGGTGCGCTCAACGACCGCCTCGGGCAGCGGCGGGGGCGGGGTGTCGGCCGCGCGGTCCCAGCCCGACTCCGGCGAGGTGAGCCAGTCGCGGATGATCTGCTTGTCGAACGACGGCTGCGGCCGGCCCGGGTTCCACTCCTCCGCCGGCCAGAACCGCGAGGAGTCGGGGGTGAAGACCTCGTCGGCGAGGACCAGCCCGCCGTCGGGGCCGCGGCCGAACTCGAACTTGGTGTCGGCGAGCAGGATCCCCCCGGCCTCGGCCAGCGCGCGGCCGCGCTCGTAGAGGTCGAGGGTGAGGCGGCGCAGCTCCGCGGCGAGCGACTCGCCGTGCCCGGCGGCCACCGTCTCATAGGAGATGTTCTCGTCGTGCTCGCCGACCTGCGCCTTGGCCGCCGGGGTGAAGATCGGCCGGTCGAGCCGGGAGCCGTCGACCAGCCCGGCGGGCAGCGGGATCCCGCACACGGTGCCGGAGTCGCGGTACTCGGCCAGCCCCGAACCGGTGAGGAAGCCGCGCGCCACGCATTCGACCGGCACCATGTCCAGCCTGCGGCAGATGAGGGTGCGCCCGGCCCAGTCGGCGGGCGCACCGGGGGGCGGGGTGTCGGAGAGGACGTGCGCCGGCACGACGTCGGCCAGGCGCTCGAACCACCACAGGGAGAGCTGCGTGAGCAGCCGGCCCTTCCCGGGGATCTCGGTGGGCAGCACCCAGTCGAAGGCCGATACCCGGTCGCTGGCCACCATCACGAGGTCGCCCGACGCCGTTTCGTAGAGGTCGCGGACCTTCCCGGTGTGCAGGTGGGTCAGGCCCGGGACGTCAGCGGGCACGGGCGTGTCGACGAAGCCGCTCATGGACTCTCTTTCGCGCGATCAGGACGAGGGGCGCCGGCCGGGCCGTGCGGGGCCGGCGGCGCCCTCAGTACGGCCGGTAGGGGCCCGGTGGCGGGCCCTGCGGTGGCGGGCCCCCGTAAGGGGCTCGCTGCGGCTGGGGCGGGCCGTAGGGGTGCTGCGGCCCGGCGGGCGGGTGGCCGTGGCCGGGAGACGGGTACCCGCCCTGCTGCTGCGGCGGCGGGGGCGGTGGGGGAGCGGGGTGGCCGTGAGGGGCGGGCGGCGGCCCGCCGGGCGCGGCGCCGATCTCGGCACGCGCCTCGGCGGGGAGCGGGAAGTGGCTGCGGACGTTGGTGTTGACGCTGTCCATGGCGAGCGCGCCGACGAACTGCTGGCCCAGCCAGCACACCACGTTGCCGGTGCCGAGATCGACCAGGACCGGCCGCAGCGTGGTCCCCCACCCGACCTGGGTCTGCTGCCCGGCGAACGCCTGGGCCTCGGGGTCGGAGCGGTTGGCGATGACGGCGGCGATGGTGCTCGCGGCGCTCACCCAGCCGACCCCGCCGCCGGCCATGCGCTTGGCGTAGGCGTCGGCGTGCCGGCAGAAGTCGCGCACCATCGCCCCGGTGGCGACGTCGGCCTGGATGACCACGATGTAGATGGTCATCGGCGTCAGGACGACGTTCTCCGAGCGGACTCCGACCAGGGCCCTGCCGGGACCGACCGGCTGATCCTCCATCACCCGCGCCCGGGTGGAGTGGAGGCGACGGCGCACCACATCGGTGTACTGGTCGGTTCTCACGGAAGGACTCCCTTCGCCGGGGGTGTCAGCTGAGCTTCTCCAGGCGGGTGAACACCCGGTCGAGCCGCTGCACGAAGCGCTCCGGCCGGCAGATCTCGTCGAGCCGGGCCTCGTTCAGCCCGACACCCCGCTCCGCGGCCTCGTCGCGCAGCGTCTCGCGGAACGGCGTGCCGGTCTCCCAGGTGCGCATGGCCGCGGTCTGCACGAGAGCATAGACGTCCTCACGGGAGGCCCCGGTTTCAATGAGTTCCGACACCACGGTGGAGGAGTAGATGAGGCCGTGGGTGGAGTCGAGGTTGGTGCGCATCCGCTCGGTGTCGACCACCAGGCCGGACACCAGCCGGGTGGTGAGGTTGAGCAGGTAGTCGGTCGCGATGGCGGCGTCGGGCAGCGAGATCCGCTCGGTGGAGGAGTGCGAGATGTCGCGCTCGTGCCACAGCGGGATGCCCTCCATCACCGGCACGATCTGCGCCCGCACGTTGCGCGCCATGCCGCAGATGCGCTCCGACATGATCGGGTTCTTCTTGTGGGGCATGGCGCTGGAGCCCTTCTGCCCCTTGCCGAACGGCTCCCACAGCTCGCGGACCTCGGTGCGCTGGCCGTGCCGCACCTCCAGGGCGATGGCCTCGCAGACGGTCGCGATGATCGCCAGGGACGACACCCACTCCGAGATGCCGTCGCGCAGCACCACCTGGGTGGAGACGTCGGCGGCCTTGAGCCCGAGCGCGTCGGCGACGTGCGCCTCCACAGCGGGGTCGATGTTGGAGTAGGTGCCCACGGGGCCCGAGATCGCCATGACGCCGACGGCCTCGCGCGCGCGGCGCAGCCGGTCGCGGGAGCGGGCCATGCCGAACGCGAAGTCGGCGACGCGGTGGCCCCACACATCGGGCTCGCCGTGGATGCCGTGCGTGCGTCCGACCCGAAGCGTGTCGCGGTGGCGCAGCGCGTGGTCGCGCAGCTCGGCGACGAGGGTGTCGGCCTTGGCCAGCAGGATGTCGGTGGCCTCGACGAGCTGCGCCGCCAGGGCGGTGTCGAGCAGGTCGGAGGAGGTCATGCCGAAGTGCACCCAGGCGGCGGCCTCACGCGGCTCGGTGTTGTCGGCCCAGGCGGTGAGGAACGCGATGACGTCGTGCTGGGTCACCGCCTCGATCTCGGCCACCCGCTCCGGGGTGGGCGGCGGTGCGCTGCGCACCGGTTCCACGGAGTCAGCGGGGACGGTGCCCGCGTCGGCGTGGGCTTCCAGCACCAGGGTCTCGACCTGGCACCAGAGCTCGTATTTGTGGGCATCGCTGAAGACGCGGCCCATGTCCGGGAGGGTGTAGCGCTCGATCACCCCCCCATTTTCGCAGGTGCCGGGGGTCCGTCCGCACCCGGAGGGTGCGGGGGCGGCGCTGGAGGCTGAATCGGTGCGCGGTCGTGCCGGCGATGGCGGGGACCTCGGTGGTACGGCCGCCGCGGTCGCCTCGCTCAATCGACCGCCAACCGTGGCGGGGGCAGCCGGAACACGTAGCGGTCGGTGTAGGACACTACGTCCTCGCCGCCCTTGTACAGCTGTTCGATGAACGCTTCCCAGCGCTGCACGACCTCGGGATCGGTGAACCGGACTGCGCTGTCGAGAAGTCCCTCTTCTGTGTAGACGACCTCATACAGGGTCCGCCCGCCGAGCACGACGACTTCGGGAAGCGGCCGTTCGCCTTCCAAAGGATGAATCACCTCATCGCGAACGACCCGGGTCGGACGGCCGCATTCGGCCTGCAACCGGAGGCCGTGAAGCTCCCATTGCAGATAAGGCGTGAGCGGTTCCGCGACGACGCGTACCCGGTGGAACGGGTTGCCGCGGGACATCTCCCCGCGAATGGCGTCCGCCAGCCCTTCGCGCATGCCTTCCAGAAGACGGAGGGACTCGTCCCAGTCGCCCCGGTCCAAGGCATCCCAGCTCTCGTTGTCGAGCTCCCGAAAGTGTTGAAGACGCTCGAACTTCCACGACGCGCGGCCCGTGACCTCGCTGTCGCGTCGATCGAAGTCGGCGTCGTAGACGTCGAGCGGAAGGCGTTCCCCCACCGAGTGATCGAGGTCGAGAACGTGGGGATCGTTCATGGTCGATACATCCGTTTCCTTGTTCATCAGTTGCGCCGTGAAGCATCGAAGCATTCGACGTGTTCAGCACATAACTGATTCGCCCTTGCTCGAAGGCGATGTGATGAGAACGGATTTCGGCGTCCTGAACCAACTGAAGATGTCGATCGGACGGCATCCTCAAGTGGCGTCAGGCGGGTGCCCCGGGCCCGTGGCCCTCGGCCGGGGTCGACGCCCGTCGGCGGGCTCTGTACGCCGCGGCCTTGACCCGGTTGCCGCACTCGTCCATCCCGCACCAGGTGCGGCGGGCGCCGCGTGAGCGGTCGAGGTAGATGCGTGTGCAGCCGGTGCGGCAGCACTCTTTGAGGCAGGCGTCGGGATCGGCGAGTACGGCGATCCCGCTTCGGGCGATGTGCGAGAGCACGGCGGGGAGGTCGCCCGTCATGTGCTGTCCTGCGTCGCTGAGTACGACCGTGGGCACCGGTTCGGCCGCCATGCCGTTGACGATTTCCAGGCTGGCCGGATCGAAGGGCCGATCGAGCACGCGATCGAGGGCGAGCCGGTAGAGCGCTTCGCGCAGTGACAGCGCGGACTCGAACGTCGCCGCGTCGGCGGTGACACGGTCGGGGAGCCCGTCGCATTCGGCCACCCACCGCTCAAGGTCCGCGGGTGCGGCCAGGAGGTCGATGGACTCGTCCCGACGCGACCCGACGGTGCCGGCCAGATCGAGGGCAGGATCGCCGCTCACGAACGCGAATTTCACGTCACCATCTTGACCGGTGACGAAGGTGATTGGCAAGATCGTCACTGGTTGAACAGGTGATGATGGTGTGAGCAGGAGGACGTGTGACGAAGATCCGCGACATCGAGGCCGTCGTCTTTGACGTCCTCGGAACACTGGTCGACGAGCCCAGCGGGCTTCGAGCGGCGATCCGCGACGCGCTGCCCGGGGCCGATGACGCGTCTGCGGACGAGTTGCTCGCCCTGTGGCAGCGGCACGTCGAGCACGAGCAGCAGCGCATCGCTCAAGGACACCGCGCCTACGCCAACACCGAGATCATCGACGCGGAGGCCGCTCAACGCGTGGCCGACCGTGCTGGCCTCGCCGATCCGGCGGCCATCGCCCGGCTGGCCACAGCGGGCCAGCGCCTGCCCGCCTGGGGCGACTCCGTCGCCGGCCTCGAACGGCTCGCGCAGCACTTCCCCGTGCTCGGGCTTTCCAACGCGAGCCGTACCGCTCTGCTGCGGCTCAACGCCCACGCCGGGCTGCGCTGGCACCAGGCCGTGTCCGCTGAATCCGCAACGGCCTACAAGCCGGCGCCGGAGGTCTACCGGCTGGCCATCGACGCCGCCGGATGCCCGCCGGACCGCGTGCTCATGGTGGCGGCCCACGCCTGGGACCTCCGCGGAGCCCAGGCGGTGGGCATGCGCACCGCTTACGTCGAGCGACCGGTCGGCGACCCGCCGACGACTTCCGATGTCTTCGACGGCCGATTCGACGGGCTGGAGGAACTGGCTGTGGCGCTGACGGTGAGGTAGCTGGAATACGTAACGCGATCGCGTCCCGAAGGTCGCCGCGTCTCTATTCCAGGAGGCGCAGCGATAACGCCGCCCTTGTGGATCGTCAGTGGCCGATGCTGCCGTTCTTGACGGCGTCGATGAACGCCGACCACTCGGGGGAGGGGAAGGTGAGGGTGGCGAGGTGCCGGTGCTTCGTGTCTCGGATGGCGGAGCCGGCCGTCATGCGCGCCACTTCGACGCAGTCGCCCTGCGAGCCGCTGTAGGAACTCTTCCGCCAAGCGATGGGGGGACACCGGAACCAGCCTTTCTGCTACTTGTCGATGTCCCTCATCATGCCGGCGATGAAATGGGCCGACTTGGCGCGTCGTAGACGTGTCACCAGTTCTACGCGGTCGGCGGGAATCACACAGGTCGTGACCTCGACCGGGACCTTGGTGTGTGCAGAGGTGCCTACGCGCGCTACCTCCAAGGCAGGCATCGAGTCCGGCATTTCGAGCAACTTCGCCTCTTCGGACGTGGGCATGCGGACGCGCATGTACTCGACCCAGGAGATGGGGCCGTGGCCCACTTCCTCCAGCCGGTCTATGTAGCCTCCCGGGCCGGTTTGGGCGTCGGCCACCTTCGGCGCGTCGGCAACAGCGTCGGGGTGGATCCAGGTGTCCACGAGCTGGAATGGCGGCTCACCGGTGGGGCTGGTCACCCTGCGGCGACGCAGTACGGGGGATTCGGGGTCTACTCCGAGCAGGACGGCGGGCCGCTCGGGGATGGGTACCGTGTCCCGGCGCGGGCGTCCGTGGACCTGCCAAGGCTCGTCGGGGGCGCTCGCGGCGGGGAAGACGTACCCTTTCGCCGGATCCCTGGTGACCAGAGAGCCGCGCTCGACGCGGCGCCTGCTCCCTCGCTCTCGGACGGTGATCCCGCGCTTCTTCGCCACACTGATCAGGCCATCCGCCTTCAGCACCGCCAGCGCTTCGCGGATCACCCCAGATCCGACGCCGTACTTCCTGGTCAGGTCGTCATACGTCGGCAGGGTGGTGCCAGGGGCGTACGTGCCCTGCTCGATCGCTTGTCGCAACTCGTTTGCGATCTCCCGGTACCTGGCTGTCATGCCAGCACCCTATATCTACCGGAACTGATGGCGGGAGTCCGAATTTTCTTCCGCATGTCTTCCGGTAGTGATTGACTGATGAATACCGGTAGTGTTTAGATGCTCACAGAGTGATGATCTCGCGACAGGCGGAAGTTTCAGGCGGGCCGTCCGACTTGTCTCAGCGTTGCCTTTGGAGGGATTTCATGGCTGTTCAGCGACAGGATCAGGACCGCTCGTCGCCTGGAGGGCAGGGCTGGGAGCGGTTCGGGGCGCGGGTGCGGGTCGCTCGGGAGAACCTGGGGCGGTCGCTCGACGAGGTGGCCGAAGCCGCCGTCGTTTCGTCGCACATGCTTGCGGCGATCGAGGCAGGCGAGGAAGCGCCCGGGCGGCGGGTGGTGGAGTGCCTGGACCGGGACTTCTCCGCCTGTGGGGTTCTGCTGGATGCGTGGGCGCGGGTGTTCATCTCCGCTCGGCTGGCCGACGGTATGCCCGTCGACAGGCTCGAAGGCGATGCCGCGCAGGTCCGGATCTACGATCCGTTCGCCGTTCCCGAACCCTTCCGTACACCGGAGTACGCAGCGGCGCTCGACCGCTCCGCATCACCCATGCGCCGCGCCCCCGCCGATGACCGCGGGGTGCGGCGGCTGCTGCGGGCCGACCATGCGCCGCCCTATTTCCGGGTCGTTCTCGATGAGGCCGCCCTCCACCGCCCCGTTGGCACCCCCGAGATCACGCGCGAGCAGTTGCGCCGCCTGCGTTCTCTCATCGACAAGGACCACATCGCCCTGCACGTCCTCCCCGCCGCCGGCCCCGGCCACCCCTGCCCCCGCGGCGGGTTCCGGCTGCTGACCTTCAGCCCCCACCACGCGCTCGCCTTCAACCCCCACGCCTTCGGCCCCGGCCAGCTCATCACCGACGCCGACCGCGTCCACGGCTACACCGACCTCTTCTCCGCCCTCCTCGCCGAGGCCCTGCCCGAGCACGCCTCCGCCGCGCTCCTCGCAGACGCCATCGGCCGCGAGACGCCCCGCGCGATCACCGCCGGGCCGCCCGGCGACCCGCTCATTGCCACCACCTCCGCCGCCGACCCCGCCGCGCTCGCTCGTCCCTGACTCTCCTCTGACTTTTCTTCCGACCGCCGAAGGAGTGGGATTCATGACCCGCGTGCCCGAAACCCCCGCCCCCGCCCTCGCGCCCGTGCGATGGGAGCCTCGCGCCTACCCCGGCGACCTCGCCCAGTCCGCCCGCGTACGCGCGGACCTCATCGCGGACCTCGACGGCTTCGGCCTCGATCTCATCGATGACGTGACCCTGTGCGCCGCCGAGCTTTTCGCCAACGCCGCCCGGCACACCGCCTCCGGCGAGCCTGGCGGAGATGTCCTGCGGTTCCTCGGCCTGCCCACTCCGGACACGTTGCGGCTCACCGTTGTCGACAGTGGTGGCGGCCGCTCCTCGCCCGCCATCCCCTTCCAGCGCTCCGCCGGCGAATGGGCCACCGCCGAAGGCCAGCGCGGTCTGCTGCTCGTCGATGCACTGTCCACAGCCTGGGGACGATACTCCGTCGTTCCCGGTGCCGATCTCGGCATCGGGGTGTGGGTCCAGTTCCCTGGCCTGAGGGCGTCGGCCGGGTCATCTCGATTTTCGTGCGCGACGGTGCCGTTTCGGCGTAGGGTCACGCCATGATTACCGTCCGTCCGCATCCACGTCGGTATCCGTACCGCGCGCGGCACGCCAAACCCCTCAATGGGTGGGTCGAGCGCGTGACCGCCGCGCTCGCGCGGGTGCTCGCGGCTCTCCTGTGTCCCCCGGAGCGCGCGCGGCGTCCCTTCCGGGCTGCGACCTACGACAGCGGCCGCAGCATCGCCGAGGCCGCGCTTCGCGCCGCCCTCTACCGGCCGAAGGCCACCGGCCCCCTGCGCGGAGTCGTCCGCCGGCTGTGGCAGCGTCCGCGCGTGAGCGCGGTCTTCGACTACCCGGGCGAGCCCATCGGCTGCTGGCATGTCCGCCACGACTCCGCGCAGCCCGCGCTCGTCCGCCCCTATCTGGGCCTGGTGGTCCATCGGTGCTGAGTAGTCGCTGACGCTGTTGCGCGCCGGAAACCGGATCAGCCGGCGGCGCGGGCGAGATCCCACACGCGGATCCCGCCGCCCTGCACCCGGGTGACGGCGACCGTGACGCCGCCCAGCTCGGTGACCGTCTCCAGGTGGCCGGGGAGCGGGTCACCGAGCTGCTCGCCTCGGCCCACGTCCCACACCCGGCTAGTGCCGTCGTTGCTGCCCGTGACGACGATGGCGCGGCCGGCGATCCGCGCCGTCCCGATCGAAGAGATGCGGTCGGTGTGACCGGTCAGCGGCGCCCGGAGCGGCTCCCCGCTGTCGAGGTCCCACAGGTGGAGGACGTTGCCATCGCCCCCGGCCGCCACCACCGTCCGGCCGTCGACCTCCACGGCCGTGAGGGCCCGGGCGACCGGCGTGATGCCGGTCAGGGACGGTCCCACCTGTTCGCCGCTGACCAGGTCCCAGACCTGCACGAAATCGTCGTGCCCGCCGGTGACCGCGACGGGGCGGCCGGCGATGAGGGCGGCCCCCATGTCCCCGTTGTAGCTCGCCTCAAGGGCCGCCACGCGTTCACCTCGGGTCAGGTTCCAGGCCCTCAGCTCGCCTTCCTCGGAGCTGCTGACCGCGAGCAGCCCCAGATCGGTCGGCACCGTGGTGAGCGACGTGACGCCGAGGCCGTGGCCGGTCAGCGTCTTTCCGATCTTCCGGCCGGTGTGCAGGTCCCAGACGCGGACCGCTCCGCCCATGATCTCCGGATCAGGGCCGGAGAGGTCGAAGCGCCCGCCCCCGGTGATGACCACAGGCCGCCTTCCGAGGTGCGCCACCGCTACATGGGAGGCGATCTCGTAGGCGTCCACGCGACACCTGGGCCGCACGATGTCCGGGTCGCCGTCCTCGCTCTCGTCCCATACGCCGAGTTCGTAGTACCACTCGTCCTCGGGGCCGGCGGCGTCGAGCTCCAGCGGACGTTGTTCACACGCTCCGCCCAGCAGGTCGCAGACCCACAGCGTCGCATCCGCGTCGACGCCGATCGTGACTGGAACGCCGTCGACCTCGGCGACGGGCGCGGTGCCCTGCCGGGCGTGTGTGTGGCCGGTGTAGCGCGTCATCAGGCGGTCGTCGATCATGCGCGGATCCTAGCCACCCCTCACGACGGCCGCGTTGGTCGAAGCGATGCGGCTCGGCCGCGCCCGGCATGGCCGGATGCGGCCGGATGCGGCCGGGGCCTGCCCCTCACCTCCCATTGAGCCTACTTTGAGTAGTACTACGTTTCGTAGTACTACTCGGGTAGGGAGATGTGGCCATGCGCGTTCTCATCGTGGGCGCCGGGATCGCAGGGCTCGCGGCGGCCAGAGGGTTGCTCGGCGCCGGGCACACCGTGACCGTGCTCGAACGGGCGACCGCCCTGCGCGACGGCGGCTGCGCGATCATCCTGTGGAGCAACGGCATGACGGTTCTCGGTGATCTCGGCGTGCGGGTCGACGGTCTGGGCCGGCGCATCGACGCCTTGGACGTCCGCAGCGCCCGGGGGCGTCCGGTGATGGTGCTGGACATCGGACGGCTGGAGACCCGGTTCGGCGCTCCGACGGCGGTGATCCCGCGCCGGTCGCTGATCGCCCGGCTCGCCGAAGGGCTGCCCGAGGGGACCGTCCGGTTCGGCGCCCGGTTCGCCCGCCTGCACGACGACGGCCGCTCCGTCCGGGTTGCGACCGACGACGGCACCGAGTACTCAGGCGACCTGCTCATCGGTGCCGACGGTGCGCACTCCGGGGTGCGCGCGGCGCTGTTCGGCCCCGGCTCCGGATCCCGTGGGGGCAGTGGAGCACCGCCGACCGGCACGGCCACGTGGCAGGGCCTCATCCCGGCGCCCTTCGATCTGGGCTCCCGCTGCCTGCTGTTCCTCGGGCGCACCAGCCAGGTCGGGCTGAACCCCGCCGGCGACGGCCTCGTGCAGTGGCTGATCGACGTCCCATGGGGGCCGAACGACGGATTCGACCGCCCGGACCACGCGCTCGCCGCCCTTCGTGCTCGTTATGGAGGCTGGGCCCCACCCGTCCGCGAGCTGCTGTCGGCGCTGTCGGAGACGGACCTCGACGTCTTCCCGCACCACCGGCACCGACCCCCGTTCCAGTGGGGGCGCGGCCGGTGCGTCCTGATCGGCGACGCGGTGCATACGATGCCGCCCATGCTGGCGCAGGGCGCCGGTCAGGCCCTGGAGGACGTATCGGCGCTGTTGCGCGGCCTCGCCGACGCGGATCACGCGTCCATCTCCGGTGCCGCAGCAGGTCAGGGCGCCGGTCCGGACCCGGCCGTGGCGCTGCGCTCCTACGCGAGAAGCCGGCGGCGCCAGGCCGCCCTGGCCTCCTCGGTCGCCACCCGGAGCCTGGCGACCTCCGGGCCCCGGACCGCGTTCCAGAGTGAAGCCGGGCTACGCGCGGGCTCGGTCATGCCCGGCCGCCTGGCGACCGCATCGTTCGGCCTGCTGATGCGGGGGGTCAGCGGCCGGCTCTGAGCCAGCGGGCTGCGGGCGGCGGGCGCGCCGGTCGCGGCTGCGAACGTCGTCCCCGCCCCCGCGCCTCCGCGGGCGGCCGTCAGCCCGCGTCCGACTGGTCCTCAGCGGCCTTCTCGGCGATGTCCGACCGGTGGAAGGAGCCGCGGAGTTCGATCTTGCCCGCCGCCGTATAGGCCCGCTCGCGGGCCTGCGCCAGGGTGTCGCCGGTGCCGACGACGTTCAGCACGCGGCCGCCGCTGGAGACGATGTCGCGCGCCCCGCTCCAGGCCGTGCCGGCCTGGAGGACATAGGCGCCGTCGACCGCGCCCGCCCGGTCCAGCCCGGTGATCAGGTCGCCCTTGAGCGGCGTGCCCGGGTAGTTCGCGGCGGCCACGACCACGGTGACGGCCGCGCCCGGCCGCCAGTCGAGCGCGCCGATGCCGCCGAGCCCCCCGGTGTCGGCGGCCTGGAGCAGCGCCCCGACGGGCGTGGCCAGCCGGTCCAGGACCACCTGCGCCTCGGGGTCGCCGAAGCGCGCGTTGAACTCCACCACGCGCGGCCCGTTGGAGGTGAGGGCCAGCCCGACGTACAGCAGCCCCTGGTAGTGCATGTCGCGGCGGGCCATCTCGGCGATCGTGGGCCGCACGACCGACGCCATGACGTCGTCGACCAGCCCGGGCGGCGCCCACGGCAGCGGGGTGTAGGCGCCCATGCCCCCGGTGTTGGGCCCTTCGTCGCCGTCGAAGGCGCGCTTGAAGTCCTGGGCCGGCAGCAGCGGCACGGCGTGCGAGCCGTCGCTGAGCACGAACAGCGACACTTCGGGCCCGTCGAGGTACTCCTCGATCACCACCCGCCCGCATTCGCGCGCGTGCAGCTCCGCCGCCGCGCGGTCGGACGTGACGACGACGCCCTTGCCCGCCGCCAGGCCGTCGTTCTTGACGACATAGGGCGGCCCGAACAGGTCCAGCGCCTCGGTGACCTGCCCCGGCGACCGGCACACGCGGGCGCGCGCGGTGGGCACCCCCGCGGCCTCCATGACCTCCTTGGCGAACGCCTTGGAGCCCTCCAGGCGCGCGGCGTCGCGGTCGGGGCCGAAGACCGGGATGCCTCGCTCGCGCAGCGCGTCGGCGACCCCGGCGACCAGCGGCGCCTCGGGCCCGATCACCACCAGCTCGGCGCGGATGCGCGCCGCGAGCTCGGTGACGGCGAGGCCGTCGGTCACGTTGATGACGTGGTTGTCGGCGAGTTCCGATGTGCCCGGGTTGCCCGGGGCGCAGTGGAGGTCGGTCACCCCCGGGTCGAGGGACAGGGCGCGGACAAGGGCGTGCTCGCGGCCACCGCCGCCGAGGACAAGGGCTTTCACTTCGCGGACCCTTTGTGTGTTGTGGGGAGGTCAGGGCGGATGGGAGAGGGCGGTCAGACCAGGGAGCGGAGTTCCAGGGTCTGGTCGCGCCCGGGGCCGACGCCGATCGCGGAAATGGGCGCCCCGGCCATCTCCTCCAGGGTACGCACGTAGGTCTGTGCGTTCTTGGGAAGCTCGTCGAAAGATCGCGCGTGCGAGATGTCCTCGTGCCAGCCGTCGAGGTACTCATAGACCGGCACCGCGTGGTGGAAGTCGGTCTGGGTCATGGGGATCTCGTCGTGGCGCGTACCGCCGGCGTCGTAGCCCACGCAGACGGGGATGCGGTCGAGCCCCGAGAGCACGTCGAGCTTGGTCAGGAAGAAGTCGGTGATCCCGTTGACCCGGGTGGCGTAGCGGGCGATGGGGGCGTCGAACCAGCCGCAGCGGCGGTTGCGCCCGGTGGTCACGCCGTACTCGCCGCCCTGGCGGCGCAGCCACTCGCCCTGCTCGTCGTGCAGCTCGGTCGGGAACGGGCCCGACCCCACGCGCGTGGTGTAGGCCTTGAGGATCCCCACGACCTTGGTGATCCGGGTGGGCCCGATGCCCGCTCCGGCGCACGCCCCGCCCGATGTGGGCGAGGAGGAGGTGACGAACGGGTAGGTGCCGTGGTCGATGTCCAGGAGGGTGCCCTGCGAGCCCTCGAGGTAGACGGTCTTGCCGTCGTCGAGCGCCTTGTTCAGGATCAGCGAGGTGTCGGCCACGAAGGGCCGCAGCTGCTCGGCGTAGCCCAGGTACTCCTCGTAGATCTGCTCCAGCTCCAGCGCGCGCCGGTTGTAGACCTTGGTGAGGATCTGGTTCTTGTCGTGCAGCGCCAGCTCGATCTTCTGGCGCAGGATCTTGGGGTCGAACATGTCCTGGACGCGCACGCCCGCGCGGGAGATCTTGTCGGCGTAGGTGGGGCCGATGCCGCGCCCGGTGGTGCCGATGCGGCCCTTGCCGAGGAAGCGCTCGCTGACCTTGTCGAGGGCCCGGTGGTAGGGCATGATCAGGTGCGCGTTGGCCGAGATCAGCAGGTTCCCGGTGTCGACACCGCGCTCGTTGAGGCCGCGCAGCTCCTCGAACAGCACCCCCGGGTCGATGACCACGCCGTTGGCGATGACCGGCACGACGTCGGGCGAGAGGATGCCCGAGGGCAGCAGGTGCAGCGCGTACTTCTGCTCGCCGATGACCACCGTGTGGCCGGCGTTGTTGCCGCCCTGGTAGCGCACCACGTAGTCCACGCGGTTGCCGACGAGGTCCGTGGCCTTGCCCTTGCCCTCGTCGCCCCACTGGGCCCCAACGAGCGTGATCGCCGGCATCCGCGTCTACCTCTTCATTCGTGCTCGTCCACCGTGGCCGTCCCGCGCGGATGAGTCCGCACATGGAACAAGCCCCTGGCGCAAGACAGCGACAGGGGCCCTTGCGTGTTGAGCGTACACGACGTCCACGGGCGGGTTAAGGGAGGAATGCCCGGTGGGCGGCGCGGGTCCGGCGTGCCGGTGCGGGGCCGCGGGATCGTGCGCGCGGCCCCGGCGGCTCAGCCCTCGAGCGCGTCGGCCGCGGCGGCGCTGCTGTCGCGCAGGAACGTGGCGCAACGCTCGGCCTCGTCGGTCTCGCCGATGGCCCCGGCGGCGGTGGCCAGCATGTGCAGCGCGCGCAGGAACCCGCGGTTGGGCTCGTGCTCCCACGGGATGGGCCCGTGGCCCTTCCATCCGGAGCGGCGGAGCTGGTCGAGCCCGCGGTGGTAGCCGGTGCGGGCGTAGGCGTAGGCGGCGACCGGGTCGCCGGCGGCGAAGGCGCGCTCGGCGAGGCCGGCCCACGCGGCGGAGTAGGCGGGGAAGCGCGCCGCGACCTCGGCGGGGTCGGTGCCGGCGGCGAGGGCCTCGTTCGCCTCGGGCAGGTCGGTCAGGCGGGTCGCGGGCGGCTCGCCCAGCAGGTTCTGGTGCAGGTCCATGACCCCATCCTGCCAGCGCCCCCGCACGGGCGGGAATGGCGGCGGAATGCGTGCCCGGCCACCCGCGTCCGCCCAAGGAGGTGGGCGGCCGGGCACGCGGAGGCCCCCGGTCCGGCTGAACCGGGGGCCGGCCGATGAGCGGGCCTACTTCATCTTCTGGCCCGCGGACTTCAGGTGCTGGGCGGCCTCGGACACGCGCGCGGCCATGCCGGCCTCGCCGGCCTTGCCGTAGGAGCGCGGGTCGTAGGCCTTCTTGTCGCCGACGTCGCCGTCGATCTTGAGCACGCCGTCGTAGTTCTTCAGGACGTGGTCGACGATCGGCCGGGTGAAGGCGTACTGGGTGTCGGTGTCGATGTTCATCTTCACGACGCCGTACTCGATCGCCTCGTGGATCTCCTCCGTGGTCGAGCCGGAGCCGCCGTGGAAGACGAAGTCGAACGGGCTGCTCTTACCGTACTGGGCGCTGACGGCGTCCTGTGCGTCCTTGAGGACGGAGGGGCGCAGCTTCACGTGTCCCGGCTTGTAGACGCCGTGCACGTTGCCGAAAGTGAGCGCGGTCATGTAGTAGCCCTTGTCGCCGAGCCCGAGGACCTCGGCGGTGCGCAGCGCGTCGCCCGGGGTGGTGTAGAGCTTCTCGTTGATCTCGCCGACGATGCCGTCCTCCTCGCCGCCGACCACGCCGACCTCGATCTCCAGGATCGTGCGGGCCGCCTTCGACGACGCGAGCAGCTCCTCGGCGATCTGGAGGTTCTCCTCCAGCTCGACGGCGGAGCCGTCCCACATGTGCGACTGGAACAGCGGCTGCTGCCCCTTGGCGACGCGCTCCTTGGAGATCTCCAGGAGGGGGCGCACGAAGCCGTCGAGCTTGTTCTTGGGGCAGTGGTCGGTGTGCAGGGCGATGTTGACCGGGTACTTGTCGGCGACGATGCGCGCGTACTCGGCGAACGCGACGGAGCCGGTGACCATGTCCTTGACCGTCGCGCCCGACAGGAACTCCGCACCGCCGGTCGAGACCTGGACGATGCCGTCGCTCTCGGCCTCCGCGAAGCCGCGCAGGGCGGCGTGGAGGGTCTGGCTGGAGGTCACGTTGATGGCGGGGTAGGCGAAGCCCTGCGACTTCGCGCGGCCCAGCATCTCCGTGTAGACCTCTGGGGTGGCGATGGGCATGGTGATGTTCTCCCTGGATTGGCCGTGGAGTCGGTGAACGGGTCGTCCCGCCGGTCCCCGCGGGACGTCTCCCTCACTGGATACCCTCTCGGGTCGTGGGACCAAGTATCGCGAAGTCCGGAGCGGCGCGAAAGGTCTAGACCAAATCGCGGGGTCCGCCCCATGTGCCCGATCCGCCTGCTCCGCACCGGAACACGGCCGGCCGGGCATCGGCGTGCGACCGAGATGGGGGAATTGCGTCGTATGGTGCTCGTGTCCGGATCGATGGGATCACGGGTGATTCGGAGGGAATCGCCGATCTCGGCCGCGAACGCTGTCGATTGGCCTGAAGGACCGTGAAATTCCGGTTGATTCGTGTCTGTGACCGCTTCAACATCGATTGTCGCGGGTGATACACGCTACATTCAGCTCCGTGGGACGACATCGCAATGATCCGCGGGGCGTTGGTCAGGTTCTGGCCATCGTCGGTGCGGTCGTGCTGCTCATCACCCTCGTGGCTCTGGGCGGGTACTTCCTGTACCGCTCGCTCCCGGGGAACAGCGCCGCCGCGGTGCCTAGTGATGTGGGCACGTCCGCCGATGCCCAGTCCGAATCCACCCAGATGGAGACCCTCTACATCAAGGTCATCGGCGACTCCAGCGACGTGCTCGTGCGCGTCCCCGGCGGGGACGTCGTCACCGACACCACCATGCAGCAAGGCCAGTTCGTGAGCTTCGACCACCCCCGGCTGGACGTCACCATAGGGGACCCCGAGGCCGTCGAGGTCTACGTCAACGGCGAGTACCAGGACGTCACGGGCAAGGCCGCGGGCTACAGCTTCACAGCGAACGCCCCGCAGGCCTGACCCGCGCCGGTGCGCCGGCACCGGCCCCGCGGCGCGGCCCGCCCCCGGGCCGGGCCGTCGCGGGACGTGCCCGCCCCCGCGGCCGCGCGGCACCCCGCCCGTTGCGGCGGGGCGCTCCGGCGACCCCGGATCCGCTGCGACTTAGACCGCGAGGTCCGACAGCTCGAACGCCGCGCGATAGTCGAACCCCTCGGCCTCGACCGCGGCGCGCGCCCCCCGGTCGACGATGACCGCCACCCCCACGACCTCGGCGCCCGCCTCGCGCAGCGCCTCGACCGCGGTCAGCACCGAACCGCCGGTCGTCGAGGTGTCCTCGACCGCCAGCACCCGCCGCCCCGCAACATCGGGGCCCTCGATCCGCCGCTGGAGACCGTGCGCCTTGCCCGCCTTGCGCACCACGAACGCGTCGAGCCGCCGCCCGCGCGCACCGGCCGCGTGCAGCATCGCGGCCGCCACCGGGTCGGCGCCCAGGGTCAGCCCGCCCACGGCGTCGTAGTCCAGCCCGGCGGTGGCGTCGAGCATCACCCGCCCGATCAGCGGGGCGCTCTCGCCGTCCAGGGTGACCCGGCGCAGATCCACGTAGTAGTCGGCCTCCCGGCCCGATGACAGGGTGACCCTGCCGTGCACCACGGCTTTATCGTTGATGTGTCGAAGGAGATCCTCGCGGTCGCTCATGGACCCAGAGCCTAGAACGTGCGGATCACCACCCTGAGCAGCGGAAGGGCGGATATGGCAGACCCCGGCGGCCCCGCGGCGCGCGTCCGCGTCGAGACCACCACCGACGGCCGCGCAGCGGCCGAGGCCATCGCCCGCTCGGTCGTCGATCGCCGCCTCGCCGCGTGCGCCCAGGTCAGCGGCCCCATCACCAGCTTCTACCGGTGGGAGGGCGCCGTCCAGGCCGACGAGGAGTGGACCGTCGTCATGAAGACCGCGGGCGACCGCCTCGCCGACCTCGTCGCGCACGTCCGTGACCTGCACTCCTACGATGTGCCGGAGATCATCGCCGTGCCCGTCGTGGGTGGCGATCCCGACTACCTGGCCTGGCTGGCCGACGAGACTCGGCCCGCGGGGTGAGCACCTCCCTCGTCCTGCTGCACAGCCCGCTGTCCACGGCCGCCCAGTGGGGCGGCCTGCCCGGCGAATTGCGTGCGCTCGGGGCGCACGTCACGGTCCCCGAGATCACCGACGACGACCGGCCGCCCTACGCCGCCCGCTACATCGCCCGCGCCAGCCTGGAGATCGCCGCGAACGCCCCCGGCGGCCCGCTGCTGCTCGCGGCGGCGGGCGCGGCCGGCCCCCTGCTGCCCGGGATCGGCGCCGCGCAGCGGGCCGCCCGCCGCCCGATCGCGGGCTACCTGCTGATCGACGCCCTCCTCCCGCAGCCCGGCACCGTGACCCGCGAGGACCTGCACGCCGCCCAGGCCGCCCCGGCGGGGCCCGCCGGACGGATCCCCGAACACGGGACCGGCGCCCCTCCCCGCCGCCGTCCCCCGGACTTCTCCACCGAGCCCCTCCCGTCGGTGGCCGACTGGCCCGACGCGCCGTGCGGCTACCTGGCGACCTGCGACTCCGGTACCCGCGGCGCCCACCTCGCCTCGCTGCGCGGCTGGCCGGCGGGGCACGCCCCCGGCGCCACCGGCACCGCCCTGGCCCGCGCCCTGCTGGACCTCGCCGCCCGTCTGTAGCCCGCCCGCAGCACCCTCCCGTGAGACCGCCGCCATCGCGCACATCACCTGATCCGGTGATGTGACGAGGCGCGCCCGCCTCCCCTTGCGGACGCGCCTCTCGGGGGGAGCCGCTCAGCGGCACCTCCCGGGTCGCCGTCCGGCGCCGGCGGCCGCCCGTGGATCGGGCCAGAAGACCGCCGGTTCGCCGGTACGCGACCCCCTCGCCGGAGCCCGGCAGGGCTCCGGC
>NZ_JBHSBH010000012.1:262031-431750 GCF_042650565.1 Nocardiopsis sediminis
CGCGCTCGCCCCCTCTGCGAGTCGCGCGGGGCCGGCCGGCCGCCTGCACCGGGCCCCGCCCCCTCGACGGGGCCGCGCAGTGCCGGCGGCGTTCTGGGGAACGGGTCGCTCACCCGTCCACGGGACACCCCACGTCGTTCAGGAAGGCCAGCGCGGCGCGGTGGGAGCCGGGCAGCAGCGCGCTCCACAGCTCGGCGGCGTGCTCACGGGCCAGGGTGGCGCGCAGGCCCAGCAGGCGGACGTCGAGGCCGGCCGAGGCCGGCGCCAGCACCGCCACCCGGCTGCGGCTCAGGAGCGCGATCGTCTCCCCGCGGTGGAAGAACCGGCGCAGTTCGTGGCCGAGCACGATCATCCGCGCGGTGCGCCGCCACGGGTCGAGCCGGCGGTCGAGTGCGATCAGGATCAGCCGGTGGCTCGCCGACGGCGGCAGCGACGGCCCGGCCGCCTGGTAGAGCTCGCCCAGCCGGGCCCGCAGGTAGGCGGCGGTGGACAGGCCCGTCAGCGGGTCCTGGCAGTCGTCGTGCGCATGTCCGGCCTCGACCCAGCCCTCGGCGAGGGCCTTCACCAGCGGCATCGGCGGGGCCGGCCAGCGGAGCACGTCGGACAGGGCGGCGAAGTCGTCCAGCGCCGCGCCGATCCCCACCCCGGAGCGGGCCCGGGACCGGCCGAACCGGGCGCACGCGGGCGACATGTCCGCGCCCGAGACCGCCGCCGCGCACACCGCGTCGACGGCAGGGGCCCACCAGTCGTCCGGCGGCTCCCAGCCGGTGTCCCGGCTCCGGCGGCACCACGCCTCGCGCAGCCGGCGGCCGGCCCTCACACCGCTCAGCAGCTCCGCGCCGCCCGTGTCGGATCCGCCCATCGCCTCGCTCCCTCCGTTGCCGTGCCCGCGCCGGGGCCATCGGGCGGACCCGCGCCCCCGTGGAGCGGGCCCGTATCCCGATGCCGTCACCCATTCACGGACTTGGGTGGCGGCTATGACACGAGTGCGAGATATTTTTTTTCGGGATGTTCCCGGAGTGGGACCGCGGGCGGGCCGGACGGCCGCGTCCGCCGGGGGCCGGGACACCGCCGAGGGGCTCCGCCGATGGCCGGCGGGGCGCACAGAGAGGAGGCGGGAGCCGCCATCAGCGGGGGAGGACAGGGGATGAGTGATCCCCAGAATGAGCACGCAGAGCTACTGATCGGTGACGACGAGCTGTTGAGCGCCGTCCGGGCCGGGGAGACCGGGGCGTTCGCCACCCTCTACGAGCGGCACGACGCCGCGGCGCGCGGGCTCGCCCGCCAGCTGGTGCGCGGCGACAGCGAGGTCGACGACGTCGTCGCCGAAGCCTTCACCCGCGTCCTGAGCGTCGTCATGCGCGGCGGCGGCCCCCGCGACGGGTTCCGCCCCTACCTGCTGACCGCGCTGCGGCATGTGGCCTACGACCGCGCCCGCGGCGAGAAGCGCCACGTCGTCACCGACGACATGGAGCGCTTCGACGCCGGGGAGCCCTTCGTCGACCCCGTTCTCGCGGGCCTGGAGCGGTCGCTGATCGCCCAGGCGTTCCTCTCCCTGCCCGAGCGGTGGCAGGCCGTCCTGTGGCACACCGAGATCGAGGGCGTGCGCCCCTCAGAGGTGGCGCCGATGTTCGGCATGAGCGCCAACGGCGTGGCCGCGCTCGCCTACCGCGCCCGCGAGGGCCTGCGCGAGGCCTACCTCAAGATGCACATCTCCGGCGGCGCGCCCGAGGGCTGCCGCCCCGCTCTGCGGCTGCTGGGCTCCTTCGTGCGCGGGGGCCTGGCCAAGCGCGACACCGCGGTGGTCGACACCCACCTCGACCAGTGCTCCGACTGCCGCGAGGTCTACGCCGAACTCATGGACGTCAACGTCGGCCTGCGCGGGATCGTCCTGCCGCTGGTCGCGGGCCCCGCTGCCGCCGCCTACCTCGCCGCCCTGCCCTCGGGGGCGCTGGCGGGCGGCTGGTGGGGGCGCATGTCCAAAAGCCAGCAGCAGGGCGCGGCGGCGGCCACCGCCGCCACCGTCGTCGCCGCGGCGGTCGCACTGGCCCTGGTCAGCGAGGAGGAGGCGCTGCGCCCCCCACTGGGCGACCCGCCCCCGGCCGCCGCGCCGCCGCAGGACCCCGCGCCGCCCGGCGCCGCACCGGCGCCGCCCGGCGGCCAAGACCCGGCCGACCCGCCGTTCGTCCCGGCCCCCGACGAGCCGGTGGTCATCCCGCCGCCCCAGGACCCCGACGACCCCGATGCCCCGCCCGCGCCGGTGATCCCCGGCCTCCCCGCCTTCGCGGCCCGCATCGACCCCGTGGGGGCGCTCGTGCCCGGGCGGCCCGGCATCGTCGTCCTCACCGTCGAGAACCGCGGCGACTCCGCCCCCGATGACGTCGTGGCCGACATCACCCTGCCCCGCGGCGTCCACCTCGACCAGGCCGGCCGCGCCGGGAACGCGGCGCCGGCCGAGCCCGGCGGGGGCGGATGGAGCTGTTCGGCCACCGGCGAGGGCGGCGAATGCGTCCGGGCCGGGCTGGACGCCGGAGCGAACGTCACCGAGTACCTGGAGGTCACCGTCGCTTCCGGCGCCGCCGCGGGCGACCCGCCCAGCGTCCGGGTCACCTCCGGCGACACCGCCGCGTCGGCGTCGGGCACCCGCGGGGTCGACCCCGACGGCACGCCCGCGCGCTACGCCACCGCCGGGCCCGTGCGCGTCGAGACCGCGGGCAACGCCCTGCTGACCTGCGTCGAGCCCGATGACCACGACCACCATCCGAGATGGCCCTGGTGGCCCCCGCACGGCGACCGCGGCGCGGCGCCGTCCGTCCCTGGTGCCGCCGCCGCAGCGGCCGTGTCCCCCACGGGGGCGGCCGGGGTCCCCGGGGTGTCCAGTGCCGCCGACGACCAGCGGGCGCCCTCCGCTGCGGGGGCCGACCTGCCGGACGGGCCGTTCCCGGTGCCGTCCCCCGGAACGGAGCCTGAGACGCCGCCCCTCCCGTCCACCCCGCCGGTGCCCCCCGTTCCGGAGGAGCCGTCCGCCCCCGCCGATCCCACACCGGAACCCTCGGAGCCCCCGGAGCCCGAGCCGTCCGAGGACGCCGAGGCACCGGAGCCGCCGCCCGACGACACCGGGGGCGGGTGCGCCGAGGCGCAGCAGCGCGAGGGCGACCGCCGCGACAACGACCTCTGGGACATGCAGCCGATCGACCTCGACGACGACCCCGCCACCGCCATGTCGAGCTCGGCGGTGTGGAACCTGCCCGAGGGGGGCGAGGTGCGCTGGGCGGGCCTCTACTTCTCCGGGGCCGGCGACCCCGGTGCGGCCTCGGCGCTGCTGCGCGGCCCGGGGGCGGCGGGCTACACCGAGGTCGCCGCCGATGAGGTCGACACCGTCCACTTGCCCGGGTACTCGGCCTACCAGGCCTTCGCCGATGTCACCGAGCTCGTGCGGGAGCACGGCGGCGGCCAGTGGTGGGCCGCCGACATCCCCGCCGAGACCGGGGTCGGCACATACGCGGGCTGGAGCCTCGTCACCGTCGTCGAGGACCCCGGCGCGACCTACAGCCAGGCCATGGTGCTCGACACCGCCGAGACCGTCTTCCAGGACCCCCAGGGGCTGCGGCTGCCGCTGGCCGGGCTGCTCCCGGCGTCGGTGCCCGCCACGGTCGACGCCGTCGCCTGGGAGGGCGACGCCGACCTGAGCGGCGACCGGGTCGAGCTGAACGGCGACCCGCTCACCCCGGAGGACGGCGACCGCGACCCGGACAACGCCTTCACGGGGTCGGCCCGCGGGGCGGTGGGGCCCCCGATGGCGTTCGGCACCGATGTCGTCCGCTTCTCCGCCGTGCTGCCGCGCGACCCCGAACTGCGGCTCACGTCGCGGGGTGACGCGTATCTCGCGGGGGTGGTCGCGGTGACCGCCCCGATGCGGACTTGAACAAGAGCAAGGGCAAGAGAGGGACCATGTCGCGACCCGGCCCGGCGGCCCGGTGCCGAACGGGCCGGACCGGGTCGCGACCGGCTCCGAGGGAACCGAATGGGGCGCCGGACGTGTCCGACTGGGTGGCGAATACCCCCAGCGGAACGGGTTTCGGTCCTCTGACCGGCGGCAATTCGTAGCCGCCTCCCGACCCTGCGTATCGGGAGCGGCACGCAAACCGCCACAGACTTGGCTAGGCTGTGGCGCGGCCTGTCTATATGGCCGAGTGCCGATCGCTGGAAAGTCCCGGTGCGAAACCCCCGCCCGGGTTACCAGGAGAATGGGAAGGGGCGGTGTCGCGTGGATCGCTGCGCGCTGTTCGTAGACGCCGGCTACCTCCTCGCCGACGGCGCGATGGCTGTGCACGGAACCCGCAATCGCGATTCCGTGTCATGGGATTACGCGGGACTCCTACAGCTCCTGAACGAAGTCGCACGCGATCGCACGGGCCTCCCGTTGCTGCGGTGCTACTGGTACGAGGCGACGGCCGACGGCCGCCGCACACAGGAGCAGGACGGCATAGCCGACATCCCCGGCATCAAATTCCGAGCCGCGCGTATCCGTCCGGGCAGACGGGAGGGCGTCGAGAGCTACGTCCAACGGGATCTCACCACCCTCGCGGGCACCGGCGTGCTCTGCGAGGCCGTCCTCGTCAGCGGTGACGAGGACATGGCCCAGGTCGTGGCCGACGTGCAGGACCTCGGGGTCCGCGTCACTGTCGTGCACATCTCGGTCGAGGGCAACTGGACCATCTCGCGTTCGCTGCGCCGCGAATGCGACGACCTCATCGAGATCGGGGCGGGTCACCTGCGCCCCTACGTCAACCTCCTCTCGGGCGCCGGCGGCTCGGCCGACGACACCGGAGAGACCACCACCCCTCTAGGCAACGGCCGGGCACGCACGGGCCCCGAGGTCTCCCGGCAGCCGGTGACCGCCCACCCCTCGTCCCCGCGGGTGGAACCCGCCGGGTCGTCGTCGGGCGGGCTGGAGGCCATGTTCGCCGGGACCGGCGCCCAGCCGGCCATGACCGGCAGCGCCATGGACCAGCTCCGTGCCATGCGCCAGACCCTGGCCCAGCAGCGCGGGGGCGACCACCTGGCGCCGCAGGGCGCGGGCGGCGTCGACACCCCGCGCTCGGGCAACAGCGGGCCCATCGACGTCAACGGGTTCCCGGCGGTCGGCCCGGCGCCGCCACCGGCCCCCACCACGGGCGCGCACACCAGCATGGCGGGCAACCCGCCCACCGGTGCGCACACCAGCATGGCGGCGAACCCGCCCAACGGCGCCAACGCGGGCTACGCCCTGCCCAGCACAGGCCAGGACCCCGGCATGGCCGGCCCGCAGGGCGGCTACGGCGCACCGCCGCAGCAGCAGCCGCGGCCGCCACAGCCACCGCCGCCGCACCAGCAGCCGGCCCTCCCGGTCGCCGGATCGCACCGCGACCCGATGATGGGCGGGGGCAACCAGTACGAGCGCGAGGCACCACCGGCCCGGAGTGCCCCGCCTCCGGCACCGGAACCGCGCTACGGCGGCAACACCGGAGCGAACCCCGGGTTCGGAGGTAACACCGGCCCAAACCCTATTTTTGGGGTCAGTACGGGAACTGAGTCCCGCTTCGGCACCCCCGCCGAAGCACCCACGGACTCACGACCCGGTACTGGCCCCCGCCCCGACCAACGGGTCCAGCACGGGCCCTACACCAACCCCACCCGCACCGTCGGGTACGTCCCCCCGGGATCATCGGGCGCGCGCACGATCGACGACGCCGTGAATGTCGCGCGCCAGGAAGGGAACGACTTCGCGGAGTCCATCGCTCGCGACGCCCCGGCCCTGTGGCTGGAGGCGGTGCTCGTACGCCGGCCCCGCATGCCCTCCGATCTGGAGGCACGCCTGCTCCAGGGGTCGGCGCTGCCGATCGACTTCCTGCTGCGCGACGAAGTCCGCGACGCCCTGCGGCAGGGCTTCTGGAACGCGCTCGAACGCGCACGGAGCTGATGACCGGGTGTGGCGGAGCGATGAGGACCTAGGGAGGGTGCCGGTGACCCGCGTGACGACGGCCGATCTCGACCGGCTGGAATTCCGGGCGGTGCAGTCCGGTGACCATGTCGAGGTCGCGGCGGAGCTCCTCCGCCTGGCCAACCGGGTCGACTCCGACAGCGAGATCTCGCGCGCCGAGCTCTTCGTGCGCGCGGGCGAGCAGTGGGAGATGGCGCAGGAGTTCGAGCGCGCGTCGGCCGCCTACCAGCGGGCGATCGATGACGGCGGCGTGACCATCATCGACGCCCGCGCGCTCCAGGCGGGCGCGCTGTTCGAGCTCGACCTCGCCGACACCGCCTACGCCCAGCTGGAGCGGTTGCGCTCGGAGGGCCCGCGCAACCTGCCCACCTACATCCACATCGCCGAGACCCTCCAGGCGTACGGCGACCTCAAGGGCGCCCACGTCTGGGCCACCCTGGGGGTCGAGCGGTTCCGCCACCAGGACGTCTCGCCCTATGTGCACGACCTCCTCATGGAGCTGCTGCGCACCCGCTACCGGATCCGCGTCGACCTCGGCTTCGAGGAGGACGCCCTGGACCGCCTGATCGACGGCTGAGCGCCGCCGTGGCGGCCTGCCCGCCCGCTTCGTACGGCGGATCGGGCGGTTTTCGTGCTGCGCGGATGCGGACCGGTGCTCCCGCCCTGGGTGGGCTTCGCTTAGCACACGACCGATCATCCTGTCATCCGCGAAACGGCGTGACACACGCTCATATTGCGGTGTTCGACGTCGGGTGCCACTAGATGTAGTATCGCTCGCGCTGGTGGTTCACCGGGGCGCCTCCCCGGTGAGGCAAGAGGGAACCCGGTGCGAATCCGGGACTGCCCCGCAGCGGTGAGCGGGAACGACCGCCGTCAACGAGCACTGGGCGCTGAGCGTCCGGGAAGCGACGGCCAGTAGGCCCGGGCCGGATCCGGCCCACGGCGCCCGCGAGTCCGAAGACCTGCCACCGGTGTGCGCGCACGGCGCGCACTCGCAACGGGGCCTCGAGGGTGGGCCGCCGCGGATCAGGGACCCCTGCCACGGGAACGTCGTGGCCGCCCCCTGCCTGCGTGCCCCCCGACAGCGCCCGGCCGGTTCACGTCTACCTGGTTGGAGCCACGCATGACCCTCGACACCGATACCGCCCCGCTGGGCGCGGCGCCCGCGCCCACTGTGTCGACCGCGTCGGCGGGGGCCGACCCCCTCCCGCGGGCCGCGTCGGTGGTGCGCGAGGCGTGCGCCGGGCTCGCGGGCGTTTCGGCCGAGACCGTCCTGGCGGAGGCCCGGCGCACCGTCTACCCGGGGATCCGCGCCGACGAGCTGGAGCTCGCGCTCATCATGGCGGCCCGCGCCTTCGTCGAGGCCGACCCCGACCACTCCTATGTCGCCGCCCGCCTGCTGCTGGACAAGCTCCGCCGCGAAGCCCTGACCTTCCTCGCGGGGCGGCCCGACGAGGCCGGCCAGTCGCAGATGGCCGGCCGCTACGCGGACTACCTCGCCGACTACGTCGCCCGCGGCATCCGGCTGGAGCAGCTCGACCCCGAACTGGCGTCCTTCGACCTCGCCCGCCTGGGCGCCGCCCTGCGCCCCGAGCGCGACCTGGACTTCACCTTCCTCGGCCTCCAGACCCTCTACGACCGCTACTTCCTGCACAGCGACGGCACCCGATACGAACTGCCGCAGGCGTTCTTCATGCGCGTGGCAATGGGCCTGGCCCTGCGCGAGGACGACCGCGAGGCGCGGGCCATCGAGTTCTACGAGCTGCTGTCGTCGTTCGACTTCATGTGCTCCACGCCCACCCTGTTCAACTCCGGCACCCGCCGCGCCCAGCTGTCGTCGTGCTTCCTGACCACCGCCGGCGACGACCTCCAGTCGATCTTCCACGGGATCAGCAACAACGCCCTGCTCTCCAAGTACTCCGGCGGCCTGGGCAACGACTGGACCCCGGTCCGCGGCATCGGCGCCCACATCAAGGGCACCAACGGCAAGAGCCAGGGCGTGGTCCCCTTCCTCAAGATCGCCAACGACACCGCTGTAGCGGTCAACCAAGGGGGCCGGCGAAAGGGCGCGGTGTGCGCGTACCTGGAGACGTGGCACATCGACATCGAGGAGTTCCTCGACCTGCGCAAGAACACCGGTGACGACCGGCGGCGCACGCACGACATGAACACCGCCAACTGGGTGCCCGACCTGTTCCTGCAACGGGTCGAGGCCGGGGGCGAGTGGACGCTGTTCTCGCCCGATGAGGTGCCCGACCTGCACGACCTCTACGGCGCGGAGTTCGCCGCCGCCTACACCGCCTACGAGAAGGCCGCCGACGCCGGCGAGATCCGGGTGTGGCGGCGGGTGCCCGCCGTCGACCTGTGGCGGCGCATGCTCACCATGCTCTTCGAGACCGGCCACCCCTGGATCACGTTCAAGGACCCCTGCAACCTGCGCTCGCCGCAGCAGCACGCCGGCGTGGTGCACTCGTCCAACCTGTGCACCGAGATCACGCTGAACACCGGCGCCGACGAGGTGGCGGTGTGCAACCTGGGCTCGGTCAACCTGGCCCGCCACACCACCGCCGACGGGCTGGACGCCGAGCGGCTGCGCCGCACCGTCCGCACGGCGGTGCGGATGCTCGACAACGTGATCGACGTGAACTTCTACACGATCCCCGAGGCCGAGCGCGCCAACCTGCGGCACCGCCCCGTGGGCCTGGGCCTGATGGGCTTCCAGGACGCGCTGTTCCGGCTGCGGCTGCCCATGGCGTCGCAGGGCGCGGTGGACTTCGCCGACCGGAGCATGGAGCTGATCTCCTACCACGCCATCGAGGCGTCGGTGGAGCTGGCGGCGGAACGGGGCGCCTACGCGTCGTTCGCGGGCTCGCTGTGGAGCCGGGGCGTCCTGCCGATCGACTCCCTGGACCTGCTGGCGCAGGCGCGCGGCGGCGACATCGAGGTCGACACCACGGCCCGGCTCGACTGGGCCGGCCTGCGCGAGCGCGTGCGCACCGTGGGGATGCGCAACTCCAACGTCATGGCGATCGCGCCGACCGCCACCATCGCCAACATCACCGGGGTCGGGCAGTCGATCGAGCCGATCTACCGCAACCTCTACGTCAAGTCGAACATGTCGGGCGACTTCACCGTGGTCAACCCCTACCTGGTCCGCGACCTCAAGGAGCGGGGGCTGTGGGATGACGACATGGTGGCCCGGCTCAAGCTGCACGACGGCAGCCTGGGCGCCATCGAACGGGTCCCGGCCGACCTGCGCGAGCTGTACGCGACCGCGTTCGAGATCGACCCGTCGTGGCTGGTCGACGCGGCGTCGCGGAGGCAGAAGTGGATCGACCAGGCGCAGTCGCTGAACCTCTATATGGCGGCGCCCAGCGGCCGCAAGCTCGACGAGCTGTACCGCCGCGCCTGGCGCAAGGGCCTCAAGACCACGTACTACCTGCGCTCGCAGAGCGCCACGCACGTGGAGAAGAGCACCCTGAAGGGGACCGACGGCAGGCTGAACGCCGTGGCGGCGGGCCCGGCCGCGGCGCCGCCCGCGGCCGCTCAGGTCGCGGCCCCCGCTGCGGCGCCGGAGATCGATCCGGACGCGGGCGCCGCCTGCTCGATCGACGACCCCGGCTGCGAGGCCTGCCAGTAGCGCCGCCCGCGCCGCCCCCGGGCTCCGCCCGCGGGGCGGTCCGCCCGACGCATGCCGGGCGTCCCTCCGGCTCGCCCATCGAACAGTGCACACCCGACAAGGACCGGATCCGAAGCCATGACCAGTGTTCTCGAACCCGCCACCGGCGGTCTCGGCGCGATCGAGCGCGACGCCGCCCGCGTCAGCGTCGACGACAAGGCGATGATCAACGCGCGCGCCGACGTCAACCAGCTCCTTCCGCTCAAGTACCGCTGGGCCTGGGACAAGTACCTCGCGGGCTGCAACAACCACTGGATGCCCACCGAGGTCGCCATGCAGGCCGACATCGCGCTGTGGAAGTCCCGCGACGGCCTCACCGACGACGAGCGCCTGATGCTCAAGCGCAACCTCGGCTTCTTCGCCACGGCGGAGTCGCTGGTGGCCAACAACATCGTGCTGGCGGTCTACCGGCGGCTCACCAACCCCGAGTGCCGCCAGTACCTGCTGCGGCAGGCGTTCGAGGAGGCGGTGCACACCCACACCTTCCAGTACATCTGCGAGAGCCTCGGCCTGGACGAGGGCGAGCTGTTCAACATGTACCGGGAGATCCCGTCCATCACCGAGAAGGACGCCTGGGCGCTGAAGTACACCCGCAACCTGGAGGACCCCGCGTTCACGACCGGGACCCCGGAGGCCGACCAGGCGTTCCTGCGCGACCTGGTGGCGTTCTACGTGGTGTTCGAGGGCATGTGGTTCTACACCGGGTTCGCGCAGATCCTCTCGCTGGGCCGGCGCAACAAGATGGTCGGCATCGCCGAGCAGTACCAGTACATCCTGCGCGACGAGTCGATCCACCTGAACTTCGGGATCGACGTCATCAACCAGATCAAGATCGAGAACCCCCACCTGTGGAGCGAGGACTTCCAGGCCGAGGTGCGCACCATGCTCACCGAGGCGTGCGCGCTGGAGGTGGCCTACGGCCGCGAGACCATGCCCCGCGGCATCCTCGGCCTCAACGGGGAGCTGTGCGAGCAGTACATGCGCTTCATCACCGACCGCCGCGCCGAGCAGATCGGCCTGGCCCCGATCTTCGGTGAGACCGAGAACCCGTTCCCGTGGATGTCGGAGATGATGGATCTGAAGAAGGAGAAGAACTTCTTTGAAACGCGGGTGATCGAGTACCAGTCCGGCAGCGGGCTCGACTGGGACTGACCCGCGGGCGCCGCAGGGCACCGGGGCGGTGGGGTGCGGGTGCGCCCCGCCGGCCGGTGCCCGCCGAGCGATACGCGGCCGGTGTGTGTCCGATCGGTTGCGACTGTCTATCGTGTCGTTCCGGTGATCGGCGCGCTCTGGCGCGTGACCGGAGCGACCGGTAGAACGGATGTCATGTCGGCGTATAGAAAACAACCCGCCGCCTGGACCCGGATCGACGTTGCGGAAGGGCTCGGCCTCGGCGCGCTCATCGCGGAGACCGACGGGTACCGCCTGGAGGCGAGCGAGACCGTCGCCGACCCCCGAGAACGGTACGCCTGCCGTTTCACCGTCCGTACCGACCTCGCGTGGACGACCCGCTGCACACGGGTGGAGTCCGTGTCCGAGCGCGGCGTGCACACGCTCGAGCTGGCGAGCGCGGGCGGCAAGTGGACCATGGACGGCAAGCGGCTCCACGACCTCGACGGCTGCGTGGACGTCGATGTCGCCGCCACACCGCTGACCAACACCCTGCCGATCCGCCGCCTGGGCCTGCGCCCCGGGGAGTTCCGCGACATCGCGGTGGCCTGGATCGACGTGCCCAGCCTGCGGGTGAACCGGGTCGTGCAGCGCTACACGCGGTTGTCGTCGGCGGAAGGCCGCGAGCGCTACGAGTACCGAGACCCCACCTACGGGGCGTTCGAGCTGACGGTCGACCGCGAGGGCGTGGTGGTCGACTACGAAGGGCTCGCCCGGCGCCTGCGCTGACCCCGGCTCCGGTGCCCCGGCCGCGGCGCGCCGCGGAGCGGGCGCGATAATCCCAGACGTCCGCGAGACGGAAGGGGACCCACCGTGGCCGGAGACGACCCGCAGACCGCCCGCAGCGAGATCATCCGCGAACTGGAGGTGCCGCCCGCCTTCGATGTGCGCGACGAGATCGACCGGCGGACCGCCTTCCTCGCCGACCGGCTCGGGGAGAGCGGCGCCACCGCCCTGATCCTCGGCATCAGCGGCGGGGTGGATTCGATGACCACGGGCCGGCTGTGCCGGCTGGCGGTCGACCGCGTGCGGGCGGGCGGCGGGACCGCGGAGTACATCGCCATGCGGCTGCCCTACCGGGTGCAGCACGACGAGGCCGACGCCGCCCGGGCGGCGGAGTTCACCGCCCCCGACCGCCTCCTGACGGTCGACGTGGCGCCCGCCGCCGACGCCGCGGCCGATGCCCTCGCCGCCGCCGGGATGGCGTACGTGAGCGCGGAGTCGCAGGATTTCGTGCTGGGCAACATCAAGGCGCGGCAGCGCATGATCGCCCAGTACGCGGTGGCCGGCGGCGTGCGCGGACTGGTGGTCGGCACCGACCACGCCGCCGAGGCGGTGACGGGGTTCTTCACCAAGTTCGGCGACGGCGCCGCCGACCTGGTGCCGCTGACGGGGCTGACCAAGCGGCGGGTGCGCGCGATCGCACGCGAGCTCGGCGCCCCCGACGACCTGGTGCACAAGACCCCGACGGCCGACCTGGAGAGCCTGGCGCCCGGCCGGCCCGACGAGGCCGCGCTCGGGGTCACCTACGACGAGATCGACGACTTCCTCGAAGGGCTGCCGGTGGAGGAGCGCGTGCTGACCACCCTGGTGGCCCGCTACCGCGCCACGGCCCACAAGAGGGCGCTGCCGATCGCGCCGTGAGCGCCGCCCGCCGCCGCTCCGTCGGCCCGCATGCTCCGGCGGCCGGGCCGTGGACCGGCGCCGTGCAAGGAGCAGGAGCAGGCGGGCGGCCCGCCTGAAGCGGCGCCGCGGCGCGCTCAGCCGGTCCACAGGGCGCCGCCGGGGCCGCCGACCGGCCGGTTCGGGGTGGCCGGGGTCGACAGGAGCCCGCGGATGTAGTCGGCGAAGCCGCCGGGATCGACCTCCTCGATCACGGTGGCGTTGGCGGGCAGGCCGTGGACGCCCCAGGACATGGCGGAGTAGCCGCGGGTGAGCTCGCCGGCGGTCTCGATGTCGACGTGGTAGGCGCCGCTGCGCCGGACCAGCCCGGGGTGGAGCAGCACGGCGGTGGTCAGGGAGTCGGGATGGGTGGTGCCGTCGATGCCGACGCTGCGGTCGAACTCCAGGGTCGCCGCGCACACCCGGGTGAAGAAGTCCGCCAGGGGTGTGCCGACCGCCGCGATCTCGGCCAGGAGGGACGGGCCGAAGACGGCGTCGCGCAGGGTGAGGGGGTCCCAGGGGACGACGGTGACGGCGAATCCGGCGGCGAAGACCGCCTTGGCCGCCTCGGGGTCGACGTAGAAGTTGAATTCGGCGGCCGCGGTGATGTTGCCGCGCCCGTTGTTGGAGCCGCCCATCACGTACAGCGCCTTGACGTTGCCCGGGAACGCCGGGTCCTTGGCCACCGCGGCGGCGATGTTGGTGAGCGGCCCGATGGCCACGATGGACAGCTCGCCCGGGCGTTCGGCGGCCATCCGCACCAGGGCATCGACGGCGTGCTCCGGATCAGGGGCGTGGCCGGTGTGGTCCACGGTGAGCCCGCCTGCGCCGTCGCCGTGGACGTTCTCGGCGCCCACCCACGGCCGGACCAGGGGGCGGCGGCAGCCGGCGTGGACGGGCACCTCCCCGAGCCGCCCGGCGACGTTGAGGGTGAGGAAGGCGTTGTGCACCTGCCGCCCGAACCCGACGTTCCCGGCGACCATGGTGATGGCGCGCAGGTCGGCGGCGGGGTCGAGCAGCCCGGCGAGCAGGGCGACGCAGTCGTCCTGGGCGGTGTCGGTGTCGATGATCAGGGGGATCGGGGGGACGGTCATGGGGCTCCTCCTGCACGGTCCGGCTCCCGGGCCGGCCGGGCGGTTCCGCAGGGTCGCGGGTGGGTGCGTCACCATCATGCCGGGACGCGACCGCCGCGCGCCGGGAGGAATTCGCGCCTGTGGACAACCCGTGTGACCGGTGAGAGGGGGAGCAGGGGGATCGTGCGCCGGCGGGCGGGCACGCACCACGACGGGTCACGCACCCGCCCGCCGGCCCCGGGGGGTCAGCCCGCGGTGCCGAGCAGCCCGTCGACCACGGGGAACCAGGTATCGGCGATCTTGCGGTCGCCCGCCGCGTTGGGGTGAACGCCGTCGTAGGTGTCGGTATCGGTCTCGAAGCCGGTCCACTGGTCGGCGACCACGACCGGCGACCGGTCGGTGCTCTGCTCCGCGGCCCAGGCCGGGATGGCGGCGTTGAGATCCTGCACGCCCTGCGCGCACGTGCCGCAGCTGCGCGCGGAGTCCATCGGGATGATCTGCGCGACGGCGATGCGCATGCCGGGGTTGGCCGCCCGCATCTGGGCGACGAGGGTGGTGTAGGCGTCCAGGATCGTCGCCGTGGGGATGCCGCTCCAGACGTCGTTGGTGCCGAAATGCACCATGACGACGTCGGGGTCGGTCGCCTCCAGCCAGCCGGTGAGCAGCCCCTGCTGCGCGACGTTGGTGACGAGGAGGCCGGGGTGCCCCTCGTTGTCGCCGTCGTGGTCGACCCCGCAGCCCTGGGGCCCTTGGGTGCCGACGAAGTCGATGGAGGTGCGGCCCGCCTGCTGGAGGTCGTTCCACAGCAGCGCGCGCCAGCAGCCGGGCGACCCGGTGATGGAGTCGCCCAGCGGCATGATGCGGGTCGCCTCGGCGGTGGCGGGTGCCGGGGCCGGGGCGACGGGCTCGGCGGCGGCGGGGGCGGGTGCGGCGAGCGCGCCGATCAGGGCGGCGCAGAGGGCGACCGGCGCGCCCAGGGCTCGGACGGCGCGGATGGGGGATGGGGGCATGGGCGTGGCTCCTCACGCACGGTCCGGAACCGTCCCGGCGGGGGCTCGGGAACGGTGTGGGAGCGCTCCCATTTCAGGTGAAGGTAACCCGCCCGGAACCGGTTGTAAAGACGCGTCCGCCCCGCGGGCCGCCGCGGGCTCAGGGGTGGGGGAGCCGGCGCCGTCCGTCCGAGTGCTCCTCGGGGGTCGCCGGCCGGCACGCCGCACCGCAGCCGTCGTCACGCCGGTGCATGCGGCGCAGTTCGACCAGCGCGCTCAACGGCGACGGGCCCGTCCGCCGCCCCGCCGGTTCCGGCCGGGCGCCCTCGCCGTCGAGGACGGCCTCGGTGGTGTCGAGCACCGCGTGCACGAACCGCCCGCGTGCCTGGCGCGACCGCCACACCAGCAGCCCCGCGGAATCGGGGGTGCCCACGCCGCCGTGGACGTCGGGGAACAGGTAGATCGAAATGTCGACGTCCGTACCCTGCCGGTCGAGTACCCAGCGGAACTCCACCGGCTCGCTGCGGAAGAAGAACCTCTCCCCGGGTAACGGGCCGTAGAGCCCGCAGAGGCCGTGCAGGATGTCGGTGATGGCGTCGGTCGGGCGGTCGGCGACGAACGCCGCGTCGGCCGCGGCGTCGCCGACGGTACAGACGGCCCCGGTCTGCTCCCGGAGTTCCCAGCCGAACGAGAAGTCGTCGGCCGTGCCCGCCGTCTGCTCGGCGAAGTCCACGTTCGAACCTCCCGGGGCAAGGGAATGGTCACGGAGTGCTAGTGCGAGCATGACGGACTGCGCTGGAGCGAACAAGGGGCGGCCGCGCATCGGTTGCACGGGCGACCCGTGGTGCGCAGGGGGCGCGCCCGCCGCGCCCGGGTGCGCGCGGGCCGGGAACGCCGACGGGGAGGGCGGTTCCGGCCGCCGCGGAGCCGCCGCGCAATGGGGACGCGGCCGACGGGCCGGCGTCCTGGCGCAGGTGAGCGGGGGCGTTCCGGTCCTCCGTGAACGCCCCCGGCGGCCGATACCGTCACGCCCGACTCGTCCCGGGCCGTGGCACATCGGCACAACGAGGGGGTGTGCGCGTCGTCGATCGGCTGTGCCGTTTCATTGGTCACGCTCGCCTCCTCGCTCCGCTCCAGCGGTTCCACGAAAGGGCCTCCGGCAATCGCCGTCCCCAGGCTTCGCAGAGGGCGGCCGGCACCCCTCGAGCAGCAGGGATTCCAGGGGACACGGCAACGGGCCCGGCATCCGATGCGGTGCGCCGGATCCGGCCGCGATCGCGCAGTGGCCGGTTCCGGCGCGTCCGGCGGCGCGTCAGGGCCGGTCCGTCGCCTTCTCCGCGGAGAAGGGCGGTGACCCCCCGGACAAAAGGGGCATCACGTCGCGGCCGGACGCCGTTCGGCCCTACAAGATCGGGCGTCTTGCCCGTATGGTTGCCGTCGTGGCGGCTTTCTCCTTTGACGGCTGGTGGTATCCGTGGGGCAGAACGGACCGGATCGCCGCCCACACGCCCGAGACCGGCACCCGGACGAGCGGGGCGCCGGACTCGGTGACCGTCCGGATCCTCCCTCTGCGCCGTACCGCGGCGGAGAGCGAGCGCGTGAAGGTGGTGGCCCGGAATGGGTGACCGGCAGGAGCACGTCGAGCACGCCGACAGCGGCATCTACACCGTCAAATCCGGCCGCGCCTTCCCCGGGGTGGCCACCGAATGCCGGGAGGCGCGGCTATGGGCCCGCGACCTGCTCCGGCCCTTTCCCGATGTGGCCGACGCCGTGGAACTGGTCGTGAGCGAGTTCTTCGGCAACGCCATCGTCCACTCGGCCTCGGGGGAGCCCGGCGGCGAGGTCTTCGTCAGCATCGTCGGCCTGGTCGGCGGACCGCTCCACTTGGAGGTCATCGACCAGGGGCCGCGGCGCGACCGGCCGCGCAGCACCGCCCGGGTCCTCTCACCCGACCTCCGCCGCCGCGACGGCCGCGGGCTCTTCCTGGCGGCCGCGCTCACCAAGGAGTGGGGGCGCCTGCCCGCCGAGGGCGGCCCGGGCTATGAGCGGCGCGGCTACACCAGCATCTTCGTGGCGGGACCGGAACAGCCACAGGGCGACTACATGGGCCCCATGATCACCTGGGCCGACTTCATGACCGTTCACAACCGGCGGCGCCGCGACTGAGACGGCCGGAGCGGATCGGGCCGCCCGGTCACCGGCGCTGCCAGGACGCCGAGCCGTCGGCGGAGAGCAGGGAGATCGCCTGGGGGAGCGAGGCAAGGTGGCCGACCCCGGTCCGCGCGCGGACCGCGCCCCAGCCGGGGCCCGCCGTGAGCAGCCGGCTCCGCTGGCGCGCCGTTGTCTGCGCGCGGTGCGCCGCGGCCAGGCAGGCGAGGTCGGCGGTCTCGGGCGTCTGGCACCAGACCACCACCGCCGAAGGCGCCGTCCGTTCGATGGTGGCGACGGTCGCGGCGACCGGGGTGGCCGCGCCGAGCATGCGCCAGTGGACACCGTTCTCGCTGAGCGCCGCGGCCAGCGCCTCCAGGGCCAGCGTGTGCTGCTCGTCGGGGGTGCAGACGAGCAGCACCGAGCGCTGCATCGGCTCGTGGTCGTAGGACGCGCGCGGCCGCAGCGACCGCCGCAGCACCGACGACACGCTCCACGTCAGCAGGTGCTCCACCTCGATGTTGCGCCGGGTGCCCTCCCACTTCAGGCCCATCCCCACGAGCAGCGGCATGGCCAGGTCCTGCCAGGCGGCGACCGCCCCGCGGGTCCGGAACGCCTCCTCCAGCAGGACCTCCACGGTGTCGGCGTCCATCCGCACGGCGGCGCGCGCGATCCCTTGCAGGGTGGGGCCGGACCGGCCCAGTGGAAGGGTGTTGCCGCCGCCCGGGTTGGTGGCGCGCGACGACGGCCGCGGCTGGGGGATGCGTGCGCTGTCGGACCCGTTGCCGGCCAGGGCGTGTTCGGCGGCGTCGGCGGGGGCGACGCCCTCGGCCACCAGCCGGCACATCACGCGGAGCCGGTCCAGGGAGGCGGCGGAGTAGCGGCGGTGGCCGCCCCGGGTGCGCTCATCGGGGCCGATGCCGTAGCGCCGGTCCCAGCTGCGCAGCGTCGTCGGTGCGACCCCGAGGAGGTGGGCGACGGCGGAGGGCGGCAGTAGTGGTTCGTCCATCGCTCCCCAATCGGTGCGGTCCGGTGCGACTCGTGCCGCACGTCCGGCCGCAGGAAGGTGGTGGTCCTCCCCAGCGAGTGCGGAGGACGCCGAGCGGTCCGGCACCGCGGGTGCCGGCGGGCACGGGGGTCGCCCCGCTGCCCGGTGGGCGCACCGGCCCCGCACGGTCGCGCGCGGTGGGCGGGCGCCTCGCCGCCGATTCGGGCCCCCGGGCGCGGGCACGGCCGTCCCGGCCGCCCCGGGCCGTCACACCGCGCCGTTCCGGCGCCGCGGGACGTCCCGCCTCGACACCCAGAAGTGTCGCTGGAGCGGGCCGCCGGTGTCAGCGATTTCGCCGAATCCATGGCACCCGTGCCGGTCGCGGGTGAAAGCGAGTCCGGACGCCCGGGGCGCACTGTCCGGCTGCCCGGGAGGATCTCCCGTTCCGATCCCGGCCGGAGGGGTGCCGTCGCCGTGGGAGACGCGACCTTCCTGCCACCGGCCCCGCGGGGTTCCAGGGGTCCGAAAAACCGCTGGGCGCCTTTCCCGCGCCGTGCTACGGTGTGCGCGATCGGAGCCGGACGACCGGATGTGAGAGGGAGGTGAGGTCGATGACCGCCGTGAAGGCCGCCGCTGTGCGCCGCTCCCGGACCGACCTCACGTCCCGGACCCCGGTCTGACCCCCGTGTTCGTCGCTCCGCCATGAGGCGGAGGACCGCCGTGTCTCGCCGGGGCCCCTTCCTTCAAGGTGCCTCACGTTGCAATCACCAGCCAATGGCCCTGACCGCCCCTCCGATGGAAACCTGTCCCGTTACGGGTGGACGGCCGATCTCGCCGCCGCCTTCTCCCCCTACCGCGACACCGGCCTGATCCCGGCCCGCATCGTGCGGGTCGACCGTGGCCGGTGCGACACGGTGACCGGGCACGGCGCGGTGCGCGCCGGAACCTCGGCACTGCACGCACCCGAACCGCTCCTCGCCCCGTGCACGGGCGACTGGGCCGCCCTGCGCCCCGGCCCGGAACCGGAGCTGGCCGCCCTGCTTCCGCGGAGCAGCGCGATCGTGCGCTCCTCCGCCTCGCGCTCCTCACACGGCCAGGCACTGGCCGCCAACATCGACACCGTCGTCGTCACCGTCTCGCTGGCCATCCCGCTGGACGCCGGACGGCTGGAACGGCTGATGGCCCTCGCGTGGGACAGCGGCGCCCGCCCGGTCGTCGCCCTCACCAAGGCGGACCTGGCCGCCAACGCCGACGCGGTCCGCGCCGAGGCCGGGCTGCTGGCCCCGGGCGCGGAGATCGTGACCACGAGCGGAGCCGACGGCCAGGGCGTGGACGTCCTGACCGCGCTGCTGAGCGGCACCACCGTGCTGATCGGCCCGTCCGGGGCGGGCAAGTCCACCCTTGCCAACGCGCTGCTCGGCGAAGACCTCCTCGCCACCGGCGAGGTGCGGGAACGCGACGGCAAAGGCCGCCACACCACCGTCCGCCGCGAGCTGCTGCCCCTGCCCGGGGGCGGCGTCCTCATCGACACCCCCGGCCTTCGGGGAATCGGGCTCCACGACGCCGCCGACGGCCTGGAGCAGGTCTTCGGTGAGATCGAGGAGCTCGCCCGAGACTGCCGCTTCGGCGACTGCGCCCACGACAGCGAGCCCGGCTGCGCCGTCCAAGCGGCGATCCTGGCGGGCGAGCTGCCCCGGCGCCGCCTGGACAGCTACCGCAAGCTGCAACGCGAGAACGCCTGGGCGGCCTCGCGCAACGACGCCCGCAAGCGCGCGGAGCGCGTCGACCGCCAGAAGGCGATCACCCGCCACCAGCGGGCGATCTACCGGTTCCGCGGCCCGCGGCCATGAGCGCGCACCCCACGCCGCCCGCGCCCCGCGGCGGCGCCCGAAGCCTGCCTTCCCGACGGCTCCCGGAAGGAGCACCCACCACAGTGGACACCACCCCGGAAGAGACGACCACCGACCCCCTCATGGCGGCCCTCTTCGCCCTTGCCCGGGGCCTGCCCCGGCAGGGGCCCGGCTCCGATGCGACCACCCGCCGCCTGCTGGCCATGGCGGGACCGCTTCCGCCGCAGCCCCGCGTCCTGGACGTCGGCTGCGGTCCGGGACGCTCGGCACTGGTCCTGGCGGAGGAGGCGGGAGCCGAGGTCACCGCCCTCGACCTGCATGGGCCGTTCCTCCGCGAACTGGACCGCGCCGCCGTAACCCGGGGGCTGGACCACCGCATCCGCACGGTCCGGGGATCGATGGCCGACCTGCCCTTCGCCGACGGCGGCTTCGACCTCGTCTGGGCGGAGGGCTCCGCTTACAACATCGGGTTCGATGCCGCACTGGCGTCCTGGCGGCGGCTGCTCGCGCCCGGCGGGGCGCTGGTCGTCACCGAGTGCGAGTGGGCGACCGACGCTCCCTCGGCCCCGGCGCGGGCGTTCTGGGACGGCGTGTACCGGCTGCGCACCGGGGAGGAGAACACCGCCGCGGCGCGTTCGGCCGGGTACACGGTCACGGGGCGCTACCCGCTCCCGGACAGCGACTGGTTCGACGAGTACTACACACCGCTGTCCGAACGCGCCGACGCGGCCGACCCGACCGCCCCGGCCATGCCCGAAGCGGTCGCCGCCACCCGCCGGGAGATCGCCATGCGCCGTGAACACGGCACCGACTACCAGTACACCGGCTACGTCCTTCGTCCGTAGGGAAGGAAGCGCGCCGTCACCGCAGAGCGGTGACGGCGCGCACGCTCCAGACCGCCAGGCCGGCCGCGGCGACGGATGCGCCGCCCAACCAGAGGACGCCCGGCAGGGCCGTGGCGTCGACGATCACGCCGCCCGCGAATGCACCCAGGCCGATCGCGAGGTTGAACATCGACACCCACAGCGCCGATGCGGCCTCCACCGCCTGCGGCGCGGCCTTGATCATCCACGTTTGCAGGCTGACCGACACCCCGCCGAACACCAGGCCCCAGACGATGAGCAAGGTGATACCGCCGGGGGCGGTCAGGCCCAGCAGCGGGAAGAGCAGGATCGCGGCCGCCAGCGCACCGACGATGACCAGCACCGTGCGATGCAGGCGTCGGGCCACCGCCGCACCGGCGATGAAGTTGCCGGCGATGCCGGCCAGACCGAACCCGAACAGGAGCGGCCCGATGAGCCGGCCGTCGACCCCGGACATGTCCTGGAGCACGGGGCTCACGAAGGTGTAGGCGGCGAAGTGGCCGGTCACGATCGCGAACGTCGCGAGGATGCCGGCCCGCACGCCCGGGTTGCGGAACTGATCGGCCAGTTGCCGCGGGCCGACCGGCTGGGAGGCGGCCAGCGGCGGAAGCACGCTCAGCAGGGCGATCAGTACGACGAACGCGAGACCGCTCAGCGCTCCGAACGCGATGCGCCAGTCGGCGAGGTCGCCGAGTACCGTGCCGATCGGCACGCCCAGCACGTTCGCGGCTCCGACACCGCCGAAGATGACCGCGGTGGCCCGCGGCACGTGCGCCGGGGCCACCAGCCGCACGGCGAGACCGCCGGCAACGGCCCAGAACCCGCCGATCGCCCCCCCGACCAGCGCGCGTGACGCCATCAGCACGGGGAAGTTCGGCGCAAGGGCCGAGCCCACGTTGGCGATGGTCATGAGGCCCATCAACCCGACGAGCAGCAGCCTCCGGTCCATCTTGCCGACGAGCACCGGGACGATCGGCGCCGCGAGCCCGGCGACGATGCTGGTCACCGTGACCATCAGCCCGGCCATGCCGACGGAGACCGTCAGCGCCGACCCGACGTCGGTCAGCAGCCCGATCGGTAGTTGCTCGGCGGTCACCAGCAGAAACGTGCCGAAGGTGACTGCGGCGACCGCAAGCCACCGGCTCGGGTGCCGTGTCTCCGTCGGCGTCGTGGGTTCGGTGGTCGTCACTGGTCGATCTCCCGTTCGTCCGTTTGGGAGCGATCGCTCCCAAATATGGGCACACTAGTATGGGAGCGATCGCTCCACAACTCGGCTAGGATGTGGCCCATGGCACGACCGCGGGGATTCGACGCACAGAAGGCGCTGGCCAAGGCGACCGACGTGTTCTGGCGCCTGGGCTACCACGCCACCTCGGTCCGCGACCTGGGCGCGGAACTCCGGCTCACGCCCAGCAGCCTCTACCGGACGTTCAGCGACAAGCACGCCCTGTTCCTGCGCGCGCTCGACCACTATCGGGCGACCGACTCCGCCCAAGCGGAGGAGCGGCTGAGCGGCCGCGGCCCTTGCCGCGAGGTACTGCGGACCTGGCTGCTGTGGCTGGTCAGCGGAGGGGACGACGACGAGGCCCGCCGAGGCTGCTTCGTGGTCAACACGGCCACCGAACTGGGCACCACCGATCCGGACGTGCAGCGACGAACGGAGGCCGCGTTCGACGTGACCCGTCAGGCGATCGCCGGGGTCCTGCGCCGCGGCTGCCGCGACGGGGAGCTTCCGGCCGATCTCGACATCGATGCCGCAGTGGAACTGCTCTTCACCACCGTCCTCGGGCTGCGCGTCCGAGAGCGAGCCGGCCACGACCCCGCCCGGCTGGCCGCGGCGATCGACGCCGCCATCCGATCCCTCGGTCCGGCCCCCGATTCCACCCGCTCACCGTGAGCGCATCCGGCGCACCGCGCGCTGGAGATCTCGACGACGCCCCCCTCGCCAAGCCGGACGACCCGTTCCCGCCGCCCGGGTCCCAATGGAGCCGAGCCCGTGCCTGAAGCCTGCGCATCGTGAATACACGGCCGGCCATGGCCGGCCGACTCACCCGTGGTTCAGGCGTTCGAGCCGGCCGGGGGTGGTGCGGGCGGGAACGGGCCGCCTCTCGGCCACCGGTGAGGCGGCGGTCGCGGTGCGCCGGAACTCGCTCGGGTTGACGCCCCGGACGCGTTTGAACGCCGCGCTGAACCCGAACGCGTCGGAGTAGCCGACGGTGCGGGCGACGTCCGCGATCGTCGCGGCCCCCTGCTCGACCAGCAGGTCCGCTGCGAGCGTCATGCGCCAGCGGGTGAGGTAGGTCAGGGGCGGTTCGCCGACCAGGTCGGCGAACCGCTTGGCCAGCGTCGAACGCGACACCCCGGTGCGCTCGGCCAGCGAGGCGACCGTCCACCGTGCCGCCGGGTCGGCGTGCAGCAGGCGCAGCGCGTCGCCGACCACCGGGTCCCGCTGGGCGGCCCACCAGGCCGGGGGCTCGCCGCCGGGCCGGTCGAACCACTCGCGCAGCGTGCAGACCAGCATCCAGTCCAGCAGCCGGTCGAGGACCACCTGCTGGCCCGGAGTGTCGAGGTCGACCTCGGCTGCGACGTGGTCCAGCACGGCGTCGGCCGTGCCCCCGGCGCCCACGCGCAGCACGACGGGCAGAGCGTCGAGCAGCCGGCGGCTGATCTCGCCGCGCACCGGATAGGCGCCGACGATCAGGGTCGTCGCACCGCGGCCGCCCCCTGCGTCCTCGCCGCAGTCGTTCCAGCCGCGCCGGTGCCGGGTCCCGCCCTGCTCGGGCACCGCGCAGTCCTCGCCGCACGGGATCGGTTCGGCCCGGGTGCCGACCTCGTCGACGAACGTGAACGTCTCAGGGCCGCGCACGACGATCGTCTCGCGGGCGCGAAGCGGCTCGGGCGGACGGTGCTCGGGCACGATCCAGCCGGCCCCGTTGAGGACGGTGCATAGGGTCAGCGGCGCGCCGTCCACGAAGTGCAGGGCCCAGGGCGGGGACAGGGTCGAACTGCCGAACAACGAGCCGTGGGCCCGCACCCCGCGGATCAGGTCACTGAAAGCGTCCACGCCGGCCAGGTTAGACGAATGCACAGGCGATCCGGCTTCCTGCCTATGGGATTGTCCGAACCGGCCGTGTTCAATCGGGGGCATGAGCAACGACACCACTCTCGTCCTCGGCGCGACCGGCAAGACCGGCCGGCGGGTCGCCGCCCGGTTGCGGATGCGCGGCACACCGGTGCGTGCCGCCTCCCGATCGAGCCGGACCCGGTTCGACTGGTCCGACCCCGGCGGCTGGGACGCGGCCCTGCGGGGGATCGCCGTCGCCTACGTGGTGGCCCCGAGTGTGCCGGGCCCGGTGCACGAGTTCGTGGCCCGGGCGGAGGCCGCCGGCGTGCAGCGGCTGGTCCTGCTGTCCGGGCGCGGCGCCGACACCTGGGGCGACTCCACGTTCGGGCTGGACATGCGCTCGGCCGAGGACGCCGTGCGCGGCTCGGCGCTGGAGTGGACCGTCCTGCGGCCGTCGAACTTCGCCCAGAACTTCGACGAGGACGTCTTCCACGCCCCGCTGGTCGCGGGGGAACTGGCACTCCCCGCCGATGCGGTCCCCGAGCCGTTCATCGACGTGGACGACGTCGCCGACGCCGCGGCAACGGTGCTGACCGAGGCCGGCCGGCACGCCGGGCGGGTCTACGAGCTGACCGGGCCGCGCGCGCTCACCTTCGGCGAGGCCGTCGACCTGATCTCCCGGGCATCCGGGCGGCCCATCGCTTACCGGAAGGTCTCCCCCGCCGAGTACGCCGCGACGCTGGTGGAGCAGGGATTGGGCGAGGACGACGCCCACCACGTCGCCGAGATGTTCGTGTTGATGGAACGAGGCCTGATCGCCGCGACAACGGACGACCTCGCCGCCCTCCTGGGACGGGCACCCCGGACCTTCGAGGACTACGTCGCGCGGGTCGCCGCGGCGGGGGCCTGGCAGAAATAAGCACCGACGCCGATTCGCCGACCGCCGCCGACCAGGCCCGTCCGGTGATCCACCCCGAGACCGTCCGTCGTCACCTGCATTGATGCGTGGGTGAACGACCGCCGAACGACGAAGGCCAGGTCCCCGGAATGTCCGGGCTGACCTGGCCTCTAATTCTTTGGAGCGGATGACGGGAATCGAACCCGCGCTATCAGCTTGGGAAGCTGAAGTTCTGCCATTGAACTACATCCGCGTGGCGGGCCGCTGAGGCCGCTTACCGACGAGCACAGTCTAGCGGACGCCCGGCGTGGTGGCTAACCGGTTTGTGGGTGGGGGACGTGGGGGTGGGGTTGCAGCAGGTAGGTTCTGGAGCGTGCTGCTCTCCGATCGCGATATCAGGTCCGAAATCGAGTCCGGGCGGGTCAAGATCGACCCCTATGATCCCGGGCTCATCCAGCCGTCGAGTATCGACGTGCGGCTCGACCGTTACTTCCGGGTCTTCGAGAACCACAAGTACCCCCACATCGACCCCGCGGTCGAGCAGCCTGATCTGACGCGGCTGGTCGAGGGCGACGGCGACGAGCCGTTCATCCTGCACCCGGGGGAGTTCGTGCTGGCGTCCACCTATGAGGTGGTGACGCTGCCCGACGACATCGCCAGCCGGCTGGAGGGCAAGAGCTCGCTGGGGCGCCTGGGGCTGCTCACGCACTCCACGGCCGGGTTCATCGACCCCGGGTTCTCGGGGCACGTCACGCTGGAGCTGTCGAATGTCGCGACGCTGCCGATGAAGCTGTACCCGGGGATGAAGATCGGCCAGCTGTGCATGTTCCGGCTGACCTCGCCCACGGAGACGCCGTACGGGTCGTCGCGGTACGGCTCGCGGTACCAGGACCAGCGGGGTCCCACGCCGTCGCGGTCGTACCTGAACTTCTCTCGCACGGAGGTGTGACCCCCACCCTCAGGGCAGTGTCCCCGCCGAGCCCCTCTCGGCAGCGCCCCCCGGCAGCTCTCGCCGCGCCCGCACCCGGCGGCGGCCGTCCGGCTCAGCCGTAGTAGCCCTGGGGGCCGCCGTAGGCGCCGGCGATGGGGCGGGGCTTTTCGCGTCCCGGGAGGATCCAGGCGGCCGCGAGTCCGCCGATGAAGCCGAACAGGTGGGCCTGCCACGAGATCCCGGACGCCTGCGGCAGTACGCCCCAGATGAGGGTGCCGTAGAAGAGGACCACGCAGATCATGATCACGATGTCGACGGTCTTGCGCTCGACGATTCCCCGCAGCACGGTGTAGCCGAAGTACCCGAAGATCAGCCCGCTGGCCCCGACGGTGAGGGTGCCCGGGCCGGAGAACAGCCAGACGCCGACCCCGCTGACCATCATGACGATCGCGGTGGTCCACATGAACCGGCTCAGCCCGCTGAACGCCACCAGGCAGCCCAGGACCAGGAACGGGACCGAGTTGCCGATCAGGTGGTTGAAGTCGGCGTGCATGAAGGGGGCGGTGGCGACGCTCCACAGGTTGTCCATGGTCCACGACCACAGGCCGAAGGTCCGGTCGAGGGCCCCGGCGAGCACGGTGTCGATGATCTCGAGCACCCACATCGCGGCCAGCATCGCGGCGACCGTGAAGAAGCCGACCATCCGTGAATGTGTCACCCCTCCGACTGTAGGCGAGCGGCCGAAGGCCGACATAAAGCGCCCCGGAGCCGCCCGCGGGGGTGGTCACTCTCCTCGCATGTGGATCTTCGCTGTGTAGCCGTCATGAGCTGGCGCATTGCAGATTTAGTGGCGCAGGTCACTTTCTTGATGACAGTGATGTAAATCACAAATGCTTGCGCGCAAGGTCCTGATATGCGGGTTGCACGTTCGCTTTCGCGTTTTGGGATGTTTAAACGCGTTACCTCGCCGTGACCTCTCTCAGGTGGTCGCCCAGCTTTCCTCGATAAGGTTCCTATCACCATAAATAGGACTAAACGACCAGAGCGGTCATGGGATCGCGCGCCGCCATCCCCTTCGCGGACGCCCGCACGATGCCGCGCGGCCCCCGCCGCTCTCCGGTTCCGTTCGTGTCCCGCGCAAGCGGGGAACGGGGGAGGCCGCCCCGCAGAGGGCCGGCCGCAGAGCCCAGCGCGTCGGGATGGACAGAGCTGAAGAGGAGACCGTGCCAGCAGTACGCGCAAACAAGCTTTACAAGGTGTTCGGCAAGCGTTCCGCCAAAGCGGTGGACCTGCTCTCCGACGGCCGGCACCGCGATGAGATCCGGCAGCTGAACGTCACCGCCGCCGTCATCGACGTCTCCTTCGAGGTGCGGCCGGGCGAGATCTTCGTGGTCATGGGCCTCTCGGGCTCGGGCAAGTCGACGCTCATCCGCATGCTCAACGGGCTGCTCGCCCCGACGGCGGGCCGCGTCGAGATCGACGGGACCGACATCACCGGGCTGTCCAAGTCGGGCCTGAGGAGCCTCCGCAGCCAAAAGATCAGCATGGTCTTCCAGCACTTCGCGCTGTTCCCGCACCGCACGGTGCTGGACAACGCCGCCTACGGCCTGGAGGTCCGCGGCGTGCCGCGCGACGAGCGGCTGGAGAAGGCCCGCCACTCGCTGAGCCTGGTCGGCCTGGAGGGCTGGGAGGCCAAGGTCCCCGGCCAGCTCTCGGGCGGCATGCAGCAGCGCGTCGGCCTGGCGCGGGCGCTCGCCGCCGACACCGACATCATCCTGATGGACGAGGCGTTCAGCGCGCTCGACCCGCTGATCCGCCGCGACATGCAGTCCCAGCTCCTGGAGCTCCAGGAGACCCTGGGCAAGACCATCATCTTCATCACGCACGACCTCAACGAGGCCATGCGGCTGGGCGACCGCATCTGCGTGCTGCGCGACGGGCGCGTGGCCCAGATCGGCACCGCCGAGGAGATCCTGAACGACCCGGCCAACGACTACGTCGCCCAGTTCGTGGAGGACGTCGACCGCACCCGGGTGCTCACCGCCTCCTCGGTCATGGAGCCGCCCATCCCGGTGATCGACCCGTCGCACGGGCCGCGGACCGCGCTGCGCACCATGCGGGAGAACCAGACGCCGTCGGCGTTCGTGGTCCGCCGCAACCGCAGGCTCGTCGGCGCCGTGCGCGAGGGCGTCATCGGCCAGGCGGTGCGCAACGGGGTCACGGAGCTCGACGGGCTGATCGACGCCGACATCGAGCGGGTCCACCCCGACACCGCGGTGGCCGATCTCTTCGCCCAGGCGGCCGAGAGCCCCTACCCGCTGGCGGTCGTGGACGACGACGAACGCCTGGTCGGGGTCATCCCCCGGGTGACGCTGCTGGCGGCCCTGGCCCCCGGGTCCAACGGCACCGCCGATTCCACTTCCACCGGCGACGCCGACACCGCCGATGCCGCCGGCAACGGTGACGCGGCGGAGAGCGTCGCAGCGGAGGCCGCCGACGCCCCCGCCGACGACACCGCCGCCACCCCCGGGAGCGACGCCGTGCCCGCCGCGGCCGACGAGGAAGGGGGGCGGCGGTGAACCCCACGCTTTTCGCGATCACCGTGCCCCGCGTCCCCGTGGGCACCGCCTTCGACTCCGCTATCGAGTGGCTGCGCACCAACTTGCAGCCGGTCTTCGCCTTCATCGGCATGATCATCGAGGCCTGCGTCGAATCCCTGTCCGACCTGTTCAGCGCCACCTCCGCGACCCAGTTCACCCTGGTCGCCGCGGCGATCGTGGCCGGCGGCCTGCTGGCCCGCGGGGTCCACCGCCCCGTGTACATCGCGGTGGGAGTCTGGGCGGTCCTCTACATCGCGGAGCTGGCCGGCGGCGTGGCCGCCGCGATCATCAGCTCGCTGCCCGCCCCGCTGTTCCTGTGGGCGATGAACCTGTTCGGCTCGGAGTACGTCTACCCGCCGCTGGTCCTGGCCCTGGTGCTGTTCGCCGCTCTAGTGGCCATCGGCGCCGCGAAGGTCCGCGACCGGCGCCAGTGGGCGCTGTCCGGCGGGACGGCGGCGATCCTGCTGTTCGTCCTCGTGGCGCACTTCATCGCCGACGTGCAGCTGTCGCTGCTGGTCGCCCCGCTGCTGTCGATCCTCGCGCTGGTGGTGGCGGGCTGGCGGGTCTCACTGTTCAGCCTGCTGGGCTTCCTGCTCATCATCAGCATGGACAAGTGGGACAACGCGATGAGCAGCCTCGCGCTGATCCTCGTCGCGACGGCGGTCGCCGTGGTGATCTCGCTGCCGATCGGCGTGCTGGCCGCCTACAACAACCGGGTCAGCGCCGTGCTCAAGCCCCTGCTGGACTTCATGCAGACGCTCCCGGCGTTCGTCTACCTGCTGCCGGCGATCGCGTTCTTCAGCATCGGCGCGGTCCCGGGCGTGATCGCCACGGTCATCTTCGCGATGCCGCCCGGCGTGCGCCTGACCGAGCTGGGCATCCGCCAGGTCGACAAGGAGCTCGTGGAGGCGGGCGAGGCGTTCGGCGCCCCCGACCTCCAGATCCTGCGGCGGATCCAGCTGCCGCTGGCGCTGGCCACGATCATGGCCGGCATCAACCAGGTGATCATGCTCAGCCTGTCCATGGTCGTCATCGCCGGCATGGTCGGCGCGGGGGGCCTGGGCAACGACGTCTACATCGGCATCGCCCAGGGCAACGTCCCCGTCGGCTTCGAGGGCGGGGTCGCCGTCGTCATCCTGGCGATCTTCCTCGACCGGCTCACCGGCGCCGTCACGCGGTTCTCCCCTGCTGCCCGCGCGCAGCGCACCGCCGCCTGACCGCCGCCCGACCGCACCCCAACCCCCTGTATCCCCGGCCGGTCCCGCGCCGGCCGGGGAACGGAATTCACCCGCACGAACAAGGAGGAGTCGGACGTGAGCGACACCATGCGTTCCACGAGGATCTTCGGAATCGGGGCCGCCGCGGTGTCCCTGACCCTGCTCGCCGGTGCCTGCGGCAGCGGCGGGGGCGTCGCAACGGGCCCCGAGGAGGGTGAGGGCGAGGGCCAGGAGATCACCATCGGCCTCATCCCCTGGGAAGAGGACATCGCCGTCACCCACCTGTGGAAGGCGGTGCTGGAGGAGAAGGGCTACACGGTCAACATCGAGAACGTCGACGTGGCCCCGATGTACGAGGGCACCGCCAACGGCGACATCGACCTCTTCCTCGACACCTGGCTGCCGATCACCCACGCCGACTACTGGGAGGAGTACGGCGACCGCCTGGAGGACCTCGGCACCTGGAACGACAACGCCAGCCTCCAGCTGACGGTGCCCTCCTACGTCGAGGACATCAACAGCATCGAGGACCTCAAGGGCAACGCCGACATGTTCGACGGCCAGATCATCGGCATCGAGTCGGGCTCGGGCCTGGTGCAGACCACCAAGGACTCCGCGATCCCCGCCTACGACCTGGGCGACGAGTACGAGCTCGTCGAGTCCTCGACGCCGGCGATGCTCCAGGAGCTGGAGACCGCCATCGCCGACGAGAAGCCGATCGTCGTCACGCTGTGGCGCCCGCACATCGAGTACTCCAAGTACGACCTGAAGGACCTCGAGGACCCCGAGGGCGCCATGGGCGAGGCGGAGAGCATCCACATGGTGGGCCGCGAGGGCTTCGGCGAGGACTTCGCCGAGCTGAACGGCTGGCTGGGGAACTTCACGCTCGACGACGACCAGCTCCAGGCGCTGGAGACCGCGGTCCTCATCGACCACGAGGGCGACGAGGACGCCGGTGCCCGCGCGTGGCTGGCCGAGAACCCCGACTTCCTCTCCGAGGTCATGGGCGACGACGCCGAAGGGCTGGAGTTCGCCTCCTAAGGCCCGCATACCGATCGACGGCGATGGCCCCTCGCGCACGTGCGCAAGGGGCCATCGCCGTCAACGGGGCCGGCCGGTCCTTTGCGGCGGACCGGCGCGGGACCGGTCAGGCCGGGCCGGAGCCGGATGTCAGCGAGCGGTCGCGCGGCGGGATGCCCGCGGCGCTCATGAAGGCGTCGACCTTGGCGGGCGAGGTGCGCCGGGTCAGCGGCAGGTAGGGGCGGTTGGCGTGGCGGCCCTCCACCGAGGGGAAGATCCGCGGGCGGCCGGTGGTGTCGCACAGCCCCAGCGACCGGGTGCGGCCCGGTAGCACGTAGTAGGAGCCGACGTCGGCGAACGGGATGCGCACGATGTAGCGCCCGCGCGTGTAGCGGAACTCGTCGTCCTCGACCTCCAGGACGGGCACGGCGAGCCGGTACCCGTGCCAGGCCAGCGCCGCCCCGCCGAGGACGAGGAGGAGGCCGGGCAGCAGGTTCACCCAAGATGTCGGGGCCGGCGCGATCACCGCGATGCCCGCCGCGGCAAGGACCCCTCCGGCCCACAGTTCCCCCTGTTTACGGCCCATCGGGCAGATCAAGCGAACCGTTTCGGACACGGGTATGCCTCTCTCACGGAGCATTACGGGGGGTGTGGCTATCGCCGAACGAACCCTATCTCTTCGGAAGGGGGCCCAACGGCGGAACCGGCCAGGATTCGGCTTCCGATCCGCATTCTTTTCGGAGCGCGCAATCCCCTGCCCTGAAGGCGATGCGGGACGCGAGGAGGTCCACGGCGAGACCCCCGCGCGCGGCGGGACGGCGGCCGGACCGCCGCGGCGGACGGGCCGGCTCCGCCGGGCCCGATCCCGGGCCCGATCCGGTTCACCGCGGCGGCCGAAAACGGAGGATCTGGGTTCCCGGAACACATCACGATTCCGGCACCGCCGGCGGCGGGCGCCGCCGATCCCGTGAGTGTGACCACGGGCATTACGGAGGGTGCCGTTTCGACCTGCGAGAACACGCTCCGTTGACGGAACGGCCGGGTATGACCGCATGCGGCCAAAGTCCGGCGGGTCTGGTGCGCTCTGAGAGGATCCCCAGGTTTCGGGGGACCCCATAATGATGCGTTGTGATGACCGAGTGCGCGATCTACAGCGCGAACCGACGCGACCCGGTCGAGGGCGACATCAGCGACTCCCTCGACGCGGCGCTGCTCCAGGACGACAAGGCCTTCTGCTGGATCGACCTGCACGAGCCCACCGGTGCCGAGTTCGAGCTGGCGACCAGCGAGCTGGACCTGCACCCCTTGGCGGTCGAGGACGCCCTCACCGCCCACCAGCGCCCGAAGCTGGAGCGCTACGGCAAGGTCGTGCTGGTCGTCCTCAAGGCCCTCTCCTACGACCCCGAGATGCGCGACGTCACCAGCGGCGAGATCCTGGTCTTCCTGGGCCGCAACTTCGTGGTCACGGTCCGCCACGGCGACGTCGACCCGCTCACCCCCGTGCGCCGCAAGTTCGAGGCCGACCCCGAGATGCGGGCGTTCGGGGCGCCGGTGGTGCTGTACGGCGTCCTCGACGCGGTGGTCGACGAGTACATCGAGATCGCCGACCAGGTCCAGGAGGCGATCACCGAGCTGGAGGAGCAGGTCTTCCTCTCGGGCGGCGCCTCGCCGGGCGAGATCTACGCGCTCAAGCGCGAGGTCCTGGAGATGCACAATGCGACGGAGCCGCTGCTCCCGGTGGTGCGCGCGGTCGCCTCAGGTGACATCGTGCGGGTCAGCGAGGAGGCGGCGCCGTTCTTCCGCGACGTCCAGGACCACGCCATCCAGGTCAGCGGCAAGATCGCGGCGATGAACGACCTGCTCCCGCAGGTGATGTCGGCCTACCTCGCGCAGGTGGGGGTGCAGCAGGCCGAGGACTCCCGCAAGATCGCCGCCTGGGCCGCGATCATCATGGGGCCGACCCTGATCGCCGGGGTATACGGCATGAACTTCGAGTCCATGCCGGAGCTCCACACGGCCTACGGCTATCCGTTCGCCGTCGGCATGATGGTGGTCGTGTGCGTGGTGCTGTTCATCGTGTTCAAGCGCACCAAGTGGCTGTGAGGCAGGGGCCGCGCTCCGCGGGCCGCTCCCGGTGACGCGGCCCGGTTCGCGGCCCCTGCCGGCCTACCACTCGTCCTCGAACCACCCCTCGGGGGCGGGGTCGGACGGCAGCGGCCGCGGGTCCTGGTGGCGCCGCGCGGTGCACTCGCGGAACGGCCCGGTGTCGCCCATGAGGTAGGACATCTGGTAGTCCAGGTGGTCCCGGTACCACACCGCCATCCCGGTCCCGGGCTCCCAGCGCAGCACCTCCCACGCGTGCCACAGGGCGTGGAAGCGCGACACCGCCTCGGGGTGGCGCCACCACTCCTTGCACCACCGGAACTGCCCGCCCTCGGGGCGGGAGTACATCGGCAGGAAGCGGTAGGTGACGAACTCGCCGACGTTCTTGAAGACGGGCTTGTCCTCGTCGTCGTCCCCGGGAACGTCCACGATGCGGTCGTCCGCGCCGTCCGCGCCGTCCGCGCCGTCCGCGCCCGCCGGGCCGTCCACGCCGTCCTCGTCCGCCGGGTCGACCCCGCGGTCCTCGCTGGTGGCGGTCATCGTCTCTGGCGTCCTCTCCTCGTCGTCGATCGGTCCGTCGTCCGGCTCCGCGCTCACAGGGTCGTGCGCCGTTCGTTGTGCCGGGCGGCCACGCGCTCCTCGGCGGTCCGGGTGTTCGCCTTGTACTTGCCGCCCAGGCTCGCCAGGCCCTCGGCGAGGTCGGGCGCCCCGGGGCGGGCGTAGTCGGCGCCGGTGACCACCTTCGCCGGGAGGTCCGCCCCCGAGTCGACGGCGTCCACGAGCTCCCGCCTGGCCTCGGCCCCGCGGCCGGCGGACCCGGCGGTGCGCCGCGCCCCGGCGTCCGCTGTGGTCCGGGCGTCCGCGGCGGGCTCCGGCGGCGGGACGTACATGGAATCCGCGGCGAAGGGGTGGCCGGTCGAGCAGCGGGACACCTCGGTGAACGCCTCCACGGGCGTTCTCCCCGACTCCACCAGGCGGGTGTACTCGGCGCCGATCGCAGGGTTGGCCCCGGCGAGGTGGCCCTCGAACCGGTCGAGCGCCGTCGCCGCCGGCTCCGCCAGCGCCGTGGGGGCGCCGTTCTTGTGGCCGGTGTGCGTGGACCAGGAGTCCACGAGGTCGCGGATCCGGCCCTCGTCGAGGTCGCGCAGCCCCTCGGGGGTGAGGATCCGGGCCCAGTGCTCGGCGATGTTGAGCGGGCGGCTGCCGGGCGGCGGCCCCTCGATGTGGATCGACGCGCCCTCCACCGCGCTGATCCGGTCGTGGGCGCCGGAGTCCAGGTCCAGGTGGCCGTTGCGCAGGCCGGCGTCGACGAGTTCGCGGGTGTAGCGCTCGAAGACCAGGGGCTCCCACGTGAGGACCAGCGGCTCGATGCGCCGCCGCGCGTCTGCCGCCTCCGGCTCCAGTGAGGCGACGGAGCTGATCCAGGCGGCGTTGAGGTGGTCCAGCTGCTGGGCGGTGGGCGCGGTCGCGGGGTCCCAGCCCGCGAAGTCCCGCCACCCGCCCTGCGGTGGCCCGGCGAGCCCCACCTGATCGGGGGTGCCGACCGCCGGGTTGTGGTGGGCGTGGCGCCACGCGTCCTCGAACGACCCGGAGAACCCGAGGCCGGACGTCCACTCCTGCGACAGGCGGTCGATCAGCGCCTCCTGGCGCTTGACGTCGCGCAGCGCCGTCGCAACGTCATCAGGGCCGATCGAGCTGAGGACCGCGGTGATCGCGCGCGCCCCCTCCGGCCCGGCGACGTGGGCCTTGACGTCGTCCGGGACGTCGGGGTGGCGGGCGACGGCGAGCCGGACGGCCTCGGTCAGAGCGGGATCGGCCGCCTCGGCGCGGGCGGTGCGCACGACGGCGATGTGCACGTGGTGGCGCGGCCGCGGGTTGAAGACGTGCACGATCTGGCCGCCCTCGGAGGCGGTGCGCGCGGCCCTGTTGCGCAGGGCCCGCGCCAGCAGCGCCGCCGTCGCCAGGACCGCCATGCGCCCGATGGACGGCCCCACGCGCTTGCTCACCCGGGAATTGCCGCGCAGGAACGTCATCAGTGCCTCGACGACGGCCTCGCCGATCACCGACGGGGTCTGCTGCACCCGGTCGGCGACGGGGTTGCCCAGGCTGCCCCGCATGTGGGGGTCGAGCGCGGCAGCGGCGCGGTTCACCCGGTCGGCCATGGCCGACCGGTCCAATGGCGCTTGTGTGTCGGTCATGTCCCTCTCGCTTGCTGTCGGCGGCCGGGACCGCCGGCGGTGCCGTGCCGGACACGGGCCGGCGGCGGGCCGCGGCGCCCCGGATGAACGGGGGGTCAGGCGCCGTGGGCCTGCGAATACCTGCGCCGGGCCCCTTCGGTGACCGACTTCTCGGACTCCTTGATGGCCGCGCTGACCTCGGCGACGTCGGCGCCGGTGTACCAGGGGCACATCTTCAGCAGGGTCGCCTGGGCGGCGGTGGCGAAGAGCAGCGCCTCGCCCTTGCCGATCTTGCGGATGTCGGCGCCCTCCATGATCTCTTGGCGGCGGAGCTGCACCGAGTGGTTGCCCTTGCCGTCGCCGTAGCTGAACGACGTCGTGGAGACGTCGTGCTGGCCGATGAGCTTGGACAGCGCCTCCACGATCTTGTGGTCGTCGAGGCCGGCGCCGAAGAGCTTGACGGTCGCCGCCGACCACATGGCCTCCATCCCGTTCTCGGTCCAGACCCGCACCCCCTGGCGGTAGCTCTGGAGGATGGTGACCGGGACGATGCCGCGCGAGCCCAGGTGGGAGTAGAGGTCGGGGAGGTCGGCGATCTTGCAGATGTTGGCCGCCTCGTCCAGCACGGCGACCAGCGGCGGGTCGAGCCGGCCGCCCATCCCCTCGGACGCCTCCTCGGCGGCGATGAAGATGGCGTCGGTCATCGCGGCGATGAGCGGCGCCGCGGCCGAGCGCGACTTGCTGAGCAGGTGCAGCGTCTGCCGGGAGACCACGAAGTCGCGGGGGTCGAACTCGTCGACTCCGGTGCCCTCCGGCGGGGTGACCCAGCCCATGATCTCGGGGTCGTCCAGGCAGCGGGCCGCGGTGCGGGCGGTGGTGTAGATGCCGTCCCGCGTCTCGCTCACGATGTTCTGGGTCTCGCGGAGCGCTTCGGCGTAGGCGATGAAGCCGTGGTCGAACAGGATCTCGATCGGCCGCGGCTGCTTGGCGTCGTGCAGCCACTCCCCGACCTGCTCCATGGACTCCTCGGCGAGCGCGGCGGCGAGCATCAGCTGCGAGATCAGCGCCTTCGCGGCGGGACCCCACATGTCCTTCTTGGAGTCCTCGTCGTCGATGGTCAGGACGAAGTGGCTGGCCAGCCGGTAGGCGTCCTCGACGGTGCGGACGTGGCGCAGCGGGTTCCACCAGAAGGTCTGCGGCTGGTGGGTGATGCTGCCGGGGTCGAACAGCCAGACGCGCTCGCCGGTGCGCCGCTCCCGGATCTTGGCGGTGGCCGCCCACACGTCGCCCTTGTTGCTGGTGGCCAGCGCCGGCCCGGGGGCGTTGAGGACGTAGGGGATGGCCAGGGCGGTGGTCTTGCCGGCGCGCGGGGCCATGTAGGCGAGGACGGTGTCCTCCCACGACGCGAACAGCCGTGCGCCGGTCCGGCCCTGGGGCAGCTTGAGGTCGCCGAGCGTCAGCCCGACGTCGCGCTCCTCCAGCGCCTTGGGCTGCTCGCCGGCCAGGCTGGTCCTGCGCAGCCGCACCGCCTTCTCGGCGGCCTCGGGGCGGGCCAGCTCCGCGACGTCGGAGTTGCCCAGGTTGAGCGCCGCCACCGGGTCGCCCTCGTCCCCGAGCCGTCTGCGGACGATGCGGAACCCCCGGACGCCCGCGTAGCCGATTCCGCCCGCCAGCACAGCGGCGAACAGGACGACCAGGGGCGTGGGCGTCCCCGGCCACGCGCTCCCGGTGTTACCGGTGACGAGCCAGAGGGCCCACCGCGCCCCGAACGGGGCCACCTCACCCGGGGTGACCAGGGACGCGAGCCAGGCGGCCACCCACATCAGGAAGACCACGCCGACGATTCCCCACATGGCGAGCACCACGAGCAGCGGGGGTGTGCCCGCCGCCATGGCCCCGCCCCGGGGCTGGAACTTGTTCGTCTTGAGCGCCAACGCCCTCACGCCCTCCGGATCGCCTGGTCGGTGTCGTACAGGTCGAACTCGTCGCCGGTCAGCGTCATCTGCACGGGGATCCCGAGCCGTTCGGCGCCGGTCTTGATCAGGTAGCGGCCGCGGCCGGGGTGCAGGGTGCCCGGCTGCCAGGAGTCGGGGGACGACCACGACGACACCAGCCCCGATTCGGGCTCGGTCAGCGGGGTGATCTGGTTGACCCGCGCCAGCTCGCGCGGTGGCAGCCCGGCCAGGATCATGATCGCGGAGCGGTCGACGAAGCCGCGCGCCTTGGCCCGGTCCTCCTCGTTGGCCAGCGCCTCCAGGTCGCTCAGCGAGTGGGTGACCATGACCGAGGCCATGCCCTTGCTGCGGTTGAGCCGGGTCAGGGAGTCGGCGTACTCCACCAGCCCGGGCGCGCCGCGCAGCGCGCGCCACAGCTCGTCCATCACCCCGATGTAGGAGCGCGGCCGCATGACGCCGTGCTCGGCCAGCATCGCTGCCGCGTCGACCATGCCGAACCCGTAGCTCCACGTGCACAGCATCGCCGCGGTCAGCAGCTTGTCGCCGGCGGCGCCGACCCGGGAGATGTCGACGCTGACCCCGGGCGCCTCCAGGTCGATCGGGTTGGTCGTGGGGCCGTCGAAGACCCCGGCGAGCGACCCCGTGCACAGCAGCCGCAGGGTGAACACCAGGTCGTCGACCCGCTCGTCGTAGCGGCCGTCGTCGTCGGCGCGGGCCAGGGAGCGCAGGCCGTCGGGCCCCTCCTCGATCACCTGGAGCACGTCGACAACGGTGGGCTGGCGGTAGCCGCCGAGGCGCTCGTCCAGCAGGTCGACCGCAGCGCCCAGCACGACCTCCTCGGCGTTGGTGATGCGGTCCTCGCGGATCAGCGTGCACAGCGCCATCAGCAGTGAGATGCGCCGCGAGCGCACCTCCCACCGCAGCTGCTCGCGGTCGGCGGGCGCCAGGTGCGCCAGGGTGGAGCCCAGCGGCCCTGCGTCGAGGGGGTTGATGCGGTCCAGCCCGCGGCCGATCCGGACGACCTGCCCGCCGAGGTACTGGATCAGGCTGGTGTAGTCGGGCTTGGTGTCGCCGAGGATGATGGCCTGCGTGCCGAACGCCACCGACCCGGTGACCAGGCGCTTGACCAGCGTGGACTTCCCCGTTCCGGGCTGGCCGAGCACGAAGCACCCCGGGTTGGTGACCAGCCCGGCGCGCAGCCAGGCCAGCGGGTCCAGGCACACCACCTCACCGGACAGCAGGTCGCGGCCGATCGGGGTGCCGATGGCCGGCGGCTTGCTGCTGGTGACGAACGGGAACAGGCCGCACGCCTGGGCGGTGGTGGCCTGGTACTCCGGAACCGGCGGGATGTTCACCGACGCCCCGCCGCCGCGGTGCGCCCACCCCATGAGCGGCGGCAGCGCCTCGCGCACGTCCATGTCGTAAGAGCTTTCGGCCCCGCCGCCGGGGCCCACGCCGCCGGGGCGTCCCGCGGCCCCCTTGCGGGCCTCGCGGGCGGCGGCGCGGTCGGCCTTGGCGCGGGCGCGGCGCTCCTTGCGCCCGGCGCGCCCGGAGCGCGGGTCGGTCGTGGTTTCGTTGCTGGTGCGGACCATTCCGGCTCCTGGTCGTCAGTTGCGCTGGGCGAGGAAGGGCGGGCACACCCCGAGCGGGAGGGTGGTGGCGAACGCGACGTCCTGGCTGCCCCAGGCCCGGCGCAGCCGGATGCGCGAGGTCTCGGCGGAGGACTCGGTGTGCGAGACCGCGCGGTCGAGCTCCTCGGGGTCGTCGACGGTGACCGACGCGTACAGGCTCATCTGCACCAGGCCGGCGCCCATGGTCTCCTCCTGGGCGGCCTGGCGCGCGTAGACGAGGTCCTGGTTGTCGCGCGCGCTGACCCGGTGCCGCAGGCGGGCCGACATCTCGCTCTTGTACTGCGCGGCGGTGTTCTGGCTTTCGAGCGCGCGCGCCGCGGACGCGGCGGGCCAGGGGCGGAACAGCAGCGTCGTCCGCTTGGTCCACCGGGTGGGCGTGAGCAGCTGCGACAGGACGGTGCTGGTGACGTGGGTGCGCGGCGCCTGCTGCCAGATCCACGCGACGCTGGCCCCGCTGTCGTGGACGTAGTGGTCGTGCATGGCCTCGGCGCCGACCGGGGTGGCCTCGGACCAGTTGGCGGTCTCGATGCCGCCCTCGCCGCCCTCGAGCATCCGCGACATGGTGCCGCGCGACGCCGGGTCGAACGCGCTGCGGACGGTGGCGACCAGCTGCTCGGGGGTGGCCCGGCCGACGACGCTGACCCCGCACCCGCCCAGGCCCGCCTCGATCTGGTTGAGGAAGTTGTTCACCTCTGCGGCGGCCTCCATCCGGCCCTTGGGGGCGGTGGGGAAGCGGCGCGGGTCGAAGGTGACGGCGATCCGGGTCTCGATCTGCGCGCTCACCGCGGGCGCGAGCGCCACGAGGTCGCCCAGGATGCGGCGGGCCGGCTCGGGGGAGGCGGGGTCGACGGCCGCCGTGATCTGGTCGCGCAGGGTCGCGCCGGGGTCGGGGCTCGACTCGACGGTGACGGTGATCCACGGCACCCAGGGCATGTAGCCGAGACCGGCCAGCCAGTTGTGCCAGTTGGCGACCCAGGTGTCGACGTCGCCCTCCTCGGCCAGCCACACCGAGTTGGAGGAGACCAGGATCGTGGCCGTCATGTGGCCCAGCCGCCGGTTCCAGGCGAGGCCGAACCGGCCGCCGCGCCCGTCCTCGGCGGAGAGGAGGGTGATGGGCGCGAGCACTCCGGGCAGCTGGAAGGCGCGGGGGTGCTCGGTGAGCACGCCCGCGCGGTAGCGGGTGCGGCCGCGCACGGTCGCCCACCACCAGCGGATGCGGGTCAGCGCGAAGCTGAGCAGCGACTGGCCCTGGACCGGGACCAGCGCCAGCCCGAAGACCACCACCAGTGGCGGGACGAGGTAGGCGGCGTAGCGCTGGTCGATCGAGGCGACCACCATCAGCACGACGAGGCAGCCCAGCAGCACCATCGTCGAGGTGAAGCCGAGCCCGAGCAGGCCGATGCTGCGCTTGCGGCGCCATCCGCCATAGGTTCGCTGTGCCATTTCCGGGTCCTCTCCGCGCTAGATCGCGCCGTGCGGGTGGTCATCGGGGCCGGGGCCCGCACCGGTGGGCGGGGCGGGCTCGCTGCCCGCGGCCCCGTCGGGCGCGGGAGCATCGGCGGCCACCTCGGGTGCGGGTGCGGCGCCGCCGCCGGCCGGAGCCGCCCCGGACGGGTGCGGCGCCGGGGACCCCCCTCCGCCGCCACTGCCTCCGCCGCCTCCCGGAGCGGGGCCGCCGCTGCGGGAGGCGGTCCCGCTGTGGCCGCCCGCCGGGGCCGCGCCCGACGGCGCCGGGGAGCCCGGGCCGGCGCCCTGCCCCGGTGAGGGGGCCGCCCCGGTCCCGCGGCCGCCGGCCGGGGCCGCTCCCGCGGGCGCCTGGCCACCGGGACCGCCGTACCCCGTGCCCGGGGCGGATCCGGTGCCGTGCGACGCAGCGGGGGCCGCGCCCGACGGCGCCGGAGCGCCGCCGCCCCCACCGGCACCACCGCCGCCGACGCCGCCCATGCCCATGTAGGAGGTTCCGGGGCCGCCCGGAGCGGAGCCGCCTGCACCGGTTCCGCCCGCGCCTGCTCCGGGGCCGCCGGGCTGGGCCGCACCGCTGGGCTGCGCGCCCGGGCCGGTGCCCGTCGGCATGCCTGCGCCGCCCGTGCCGTCGCCGAAGCCCCCCGGTCGGCCCGCGCCCGACGGCACGGCCCCGTTGCCGGGCCCCGCGGTGACGGTGGACCCGCCGCCTCCCGGGTAGGACGCGGCGGAGGCGCCCCAGCCGCCGGGCTGTGCGGCGCCGGCGGGCTGGACCGTCCCGGTGGGCCGGGCCGTGCCGGACTGTGCGCCCGGACCGGTGCCGGCGCCGTTGCCGTCCTGCGCTCCCGGGCCGGACCGTCCCGCCTCGGTCAGCGGCGAGCCGCCGGGCGCGCCCGTTCCGCTGGCCGACGCGCCCGTTCCGCTTCCGCTCTGGCCACCTCCCTGACCGCCGCCCGAGGCTCCCGGAAGCGAACCGCCGGGACCCGCCCCGGAGCCGCCCCCCAGGCCGCCTCCGGAACCGCCCCCGGTGATGCCTCCCGCGCCCCCGGACGCCGAGGCGCCCATGGCCGCCGCCGCTCCGCCGCCCGATGCCGCCATGGTCGCGGCGGGCAGCCCCTGGCTCACCGCGGCCGCGCGGTTGGCCGCGCCCGAGGTGTGCGCAGCGTTGCCGGCGCCGAAGAACCCGCCGCGGCCGCCTCCGCCACCGCCGCCTCCGCCACCGCCGCCTCCCCCTCCGCTGCCGCCTCCGCCACCGCCGCTGCCCGCTCCGGCCCCGAAGGCCACCGCGCCGCCAGTGAGCTTCGAGGCGACCGTGCCCAGCAGGCTCCACAGCATCGGCAGGGCACCCGTGGCGATGAGGATCAGAGCGACCCCCAGGAAGTACTGGAAGATCCCGTCCGGATCCTGGCGGGGCTCGGTGTAGAACACGAACCCCAGGGCGTAGATGAGCACGATGACGGGCTGGTAGAGGATCGACCCGATCAGCCACCCCATGACCTTGGAGAAGATGGTCGTGCCCGGTCCCGGCAGCATCGCGGCGCTCGCCGCGAGCGGCAGCACGGCGGCGCAGATGTAGATCACGCCCTGCGTGTAGTAGAGCGCCACGATCTGGATGGTCGCGCCGACGACGAGGGCGATCCCGATGATCACGCCGATGAGCAGCCGGAACGGGCCGGTCAGGAAGGCGCCCTCGGGGATGCTCATGAGGTCGGTGGCGAGGGCCTCGCCGAAGTCCGCCGCCACGCCTTCGTCGAGGAGGTAGCGCGCCAGCCCTTTGCTGAAGTCCACGAGCCCCTGGAGGATGAAGATCCCCGCGAAGGTCGTGAACACGAGCATCAGCAACCCTTTGACGGTGTCCATCATCGGGTCGAGGCGGCGGTACCAGAGCAGCCGGATCGCGGCCACCATCAGCCCGGCCGTCGCGAGCAGCGTCACGACCGGGAACACGAGGTCCTGGAACGCCGAAATTCCCTCGCTGGCCCCCAGGTCCGTGGTGTTGTCCACCGCGGGGTTCTCCCAGAGGATCCAGAAAATCCCTTCGATCGCGGGCGCGATCAACTCGCCCACGTCTTCGTGTATGTCCTCTAGGGCCATCGTGCTTCCTGATCGTGAAGCCGGCGCCGTCGGGCGCGGGCGCAATTCACCGGAAAAGGGGGAGGGGGATCCGGGGGAATTCGCGGAACGCGTGCTGCGGGAATCGTGGCGAACCCGGGGCCGGCGCTAGACGGGCCGGGAGTCGTCGGTCGGGCCGTCCGAGGGGTCGCCGGTGTCCCGCGGGCTGGGCTCGGGCACGTTCTCCTCGAGGTAGACCTGCCAGACGGACTGCTCCTCCTCGACCTCGGCGCCGCTGAACAGCAGGGCGACGAGCGGAGCCGCCACCAGGAGCAGGACGATCCCCAGGGTGACCCACGGGAGTTCGCCCATGCCGCGCGCGGCGATCCACGGGTCCCCGGTGAAGTTCGCCTGGATCATCTTGCCCGCGATGATCAGGATCGCGATGATCGCGATCACCACGCCCAGGCCCATGATCCAGCCGAGGAGGGTGTTCCCGCACGTGTCCCACGTGTCCTCCGATACGTCGGCCGGGCACGCGCGCGCGGCCAGGCCGAGCGCCGCTTGGATGTTCATGGAGCCACCTGCCGGATCGCGGTCTGCGGGATCATCTGCGGGATCAAATGGGGACGATCCCCGGATCCCCTGGTGAGGGCGGTGCGATCAGCATCATCACGACCGAGGCCGCGATCAGCATGAGGCAGATCCCCAGCAGGGTCCACACCAGGCCGCTGACCCCGTCGGCGGCGAGGTCGGCCCGCCCGCCCCTGGCGGCCACGATCTTGGCCGCGCAGTACAGCACCCCGAGCACGCCCACGACGGCGATGATGCCGCGCCCCCACGCGAGCAGCTGCTCGATGGGCGGGATGACCTCCGAGGGGAGCTGCGGATCGGGGTTCCAGACCACGGCGGCCCGGAGCCCCGCGGCCGCCTCGGCAGCCTGCGTGAAGGCGCTCATCACCGGCATCGATGCGTTCAGTACGTCCAATTCCCCCGCCTCGGCGCCGTCAGATGTCGGCCCCGGTGGCGCCGGGCAGCAGCAGCATGATCAGCGGTCCGGCGATCAGCATCAGCGAGATCCCCAGGACGGTCCAGACGAGGCCGCCCACACCCTCGGCCGCGAGGTCGGAGCGGCCGAACTTGCCGACCGCCATCTTGCCCGCGCAGAACAGGACGCCGACGATGCCGACGACCACGACCACGCCCCGCCCCCAGGAGAAGAGGGTATTGATGGAGTCGACCGCGCCATTGGGGATCTGGACGCCGTTGTCCCAGTCGTAATCGCTGTTGAGCGCCGTATTGAAAATCGTGACCATCGACAATTGGGCTTTGGTGAATCCGGCGAGTAGCAGGCTCATGGACATCCCCTCTTCATTCTGTTCGGTGGGTGCCGCGCGGTTCGCCGTCCGGCCGCGCGTCGCGGATCTCCGCCAAGGCGCGTTCGGCTTTCCTGGGGAGCCGGATTTTGTCCAGGTCCGCGGTATCGGCGTATCTGAGGGCCGCGATGAACGGGAAGCGGACGATCCGGCGCGCCCGGTCCTCGATGAGGCGCAGGCGGACGCTGGCCTCGCGCGGTTCGGGGCCCGATCCGTCGGCCACGACGGTCAGGCAGGCGACCGTCGCCCCGGCGTCGACGACCGCGGTCACGGCCTCGACCGCCCTGGCGACCGCGGGGGCGCTGTCGCGGGACACCAGGATGAGCGGGCGGCCGAACGTCTCGATGCGCTCCAGCCCCGGCGCGTGGCCGCCGAGTTCCCACGGAGTCCCCAGGAGCGCCGCGAGCGTGCTGGTCCCCGCGCCGCCGTGGCAGCCCAGCAGCACGGCGTCGGAGGCGGGGCGCTGCTCCGGCGCCCCGGTCGCACCATCGCGGATATCCGGGTCCCGGGTGAGGCGTCGGCCGAATGCCACGACCATGACGGTCACCTCCTCGGGTAGGCGCGTAGCGCCGTGAATGGGACAGAGTGTTAACGGCCGATTTCGGTAAGTGCCGAATCGGTGCTCCTGGGCAATGCGTATTAGAAGATAGACCTGGATGGGGTCGTTTCCGTCCGTTCCCGAGAGAGAAGAAGTGGCCGGATCCGGCCACTTTTGTTTGGTACCGAAATGGAACGGGACGGGGTTGTCCAGGGGTCGAATGCGATGCCCGAGCCGTCACCCCGGCGGGCACGGAATGCGACCGTCCACCCTTTTCGGTGCGACGTACGCCCTCGTCAGCCGCCCGCGCCCGTTGAGGAGACTTTCGGCCGGCGGCGGATGATCCGAGGAAAGGCGAGCGTGCACGATTTCAACGACACCCCGAAGAAGGCCGTCCTTCTCATCGCCGCCATCGCCATCGTCGCGCTGACCGTGGGTTTCGCCGTGGTACGGCTGTCGGACGACCGCGCCGGACCGGCGGCTTCGCCACCGGGGGAGGAGGGGGCGGGCGACACCGACGTCGCGGCGCTGCTCCCCCACTCGGAGGAGGAGCTCCAGGACGCCGTCGCGGTCGCGGACGACTTCGCAGCGGCCTACTTCGGCGGGTCCGGGGACAGCGCGGACGATCTCGCGGGCCTGGCCACCCCGGAGTACGCCGACCTGCTGGCCGCCGAGGGAGCCGTTCCGCCTGCGGAGGGGGCGCCGTCGCCCCAGGGCGGCGGCGCGGGGAGCGCCGCCGAGACGACCGGCATCCGCGACCTCGCGGAGGGCAGCGTCACCTGCATCGTGCGCGTCGGCACGGCCTCCGGCGACGGCGGTGAGCAGCCCCGCGAGTACGCGGTGGGGCTCACCCTGACCGGCGACGGGTGGCGGGTCAACGGGGTCCAGGACGCGGCACTCGGCGACCCGGGGGCCGCGTGAGAGGCCGCGGCGCCGGGCCCGGCCCGGCCCGCGCACCCGGCCCCGCGCCCGCGCGCGCATGGCGCGCCGCGTGGGCGCGCCTGCGCCGCGCCCGCCTCGGCGACCTGGGGCGCAACGCGCTCTCCTACAGCGTGGCCACGTCCCTGTTCATGGGGTCGACCCTGGTCGTGGTGAGCGGGGAGGAGGTCTTCGACTACCTCGGCCTCTCGGGAGGGGGCGGCGGCTCGGGCGGCTGCGCCACCTCGCTGGGCGGGTACACCGGGGGCGCGGACGCCGACTCGATCCCGGAGAACTTCCTGGAGTACGCCCGGGACGCCGGGGAGCGGTTCGACGTGCCGTGGGAGGTCGTCGCGGGGCTGTCCTGGCGGGAGACCAACCACGGCCGCATCCCCGACACCGCGGCCTACGGCGGCCTGGGCCGGCTCCCGACCGGGATCGTGTACGGAACCGCGAACCCCGCGGGGGCCGCGGGCCCGCTCCAGTTCGGCATCAAGCACCCCGAGACCGGCGCGACCGGCGGGCCGCTCGGCGACGCCAGCAACACGTGGGGCGGGGAGGCCGACCAGCCCGCGGGCGAGCGCACGGCCGCGCCCGGCGCCAACGGGCAGTGGTTCGGGATCGACGGAAACGACGACGGCCGGGTCAACGTCTGGGACCCCGCCGACGCCGTCCACTCCGCGGCGGGGTTCCTCCGCCACTGGATGGACCAGGGCCGCAGCCTCGAATGGGCGGTCGGCCGCTACCACGGTTCGGGTGTGGGCGGCGCCTACCAGGTGGCGGTCAGCGCGAAGGCCGCGCAGTACCGCAGCGGGGACTTCACCGTGGCGCCCCCCAACGGGGTGAAGGGCGACTGCGCCGACCCGGCGGTGAACGGCACCGCCGTCGACAAGGCCATCGAGTACGCCCGCGACCAGGTCGGCAAGCCCTACATCTGGGGCGGCAACGGCCCGGCGGGATACGACTGCTCGGGGCTGCTGTGGCGGGCCTACGAGGCGGCAGGCCTGCCGGCCGAGCACCTCGCCACCCGCTGGACCACGCGCACCCTGTTCGCCATGGACGCTGCCCAGGAGATCACCCTGGACCAGGCCCGGCCCGGCGACCTGATCCTCTCCGGCCGCGGCGGCGACGGCATGCCGTCGCACGTGTCCATGGTCACCGGGCGCCAGGGCGGCCGGCTCACGGTGGTCGAGGCCTACAGCTCCGATGTGCCCCGCGCCGACCAGATCCACGAGCACGAGTTCGATGCCGGCCGGTGGCCGCAGTCGGAGATCCGCAAGGTCATCCGGGTCTCCCACCTCTTCCCCGCCGATGCGGGATCCGGAACAGCAACGCAGCCCACGTAGCGGCCAACGGTCCCGGCGGCCGGGGCAACGGACGACCCCCATTCACACGAGAAGGAGGCAGCGACATGCGGGACCTGCTGGCGCCCGGCCGCGAACGGGTCGTGATCGCGGTCGTCGCGGTCGTGGTGGCGGTGTTCGCCGCGGTCGCCCTGGCGCGGCTGGCCGGCGGGCGGGAGGAGCCGCCCGCCGCCCCCGCCGGACCGGGCGCGACGTCGATGGCCGAGCTGCTGCCCGTCTCCGACGCGGAGTTCCAGGACGCGCTGGCGGTCGCGGCCGAGCACGGGCGGGCCATCGGGACGTTCGACCCGGCGGAGCCGGAGGACGCCTACGCCGACCGCATCGCCGAGACCGCGGACCCGCAGTACGCGGACGTGATCGCCGCCGAGGGTTCGGCCGCCCGGGAGGCGGCGGGCCGGCTGTCCGAGTGGGGCCGCCCGACAACGGGGGAGGCCCAGGCCGTCGAGGCCGTCGCGGTGGGCGCCGAGACGATCACCTTCGAGCTCGCTCTGCGCGCCGAGGACGCGGGAACGGGCGGGCGGGAGCCCCTGGAACTGGGGGCCTTCCACGTCTCGCTCTACCGGGCGGGCGGCGAGTGGCGCGTCGTCGGGGTCACCGACACCCGCGACATCGCATCCATGCAGGGAGAGGGGCGCATCTGACATGCGACGGTTCCGCTTCCCCCGCCTTTCCCGGCCCGGCGACGCCGGGCGCATGGGGCTGGGCGGAGGGATGGCGCTCTCCGCCGCGGCACTGTTCGCCCTGGTCACCGGGGTACAGGCGGCCGACACCTACGGCGCGGGGACCGGGGGCGGCGCCTCGGGAGCGCGCTCGGGCGACATCGCCTACCAGGCGAGCGACATCACGCCCGGCGGCGCAATGGTGCCCTGCGGGCCGGTCGGCCAGACCACCGAGCTGACCTGCAAGGCCTACGAGAGCATCGTCGCGAACTTCCCGGAGTTCGACCGCCCGGACTTCCGCGGCTGCTACCGGGCGGGCCCGCCCGACCACGGCACCGGGCAGGCGTGCGACCTCATGACCAACGTCAAGGGAACCCGGGGCACCGAGGCCGAGAACGCCGTCGGCGACGAGCTCGCCCGCTGGCTGATGACGCACCACGAGCAGATGGGCGTCAAGTACGTCATCTGGCGGCAGCGGATCTGGAACCCGACGGCCGGCGACGCTCCGTGCCCCGACGAGTCCACCGTCGGGTCGGCGCCGCCGACGTGCTGGCGGGCGATGGGCGACCGCGGCAGCAACACCCAGAACCACTACGACCACGTGCACGTCTCGTTCCGCTACTGAGGCGGGATGGACGCCCGGCCCCGCACCGAAGAAGGGGGCGGGGGCGGGGCATGGGAGACGACCGACGACTACGGGGAAGTGACAGGGAGGACCAGGAATGCCCTTACCACTCATCGGCATCGGGATCGGCATCGCCGCAAGGTTCGCCGTCTCGGCGGGGGCCAGGCTGCTCGTCAGGGAAGGCGCGAAGCAGGCCGGGAAGCAGGTCGGCAAGGAGCTGCTCAAGAAGGGCGCCAAGGAGGTGGGGGAGGAGGCCGCGAGCACCGCTGCCGAGCGGTTCGCCGGCGGCGCCTTCGACATGCTGGCCGGTGGCGGCGACACGAAGGGGCTCGCCGGTCCGTCGAAGGGGAGCGGCGGCCTGCTGGGCGGTCTGGGCGGGCTGACCGGCGGCTTGGGCGGGCTCCTCGGGCTCGACGCCGTCGCCGGGCTGTTCACCGCGGCGATCAAGGCCCTCGCGTCGGCCGCCGGGAAGAAGGGGGGCCGCGGCGGGAGCGACAACGGGGAGGTCACCCAGGCGGCGTTCCGGCCGATCGCCCCGGCCACCAGCGGCGACGACAAGAACCCTGCGGCGCGCAGGGACGGCGTCCTGACGGCGTGACCCCGCGGATCCGAACCCGGCGGGGCCGACACCGGCCTGCGACCAGCATGTGAAAGGAGTACACCGTGGCCACAGCGGCACAGTCAGCGAGGTCCATCCTCGAAGAGTTCGACCTGCCCAGCCGGCGCGAGGGCCGGGAGCGCGACGCCTACGCCGACGCCTTCCAGGGCATCGGCGGGGGCAAAGGGGAGATCGAGCCGGCCAACGGCGAGATCGTCCAGGTCAAGGGCAAGGGCGGGCTGGGAGGAGGCAAGCCCCGCAAGGACGCGCCCGACGTCCCGGACGGCAACGGCCGCAACCGCAAGGACGGGAACGGCAACGACCGCCGCCGGGAGTTCGATCTGGACCTCGACAACGGGCAGCAGGACTCCCAGGGTCAGGGACAGTCCGGCTCCAACGGCCTGGCCCTCGCCTGGGACAGCCCCCTCAAGCTCGTGGACGGCCTGGTCAGCGCGTCGTCGCCCGACGGCGGGAGCGCACCCGAACGCCCGGCCTACGGGATGACGATCGGTCACAAGTCGCGCAGAGTGGCCCGCACCTGACCTGGGTGCCGGTGCCCGGGGCCCCCGCCGTGGAGAGGCGGGTGCCCCGGGCCCGCTCCGCCCGTTCGGCTACGCCTCGGCGAACCGGCTGGTGCAGATGTTCTGCGACGAGGCCACCTCGTCCACGCTGAGGACGGCCACGACGGTGAAGCAGTAGTCGAACGCCGGGTTGAGCCCGGTGATCTCGACCTGAGTGCCCAGCGCCTCGGCCTCGGCCATGGTCGCGGGGGTGGTTCCGACCGGGCCGCCCACGATGTGGAACGACGCCCGGCCTTGCGTATTGTCGGTCCACGAGAGGGTCACCGTGTCCAGGGTGTCCGCCTGGATCCGCACGCCTGTGGGCGCCCACCGCGGGTTCTCCGCCGCAGCGGGCGGCACCCCGGAGGAGGGCGACGGCCCCTCGGCGGTCGTCTCGGCGACGGGAGGCTCGCCGGCCCGCGGCGCACTCCACCAGGCCACCGCCAGCGCAACGGCCCCGAGAACGGCGATGACCAGGCTCGCGGCCAGGACAGCGGTCAACACCACCCGCCCGAGCCCGCTGCCGGCGGAGTCGCCGACCGCGGTGGAGGCGCCCTCGGCAGAGGGCGAGGCCGCGGCGGCAGAGAGCGAGTCAGCGGCGGCACCCACGCTCGCCACCTGCGGGGAGAGCCCGGCATCCGCTCCGGCCACCCGAGGGGACACCTCGCGGGGTCCGGCCTCCGCGGTACCGGTCGCCTCGCCTAGGTCGTCGTCGGTAGGCGTCGCATCGGCCGCGCGGTCGTCGCCTCCGCCATGAGCCGCCGAAGTGCGCCCGGTGTCCGGGCGGCTCGGTGCCGCCGTATCGGCGCGCGGGCCGCCCGGGTCGGACAGCGAGCCGAAGGCCCCGGCCGGCGCAGGTCCGTCGCCGCTGGAGAGCGCCGGCGAGAGAGCCGTACCCGGACCCTGCGGAGCGGCGGTCCCGATCCCGGCGGCCGCCGCGTCGACTGTGCGTTCCGCCCCCGCGCGATCGGTCGTGGGGGCGGCGAGCTGCCGATCGACCGGGGCGCCATCGGCGCCCGCCTCCCTCCCGTCCACCCGTGCGTCGCGAGAGCTTGCCGGGCCATGGTCGGCTTCGGGGGAGGCCGATGCAGGGGCCGGTGGGGTGGGCAGCGTTGCTTCTGCTCGGTCGTCGTCGAGTCCGTGGTCCATGCCCATGCCGCCAGAAGGGGCGGCCGGGCCGGTGACGCTCAGCGGGGGGGCGTCCTGCACAGGGGCGGGCGCATCCGCCGCATGGGCGCCGTCGTTCGTCGGGGAGGCCGTCGCCGGGGCGGCCGGGTCCGGAGCGGGCCACGGCGCGGCCGGGGGCTCGTGGCCGGGACGAGGGCCGAGCGGTGCTTCGCTGGGGAGCGGGTCCTCGTGTTGCGTGGTGGGGTCGCTGACGGCGGCGCCCTCGTCGGCAACGGGGTCAGGCCCGACGCGAGGCCAGGCGGTCGGTTCCGCGGAGCCGGAGAACGCCGAGGCAGTCCCCCCGATCACCGTCGTGTCGGCGACTCCCTCGCTCGCGCCGTCCACGCCCTCCACGAGGAAGTCCGCGGGTACGTCCACGGGACTGGGAGCCGAGGGCATTGCGCCCGCTTCCGCGGCCACGGAAGCGTCGGCGTCCGCGTAGGCGGATGCTGCGGCGGATCCCTCTCCCGAATCGGGCGTCGACGCATCGCTGTCGTAGGTCGCCTCCGCGATGGGCGGCTCTTCGGCCATGGGCGCGGCGACCGGCTCGTCGGCGCCTTCCGGGGCGACGGGCGCCGGGGACGTCCACTCGGCCATCGGGGCGCCGGTGGCCTCGGCGGTCGCGCCGTCTTCCCTGCCGGGATCTTCGCGTGCATCCCCGTGGAGGCGCCTGTCAAGGATGGCGTCCGCACTTGGCGTGGCCCCGATGAACCCGCCAGTTTCGGTCGCCTCCGGGCGACCCGTTCCGTCGGCGGCGTCCAGGTCTGCGAGTGCCCGGGCGAAGGAGCCCGCGTCGGCCGGGCGGTTCCGGGGGTTCCGGTCCATGGCCCGGCGCAGGAGCCGGTCCAGCGCGTGCGGCATCGCTGGGCCGGTGGCCTCGGTGGTGGCGCCGTCCGCGGCGCCGGTTGTGAATGCGGCGACGGTCCCGGCCTGGTCGAGGTCGCCACCCTTGCCCGCCGCGTCGCCGGTGGCGACCGCACCTGGGCCGCCGTTGCCGGGCGCGTGCCCGGTGAGCAGTGTCCACATCGTGGACGCCAGCCGGTAGACGTCCGACCGCGGTGTCGCCAGGCCGTTGTCGAACGCCTCCGGTGGGAGGTGTGCGGTGGCCGCCTCGTCGAGGACGAGCGGGGGGAACGGCTTTCCCGAGCGCAGGGCGGGGACGCGGGGCGGCGCGAGTTCGGCGGCGCCGCCGCGGAACAGCAGCGTCCCCGGAGCGATGCCGTTGTGCACCAGCCCCGCTTCGTGCAGCGGCTCCAGTTCGACCGCGACCGCCAGGCCGGCCGCCACGACGCGCTCAGCCGGAAGCGCCCCATGGCTCTCCAGCAGCGCACCGAGGGAATCAGGCCGCTCATCCCGGATGACGAGGTGGGGAACCGGAGCCTCAGAGGCGCCGCGCGGCATGCGGACCAGCACCGATCCGCCCGTCGCCTCCGCCCGCGCCCGGTAGAGGTCCATGCCCGCAGTCCGCCGCAGCAGCTCCGTGATGCGGTATCCGGGGACGTCGGGCGTGTCCCGACCGGCTGTCATCGTCTCCCCCCTTCAGAGGTCCCGCCCACTGGTCACGCTCGCCTTCTCACTCTGCTGCTTCAACGGCCCCGCGGACGGGGCCTTCGGCTAGAGGCGGCGCCGCCTCCGCTCGCTCGTCGGCTCGCCGTTCCGCAGCGGCCGCGGGTCCAGCCACCACGTCCAGCGCCGGATCCTGCCCTGGCCTGCTCGAAGGTCGCGAACGAAGGCGCGGACCTCCTCCGCCGCTTTGACGGCGGCCTCGTCGGTGACGTTCCCCGCCGCGCCGAACGCCACGGCGTTGACGGAACGGTGCAGGTAGCGCAGCCGCCGGGCGCCCCCACCGGTCGGGTCCGCCTGCGCCGCCGACTTGACCACGTCGGTTACGGTGGCACCGTTGCCCGGGCCCGTTCCCGCCAGCGCGAGTGCCTCGCGGAGCTCCTGCCAGGCGCCGAGCACGGAGTCGGGAGCGGGCCGCCCCGGAGCCAGCCGGCGCCGGGATCGGCCCAGGCGCAGGGCGGCGACGATCACCACCGCCAGCACGACCAGGGCCGCCGCGACACCCGCCACCAGCGCAGGCGCGACCGCCCCGCTGTCATCGGGCCGGACGGGGGAGGCGATGTCGTGCGGTGCGCTCTCGGGCTCCTCGGAGACGGGGCCCGGCCCGTCCTCCGTCCCCGCGGGCGCGGAAGGCTCGCCCGGGTCGCCGCCCCCCTCGCGTCCCCCGGGCGTGACGTCGAACGGCACCCAGCCCACGCCGTCGAAGTAGACCTCGCCCCAGGCGATGGCGTCGCCGGTGGCCACGGTGAACTCGCCGTCTGCGCTCTGCGTCCCGGAGTCGAAGCCGACGGCGACGCGGCTCGGCAGCCCGGCCGCGCGCGCGAGGACCGCGAACGCGCTGGCGAACTGCTCGGAGGTCCCGCCACCGCCCTGCTGACCCGGTTCGACCAGCAGGCGTCCGAGGTCGGCGAGCCCGTGCCCGCCGGGTGCCTCCGGATCGAAGGTGTAGCCGGTGCGCAGGTACCGTGCCAGGCTCACCGCGTGCTCGTAGGGGGTCCCCGAGGCGGTCGCCCCATCGACGACGGCGTCCATCTGGGGCGAAAGCTCGCCGGGCAGGTACCGGTAGCGGTCGAAGCCCGGGTCCGAGGGCGGCCGCAGGTCCGCCAGCTCCTCCGGACGCCAGTGCGCGACGTCGCCGCTGACCTCGTAGCTCAACCCCGTTATCTCCCCGTCGAGGGCGATGGCGGTCCCCGACGCCGGGTCGTAGCCCGCGCCGGGCAGGCCGAGGGACCGGGGCGAGCCCACCACGGGCAGCCACGGTCCCGGGAGCGCGTCGATGTCGACCGTCGCCGTCTGCCTGCTCGCGTTCGGCGGGGCGGGATCGGGGTCCGGCAGCAGGCGGCCCGTTGTGCTGTAGGCGGCCTCGGGCTGCCAGGTCGTGCCGGTGAAGTCGGCGAGCGCGACCCAGCGCAGCCGCACGACCCGGTTGCTGCGCACCGTCAGCAGGCGGGTATCGGGGTTGGCCGCCCAGACGGACAGGTACCCGAGCGGGCTGCGTGCGTCGAGGGGCGCGACGGCGGGAACGGCGCCGCTCTGGGGGTCGTAGGGGTCGGCCCGCCACGCGGAGAGGACCGGCGGCGCCGCGGTGGCGACGAGCGCCGCTGCGGCGCCGCAGGCGGCGAGGCGGACGGCCCATCCCCGCCCGCTCACGGTCTCGCGGGAGCGCGTATCCGGTGCGACCCGCACGCCGCTGGTCTCGACGGCGGCGGTGGGGCCGGCGGCCGACGACACCGCCAGCAGGAGTGCATCGGAGCACAGCAGGACCGCCGCGGCCGCGACGCCCGACGGTGGGGCCCCATTCACGGCGGCGGCTCCTGTCAGCAGCACCAGGCCGGGGAGCAGCGCCGCGTGGATACGGCCGGACGCGCAGGCCAGGGCTCCGGCGGCGCCGCCGAGCCAGGTCGCCAGCGCCGGGAAGGCCAGGGTGTCGACCATGACCGGGATCGGTGGCGGGCTGCTCAGGATCCGGCCCCCGGACAGCGGGATGGCCCGGAGCGCGTCGGCGATGGGGCCGCCGGCGGAGCCCGGCGCCCACGCCGCGAGGGCGACCATCCCCAGCAGCGCCATCGGCGTCCCGGCCAGGAGCGCGGCGAAGGAGGAGACGCGCGAGCGCAGCAGCAGGGTCAGCGCCACGCTCGCCGCCGCGGCGAGGAACAACACCGTTCCGGCCCCGAGCGGGGAGGCGTAGGCCGACGCCATGGCGACCCCGCCCGCAGCGACCGACCCGGCGAGCGCCGCACCGGCGACGAGCGGCTCCATGCGGCGGACGGCTGGAGCGGGCAGGGTGGGCGGCGAGGCGGCAGGCCCGGACCTCCGAAGGGTCAGCGTCTCCATGGCGCCTCGTCCCGTGTGCGGGCGATGGGCGCGGCGGCATCCGCGCGCACCGGTCGGTTCGTCGCGGTGGATCCCGTGAGCGTGGCGTGGGCGGTGAAGGTTTCCATGGCGCGGGCGGACCGGGGTTCAGGGCTCCTGAGGGTCAGTGTGTCCATGGGGCCTCGTCCCACGTGTGGGTGAACTCCGCTGCGGTTGGAGCCGACACCACGGTCACTCCGGGCCGGGGTTCGGGGTGAGGGTGGGGGCCCACCAGGGCGGCCACGAGGTGTGTGCCGTGGCCGCCCAGGGCCGCGAACCTCTGGAGTTCGCCGCTGGTGAGTGTGGGGCCGACGAGGACGGTCGCGCCGCCGGCGGGTCCGTGGGGCAGGGAGTGCAGGGCGGCGTCCAGGTTCGCGCCGGAGGTGGGGGAGGCGGCCGCCAGCAGGTCGAGCAGGGCGGGCAGCCCCGACCGGTCGTCGGCGTGGGCGCCGCTCACGAGTGCGAGGGAGCACGGCACACCGGTGTGTACTGCGGTCGCCAGGATGCAGGCCGCGGCCTCGGCCGCCGCGTCGAGCCTTTCGGCGGCGTCGGTGACATCGGCGGTGTTGGCGGCACCGGCGGAAATGTGAGCCTCAGCGGCACCGACGGCCTCAGCGGCATCCGATGTGCCGGCGGCCTCGGCCGCCTCGGCGGCATCGGGCCCGTTGTGGTCGTCCCGGTCGTCGAGGAGGACGGTGATCCGTGACTCGGCCGTGTCGGCGTACTCGCGCACCAGGAGCCGGTCGTGCCGGGCCGTGCTGCGCCAGTGGATGTGCCGGAGGTCGTCTCCGGGGACGTAGCCGCGCAGCGACCGGAAGGTGAGGGTTCCGGTGCGCCCGTTGTCCAGGGCCGCGTCGGGCGCCGCCGCGTGCCGGGCGGGCAGTGCGCGCAGGAGCCGCCAGCGTGGGTGGACGGTGAGGCGGGTGACCGCCCCCTTCGGCCCTCCCGCCGACGCCAGCCCGAAGGGGTCGGTGCGCTCGACCCGGAGGGGGCCCAGCTCGACCACGCCCCGCCGGGACGCTTCGACGCGGTAGGCGGCGTGTACCCGTCCGGCGGCCGCGGGCGCCCCCGCTGAAGGGGTCAGGCCGAGCCACCGCTCGTCGCCGCCCGCGTGCACGCGCTCCCGCAGCAGGAGCGCCCCGCGGCCGGCGCCCTCCACGGTCACCCGCACCGCGACCTCGGTCCCGGCGCCGGTACGTGCCACGGGCAGCGAACGCCGCACCGATGCGTCCGCAGCGGGGCGGCCGATACGGACGGCCGCCGTGGCGGCCGCGACGGCGGCCAGCGCGACCGCGCCCACGAGCGCGATCTCGCGGTAGCCCAGGAGGACCCCGGCGACGAGCAGCGGCAGCCCCGCCGCGGCCACCAGCAGGCCCCGTTTCGTCGGCATCACCACCCCCAGGCGGTGGTGGCCGCCCGGGGCGGCGCGGCGCGCATCAGCGGCTCACCGCCTGCTCCGGCTGCGGGGCGGGCGCCGCGGCGGCCACCTCGGCGAGGATCCCGGCCTCCGAACGCCCGCTCACCAGGGAGTCGGGGGTCAGGACGAGGCGGTGCGCCCACACCGGGGCCACCAGGGCGTCGACGTCCTCGGGGATGACGAACGCGCGCCCCCGGGAGAGCGCGTACGCGCGCGCGGCGTGGGCGAGCGCCGCTGTCGCGCGCGGGGATACGCCGAGCCGCAGGTGGGGGTGGTTCCGCGTGGCGCGCGCCAGGGTGAGGATGTAGCCGTAGAGGGAGTCGGCGACGTGGACGCGCCGCACGGCGTCGCGGACGGCCGCCAGCGCAGCGGCGTCGGCCACGGGCGCCAGGCTCTCGGGCGCGGGCAGGGAGGTCCCCCGCATGATCGCCATCTCGGCCGCTTCGTCGGGGTAGCCGAGTGAGAGCCGGAGCAGGAAGCGGTCGAGCTGCGCCTCGGGCAGCCGGAAGGTCCCGCTCGACTCCACCGGGTTCTGGGTGGCGACGATGAGGAAGGGGTCGGGCACGCTGTAGCGCACGCCGTCGACCGTGACGAGCCGCTCCTCCATCACCTCCAGCAGGGCGGACTGGGTCTTGGGCGCCGCGCGGTTGATCTCGTCGGCGACGACGACGTTGGCGAAGATCGGGCCCGGATGGAACTCGAACTCGCGGCTGGCCTGGTTGAAGACGTTCACCCCGGTGAGGTCGGACGGCAGCAGGTCGGGGGTGAACTGCACGCGGCGGTGGTCGCCGCCGACGCTCGCGGCGAGGGACCGGGCGAGCCGGGTCTTGCCCACGCCCGGGACGTCCTCGACCAGGATGTGGCCCTCGCTCACCAGCGCCACCACCGCCAGGTGCACGGTGCCTGCCGCGCCGGCGACCGCGGAGCCGATGGCGGCGGTGAGGCGGCCGATGAGTGCGCCGTGGTCCGCCGCCTCGGTGGTCGACAGGGTGGGCCCCGCCGCGCCCCTGGAATCGGCGCCGGCGTCGATGGTCGTCACTGGTGATCCCCTTCCGGCCGTGCGCTGTGGCGCACGGGCCGCTCGGCGCCGTCCTCGCAGACGATCCCGGTCCGGTCGCCGGTGAGGCCGGTGCGGCCCGCGGCGTCGGAGGCCTGGACGGTGAAGGAATGGCACCGGCCGCCTCCGCCCTGGAAGACGGCGGTCTGGAACTCTTCGCGGTCGATGGTCACGGGTTCGCCGTGCGGCACGGTCACCTGCTGGAGCCCCGACCCCGCCGGGGACACCAGGTAGTTCGCCGCCCCCGCCACCGGCCGCCAGTACACGGCGATGGTGCCGTCGTCGCGGACCTCGGCCCACGCCCGGTCCGGGGCGTCGAGGTAGGGCAGGGTCACGGCCGGGGCCGCGGCCGCCGTGCTCTGGGCGCCGCCCTCGGTCCGGGCGGCGACGGCGAGCGTGTAGGTCCCGCCCGGTTCGAGCCCGCTCACGGTGATCGAGGTCGCCGAGGTCGCGCGGTAGACCGTGATCCGGCTCCCGCCGGTCGCCGTGTCCGGGACCGCGCCCGTCACGGCGTAGTCGTGGGCGCCGGGCGCGGCGCTCCACGACAGCAGCGCCGACCCGGCGCCGGTGACCGCGACGTCGACGTCCTCCGGGGTCGGCGGCGCCTGCTCGCCGGCCACGACCGCTTCGGAGACGGCCGCGGCACCGTAGCCGTGGGCGTTGGCGGCCTGGACGCGGAAGCTGACGGCGACGCCCTCGGGCAGGCCGTCGATGACCGTGCCGGTGCTGTCGCCGGACACCGTGGTGCTCCCGCCCTCCCAGCTCACCGCGTAGCCGGTGATGGGCGAGGCGGAGTACGCGGGCTGCCACGCGACCGCCACCCGGTCGCCCTCCACGGACGCGGTGACCGGGAGCGGGGCGCCGGGCACCGGGCCGAGGCCCGCCGTGCCACTGGAGCCGGCCGGGGTGCCCGTGCCGGCGGAGCCCGTCCCGGGCACGGGGAGGGGGAGGTCGCCGGGGCCGGTTCCGGGCGGCGGGCCGGAGGGCTCGGGCAGCGCGGGCTCCACGGGGCCCTCGGGCTCGGTTCCGGGGTCCAGATCGGGCGGGATCGCGGGGCGCCCGGGCTCCTCCTCGGGCTCGTCCGCCGCGCCGTCCTGCGGACCCGCCGGCGGGCTTGCGCCGTCGCCGGGTTCCGCCTGCGGCCCCTGCCCCTCGGGCTGCCCGTTCTCGGGCGCACCCGACGGCGGACCGCCGGGTCCCGGGGGCGGCGCGTACTTGTCGATCTCGACGGCCTCCCCGGAGGGGCCGATGACGAGGGCGGCGCCCGACCCGGGGGAGTTGACGAACAGGTGGCCCTCGCGCGCCTCCAGGCCGATGGGGCCCTCGCCGCCGGGGACCTCCAGCGGGTCGGTCTCGGCGCCGTCGGCGCCGAACACGCGGACCCGGTCGTCGCCGCCCGGCAGGTAGACGCGGCCCTCGTAGGGGACCGCGATGCCGGAGCCGATCCCCTCGGCCGGCAGCGCCGCGACCCCGTCGCCGTCATGGGGGCCGGGGAGGGTGAGGACCGTATCGGCACCGGGCACCGTCACGGCGACCAGCCCGCCGGGCATCGTCGGCGGGACCACGGCATCGGACAGGTCGACCGGGGAGGCGACCTCGGCCGTCCGGCCGCCGCGCACCTCGGTGATGGTGTCGTCGGACCGGTTCACCACCAAGGGGCCCTGGTCGCGCACCGTGAGCACGACGTCGTCGGCGGGGTCGGCGACGCCGATCGAGGTGTCGGCGCGAGCGGCGCCATCGGCCGTCCGGATGCCGGTGACGGTCCCCTGGCCGGGGGCGCCGACCCAGAACGTGCCCTGCGCGTCGAAGCCGCCGCCGACCAGCGGCGCGGGCAGCTTCAGCGCCTCTCCCGTCGCGGTGAAGGTCGCGGGGTCGATCGCCCGCACCTCCCCCTCGCGCCGGTCGACGATGATGCCGCGGTCGCCGTCGAGGAAGACGCCGTGGTCGTCGTCCGGGGCGAGGTCGAGCCGCCCGGAGAACGCCATGTCGCTCAGGTCGATCGACGTCATGCGCCCGGTGTCGAGGTCGTGCAGGATGAGGTGGTCGTCGGTCTGGGTGATCTCGACGCTGTTGCCCGCCGATTCCGGGACCTCGGTGGTCAGGTCCACCCGGCCGTCGTCGGCGTCGATCCGCGACAGCTCGCCCACCGGGCTGCTCCACAGCCACACCTGGCCGTCGGAGAGCCGCACCGCGCCGCCGAGTGCGCCCGCCCCGAAGAGCGTGCACGCGAGTGCGAGGGAAAGGGTCGCGATCGTGGTCGTGGAGGCGGTTCTGCGAATTGCAGCGAGCGCCGAGGCGATACGACCGCGCATTGTTCCCCCTCCATGACTCGGCAGCATGCGCCACGGCATGACGACGGTTCGGTGCGGCCGGGTTCGCGCGTGCGCGGCCGAAGGACAGGGAGAGCGATTCCGCGGATGCGGCGCACCGTGTCTGCGGGGAACCCTTGGGGGAGGCGTGTCCTGGGGCCCGGCCGACGGATATCAGATCTTCTCACGGCATTGTGCGGACGGGCACGCCGGTCGGCGGCGGGCCGCATGTGGCCAACGGCGGCCCCCGGCCTTTTCCTGCGAATGTGACGAAGAGTGCCGCCGGAAATACGGTCGCCATTCTTCCGTTCACGTTTCGCCGGTCGCCCGGGGCCCATTTCGCGCGTCCGGGACGCGGGAGGGCGCGTCCGGGGGACGTCGACGAGGGCCCCAAGACGGCTCCCTTCAGGTCCCCGGGTCTTGGCCCGCAGCGGGGTGGTGCCCGCACCACGGCCGAAGCACATCCGCGGACCCTGGCGGCCGCTCCACCCGCCTCCGTACCGTCGTGGCCATGGAGAACGCGCCGACGCCCCGCCCTCACTCTCCGGGCCCGCGCGCCTTCCGCGCCCTCTGCTTCGCCGCCGTCCTGGCGACAGCGGGTGTACTGGCGTCCGCGTTCGTCACCGCCGCCGAGTCCGTCTGCGCCGACCGCGTTGTGCCGCCGCTATCAGCGGCGGCACCACTGGACGGGGCCGTGACGGGGAGGTCCGGCGGTTCCCCGGTGGAGGAGCAGATCAGGACCCCTCCGTGGCCGCCCCGGTGGGGCGGCGGTGGGTGAGGGCCCGCACGCAGGCCGTGCCCGCCATGGTGGCGAGGAGCATCGGAACGGCCCCCTCGACCACCGCGTAGGAGAGCATCCAGGCAGCGGTGCTGTCGAGCGCCGACGGCAGGGTGGCGGCGGCATCGCTCACCATCAGCGGCCAGAGGAAGGCCACGTAGAACGGCACGGCGACCAGCGCCGACCGTCCGGGTGAGGGGACACCGAGCAGCCGCAGCCCGGCCCAGGCCAGCAGCGAGCCGACGACCGGCTGCGCGGCCAGCGCCAGCATGCCCAGCCCGATGTTCGCGCCGACCACGCCAGGCGCGGGGGGCGTCAGCCACACGCCGGCCTGCACGGCCAGAAGGGCGAACAGGCCCGCGGCGCCGCCGGCGACCGCGGCGCGCATCAGCAGGCGGACGAAAGAGGGAGAGGAGGGGGATCCGTCGCGATTCGTCATGCCTCGATCCTCGCCCCGCCGCCGTCCGCGTGCCTGAGCACGCGTACTCATTTCCGCCCGCGAACGTCCGCCGGGCCGCCGCGGCGCCCCGGAGCGACACCACGCGGCGAAAACAGCACCATCCGGCAGCGATGGCTTAGAGTCAGGACAAAGCCACGGAGGGTGTGAAGTGGGTTTCAGGGGGAGGGCTTCCGCGTCCGCGCGGTCCGGAGGACACGCCGAACCCGCAGCAGCCCCCGAACACCCTGTGCACCGCGGGCCGCGGCTGCGCCGCGCGATCCCGCCCCTGCTGACGTGGGCACTGTCCCTCCTCGCACTGCTGTGCGCCCTGCGCGCGCTCCTCCCGGGGCTGCGCGATGCCACGCTGCCACTGGCCGCCGGCGTCGAGCTCGTGGTGGTGCCGGTGCCCGGCAACCTCGCCTACGCGTTGTTTCTTGCGCTCCTCGCCGGAGCCCTGGCCCGGCGCAAGCGCCCGGCGTTCTGGATCGTCGTCGCCTACCTTTCCGTCAACATCCTGGCCGACCTGCTGTACCTGGTCGGAGTGCTCACGGTGCTGCGTCCCGGGCCGCGCCCGCCCTGGGGAGAGGCGCTGCTGTGGACCGTGCCGAGCATGGCGGGCACCGGCCTTCTCCTCGCCGCGCTGCTGCTGGCCCGCGACGAGTTCCGCGCCCGCGTCCAGCGGGCCTCCGCGCGCCGGGCGCTGGGCGTGCTCGTGGCCGGGCTGGCCATCGGGACCGGCCTCGGCTACGCGCTCGTCGCGGCCTTCCCCGGCACCCTCGCGCCCGGCCCCGACCAGTTCACCTGGGCCGCCGAACGCGTCCTCGGCGGCGCGTTCCGGCTCTCCATCCGGCGCACCGGCAGCGCACCCGGCTGGGTGAACCTCGCGCTCGGCCTGTTCGGGGCGCTCGCCCTGTTCGCCGCCGTGGTCACACTGCTGCGCTCCCAGCGCCGCCAGGCCGCCATGGGCGCGGACGACGAGGCGCGCGTCCGGGCCCTTCTCGACCGCCATGGGGAGCGCGACTCCCTCGGCTACTTCGCCACCCGCCGCGACAAGTCCGTCCGGTTCTCGCACAGCGGCAAGGCGGCGGTGGCCTACCGGGTCGTGGCCGGCACGAGCCTGGCCGGCGGCGACCCGATCGGGGACCCCGAGGCGTGGCCCGCCGCCGTCCGGGCCTGGCTGGAGGAGGCGCGGGCGCACGCGTGGACGCCCGCCGTGATGGGCACCGGCGAGACCGGCGCCCGCTGCTACGCGCGTGCCGGGCTCCGGGCGCTCCACCTCGGCGACGAGGCGGTCCTGCACGTCGCGGACTTCACGCTGGACGGCCGGGCCATGCGCGTGGTGCGCCAGGCGGTGCACCGGGTGGAGCGCGCCGGGTACACGGTGCGCGTGCGCCGGCACGGCGACATCGAGCCCGAGGAGATGCGCTACATCATGGACCGGGCCGCCGCCTGGCGCGACACCGAGACCGAGCGCGGGTTCTCCATGGCCCTGGGCCGCCTCGGCGACCCCGCCGACGGCCGGTGCGTCCTGGCGGAGGCGCTGACCGGCGACGGCCGCCTCGCCGGCATCCTGTCCTTCGCGCCCTGGGGAGCCTCCGGGCTCTCCCTCGACCTCATGCGCCGCGACCGCACCGCCGACAACGGGCTGGTGGAGTTCATGGTGGCCCACCTGATGCGCGCCGCGCCCCGGCTGGGCGTGAGCCGGGTCTCGCTCAACTTCGCTGTGTTCCGGTCGGCGTTCGAGGAGGGGGCGCGCATCGGCGCCGGCCCGGTGCTGCGCGCGTGGCGCCGGCTGCTGCTCTTCCTGTCCCGGTGGTGGCAGCTGGAGGCGATGTACCGGTCCAACGTGAAGTTCCGCCCGGAGTGGGTGCCGCGCTTCGTCTGCTTCGACGAGGCCCGCGACCTGCCCACGGTGGCGCTCGCCTCCGGGATCGCCGAGGGGTTCGTGCCGAGCCCGGGGGACCTGCTGCGCCGCGGCGAGCCGCGCCCCGCCCCGGCGGGCCGGGAGCGCGCGGCGGGCCCCGGCGGGGAGCGGCCCGCCCCACCCCCGGAGGGGGTGGCGCCTCCGGCGCCCGAGGGGGCGGTCGCGGAGGGGGAGGGGGTCCGGCCGCCCGAGCAGACCCGGGTACGGCTGGCCAAGGCCGACGCGATGCGCGCGGCCGGCCGCGACCCCTACCCGGCCGCGTTCCCGCGCACCGACACCTGCGCGGCCGTGCGCGGGCGCCACGCCGGGCTCGGCCCCGACGAATGCACCGGCGACGAAGTGGCGGTCGCCGGACGGGTCACCCTCGTCCGCGACCACGGAGGGGTCTGCTTCGCCACCCTCACCGACGGCAGCGGCGACCTCCAGCTGCTCCTCACCGCCGAGGGCCTGGGCCCGGCCGGGATGCGCCGGTGGCGCGGCGAGGTCGACCTCGGCGACCACGTCGGCGTGCGCGGCCAGGTGGTCACCAGCCGGCACGGCGAAGTGTCCGTGGCGGCGCGCACGTGGACGCTGACCGCCAAGTGCCTGCACCCGCTGCCGGCGAAACGGCGGGATCGGCGCGGCCCCTGGGCGCACGGCCACCGCCCCATCGACCTCGTGCTCACGCCCGACACGATGGCGCTGCTGCACGCGCGAAGCGCCGTGACCGCCGCCCTGCGCGCCTCGCTCACGGAGCGCGGCTTCCTGGAGGTCGAGACGCCCGTCCTGCACCGCGTGCACGGCGGCGCGAACGCCCGCCCGTTCACCACCCACCTCAACGCCTACGACCTCGACCTGTACCTGCGCATCGCGCCCGAGCTGTACCTGAAGCGCCTCTGCGTGGGCGGCCTGGAACGGGTCTTCGAGGTCGGCCGCTGCTTCCGCAACGAGGGGGTCTCGCCCCGCCACCACCCCGAGTTCACCATGGTGGAGGCCTACCAGGCCTACGCCGGCCACGACGACGCGCGCCGGCTCGCGGCGGACCTGGTGCGGGAGGCGGCCACCGCCGTGCACGGCACCCCGATGCTGCTGTGGCGCCACCCGGACGGGCCGGCGACGGAGGTCGACATCGGCGGCGCCTGGCCGGTCACGGGCGTGCACGCCGCGGTGTCGGCGGCGGTGGACGAGGAGGTCACCCCGGACACGCCCCTGCGGCGGCTGCGCGAGCTCGCCGGGCGCCACGACGTGGCCCTGCCCCCCGCACCCGGCGGTGGCGAGCGGACAGGAGGGGGAGCTCCGGGCGAACGAGCGGGGGCAGAGCGGGACGAGGGCACGGAGCCGGGCCGTGACGAGGCGCTGGTCGCGCTGTACGAGCGGCTGGTCGAGGCGCGCACCACGGCGCCGACGTTCTACACCGGCTTCCCCGCTGAGGCCTCCCCCCTGGCCCGGCGCGACCGCACCGATCCGCGGCTGGCCGAGCGCTGGGACCTCGTGGTGTTCGGGATGGAGATCGGCACCGGCTATTCCGAGCAGAACGATCCCGTGGAGCAGCGCCGCCGGCTCACCGAGCAGTCGCTCGCGGCGGCGGCCGGGGACCCCGAGGCGATGGAGCTGGACGAGGCGTTCCTGCGCGACCTGGAGTACGCGATGCCCCCGACCGGCGGGCTCGGGCTGGGGGTGGACCGGCTGGTCATGGCGGTCACGGGCCGGACCATCCGCGAGACGCTGCCGTTCGCCCCGGCCCGGCCGGGCACGACGTGACGCCGTCGCGGCGTCCGCCGGACGACCCCTCACCCGGGCCCGGCCGGCGGACGGGCCGGCGCCGGTCGCGCCGCCGGAAGGCGGGTTCAGCCGTCGTCCCGGGCGAGGGCGATCGCGCCCGACGGGCACACCTGGGCGGCCCGGCGCACCGCGTCGGCGGCCCGCGCCGGCGGGGCGGGGTCCAGCAGCACCACGGTGCCGTCCGCGTCGTCCTGGTCGAACACGTCGGGGGCGGTCAGGACGCACATGCCCGCGCCGATGCAGCGCCGGCGGTCCACAGCGGGCTTCACCGGTCGCCGCCGTCCCACGTGACCGGGAGCCGGTGCACGCCGTAGATGTCGGAATCGGTGCGCAGCGGCACGTCCCCGGCCGCGACGGCCAGGCGCAGCGCCGGGAAGCGGACGGCCAGCGCGGGCAGCGCGACCCCCATCTCCACGCGCGCCAGCTGCTGGCCGAGGCACTGGTGGATCCCATGCCCGAAGGACACGTGCCCGCTCGCGTTCCGGCGCAGGTCGAGGACGTCGGGGTCGGGGAACTTCGCGGGGTCGCGGTTGGCGGCCATGACCGAAACGGCGACCGCGTCGCCGGCCGCGATCCGGTGGCCGTCCAGCTCGACGTCCTCCAGCGCCACCCGCACCCCGGTGTGGGCGACGCTCAGGTAGCGCAGCAGCTCCTCCACCGCCCGGCCGGCGATGCCGGGGTCGGTGCGCAGGGCGGCGAACTGGGCGGGGTGGCAGAGCAGGGCGAACGCGCCCAGCGCGATCATGTTGGCGGTGGTGTCGAGCCCCGCGCTCAGCAGCAGCGCCCCGATGACGGCGAGCTCCTCGTCGGTCAGATCGGTGGTCGTGAGGTCGCTGAGCAGGTCGTCGGTCGGCGCGGAGCGCTTGGCCGACACCAGCTCGCCCAGATACGCCTGGACCGCCCCGAAGGCGGCGTAGCCCTCCTCCGGCGTGGCGTTGTTGTCGTTCATCGTCGTCGCGTGGTCCTGGAAGGACGCGCGGTCGGCGGCGGGCACCCCGAGCAGTTCGCAGATGACCAGCGCGGGGATCGGCTGGGCGTAGGCCTGCACCAGGTCCGCGGTCGGGCCCTGCCGTTCCAGGGCGTCGAGGTGCTCGGCGGTGATCTCCTCGACGCGGGCGGTGAGCCGGCGCATCCGGCGGACGGTGAACGCGCCGGTGAGCAGGCGCCGGTAGCGGGTGTGATCGGGCGCGTCCATGTTGATGAACATGCCGGGCGGCGCGGGCGGGACCGGCCCAGTGGCGGCCGTTCCCGGTATCGGGGAGCGCATGAGCTCCTGCCGTGAGCTGAACCGCCGGTCGGCGATGACGGCGCGGACGACGGCGTGTCCGGTCGCCAGCCAGCCGACGTGCCCGTCGGCGAAGGTCAGCCGGCTCAGGGGCTGCCGCTCGCGCAGGCGTCCCAGCTCCTCGGGCGGGTCGAAGGGGCGGCCCGCGGGGCGCTCTGTGGGCAGGGGCGGTGCGGTCTCGGGGAGCGTCGCGGTGGTATCGGCGGGCTGGCCGGGGACGTTGGGGGCCGGTCGGTCGGGCACGGTGTCCTCCTTGCGAGGGGCGAGGGGTGGGTGACAAGGGGGCGGGGAAGCGCCGTCGCGCCGCCGCGGGCGAACACCGCGTGCTCACGCATGGCGTCCTTATGGCGCCATAATGACATCACAATGACGTCGATACAAGATGATGTGGCGCCAAGGTGGCGTCGAGCGATGGAGTGCGGCGGCCCGAGCGGAGGCGCGCAGGCCACCCGGTCCGGGCTCGCGGGCCGAATCACGGAAAGTGACGATTCGGCCGCGCTCGGTGTGGTGAACCGCTAGGGTTCGACCCGGGAAACGCCGTTGCCCCGCCTTCCGCCGTGCGATCCACGACCCGCCCCCTCCCCGTCGCGCCCCCGTCCCGCAACCATCACGAGGCCGACCAGCAATGACCGACACATCCACGAGCGGACCGACCACCCACACCATCAGGCCCTGGGCCGCGCTGGCCGCCCTTTCCATGGGCCTGTTCATGATCGTGGTGGACACCTCGATCGTCTCCGTGGCCGTACCGGCCATGGTCAGCGGCCTGCACACTGGTCTGAACGCGGTCGTCTGGGTGACCAGCGCCTACCTGCTCACCTACGCCGTGCTCATGCTGCTGACCAGCCGCCTCGGCGACCGCTACGGGCCCAAACGGGTGTTCGTCGCCGGGCTCGCGGTCTTCACCGCCGCGTCCCTGGCCTGCGCCCTCTCGGCGACCGTCGAGATGCTGATCGCCGCCCGCGTGGCGCAGGGCGTGGGCGCGGCCCTGCTGACCCCCCAGACCCTGAGCCTCATCGGCCACCTGTTCTCCGACCGCGACCGCGGCCGGGCGATGGGCATCCTGGGCGCGGCCTCCGGTCTGGCCACCGTCACCGGCCCCCTCCTGGGCGGGGTCCTGGTGGAGGTCCTCACATGGCAGTGGATCTTCTACGTGGACGTCCTCTTCGGCCTCATCGCGCTCGCCCTGAGCCTGCGCGTGATCCCCGACTGGCGGCCGGGTCACGCGCGCCGCTTCGACGCGCCGGGCATCCTGCTTTCGGGGGCCGGGCTGCTGCTGATCGTGTTCGGCGTCCAGAACGGGGAGCGCTACCACTGGGGTGCGTTCCTCGGGCCGATCACCGTCGTGGAGGCCATCGGCGCCGGCGCCGCACTGCTCGTCGCCTTCGTCGCCTGGCAGCGCGTCAACCGCAACGAGCCCCTGGTGCCCCTGCGGGTCTTCGGCGACCGGAACTTCTCCGCGGGCACCCTCACCACAGCGGCGCTCGGCTTCGCGCTGACCGGCATGTTCCTGCCGCTGGTCATCTACCTCCAGTCCGCGCTCGGCCTGTCGCCCACCCAGACCGGCCTGCTCGCCGCGCCGATGGCGCTGGTGTCCGGCCTGCTGGGGCCGGTCATCGGCCGCCTCATGGACCGGGTCGACGGCAAGTACCTGGTGATGTCCGGCCTCGCCGGCATGGCGCTGGGCCTGGGCATCATCGACCTCCAGGCCCGCGCGGACATCCCGCCCGCGCACCTCGTCCCGGGGCTGCTGGTGATCGGGGCCGGGATGGGCTCCGTCCTCGTCTCCGTGAACACCGTCGCCATGGGATCGGTCCGGCCCGAGCTGCGGGGCGCCGCCTCCGGCGTCTTCTTCACCGCCCGCCAGATGGGTGCGGTCGTGGGCAGCGCCTCCATCGGCGTCCTGCTCCAGGCACGGATCGCCGCCTCCGTCGCCGACGCCGCCGAGACCGCGGCCGGGCGCCTGCCCGCCGCCCACCGGCAGGAATTCCTGGCGCACATGCGGCTGGCCGCCGAGGCCGGCCCGGGAAACACCGGGCCCGGCACCGGCGCCCCCCTGCACCTGCCCGCGCACCTGGCCCGCCAGGGGCAGTTCCTCGCGGAGCAGGCGCTGCGCGGCGGCCTCACCCAGGCGGTGCGCGAGACCCTCCTCGCGCTGATCGCCATGCTGCTCCTGGGGCTGGTGGCGGCGGCCGCCATGCGCCGCGCCGACCCGCGCCCGGACACCCCGGAACCGGCCGCCGAGCGGGTCGCCGACACCCGGTAGCGGCGCCGGGGGTCATCGGCGCCGGGCTCGGAACGGCGAGCCGACGAGCGAACGGAGGCGGCGCTGCCCCTTGGCCGAAGGCCCGACTCGCGGGGCCGTTGGAGCAGAGTGAGGAGGCGAGCGTGACCTGAGGAGGGGCGCCCGCCGGGCGGAAGGGCGGGCCGTGCCGCGAATGTCGGTTCGCACGCATACCCTTTCCGCGGATCCAGGGGTGATCGGCTCCCCCACCGTCGGCCCCTGCCCCGGACCCCCCTTCTGAGTTTGGAGCCCCATGGAAGACAACGCCCCTGCTCTCGCCTTCCTCACCGAGACGCAGCGCGCCGGAGCGGGAGAGTGGACGCCGGACCGCCGGCTGGTCCTCCGCTTCGAGCCGGGCTCCGCCGTGCCCCTCGCCCAGCTCGGCTGGCGCGACCCCGACGGCGCCGAGTCCGTCGTCGGGTTCGACCCCGGCATGACCACGTTCACGGGCACGCGGATCGCCGCGGACGGCACCTTCTCCGCGTGGCGGGGCCGGCTGGCGGAGCGGCTCACCGACCGCCCCGGCCACCGGTTCCGGGTCGACGGCGGCGAGGGGGCGCACGACGACCTGCGCCTGCTGATCGAGGACGGCGGCGGGCCCGCCGTCCGGGCCACCTGGGCCGACCGCGAGGGGGGCGGCGGCGCGATCGTCCTGCGCACGACCGACCCGGGGTCCGCGGGCGAGGTCACCCGGAAGGTGCGTGAAGTGGAGGCGGACGACGAGTTCAGGGCGAACGGCGAGGTCGCCGTCAACCTGCTCGACGCGACCCACGACAAGTGGCTCTCCCGCCTGGACACCGACCGGCTCGAGTTCACCATGGCCGAACCCGTCCGCGTCCGGCGCTACGTCCTGGTCTCCGCCAACGACTTCTCCGACCGCGACCCCCGGGACTGGGTGCTCAAGGGGTCGGCGGACGGCCGGACGTGGGTCACGCTCGACACCCGCGCCGGCGAGTTCTTCCCCGAGCGGCACTTCGCCCGCGACTACCACGTCACGGGCTCCGCCGCGGACACGCCCTACCCGCATCTGCGCCTGGAGATCACCGGCAACCACGGCGCCCATGAGATCCAGCTCGAGCGCGTCCGGTTCTTCTCCGAGGGCCGCACCTACGAGGCGTTCACCGGGCACCGCTACGCGGCGGGCGGGGCGTCGTCGCCGTACGCGGGGGTCGCGGGCGGCTCCGCGTCCGGCGCGCCGGGCACCGTCGAGGACTGGCGCTCCTTTCTGGCCGAGTACAGCGCCGACATGCTGCGCGTCCTGAACGAGGACGAGCTCGGCCACACCACCGAGGAGCAGGGATCGGCCCCCTGGCTGGGCTACGACGGCGCCACCGAGGAGCGGATCGCGGACCTGGAGATGCGGCTCGGCCTCCGGCTGCCGCCCAGCTACCGCTCGTTCCTCGCCGCGTCCGACGGCTGGGCGAAGATCGGCCCGTTCATGTACGAGCTGCGCTCCACCGCCACCGTCGGCTGGCTGGACGACCTCCGGGACGAAGCCGTGTACGACGAGGCGAACATGAAGGACGACGGGCTGGTCGGACCCCTGCTGCTGGTCTCCGGCGAGGGCGACGCCCAGGACTGGCTGCTGGACGCGGGGGACGTCTCCCCGGACGGCGAGTGGGCCGCCCGCGTGTGGGCCACCTGGTTCCCCGGGCCGGCCGAGCGCTACGCGTCGTTCGCGGACCTCGTCGCCGCCGAACGCGCCTCGTTCGAGAGACTGAGCGGGGCGAACGGGAGCCCGGTACGCGCGGCAGGCGCGGAGGAGCTCCTCGCCCAGGGGCGCCGGGCGGCGCTGAAGGGCCGGGTCGACGACGCGCTGGACGCCTTCCGGCGGGCCGAGGAGAAGGGGTCCGGCGCCGCCGCGTACCTGAAGGCGGTGCTCTCGGCCTTCCTCGACGTCCGCACCGCCCACCGCAGGCTCCCCGGCCTGCTGCACCGGCCCCACGTGGTGGCCGAGGTGGGCATGGAGCAGATCACCTCCGAGGCGGTCCCGCTCTTCCTGCGCAGCGCCGGCCTGGACGAACCCGGCGGTGCGGCCCAGGCGGTCCGCGCCCTCGGCCGGACCGTCCCCGGTCTCCGGGTGCCGTCGACCGGTCCGGAGTGGGACAGGTGGATCGCCGATCACCCGGCGCCGGAGCCGCCCGCTTTCGAGCGCGCCCTCGGCAGGGCGCGGGAGCTGGCGTCCCGCGATGACACGGACGGCGCCTGGGCCGTCATCGAGGAGGCGCTGCCCGCGTGGTACCCGGTGTCGCCGAACCGCATCGCCCCGGTGGTGCTGCTCACCGACCCCGTTCTGCGCCGGGTGGTCACCCCCCGCCGCGCGCGCGAGGCGGTGTTCACCCCGAGGGGCGCGCACGCGTCCGCCTGAGTGCAGGACGGGCGGCCCGGCCGGGTGGCCTTCTCTCCGACCGGGTCGCTCACACGGTCTCGACGCTTTGACCGTCGTCGGGCACCCAGCGCAGGACGTCCCCGGGCTGGCAGTCCAGCACGCGGCAGATCGCGTCGAGGGTGGTGAACCGCACCGCCTTGGCGCGGCCGTTCTTCAGCACGGCGATGTTGGCGGGGGTGATCCCCACGGCCTCGGCGAACTCGCCGACCGACATGTTGCGCCGGGCGAGGTGGACGTCGAGGTCGACGATGATCGCCATCAGACCACCTCGGCCATTTCGGTCTGGAGGTCCATGGCCTTGCGCAGTAGACCGCGCATAAGGAAGAGCAGCATCGCCACGGCCGCCCCCGTGCCGGTCAGCACGACAGCGGTGCCCATCGCCCCGACCGCCCCCATGGCGCCGTTGGCTGAAGGGACGTCGCCCACGGTGAGGTGCACGGCGACCCCGGCCGTGAGCAGCGTCGCCACCAGGGTGGCCCCGATGATGACGTCGACCCAGAGGAAGGCCTTGGGGGTGAAGACCGCATCGCGCCGGAAGACGGCGAGCAGCATCCAGACCCCGACGAGGGCCACCTGGACGCAGGCGACGCCGAGGATCGACAGCGTTATATAGGACGTGGCGTAGGGGGCGTACGGGGGGAAGAGGGCGACCTGCTCGGCCGCCGCGCCCGGGATGACCACGAACTGGCCGAAGAAGCCGATGAGGATCGCCAGGACGGCGGCGCTGCGGAGAAGGAAGATGAAGAATCGATCCATGTATCGATTATCAATAGATACCGATCGAAAATCAATAGGCCGGGGGTGATCGTCCGGGATGTGAGCGGCCGCACGCTCCCCGCCTGGGGAGGCGCGCGGCGGGGGATCGCGGGGGTGCGCTCCGGGGGCACCGTCCCCCTCGTGCGGGCACCGCCGGCCGGCGGCCCGGCGGGTCCGCTACGACGCGGCCTGCGCGATGGCCTGGGCGTGGAGGCGCAGTGCCGACCGCATGAACCACCGCATCACGCGGTTGGCGAAGCGTCCCTTCAGGGCGGTGGGCCAGTCCTTGCGCAGGTGCAGCCGCGTGTGGCCCCCGATCGGCTCGATGACGATCCGGATCGTGTGGCGTGCGCCGGGGGCCTCTTTCTCCCACGTGACCTCACGGCCCGCGACACTGTGCGCGATCCGCTCCCGGGTCGTCCCGTCCCGGCGGATCACCTCCACGGCACCGTCGTCGAGCAGCCGTGACGATTCGATGCCCGGGTCCCATTCGGCCCGGCGCGCGGGATCGCCGACAAGGTCCCAGACCCGCTCGGCCGACACGGGCGCCTCAACGATGTAGGCGGCGTGGTCCCACCCCTCGGCCGACGGTTCGTGGATGCCGGCAGTGCCGCCGGAGGGGCCGCCGTCCACCGCGGGCGGTGCCGGCGTCCCCGGAGCCTCCGGCGTCTCGGCCGGTCCGTCGAGGTCGCGGCGGATGCGGTCGGTGTCCGCGCCGAGCCGGTCCAGCAGCCGTCGTATCCGGCCGCCCTCGTCGTCGATCATCGCCGCGAGCAGGGCCCGGTCGCCGCCGGACCACGGGCAGTCCAAGGCGAGCTCCGCCAGGCGGGGGCCGAGCGGCAGCGATACGAACACGTGCACGGCGGACGAGCCGGGGGAGGCCGGCGGCAGGGGCGCGTCGACCCCCAGCAGGGCCAGATCCTCCCGGAAGAGGTCGTCGATCGCCGCGCGCGCCTCGGTCAGGGTCACCCCGGCGTCCATGAGCAGCCGGGCGCCGGGGCCGCCGTTGACGAGTATCCCCAGCAGCAGATGCTCGAAGCCGACTTCGGTGTGGCCCATGCGCATCGCTTCGCCGCTGGCCAGGCCCTCGATCTCGGCACGTTCGAAGCCCCCGCCGCGGGAGGCCGGTCTCGTCGGCGGGTTCGTCATCTCTGACCTCTTTCGGTCGTCTCGATGTGGCGTAGGCGTTTCGCATATTTCTTGTGGACGGCCTGGCGGGTCACCCCGAGCGCGGCGGCGATCGTGGACCACGATTCGCCCGACCGCAGCGCCTGCTCGACCTGGCGCATCTCCAACGAGTCGACCAGCGTGCGCAGGGAGGCGACGGCCCGCAGGCCGTCGACGGGTGTCGACGTGTCCGACGCCGTGGCCGCCAACTGGACCGCATCCATGGCGTCAACCTAGGTTGCGCGGCCGTCCGGTGTCAACCCGGGTTGCGCGGGTGCCGAGGAGGTCCTGGTCGTACCCGAGGGCGAAGCCCGATGGGGCTGCGCGAGCGCGGCCTCGAGTCCCGAGGCCGCGGCCCGCAGCCGGCGCGCCACCTCGTCCACCCGGGTCACCAGCCGGGACGTCGGTCCGGAGATGTTGACGACCGCGATGAGGTCACCCGCGGGGCCCCGGACCGGGACACCGACCGAGGTCAGACCGATCTCCACCTCCTCGCTGGCGACCGTGTGGCCGCGTTCCCGTTCCGCGTGCAGCCGGTCCAGCAGCTCGTTCAGGTCACGCGGGGCGGCGAGGCCATGGGCCGGGGCGAGCAGGTCGTCGGCGGTGAGGGCCGCCACCAGGTCGTCGTCGGAGTCGAACAGCAGCGCGCGGCCGGAGGCGGTGCAGTGCATGGGCGAGCTGCGCCCCACCCAGCCACCGGCGCGCAGTGACTGGGCCGATTCCTCGCGTAGCACCGTCAACGAGCGGTTACCCCGCTGGACCGACAGGAGCGCGACCTCGCCGGTGCGGGCCACCGCGTTGCGCAGCACCGGGCGGGCGGCGCGCAGCAGCGCCGCATCACCGGCGCCCGCCGCGAGCACGAGCAGCGACCAGCCGAGCCGGTAGCTCCGGGTCTCCGGATCCTGTTCGACCAGCCCGCCGCGTTCGAGCGCGTGCAGCATCCGGGAGACCTGGCTGCGCTCACGGCCGACGATGCGGGCGAGGTCGCTGACCCGGTGGCTGCTCCCCGCGCCTCCCTCGCCGAACGCGAGGAGCAGTGCGGCGACCCGTTCGGCGGACGTCTGCATAACGGCCTCCCTTCGAAAATTCGTTGTCAGGACAGCAACACCGTATCCGTCATCGAGATGTCTTCCCAGCTCAAAAGAGCATCCCGGTTGCTCTGACGACAACTTCCTTGTAGATCGGTGATCTGGGTCGCACACTTCCAGAATCCGCGGACACCGCACCACCACGGCACTTTCACAGGGAGTGTGAGCGATCCATGACCACCGACTCCGACACGACGATTTCCCCTTCCGCAGAGCCGCTCTACGGGCTCCAGACCGAGCTGGGGGTCCGCAACTTCCCGCTCCGGGGCCGGACCTTCGGCGATCTGCCGCCGTTCGTCCGCAACTACGCGCTGGTCAAACTCGCCGCCGCCCGCGTCAACCACGAGCACGGGGTGCTCGATGAGGCGCGCCGGGATGCGATCGTCGCCGCCTGCCGGGAGATCGCCGACGGTGCCCACGCCGGCCAGTTCCCGACCCCGCTGGTCCACGGCGGCGGCGGCACGACCGCGAACATGAACGTCAACGAGGTCATCGCCGCCCGTGCGTCCGCGATCGCCGGGATCGTCGTGCACCCCAACGACCACGTCAACGCCTCGCAGTCCACCAACGACAGCTACCCGACGGCGATGGCGCTGACGGTGCGGGAGCTGGTCGGCGCACCGGCCGCGGCGCTGCGCGAGCTGGCCGCCGCGTTCGACCGCAAGGCCGGGGAGTTCGCCGATACGCCGCACCTGGGCCGTACCTGTTTGCAGGATGCCGTCAGCCTGACCGCGGGCGACAGCCACCGCGGGCACGCCGCCGCCATCCGCCGGGCCGCCGACGGTCTTGAGGCCGCGGCGTCCGCGCTGCGCGAGGTGCCCATCGGCGCGACCGCCGTCGGCACCGGGATCGGCGCCCCGGACGGCTTCGGCGAGCACGTCGCCGCCGAGCTGGCGGCGCTGACCGGGCTGCCGGTCACCGCGGCCGCGAACCGCTTCGACGCACTGTCCCACATGGACGTCTACGCCGCGATCGCCGCGGCCGGCTCGCGGGCCGCGATCACCATGGCCAAGATCGCCGCGGACGTCCGGCTGCTGTCGTCGGGCCCCCAGGGCGGGTTCGGCGACCTCACCATCCCGGCCGTGCAGGCCGGATCGTCGATCATGCCGGCGAAGGTCAACCCGGTGATCCCCGAATACGTCATGCAGCTGAGCCACCGCGTCCGCGGCCAGGCGCTCACCGTCGACTGCGCCGTGGCCGATGGCGAACTCGAGCTGAACGTGATGGAGCCGGTGGTCGTCGACGCCCTCACCACGATCTTCGACGACCTCACCGCCGCCGCCGAGACCTTCGCCCGCCGTTGTATCAACGGCCTCGCCTGGGACGGCCCGCACCGCGAACGCAACCTGGCCGGAGCACTGGACCAGTGGGTCGAACTCGCGGCCACCGATGGCTACGAGAACGCCACCACCCGCCTGCGCGGCACCGACGCCACCAGCGGGGTGACGCGGCCATGAGCGAGTCGACGCGGCGCCACGCCGGCGCCACAGCGGTCGCCTACGAGGACGCCCCCCTGACGGGCTTCCACCTGCGCGTCACCATCGCCGGGACCGGGGGCCAGTTCTCCGACGGGTTCATCCTGGGCATCATCGGCATCGTCATCGCCTCGGCCACCACCGCCCTGGGCCTGACCCCGCTGTGGATCGGCCTGCTCGGCGCCGCCACCCTGACCGGCCTGTTCGCCGGCGCCGTCATCGCCGGGCCGATCGCCGACCGCATCGGCCGACGCCAGATCTTCGCATGGGACATGCTGATCTTCGCGGGGCTCTCCGCCGCGCAGTTCTTCGTCGAGACCCCGGCCCAGCTCCTCATCCTGCGCCTGCTGCTCGGCCTCGTCCTCGGCGCCGACTACGTGGTCAGCAAGTCCCTGGTCACCGAACACGCGCCGCGCCGCTTCCGGGGCCGGCTGATGAGCCTGCTCGCCGTGGCCTGGGCGGCCGGCTACGTCTTCGCCTACCTCGTCGGCTTCCTGCTCTCGGGCGCGGGCGACGACGCCTGGCGCTACATGCTGGCCCTCAGCGCGCTCCCCGCACTGCTCATACTCGGCTTCCGGCTCGGCGTACCCGAAGCCCCACTGTGGCTGTCCAGGCGCGGCCGCGACGACGAGGCCGCCGCCATCATCCGCAGGCACCTCGGCGACGGCGTGCGGCCACCGGCCCGCGCCGAGGCCGCGCCCAAGCGCGGCGTGCGGGCGCTGTTCGGCCCGGAGTACCGCAAGCGGACAGCGGTCGGCGCGCTGTTCTACGTCTGCCAGGTCATCCCGTTCTTCGCCCTCGGCACCTTCTCACCGCAGGTCATGGAGGCCCTCGGAGTCACCGGCGAGCTGGGCGCCGGCGCGCTCTACAACGCGTTCATCCTCGTCGGCGCGATCGTCGGCCTGCTGGTCATCGACCGGATCTCCCGGCGCTCCTTCCTGATCGGCACCTTCCTGGCCGGCGGTGTCCTGCTGGCGGGGCTGACGCTCCTGGCCGACCTGTCACCGGTGCTCGCGGTCGTGCTGTTCGCCGCGTTCGCGTTCGTCCTCGCGGCGGCGGTGAACCTGGAGTTCGTCTATCCGCCGGAGTTGTTCCCGACCGATCTGCGCGCGTCCGGTGTCGGCATCGCCGTCGCGGCCAGCCGGATCGGGTCGGCCGGCAGCACCTTCCTGCTGCCGGTGGTGGCCGACGGCTACGGCATGACCACCGCCCTCGCCGGCTGCGTGGTCGTGCTGCTCATCGGCGCGCTGGTCTGCTGGGCCTGGGCACCGGAGACCAGCGCCGAGACGCTCGGCTCAGAGTAGGCGGGGCCTCAGGGGATCGAACCCGCTCCCTGCGACCCCGCGATCCCGCGGTGTGGGTGTGGCCGGCATAGGGAGATCGAGGGATGTCGGTGGTAACCGTGGGTTAACCGTGGGTCTGGCTGTATTGGTCCCGGTCGCAGCGGCCTGCTGTGGCCGCCCCGGCGGAGCGGCCGCCGGGGCGAGCCCTTGAGGAAGGGAACCCTCCATGTCACGGTTCATGCGCAGAGTCGCCACGGTCGTCATCGGCGCGGGCATCATGTTCGGCGGGGCCAGCGCCGCCGCGTTCGCCGATACCGCGGACGTGCCGGAGAACCCGCCGGGTGTTCCGGGCGGCGTGCCCGGCGGCCCGGCGCACCCGGGCGAGCCCTGGGAGCCGGTGCCCGGTGAGCCCTGGCAGCCCGTTGAGCCGGGTGAGCCCTGGCAGCCGGTCGAGCCCGGTCAGCCCATCGATCCCGAGCCTGGCCAGCCCGTGGAGCCGATCGAGCCCGGCGAGCCCGTTGAGCCCGGCCAGCCCTGGGAGCCGGTCGAGCCCGTCGAGTAGCGACGTTCGGCAGCCTCTGCGGTCGCCTTGAGGGCCTGCCGCCGTCGCCCGCCCATGGCCCGCGGGGCCGGGACCGCCCCGGCCCCCGGGCCGACCGCTCATCGGGCTTCGTCTGACCTGTGAGTTCGTGGTAGGGCCCCAGGGGATCGAACCCTGAACCCGCGGATTAAAAGTCCATTTGATAAATGCCATCGACTGTCGTTCTGTGATGCCGCGTACCGACCTCCCACTGGATGGGTGATTCTTAGTGCCGTCGAATCCCGCCGAATGACCGTAACGTCCGGAACTAACGAGCACCGACGGAGCACGCGGCGCGGTTTCGAAGGCGTCGCCGACGGGACCTTCTTGGGGTGATCACACTTCCCATAGTCGAATGCCACGCGACGAAGGCTTGAATCTCCTTGGGGTCGGATGACTATCGGGAAGGCACTCGACGCACCGACTTCGGCTGCGGTCCCACAGGGAAAAACCTGTCTGAGTTTCGCAGTAAGGATGGCATCAGAATACCGGGGTGCGATCATTCCAGCGCCCACTCTGATGAGACGGCCGTCGTCTCCACATCCTTTGCAGAGTTCTACACCAATGTCGCCACTCTGCTGGAACCCTCGCAATCATATTCCCCATAGGATTCACGCTGAGCAAGCGAAGGAGGAGAATTGTGATGCTGCTTGGCTTACGTACACAGATCGCGGACACGTGCGCACAGACCGCGGACACGATGTGGCTGCGAACTTGTCTTGGCGGTTCCTTATCACGCGCTTGTTAGCGTGCGTCGAAAATACCTTCCACGTTGAGGAACAACATCATGCGAGTGAAGACATCTATTCGGACCGCGCTGGTCGCTTCGGTCGTGGCGGCGCTCGGCGCCGGCGGTTTCGTCAGCCCGGCGGGCGCGATCACCGGTGGCGAGGAGACGGCGGCGCCCGAGTCGTGGGCCGTGTCGCTGCAGGGCGCCGACGGACATTACTGCGGGGGCACGCTGGTCGCGCCGGAGTGGGTGCTGACGGCTGGGCATTGTTCGCTCAAGCCTGACGACAATAGCCCGTGGGTCCCGGAGAGGATGGTGATCGGGAATCTGAGCATCTCCGAGGGCGGGACGGTCGCGCACGCAGAGGCGGTGTATCCGCATCCGACGGCGGAGTTCACCAAGGACGAGAACGGCAACCCCCGCTTTTCGGGCACGGACCTTGGGCTGATCAAGCTCACCGAGCCGGTGGCCGAGAGGCCGGCGCCGCTGAACGAGCACACACCGGACGTGGCCACGGACATGCGGCTACTGGGGTGGGGTTACGCCGGTGACGACGAGAACGGTGAGCCCATCATGCCGGATCGGCTGCGCGAGGTCGTCCTGCCGGTCGTCAAGAGCGGCGGAGACTCGGACAAGATCGGCTTCCAGGACCCGGACGGACGCGGTGCCGGCGCCGGCGACTCCGGCGGCCCTGGTGTTGTCCGCGTCGCGGACTCCTGGGTGCTGGCGGGCGTGGCCTCGAGTGCCGGACGAGACGGACAGGGGGTGACGCACTCGAACTACACCGACGTCGCCAGGCACGTCGACTGGATCAGATCGGTGATCCAGGCCGGCTGAGTCCGTGAACTCGCCAAGCATTCTCGGCCGCGTTCTCCCCGCGCGAGCGGGGGTGTTCCGCTCTGTCGGTGACGGGTGAAATGTGGTTCTGGATCACTTATGGTGCCGAGCAACGGAGCGTGACCGAACCCGCGATCATGAGCGGTCGTGGGTGACGCTCTCCTCCAAGACCTCTGGTTCCACCACGCCGACGGCGTCGCGCTGGACACCATCACCATCACGACCGCGTGACCATCCATGCAGCCACGACCTCGGCCAGGGCAGACTGTCCGTCCTGCGCGGTCTTCCCGACACCGGGCATGCCGGCGACCTCTGCCATCACCACGCTTCCGCCCTGGTCACGGGATGCATTGCCGGGATCCAGGGTCACCAGTAACGCGGCGAGGTCGTCGTGGCGACCGACGAGGACGCGTGGTGGGGCGGGCAGGGTGTGCGACGCCGCGGGGGTCGCGGCTTCACGGGGGTGGACATGGATCGTGAGCCCATCGCGGACGATCCCGGCCTGTACGACCGTTCCATCGACGTCGCCGTCGACCGTGTTGGCCACGTCTTTCGCCCGCCGGGGGCCGTCATCGCGGGGGCTCATATGGGAAACAACGAGGTCTGGGGTGGCGAAAACGCGCTGGCGATGCACGCATTTGAGCTCGTTGGATCGGGTCGATGTGTTGGCATCACCCTGCCGGTCGCGGTATTTACCGCATCCCAATCCACAGGAGGGTGGACTCCGGCGAGGATCGACATGACGGCCGTTATGCCCACCGTTCGCCCCCTCTGATTCGGTGTCGGTGGATCCCGCGGCGTTGGAACGTGGACCGCACTGACCTGCGGTGGCGACGGAGGTGGAACTTAAGAGCACATGCGGAGCACCAAGGGGAGAAAACGCATGATCAACACCTCGGTCAAACGGGGGTCTGACCTGCGAGTTCGTGGTGGGCCCCCAGGGGATCGAACCCTGAACCCGCGGATTAAAAGTCCGCTGCTCTGCCAGTTGAGCTAAGGGCCCGCGAAGGTTCCAGGGAAGCCTGGGGATACTTCGCCGCGGCGAGTCTACCGGAGTGGCCGGGTGGTTGCACGGCGCAGGGATGCCTGGGGAGAGGTGGGTGTGGGGCCCCTGTGGTGGGTGGTGGGGCGGGGGTGAGGCGGTCGTCAGGGTCGGGGTCAGGGGTGGGCCAGGGGCGTTCCCGATGGGAAAGGGGGCGTGGGGCGGGCAGGCTGGAGGTATGAACGAGAACTTCGGCAAGAAGAGCCTCCGTCGCAGCAACAGCCAGCGGATCCTGACCGGTGTCTGCGGCGGGATCGGCGAGTACGTCGGCGTCGATGCCAACCTCGTGCGGCTGGCGTTCGCGGTCTTCACCCTCCTGGGCGGGAGCGGGGTCCTGCTGTACGTCATCGCGTGGCTGGTCATGCCCGAGGGCACCACGGGGACGTCGCTGGTCGAGCACATCATCCGGAACTTTCAAGGCAAGAAGTCGAACCTATGATCAAGGAGGCGAACCCATGATGTGGTCGCTGAGAGCCAGGCCGGGGTATGTGCCGCGACGACCCCCCAACGGCCGTTGCGAGACCGGTGGAGGGCCGAATGGGGGGCCTGAGGCCGCCGGTCAGGAACCTTCCGCCTCGACGGGCGACGCCGGTGCGTCGGCCCCTCCTGCGGGCAAGCGGTCCGACCGCTGATCCCTCGGACCCGCGGTGTCCTCGGGAGCGGCCTCCGGAGGGGCGGCGGGGGCGTGCATGAGGGCGATGGTCCCCGCGGACAGCCGGGACCATGGGACCGCCAGCGCGAGGGCGCCGGCGATGCCGAGGACCCCCGCCGCGGTCACCACCATGTGGGTTCCGGCGGTCTCGGCGAGCAGGCTCGCCAGGGCGATGCCGATGCCCTGGGCCGCCTGGAGGCCCGCGGCGACCAGGCCGAACGCCAGGCCGCGTCCCTCGGAGGGGACGCAGAGCACGAATGCGGCGTTGGCCACGATCTGGTAGGACGCGGTCATCCCGGAGAACGCGAGCAGCGCCACCATCACCCACAGCGGCGGATGCAGGAACCATGCGAGCAGGGGCACCGACGCCGCCACCGCCAGCGGGCCGAGGAGCCGGATGCGGGTGCCGGGGGAGATCAGCCGGGTGAGGACGAAACCGCCCACGACGGCCCCCATGGACGGCCCCGCCATGATGAGCCCGGCCGCCATCGGGCCGCCGCCGACCTCGGCGGCGAGCGGGTTGGCCAGGCCGTAGGGGACCATGTAGAAGCCCGCGAGCCAGGCCAGCAGGCCGAGGGTGCGCAGCCGGGAGTCGCCGAACACCAGGCGGGTGCCGTCGCGCGTGACCTCCCAGAGCGTGGGGCGTTCCCCCCGCTCGCCGGTGGGCGCCGGCCGCGACCGCACCCCCAAGACGATGATCAGCGCGGAGACCACGAAGGTCAGGCCGTTGTACATGACCGCCGGGTTGGGGCCGATGGCGGCGACGACCCAGCCGCCCGCGACCAGCCCGACCAGCGTGCCCGCCTGCGAGGTGATGTTGATGATCGCCGATGCGGCGATGAAGCGCTCCCCCTGCACGATCTCGGTCATGAGCGCGGCGCGCGCCGCGCTGAACGGCACCATGGGCAGGATCGAGCAGAACAGCAGGGTCCAGATCGCCCAGAGCGGGAGCCCGGGGATCCCGATGCAGGCCACCAGCGCCGCCCGCACGAGGTCGCTGACGATGAGGACGCGGCGGCGCGGCAGGATGTCGGCCAGCCCTGAGAGCAGGGGGCCGGCGATGATCTGCGGCAGGAAGGTCAGCGCCATGGTGACGCCGGCGACCAGCGCCGACGCGGTCTGCTGGAAGACCAGCACGGTGACGGCGACGCTGAGGAGGTAGTTGCCGGTCATGGACAGCGCGTGGGCCAGCCACAGGGACTGGAACTCGCGCATGCGCACGACGTCGCGGTAGCCGCGCCGCCAATCGGAAGCGGGGGCGGGCTCGGGATCGGGGCCGGTGGAGGCCCCTGGGGGCTCGGCGGGGTCGGTGTCGTCGGCGGCCCCCCGGGGGAGCGGGGCGACCTGTCCGCGGTTCTGCGAGGGGACGTGGATCTTGCGGCTGCCCGTGCGCGGATCACCCACCCGGCAACTCCCTTACTGGTGTGCACTGGCGCGGCGCGCAGTGGTGTCACTCTCGGTTGTTGTCTGATGACCTACCGTTCCTGATGGAGGGTGTGCTTCGCAAGCGGTTTGGTGAATTTCGTGTCTGATTCGTTGCAGATGGCCTGCATAAGCCGCAGATCGGCCTAACGGGACGTCATGTCACTTCTCGGTATCCGGTGACGATTCCATCCGCCGCGGCAACGACGCCCGCCTCGTTCTGGCACGTCCGAAGTCGGCGGACCGTCAGGACCAGCCCAGTTCGTGCAGCCGGTCGTCGCTGATCCCGAAGTGGTGTGCGATTTCGTGCACGACCGTAATCCGGACCTCTTCTACCACGTCATCGGGTGTCTCGCAGATCGCGCAGATCTCCCGCCAATAGATGAAGATCTGGTCCGGGAGGACCCCCGCGTAGCCGTCTCCCCGCTCGGTCAGGGGGATGCCCTCGTACAGGCCGAGCAGCCCCGGCTCGGGCGGGTCCTCGGCCACGGTGATCACCACGTTGTCCATGAGCCCGGTGAGGTCGGCGGGGATGGAGTCGAGCGCATCGCCGACCAACTCCTCGAAGCGCCTGCGCGAGAGTTCGACCACGCCTCGTATTCTCCGTCATCCCCGCTCCCGCCCGGCGACCGCCCCGCGCCCCGCGGCCGCACGCCCCGTCCCACGTGCGACGAGGCTCTGCGCCCACGCCTCCGGTGTCCTCCACTCGGCACGTTGGGAGCGCCGGGAGCCCGGGCATGATGAAGGCGTGTTCTCTCGCATGAGATCCGCACTGGCCGTCGATCCCCGCCACCTGGCGGCCCGGATCGCGCGCCTGCGCGAGGGCCGCGCCTGGCGGGTCGCGGTGGTGGCCGCCGTTGCGCTGCTGGGCGGATGGCTCGGCCTGGCACTGGGCGGCCAGGTGCTCACCCCCATCGGGCCGGCGGATGTCAGGCTCAGCGTGAGCCCGACCCTGCACGGCGAGACCGTCCTGGACGTGTCCCCGCTGGGCCGTCTCGCATTCGACACCCACCGTGCCCCGCTCCGGTTCGAGGCGGCGATCTCCGAGATCCGGCTGTCGGCGGCCGAGGAGATGTTCGAGAACCCCGAGGCCATCGACCTGATGGCCGACCGGATCGGAGCGGAGGTCCGCTCCGGGGTCATCCGCCTCTTCGCGCAGGCCGCCGTCGCCGCCGTGCTCGGGGCGGCCCTGATGGCGCTGGTGGTGTTCCGGAGCTGGCGGCGCGCGGGCTGGAGCGCGCTGACCGCCCTGCTCACCCTGGCCGCCGCCGGAGGCGTGACGGTGGCGACGTTCAACCCCGGCGCGATCGCCGAGCCCCGCTATTCGGGGCTGCTGGCCGGCGCGCCCCAGGTCGTCGGCAGCGCCGAGGACGTGATCAGCCGCTTCTCCGAGTACCGCGAGCAACTGGCCGGCCTGGTCGGCAACGTCTCACAGATCTACGAGGCGACGTCCGACCTTCCGGTCTACGACGACGACGGCTCGACGATCCGCGTGCTGCACGTCTCCGACATCCACCTCAACCCGGCGTCGTGGAACGTCATCCGGTCGCTCCAGGAGCAGTTCCGGGTGGACCTGATCGTTGATTCCGGCGACCTGACCGACCGCGGCAGCGCCGCCGAGGACGTGTTCGCCGACGACATCGCGCGCCTCGGCGTCCCCTATGTGTGGGTGCGCGGCAACCACGACTCCATGGGCACGCAGCGTGCCGTCGAGGCGCAGCCCAACGCGATCGTCCTCGACGGCGGGACCGCCGAGGTCGAGGGCATCACCTTCTACGGGGCGGGCGACCCCCGCTTCACCCCCGACCGGACCCGCGACGACCCCGACACCGCCGAGGTCGCCGCCCTCGGCGCGGAGCAGGCGGCCTCGCTCGACGACGCCGATCCGCCGGTCGACGTCGCCGTCCTGCACGACTCCGTCCAGGCCGGCGCGTTCAGCGGGCACACCCCTCTGGTGCTCACCGGGCACGGGCACGAGCGGAGCACGGAGATCGACGGCGCCGGGACCCGCTTCATCGTGCAGGGCTCCACCGGCGGAGCCGGCCTGCGGGGGCTGGACGAGGACTCAGGCGGACCGACGCCCTACGAGGCGTCGGTGCTCTACTTCGACGCCGAGACCAAGCGGTTGCAGGCCTGGGACGACATCACGCTCGGCGGCCTGGGGCTGACATCGGCCCAGATCGAGCGGCACATCGAGCCGGAACCCGACCGCGACGTCACCCCGCCCACCGCCCCGCCGGGCACGCCCGCCACACCGGGAACGGCGACCCCCGGCACGCCGACCGACGGCCCCTCGCCGCCGTGACCTCCCCGGGACCGGCGGGGCGGCCAAACCGCTTTGGCACTGTGGGGAAATCTCCCCTATGCTTGTGCCGTCCCCGACGGCATGACGAAGCGGGAAAAGGCGACTCGTTCGTCGTCGAGGCCCCCATCGTCTAGTGGCCTAGGACGCCGCCCTTTCAAGGCGGTAACGCCGGTTCGAATCCGGTTGGGGGTACGGCTCCGGTCCGAGTACTGTCGGCCATCTGGCAGAATGAGGCCCGGAGAACGGAGCGCGGATCACCCGGAACCACCGGAAACCCCGCGCATCCCGTCCACAACAGAATCATGGTCCTGTGGAGCAGCTAGGAGTGCTCGCCACCCTGTCAAGGTGGAGGCCGCGGGTTCAAATCCCGTCAGGACCGCCCCTCATCACACCCACGGGTGTGCCCGGGGCCAGGTAGCTCAGTCGGTACGAGCGTCCGCCTGAAAAGCGGAAGGTCGGCGGTTCGACCCCGCCCCTGGCCACTTTCCACCTCTGTCCAGCGGAGACGCGTAGGCAAGTTCGCTTGCTAGCGTCGCCACAATGCTGGAACAGAGGAAAACTATGGGATCCTCCCAGCGCGCTCCGCGCGCCCCCAAGAACCTCGATGCCGGGGTCCTCGGGGCTCACATCGCCTCCTTCGAACTCCACCTCCACGCGGAGAAGAAGTCCGACAAGACGGTCCGCACCTACCGTGAGGCCGCCCAGTGGATGGCCGCCGCTCATCTGCTCCCCGAGCCGACCATGGTGCCCGCCACCGGTGGTGACGAGCCCGCCGGACTTGGCTGCGGCAAGGACGACTGGGCCGACGTCACCCGCGACGACATCCGCCGCTGGATCGTCTGGCTCCTCGACACCTACAGCGACTCCTACGCCAACAACCAGTTCCGCGCGCTCCAGCAGTTCTGGAAGTGGTGGGCGCAGGAGGAAGACCTCCCCAACCACGCGCGTGCGCGTCAAGCACAAGGAGGCCCGGCGTCCCCTGCTCTGGCTGGGCATCCGGAACCGGCCCCCGATGACGCCCAACGGGATCTATCAGATGGTGGCGCGTCGAGGTAAGGAGTGCGGCGTCGAGGTCCACCCGCACAAGTTCCGGCACAACTTCTCCCACGCCTGGCTGAACCGCAAGGGTTCGGAGGGAGACCTCAAGGAACTCAACGGCTGGTCGTCCGACCAGATGTTGCGCCGCTACGGGCGGTCGGCCGCGGGAGCACGGGCTCGCCGCCACTACGACCAGATCATGGACGGCGCGTAGGTGGCAGGGCAGCTCGCGCCAGTCTGATTTGCGTTGCGCAGGCCCGGCGGGAGGACTCCGCCTCTCGCCGGGCCGGAAGCGCCTAGTTCGCCGCGCAGCAGCTCTTTTCGGGCGTCGCGGGGATGGAGTCGTCAACGGCGGTCGTTGGGGGCTTGCCCTTCTGGTCGCTGTCGCTCGTGACCACGTAGACCTCCCACGGCTCCCTGCCGGGGCCGTGGACCCACACCTTGTCCTGCACGGCGTAGCAGCAGGAGGTGTCGTTCTCCTCGAACGTGGCCAATCCCGCCTCCTTGAGCCGGTCGGTGGCGGCGTCGACCTGAACGGTGCTATCCACCTCGACGCCGAGGTGGTCGAGGCGGGTGTCCTGGCCGGGCTCGCCTTCGATCAGCACGAGCTTCATCGGAGGCTCGGTGACGGCGAAGTTGGCGTATCCGGGGCGGCGCTTGGCGGGCTCGACGCCGAACAGCTTCGAGTAGAAGACGACGGATCCTTCCAGGTCGGCGACGTTCAGGGCGAGTTGGACACGGGACATCGGGGGTCTCCTCGATCCGTTGTATCGATGTTCGTCGATACAACGTTGCGCACTGGATCGAAGTTTGTCAACATAGACGCATGTCGAAACAAGAGATCGGGATGCCCGGTTCGGACGGCACGGTCCAAGGCTGCTGTCCGGGGCTGCTGACGGCGCCGCTGGATGAGGACCAGGCCGTTGAGCTGGCGCGGGTGTTCAAGGCGCTGGGCGATCCGGTGCGGCTGCGGCTGCTGTCGATGATCGCGTCCCGCGCCGGGGGTGAGGTGTGCGTGTGCGACCTGACGCCCGCCTTCGACCTGTCACAGCCGACCGTCTCCCACCACCTGAAGCTGCTGCGCGAGGCAGGGCTGATCGCCTCCGAGCGGCGCGGGACGTGGGTGTACTACCGGCTGCTCCCGGAGATGACCGACCGCCTCGCCGGGATCCTGACCCGCCCCGCCGGGGCGCCGGTCGGCTCACCCGCCGGATCCCAGGCGTGACCGCCCCGACGACACGGGCCGCTCCGGCGGTCACCGGGCGGCTGGGGACGCTGGACCGGTTCCTGACGGTGTGGATCCTGGTGGCCATGGCGGTCGGGCTGGCGCTGGGTCGGCTGGTCCCGGGGCTCGGTGAGCTGCTGGCAGGGGTCGGTGTCGCCGGGGTCTCGCTGCCGATCGCCCTGGGCCTGCTGGTGATGATGTACCCGGCGCTGGCCAAGGTCCGCTACGACCGGCTGGGGGCGGTCACCGGTGACCGGCGGCTGCTGGTGGCCTCCCTGGCCGTGAACTGGGTGGCCGGGCCGGCGGTGATGTTCGCGCTGGCGTGGCTGCTGCTGCCCGACCTGCCGGAGTACCGGACCGGGCTGATCATCGTGGGGCTGGCCCGCTGTATCGCCATGGTGATCATCTGGAACGACCTGGCGTGCGGCGACCGGGAGGCGGCGGCCGTGCTGGTCGCGCTGAACTCGCTGTTCCAGGTGGTGGCCTTCGCCCTGCTGGGCTGGTTCTACCTGGCGGTGCTGCCGGGCTGGCTCGGGTGGGAACAGGCCGCCCTGGACGTGTCGGTGGCCCAGATCGCCGGGTCGGTGCTGGTGTTCCTCGGTGTGCCGCTGCTGGCCGGATACCTCACCCGCCACTTCGGCGAGAAGGCACGCGGGCGCGCCTGGTACGAGACCCGGTTCCTGCCCCGTATCGGGCCGGTCGCGCTGTATGGTCTGCTGTTCACCATCGTGGTGCTCTTCGCCCTCCAAGGGGAGGCGATCACGTCACGGCCGCTGGACGTCGCCCGCATCGCCCTGCCCCTGCTGGCCTACTTCCTCATCATGTGGGCGGGCTCGCTGGCCCTGGGCCGGGCGCTGGGGATGGGCTACCCCCGGTCGGTGACGCTGGCGTTCACCGCAGCGGGCAACAACTTCGAACTCGCGATCGCGGTGGCCATCGCCACCTTCGGCGCGGCCTCCGGCCAAGCGCTGGCCGGGGTGGTGGGCCCGCTGATCGAGGTCCCCGTGCTCATCGGCCTGGTGCATGTCGCACTGGCCGCCCGCCGCTTCTTCCCGGAAAGGCCCACTGCTGATGTCTGAGTCCATGCCGTCGGTGCTGTTCGTGTGCGTGCACAACGCAGGCCGCTCGCAGATGGCCGCCGCCTTCCTCACCCACCTGGTCGGCGACCGCGTCGAGGTACGCTCGGCGGGCTCGGCGCCGGCGGAGACGGTCAACCCCGCCGTCGTGGAAGCGATGGCCGAAGTCGGCATCGATCTCTCAGACGCGACGCCGAAGGTCCTGACCACGGAAGCCGTGCAGACGTCGGACGTGGTGATCACGATGGGATGCGGGGACGCCTGCCCGTTCTTCCCCGGCAAGCGCTACCTCGACTGGGAACTGCCCGACCCGGCCGGCAAGGGGGTGGAGGCCGTGCGCCCTATCCGCGACGAGATCCGCAGCCGGATCACCGCACTGGTGGCCGAACTCCTGCCGACGGCAAGGTAAGACCTCATCCCGACCCGGGCCATCACTGTGGCGCGATCCGATCGACACCTTCAGATGGGGAGTAGACCGGTCCCCAAACACTCCCCGAACGGGCCGCCAGGTGAGTCGGTTGCACGACCGTGTCGCCGCGGTTCGCGATGCTCTCGTCTCCCGTAGCAGCACACCGGAAGTGCGGGAATTCGCCGAGCAGGCGGATGCCGAACTCGGCCTCGGGGTGTGATCTCCTAGGGGCGATAGTGCCGTCCCCGAGGGAGCCGCTGCATGCGCTGGACCGTCCACTCCGAGGAGCAGCTCTACCGAGACCGGTGGCTGGACATCCGCGTCGCCGATGTGGAGATCACCGGCGGGCGGCACCTGGAGCACCGCCTCATCCGGTCGGCGCCGGGCGCCGGCGCCGTCGTCATGGACGACAAGGACCGGGTCCTGCTGGAGTGGCGGCACCGGTTCATCACCGGCACCTGGGGCTACGAGATCCCGATCGGCGGTATCCACGACGGCGAAGACCCCGCGGTCGCTGCCGCGCGCGAAGTCGAAGAGGAGACTGGGTGGCGCCCGGGTCCGCTCCGGCCGCTGATCTACGCCCAGCCATCCAGCGGCATCAGCGACAGCGAGCACCACATCTTCTTCGCCGACTCCGCCGAACACGTCGGCGCCCCGTCCGAGGACTGGGAAGCCGAGCGCATCGAGTGGGTCCCGCTCACGAGCGTGCCCGAGCTCGTGCGCAAGCGCGAACTGGTGTCCGGCACCTCCATGAACGCGCTGCTATACCTCGCCACCGCCGGACGGCCGTCCGCCGGGTAGGACCTTGCACCGCGCGTTGTGAGGGCGCTCTGCAATCGAAGTCAGGTTGTCCGCGGACAATGGAGTGGGCCCGAGGCTGCCTGATGACCTGTGCGCGCCTGATTCAGTTGGCAAAGCGCGCCTTCGCCTGAGCGTAGGCCTTGATTGTGCTGTAGGCGACGGCGGCTCGTGCTCGTCCATCAAACCGGCCCAGATCTCCTCTGCGGTGCGGGAGAAGCCACCCGGGTTGCTCGGCGGTTGTCTGAGGCCACATCCGATCCGGAGCGGTGCCCAGAACCGGACACGGCGAGGACAGGCCGCACACGATAGGACCACCCTGGGGTCCGTAAGAGCGCAATCTCCGCGAGGTAAGAGAGATGAGGGTCTCCATGGGCGACCAGCCCACCCGGCCGACGCCGCCGAGGATCAGGAATGCCCTGCTCGTGCTCGTAATCCAGGTGGTCTACAGTGTCGCCGTCGGATTGCTGATCCTGGCCGACATCGCCGTGCGTATCGATCATCACCAGGAGGTCGGTCTCGTGCCCGGCGTCCTGATAGGTATCTCCGTCATCCTGGCGGCCGCGCTGGCCCTTTGCGCAGTCTTCATGCGCAAGCGGTTCGACGATGCCAGGAGCGCCGTTTTCTTGGTGGAGAGCCTGGCCATACCGGCGGGGCTGGCCGTCCTACTGCTCACCGGTATGGGCTTGGGTGCACTGCCTGGGCTGATGCTCCCCATCGCGGTCATGTTCTCGCTGAGAGGGGACGAAGCCGACCAGTGGTTTGACCGGTAGTTCCGTGTGGTGCAGAACCGTGGCCGCCAGCGGGTGGGTGAAGAGAACAGGTTGGGGCTCAGAGTCCCACCCACTGGCCTACACGCGGTCGGCAAATAGGCATGCAGGTCCTCCTCACCGGCGGGGGACTCGCGGTCAACGTTCCGGCAACTGATCGACGAAATCATCAGGGTTGTAACGGCGGAAGCTCGTGGCTATCGTTCCATCCACATTCCGCCTATAGCGTTCCCGCTCGGATGCGACGTGGAAAGACGCTGGTGGCTACACCGCTCAGGCTGTTAGACCTGAAAAGCGGAAGGTCGGCGGTTCGACCCCGCCCCTGGCCACATCTGATTGCGAATGAAAGCCCCGTGACCTGCCTTGACAGGCCACGGGGCTTAGTCGTTCCCCGATACTCCGGTGGCGCTCAGCGGATGGCTGCGGCGAATATGCGTCCACGTGGGGTCGCGGCGCGGGCCCACGTGGCGGGGTCAGGCGTCCTCGGGGGCGGCGCGGCGGGTGAGGCGTTCGTGGCGTTGGCGGGCGGCCTGGGCGGTGCCGAGGCCGAGGCCGAAGGCGATCTCGTGCCAGGTCATACCGCGGCCCTTGGCCATGTGCAGGAGGCCGGCCTCCATCTGGTCGAATTCGCCGCGCGCCCACGGCACCAGCGTGAGGGCGGCGGTGAGGTCGCTCCGGTCGACCGGGGGCTCGTCGTCCTCGGGCAGGGCGCTGCCCGCTGCGAGGTCGGCGATGCGGCGGACCGCGTCGAAGGGTTCCATGGGCATCCGGCGCTCGTCCCAGCGGGTGCGGTGGTCGCCGGTGGCGTGCCGTTCGGTGATGCGCATGAGCGCCTCGTAGCTGCGGAGGCGGCGCGCGTCCTGGGGGTCGGGCCGGGTGAAGGGATCGCTCTGCGAGTCGTTTCGCGGGTCGGTCTGCGGGTCGTCCTGCGAGGCGTTCTGCTCGTTCTGTGAGGCGTTCCGCTCGTTCTGCGGGTTCTCGGGCATGTCTCGATGATGGGTCTTGAACAGATCGTTGTCAACATAATGATGTGAACGCTCTGTTGAAGACTACGGCGTGGAATGTCCTGGAACCCCCCTTTCGCGGGGCGGGGGAGTCGTTTACAGTCAGGGGCCGGTTACGAAGCGCGGTCAGCGGTGGGGTTCTGCGTATTGGAAAGCGCTTACCTTGACCGCCGTGCCGCGCGGGTATCGACCGGCGACAACACGACCGACACGAGCAAGAAGAGGTGATCACGTGATCATCAGCGAGAAGAGGGATCCCCGCCGCCGTGCGGCCTGGACCCGGCGCACAACAGCGGTCGCCGCGGGCGTCGCTCTGGCCTCCGGCGCCCTGGCCGCCCCGGCTGCGGCCGACGCCCCGGTCGCACCCCTTGCCGCACCCCTGGCCGAGACGTGCGAGGCGTTCGGCACCATCGACCAGGGGTCCTACTGGATCAACAACAACCTCTGGGGCCAGGACGCCGGCACCGGGTCGCAGTGCATCGAGGACACTTTCACCGACGGCGACACCATCGGCTGGCGTACCGAGTGGCAGTGGGAGGGCGGGCCCTCCTCGGTCAAGTCGTTCTCCAGCTCGGTGCTCGGGTGGCACTGGGGCTGGCGCAACAGCGACACCGGCCTGCCCGTGCAGCTCTCCGCCGGCACCTCCATCCCCAGCTCGTGGGAGTACGACGTCCAGCCCGACGACCCGGGGACGATGAACGTCGCCTACGACCTCTGGCTGCACGAGATCCCGAACCCCGGATCCACGGACGACCCCACCGACGAGATCATGATCTGGCCCTACACGTCCGGCGGCGCCGGCCCCATCGGCCAGCGGATCGACACCGTTACCGTCGACGGCCAGGAGTGGGACCTCTACCAGGGCCAGATCCCCGACGCCTGGAACGTCTACTCCTTCGTGCGCACCTCCAACACCGAGTCGCTGGACATCGACATCGCGTCCTTCACCGGCCACCTGGTCGACCGCGGGCTCCTCGCCGAGACCAAGTACCTGTCGAGCGTGCAGGCCGGAACCGAGGTCTTCACCGGGCAGGGCGCCCTGGAGACGCTCTCCTACAGCGCCGTCGTCGGCTGAGCCGACGGCGCATCCGCTGTCCCCCCACCCCTTCCCCGTTCACCACCCCCCACATCCCCACCCCCTGATCCCTCCCCACCCCACGCCCCTGATCCCCGTCCCCACGACCGCCCCGCCCGCCCGGCCCCCGCGCGGGCGGGCGCCCGTTCCCGCAGGCGGAGGCCCCGGGCCGCGGAAAACCGTTCGCGTCCGGACCGTGACGGCGGGCATAGTGGCCTCCCATGGGCCACATCGATGTCGCCGGGGTGGGCTACCGGCTCCCCGACGGCCGCATGCTGCTGGACGACGTCTCCTTCCGCATCGGGGAGGGGATGAAGGCCGTGCTGGTCGGGGCCAACGGCAGCGGCAAGACGACCCTGCTGCGGGTGGTCGCCGGCGACGAGCCGCCGTTCGAGGGCGCCGTGACCCGCAGCGGCAGGATCGGGGTCATGCGCCAGTTCATCGGCTCCCACGCCGCCTCCGCCGCCGAGGGCGGGGCCGACGGCGTCTCCGCCCCGCTATCGGCCGACTCCTGCGTCCGCGACCTGCTCGTCTCGGTGGCGGCGCCCCGGGTGCGCGCCGCGGCGCGGGAACTCGACGCCGCCGAACTCGTGATGATGGAGCGCGACGACGAGGCCGCCCAGCTCCGCTACGCCCAAGCGCTGTCGGACTGGGCCGACGCCGGCGGCTACGACGCCGAGGTGCTGTGGGACGTGTGCACCGTCGCCGCGCTCGGGGTGCCGTTCACCGCCGCCCAGTACCGCGAGCTGGGCACGCTCTCCGGAGGCGAACAGAAGCGGCTCGCCCTGGAGGCCCTGCTGCGCGGCCCCGACGACGTGCTCCTGCTCGACGAGCCCGACAACTACCTGGACGTCCCCGGCAAGCAGTGGCTGGAGGAGCAGCTGCGGGCCACCGCGAAGACGGTGCTGTTCATCAGCCACGACCGGGAGCTGATCGCCGCTACCGCCAGCCATCTCATCACCCTGGAGGGCGGCGCGGGCGCCGGGAATTCCGCGTGGGTGCACGGCGGCGGCTACGCCGGATACCACGCCGCCCGCGAGGACCGCCATGCCCGCTTCGCGGAGCTGCGCCGCCGCTGGGACGAGCGCCACAAGAGCCTGCGCGAGCTGGTCCGCAACCTGCGGCAGAAGGCCGCCTACAACGACGGCATGTCCAGCCGCTACCAGGCGGCGCTCACCCGCCTGCGCAGGTTCGAGGACGCCGGGCCGCCGCCCGAGCCGCCGCGCGCGCAGGCGATCACCATGCGGCTGCGTGGCGGGCGCACCGGCGTCCGCGCCCTCACCTGCCGTGACCTGGAGCTGACCGGCCTCATGCGCCCCTTCACCGCCGAGGTGTTCTACGGCGAGCGGATCGGGGTCCTGGGCTCCAACGGGTCGGGGAAGTCCCACTTCCTGCGGCTGCTGGCCGACCCCTCCGGGGTCGCCCACAGCGGGGAGGCGAAGCTCGGCGCGCGCGTGGTCCCCGGCCACTTCGCCCAGACCCACCACCACCCCGAATGGACGGGGCGGACGCTGGCGGCGATCCTCGCCGAGGAGTACGCCCTGCCCCTTGAGCGCTCGGCGCCCGTTCTCCAGCGCTACGAACTAGTGCACCAGCGCGACCAGCGGTTCGAGACGCTCTCGGGCGGGCAGCAGGCGCGCTTCCAGATCGTGCTGCTGGAGCTGTCGGGCGCCACGATGCTGCTGCTGGACGAGCCCACCGACAACCTCGACGTCGACTCCGCCGATGCCCTGGAGACGGCGCTGGAGTCCTTCGAGGGCACGGTGCTCTCCGTCACCCACGACCGCTGGTTCGCCCGCTCGTTCGACCGCTTCCTGGTGTTCGGTGCGGAGGGGGACGTCTACGTCTCGGACACCCCGGTGTGGGACGAGGGCCGCGTCCGCCGCGATCGGACGTGATCCCCGGGGACGGTGCCCGGTTCCCGTCCGGCGGCGGCCCCGCTGTCCGGATGGACGGAGTGCTCGGCGGAGCCGCTAGAGTTGAAGCAGCGGACGGCGATCCCGTCCGTGTCAAGGTCCTGTGGAGCAGCTAGGAGTGCTCGCCACCCTGTCAAGGTGGAGGCCGCGGGTTCAAATCCCGTCAGGACCGCCCCTCACCACCACCGCCCGGAGCCCCATGGCCCCGGGTTTCTTCATGCCCGGCCCGATCCGCCGGTCTCGCGCGGCGAAGGAGGCGAGCGCCGTGGCCTACCGCTACGCCACCGAGCGGGCCGACCACTCCGACCTCGCGAGCGGATGCGTGCTCCGGTCGGCACCCGGTCGCCCCGGCTTCCCCGTGCGCCTGGCCGGTGAGCTGTTCCAGCGCGCGGCCGCCCATGCGGGGCAGGGCCCCATTGCGCTGTGGGACCCGTGCTGCGGCAGCGGGCACCTGGTGACCGCGGTCGGCCTGCTGCACCGCGACCGGCTGTCCCGGATCCTGGCCACCGATACCGACGACGCCGCCGTGGGCCTGGCCGCACGCAACCTGGACCTGCTGACCTCCGAGGGGCTGGCCGCCCGCGAACGGGAGCTGCGCGCCGACGCCGAGCGGTTCGGCAGGCCGTCCTTCCTGGACCGGGCCGCGGCCGCCCGCCGGCTCTCCGGCCGCCTGGCCGCGATGGGCGGCGACCTGCCCTGCGCCGTGCGCACCGGCGACGCCTTCGCCCCGGAGCCGCCCGGCCGGGTGGACGTGGTGCTCACGGACGTGCCCTACGGCGACCTCAGCCACTGGTCGGGCCGACTCCCTGAGGGCGACCCCGTGTCGGCGCTGCTGCGGTCGCTGGCCGCGGTCCTGCCCGGCGGTGCGGTCATCGCCGTGACCGCCCGTACCCGCAAGGTCCCGGTACCCGCCGGCGTCGCCGCCCTGGAGCGGATGCGCGCCGGCAATCGCGCGGCGGTCCTGGTCCGCGCGGGCGATCTGCACGGCTGAGACGGGGGCGGGCACACGCCGCGTGCCCCGGCGTTCAGCGGCCGCCGTCGAGCCGGGGGTCGGGCAGCGCCTCGGTGCCGACCGTGTTGGCGGTGACGGTCAGCCGCCAGACATCCTCCGGCTCCTCGCCAACGGCGTCGATGGCGCCGTCGAGAATGTGGTCGAAGGTGAAGTGCCGGAACGCTCCGGGGTAGTCGCGGCCGGGGACCGGTGCGGCGAGTTCGTGCTCGACGGCGGCCCCGGGCTTGAGGAACGTGTCGATGAGGTAGGCCATCCATGCGACGGCGCCGTAGAACTTCTCGGCCTCGTTCCACGTGATGGCGCCACCGTCACCGGTGGGCTCCCACTTGCACCACAGAGCGGGCTGGCCATCGGGCGGCCTGTTGTGGTCGAGGACATCGGGCTCCAGGGCCATGCCGGCGTGGCCGCCGCCGTCCACGTAGTACGGGCCCCGGGTGCGGTGCATCCGGCGGGTTCCGGCGAACCGCCGCAGGTAGGCGATCTCATGGATGTTGAGGGGCGGGTGCACGGCGACCCGGCCGGTGAACTCCGTCTCGTAGCCCATTCGAGGCCCTTTCCGGTAGGGGGCATCGGTGCCGAGAACGGCCGCAACCGTACACGGCCCCTCCGACGGTGTGGCGGGGCCGTGATCGCGGGCGCCGCCGGTAATGTGGCGTCGGGACGGTGACCTGCCGGTTTCCCGGCCGTTGTGCCGCGCCGGAGGCGGCGGCCGACCGGGCGGAGGGACGCCGAGAGGAGGGGGCGACCGCATGGAGTTCTTCCCCGCGATGCCGTTGGCGGAGTGGAGCGACACCAAGCGGACCCTGCACCGCTTCTTGCAGATCGTCGGCAAGATCCGCCTGGCGTCGAGTCCGCGCCGCAACCACTGGTGGCACGTGCCCTTCCACCTGACCGGCACCGGCCTGACGACCCGCCCCATGGGCCGGGTCGATGGAAACCCGATCTTCACCATCGACTTCGACCTGGTCGGCCACCGGCTGGTGGCCAGCTCGGTCGACGGCCGCACCGCGTCGTTCCCCGTGCAGGGCCACAGTGTCTCCTCGTTCTACCGGGAGGTTCTGGGCACCCTCGAAGGGATCGGCGTGCACGCGCGTATCGAGATCCCGCGCCCCTACGACCTCCCCGATTCCGGGAGCACCTTCGTCGAGGACACCGAGCACACCGTCTACGACACCGCGGCCGTCACGCGCTACTGGCAGGTGCTGTCGCAGGTCAACCTGGTGATGGAGGAGTTCGCGGCGCGCTTCTCGGGCAAGACCAGCCCGGTGCACCATTTCTGGCACACCCTCGACATCGCCGTGACCCGGTTCTCCGATACCCCGGTGAGCCAGCCGCGCGAGGCCGGCCCGCTGATCCGCGAGGCTTACTCGCGCGAGGCGATCAGCTTCGGGTTCTGGTTCGGCGACGACACCGTCCCCGAGCCCGCGTTCTACTCCTACACCGTGCCCGAGCCCGACGGCCTCACCGGCCGCCCGCTGCCCGACGGCGCCGAATGGGCCACCGGCGGCAGCGGCCACCTCGCGCTGCTGCGCTACGAACGGGTACGCCAGGAGGCCGACCGCGCCGGTGCCGTCCTCGCCTTCTACGAGGCGGCCTACCGCGCCGGGGCGGAGCTGCGGGGGTGGCCGGTCGACGCGCTGGCCTGCGCCGACGGCGTGACCGACCCGTTCCGCCGCAAGGGGGGGCCGTGGACCTGACGATCACCGACGTCCCGTCGGCCAAGCGCTTCGAGGCCCGCGACGGCGATGCACTGGCCGGCTTCGCCGTCTACATCCCCACGGATGAGATGATCGTCTTCACCCACACCGAGGTCCCGCCGTCCTACGCGGGCCAGGGCGTCGGAGGGGCCTTGGTGCGCGGCGCGCTGGACGACGTGCGCGATCGGGGCCTGGCCGTGCTCCCCCTGTGCCCGTTCGTCAAGGCGTGGATCGGGCGCCACCCCGACTACGCGGACCTGGTGTATTCGGCGCCGGAGAGCCGCGTGAGCGACTGAGCGGGCATCGGCTCCCCTCACTCTTCAGCGACCGTGCGGTGACAGGTAACGTAGCGTTGCGAATCGGTGCCTTTTCGGCAACTTCGCCCCCCGTCGTCGCCGCGACCTGCGTCTCGGGGGTAGGGTCGCGCGTCGGCATTCCGCCGGAGCAAAGGAGCACCACGGGCCGTGGAACGACTCGACGCATGGGCCAACCAGATGGTCCTCACGTTCACCGACTTTTACTGGCAATGGCTACTCATCCCCTTCTTGACGATCTTGAGCATCTATTTCACCGTGCGGCTGGGCGGTGTCCAGTTCCGCCTGATCCCGGAGATGTTCCGGATCATGCGTGACGCCCCCGGGACGGCCGAGGACGGCAAGAAGGCGATCTCCTCTTTCCAGGCCTTCTCCATCTCGGCCGCCGCCCGGATCGGCACCGGCAACGTGGTCGGTGTGGCCGGCGCCATCGCCGTCGGCGGGCCGGGCGCGGTCCTATGGATGTGGCTCATGGCGATGCTGCTGGGCGCCGCGAGCTTCGTGGAGTCCACACTCGCCCAGCTCTACAAGGTCCGCGACAAGCAGAGCTTCCGCGGCGGCCCCGCCTTCTACATGCAGCACGGCCTGGGCAAGCGGTGGATGGGCGCCATCTTCGCCGTCACGATCACCGTGACCTTCGGGTTCGTGTTCAACGCCGTGCAGTCCAACACGATCTCCACCGCCATCGCCGGGTCGGTCGAGGCGACCGGCGCGACCGCCCCCGGCTGGCTGGCGCCGCTGGTCGGTGCGGTGCTGGTGGCGGTCTCGGCGGCGGTGGTCTTCGGCGGCGTGCGCCGGATCGCGCGCGTGTCGGAGCTGCTGGTGCCGGTCATGGCGCTGTCCTACATCCTCATGGGCATCGTCGTGGTCGCGCTGAATGTGGACCAGATCCCCAATGTGCTCGCCCAGATCGTGACGGGCGGGCTGGGCCTGCGTGAATTCGCGGGTGCGGCGCTGGGCACCGCGATCATCCAGGGCGCCCGGCGCGGCATGTTCTCCAACGAGGCCGGGCTCGGCTCGGCGCCCAACGCCGGTGCCACGGCGACGGTCACCCACCCGGTCAAGCAGGGCCTGGTGCAGACGCTGGGGGTCTACTTCGACACCCTCGTGGTGTGCTCGGTGACCGCGTTCATCATCCTGGTCAACGACCCGGTCTACGGCGAGGGCCGCGGGCCCGCGCTCACCCAGGACGCGCTGGAGGCGAGCCTCGGCACCTGGTCGCTGCACCTGCTGACGGCGGTGCTGCTGATGCTGTGCTACAGCTCGGTGCTGGGCAACTACTTCTACGGCGAGAACAACGTCGGCTTCCTCAGCCGCAGCACCGGGGTCATGACCGGCTTCAAGGTCGTCTTCCTGGGTGCGGTGTTCTTCGGCTCCATCGGGACCGTCGACATCGTGTGGAACCTCGCCGACACCACCATGGGGTTCATGGCGCTGATCAACCTGCTCGCACTCGCGCCGTTGAGCGGGGTGGTGGTCGCGCTGCTCAAGGACTACGTGGCCCAGCGCAAGCAGGGGATCGACCCGGTGTTCACCCGCGACCGGCTGCCCCAGCTGACCGGGGTGCAGTGCTGGGAGCCCGAGCCCCAGGTCCGCGACGACTCCGTGACCGACAAGGTCTGAGTCCCCGGGCCCGGTGAGCCGCACGCTCCGGGCCTGGTGATGCGGGCGGGTCCGCCGACACTCCGGTGCCGGCGGACCCGCCCGTCGTCGTTCCCGGACCGTGCGCGGTGCGTGTCCGGATCCGGTCGTTCGTCACGAGTTGCCCCGCGGGCCGCCGAAGCGGTGATCTCCGGTGATCGTCTGCGGGTAGGCTCTGCCGACGCCGACCCCCTGCATGTGGAATGGATGGAGCCTGCCCGGTGACCCTGCGAGAACGTGTCCGGGGCGTGGTCGAAGCGCGCTGGTTCCAGACGGCCATCATCTCCCTCATCCTCGTCAACGGGATGATCCTCGGGCTGGAGACCTCCCCCGCGATCATGGCCCGGCACGGGGAGACGCTGCACGGCATCGACCTGCTGGTGCTCGCGGTGTTCGTGGTGGAGCTCGGGCTGCGGATCTTCGCCCACCGGGGCTCCTTCTTCCGCGACCCGTGGGGCTGGTTCGACCTGGTGATCGTCGGCATCGCCCTGCTCCCGGCGTCGGGCCCCTTCGCCGTGCTGCGGGTCCTGCGCGTGCTGCGCGTGCTGCGCCTGCTGTCGGTCATCCCGACCCTGCGGCACGTGGTGACCGGGCTCTTCAAGGCGCTGCCGGGCATGGCGTCGATCTCCCTGCTGGTCGCGCTCCTGCTCTACGTGGCGGCCGTCATGGCCACCAACCTGTTCCGGGCGAGCGCGCCCGAGTACTTCGGCGACATCCTCACCGCGCTGTTCACGCTGTTCCAGATCATGACCGGCGACAGCTGGGGCGAGATCGCGCACACCGTGATGGCGGAGCAGCCGACCGCGTGGGTGTTCTTCGTGGTGTTCATCCTCCTCTCGACGTTCGTCGCGCTGAACCTGTTCATCGCGGTGGCGGTCGAGGCGCTGGAGCACGACAAGGACGGCAGCACCGAGGCGCCGTCGGCCGAGGGCGATGCGGTACTGGCGGAGCTGCGCGCCCTCCGCTCGGAGATCGCGGAGTTGCGGCGGGACACCGCGGTGGCACGGGAGCCGGAGACCGCCGGGGGAACGGTGCCGGCGCGCGACGGCGCCTAGGGTCCGGATATATCCGGCAGGTGACCCATAGCGGCACAGACGGGTGCAAGATGCCCGAGCGAAGGGTGCCGCAGCGCGCGGTGAGTCGCTAGTGTGCTAGGTCACAACCGAGTCCTGTGTCCGAGGGGGTCAGATGACCATCGTCTCGATCGAGCCCGCCACCCCGGATCGGTGGGACGACCTGGAGCGGCTGTTCGGGCGGACCGGAGCCTACGGCCATTGCTGGTGCGCGTACTTCCGCCGCCGCGCGAAGGACTTCACCGCCAGCGTGTCCTGCGCCCCCGCAGAGCGGGGCACCGGCAACCGTGAGGAGCTGCGCCGGCTGACCCTGGAGGGCCGGGTCCCCGGGCTGCTGGCCTACGAGGACGGGCGGCCGTGCGGGTGGGTCTCCGTCGCGCCGCGCGACGACTACGTCCGCCTGTCGCGGTCTCGGTCGCTGCGCCCGGCCGACCCCGACGAGCCCGGCGTGTGGTCGGTCGTGTGCTTCTGGCTGCCCCCGCGCCGCCGCCGTAAGGGGCTGGGAGCCCAGCTCCTCGACGCCGCTGTGGAGTACGCGCGCGACGGCGGCGGCCGGGTGCTGGAGGCCTATCCCGTCGACACCGCGGGCGGGCGCGCCCCCAGCGCCGAGGTCTACACCGGGACCGTGCGCATGTTCCAGAAGGCCGGCTTCTCCTGCTCCGCCCACCCCGCCAGCGGCCGCCCCATCGCCCGCCTGCCCCTCAAGGCCGACTAGCTCGGACCCCTTCGGCGGGCCGGAACCGGTGCCGCAGCGCAGGACGCCCCCGTCGGCCGGATCGTGCCGGCCGACGGGGGCGTCCCCCCGTTATGAAGATCCCTGGGATCAGCGGGTGGAGACGGCCCCGCCTTCGAGCTCCGCGTACCCGGTCTCCTCCTCGTGGTCGGAGAGACCGAACCCGTGGGGGGCGTAGCCCACGTTGAAGGTGTCGCTGGAGTGGTAGCCCGCCTTCCCCTGTCAGGCGGCGGCGTCGACGTCGGCGGAGGCGGTGCCCGCCATGCCGATCAGAGCGGGGACGATGATTGCGGAACCGAGGAGGACGCGCTTCATGTTCTGCATTTCGATCCTTTGCGCTTGTGATGCGAGGGAATTTCGCTGCTGCTTCTCGCTCCGGTGCGATCACTTCTTAACGAGGTGAAGCCTGTGCGGGCCCTGCACGGTGGAAGATCTCGCCACCTGCGGCCGCCCCCAATCACGAACCCGGAAGTGATCCAGGTCACCCGGCGTGCGATTCGGTGGAATAAGGGCGAAAGGCGCTCCCGACTGGTGCAATATCTGGCGACAAAATGCCTTCTGTTCCGCTTGCTGCACGGAGATTTCCCCCGTTTTTCAGGCGGCAGAATAGGTGATTTCCAATCGTGGCCGAATTCGGTCGCTCGGGTGCTTTCCCGGCATGGCCCGGCTGGGGTGGGTCCGGCCCCGGCGGCGGGCGGCTCGGCGTTGCATACCCCATGGGGGTATGGTAATCCTGATGGTGCCGCTGGATGCGGGGCCCGCCCGCAGCGGGCGGCGACGGGCGTGCACAGCGCCGTCGCGAACGAGCACACGAGGAGGCGGATATGTCCGTCGGTACGAGCACGGTCTACGAGGTCGAGGGCATGACCTGCGGGCACTGCGCCCAGTCGGTGAGCCGTGAGGTCGGCGCGGTGCCCGGGGTCAGCGGCGTCGACGTCGACGTCGCGACCGGCCGGGTCACCGTGACCGGTGACGGCCCGGTGGACGCCGCGCTGGTCCGCGCGGCCGTCGACGAGGCCGGCTACACGGTGAAGGGCTGAGCGCGAAGACCCCGGGTGCGGCCCCCCAGGTATGACGACGGCCCCCGCTGCGGCGGGGGCCGTCGCCGCGTTTCGGACGTCCGCGGGGGGCGCACGGTGCGGTGGACGCTGAGTGGCCGTCCGGTTGCGGCACTCCTTTCCCGGTGCGGGCGAACGCGCTAGGGTTTCGACCCGGACATCCCGTCCCGCACGGGTTTCGGTGACCCCGGACCGGGCGGTGGCGCCGATCCGGCTGCCCGAACGCCCACCATCCCCCCGTCCACTTCCCGCCTTCGACCGCCGATGATGAGCGAGGAACGATCCGAGTGACCACCCCTCCATGCCCGTATGCCGCGCTGTACGAGCCCGAATTCCACGCCGACCCTCACACCGTCAACGAGCGGCTGCGCAAGGAGTACGGCCCCGTCATCCCCGTCGAGCTGGAGCCCGGGGTGCGGGGCTGGTCGGTGATCGACTACGCGACGCTGATCGCCTGGTGCCGCGATACCCGCACCTTCAGCCGCGACTCCCGCCGCTGGCGTGACTGGCGCGAGGGCAGGGTCGCCGACGGCTCCGGGACGCTCGGCATGATGATGCGCCGTCCCAACGTGCTCTTCGCCGACGGCGCCGAGCACCAGCGGCTGCGTCGCGCCGTCACCGACAGCCTCGCGGCGATGGACGCCACGGCACTGACCGAGGTCGCGCGGGCCTCGGCGAATCAGCTCGTCGACGCCTTCTGCGAGCGCGGCGAGGCCGAGATCCTGGAGGACTACGCCCGGCTGCTCCCGTTCCTGGTGATCAACCACCTCTTCGGGTTCGAGGAGGAGAACGCCCGGCGCTTCGCGGTCGCGATGCGCGACCTGTTCGACGGGATCGACGTCGAACGGTCCAACGCGGAGCTGGAACGCGTGGCCTCCGCCGAGATCACCCGCAAGCGCAGGCAGCCCGGCAAGGACGTCACCACCGGCCTGCTGGAGCACCGCGCGGAGCTGGCCGACGAAGAGATCCTCCAGCACCTCGTGCTCATCGTGGGTGCGGGCAACGAGCCCACCGCCAACCTCATCGCCAACGCCATGCGCATCCTGCTGACCGACCGCGACCTCGGCGACGACGTCGCCGGGTCGCGCACGAGCATCGAGGACGCGGTCGACCGCGTGCTGTGGACCGACTCCCCGTTGACCAACTACCCCGTCATGTACCCGACCTCCGATATCCCCCTGGCCAACGGACAGGAGATCAAGGAGGGCGAGCCCGTCATGCTCGGCTATGCCGCCGCCAACAGGAGCGTGGCCCATGAGTACGCCGAGAGCATGGGTTCCGCGCCCAACCGCGCGCACCTTGCGTTCGGCGTGGGGCCGCACCGCTGCCCTGCCCAGGACACCGCGATCATGATCGCGACCACGGGCTTGCGCACCCTCCTGCGCCGCCTCCCCGGGCTGCGGCTCGCCGTGGCGCCCGACGAGCTGGAGTGGCGGGTGTCGATCTTCGCCCGGTCGCTGACCCGGCTCCCGGTCGCGTTCGATCCCCAAGCCCCCCTCGAGGAAGGAACGCCGTGGAAACAGTCACCCTCGTCCCCGGAGACCTCCACCGCCAGTCCGGACACCTCCGCGCCCTCGGGCCGGTCGTCCCTGTCGAACTTCCTGGCCAGGTTGATGCGTGGGCGGTGACGCACCACTCGGCGGTCATGGAGGTGCTCACGCACCCCGCGGTCAAGAAGAACCCCAAGCACTGGCGGGCGTGGCGCAACGGCGAGATCCCGCCGGACTGGCAGCTCATCTCGTGGGTGGCCAACGAGAACATGCTCGCCCGCGACGATGAGGACCACACGCGGCTGCGCAAGCTCGTCTCCAAGGCGTTCACCCCGCGGCGGGTCGAGAAGATGCGCGCGCGGATCGAGGAGATCGTCGACGGCCTGATCGACCGCATGGCCGACACCGTCGCGGCGGGCGGCAACGAGGTCGGGCTGAAGGAGGCGCTGGCGCTGCCGCTCCCGCTGACGGTCACCGGCGACCTCTTCGGGGTCGAGGGCGACGACCGTCGCGCCGACCTCCAGCGCCTCATCTTCAACGTCTTCGACCAGTCCATCACCCCCGAGGTCGCGCTCGCCACCCACATGGAGATGCAGCGGTTCCTCGGCGATCTGGTGGCGCGCAAGCGCGCGGAGCCCGGCGACGACATGACCTCCGCCCTTATCCTGGCCCGCGATGAGGAGGACCGGCTCAGCGAATCCGAGCTGGTGTGGACGCTCATCCTCATCATCGGCGCCGGGTTCGAGACCACGATGAACCTCATCGTCAACGCGGTGCGGGCGCTGCTGACCCACCCCGACCAGCTCCGCCTGGTGCTCGACGGCACGCACACGTGGAGCGACGTCATCGAGGAGACCCTGCGCTGGAACACCTCGATCCACAACATCCCGCTCCGCTACGCGGCCGAGGACCTCGACGTCCAGGGGACGGTCATCAGGGAGGGCGACGCGATCCTGGTGTCCTACGGGGCGGCCGGGCGCGACCCGGGCGAGCACGGCGACACCGCCCACCTGTTCGACATCACGCGCGAGGACAAGACCCACGTCGCGTTCTCGCACGGCGCCCACTACTGCCTCGGGGCCAGCCTGGCCCGCATGCAGATCGGGATCGCCCTGCCCAAGCTGTGGGAGCGTTTCCCCGGCCTGGCCCTCGCCCCCGCGGAGACGGAGGACATCCCCTCCATCGTCTCCAGCGGCCTCACCGAGCTGCCGGTCCTCCTCAAGGGCTGAGCACGGCGGCATCGCCCGCAGCGCGCCGAAGGGCTCCGTGGACGGTACGTCCACGGAGCCCTTCGACGCACCGGGGGAACGGACACGGAAAGGCGGCCCCCGGGGACGGACCGGGGGCCGCCACCCGGCGGCGGGCTAGGCCGAGACGCGCTCGGCCGTGCCGCCGCCGGCGTCCGCCCGATGCAGGCCCTCGATCCAGTCGATGACCTGGTCGGCGGTGGAGGTGACGGGGGCGTCGGTGGTGTCGAGCAGCGTCATCGGGGGCGCCATCTCGTGGGCGGTCTCCCGGATCCAGGCGGTGTAGTCGAGCATCTCCGCGATGCGTGGCTCGTCCCACTGCCGCCAGGCCGGCCGGGCGCGCAGCCGTGCGGCGAGCACCTCGGGATCGCACATCAGCGCCAGGTAGCGGATGTCGGAGAACAACGAGCGCTCGGGCAGGCGCTCGAACTCGGGCGGCACGACGGTCCCGCAGAGCACGACCGGGCGGCCGTTCTGCTGGATCATCGACGCCATGCGCAGCCACGTCGAGCGGAACAGCCGGTGCTCGCCGTCGTGGTCGTCGCGCAGGCCGGCGGTCCACAGCAGGTCCTGCTCCAGCACGACGAAGCGGTCGGCGAGGCGCTGGAGCAGCAGGTGCGCCACGGTGGACTTGCCGGTGCCGCTGGGACCGGTGACGCAGTACAGCGGAAGCCGCCGGAAGGGGCGCCGGTGGCCGCACTCGGTGCAGCGGACCACCGGCACTGCGGGCTCCACGACGGGCTCATCGGTGCGCGCCCCGCAGCGCGCGCAGATCAACAGGTTCACAGGGATCCACCGGGATCAGTCGAAGAGGTTCTCCAGGAAGCTCTTGCGGCGTCGGTAGGGGCGGGGGGAGTCGGAGTAGCCGCCGCGGTAGGGGCGGGGGGAGTCGTGGTGGCCGCCGTGGAACGGCCCCGGGGAGTCGCTGCGCCCCCGGTAGCCGCGGGGGGAGTCGGCGTGCGGCCGGCCCCCGCCGTAGGCGGGCGGAGCCGCCGGGGCGCCGTAGTGGCGCTGTTCGGCGCGCAGGATCTGCTCAAGCTCCCCATGGTCGAGGAAGATCCCGCGGCAGTGGGTGCACTGCTCCAAGTGGATCCCCATGCGGTCAAAGGTCGTCATCTGGCTTTGGCACTTTGGGCACATCACGGCGTCATCGTATTCGGCCTCCTGCTGTGCTCCGGGTAAAAACCGTGCGACTCCCGGTGGAGGCCCGATGCCGTCGCCACCGGCCGGGGCGGCCCCGCCCTCGGGCACCCGGCGGCCCGGGACCGCTTCCCGCGGGACGGGGCCGCTTCAGGCCAGCCGGATGAGGAATGTTTCACGCCATCCGGGGTACACCACACCGTTTCGGTGTCGGTGCAGATCAGTGTGGGCCCAGTGGGACCCGTGCCGTCCGGCGCGGCCCCCCGGGGAGCCGGTTCCGGCGCCTCGTGCCGGCCGCGTGCTCATAAAATCGCGTGGGTGGCCCGGACTCGCGGGTGCCGCCCCCACCCGATCTGAGGAACCCTCACGCATGAGCACTGAGCAATCTGAGCCCGGTCGGCTGCTCGCCCGGCGCTATCGGCTGACCGAGCCGATCGGCGAAGGCGGCATGGGCCGGGTCTGGCAGGGTGCCGACGAGCTGTTGGACCGCCCGGTCGCCATCAAGGAGCTCAGCATCCCGCCGCACCTCCCGCAGCACGAGATCGACGTGCTGCGCACCCGGATGCTGCGCGAGGCCCACAGCGCCGCCCAGCTCAGCCACCCCAGCATCATCACGGTCTACGACGTCGTCGAGACCGACGACCGGCCGTGGATCGTCATGGAGCTGGTGCGCGGGCCCTCACTGGGCGACATCCTCAAGCGCGACGGCACGATGGCGCCCGAGCGCGCCGCCACGATCGGGCTCCAGGTGGCGGCGGCCCTGGCCGTGGCCCACGACCGCGGGATCGTGCACCGCGACATCAAGCCGGGCAACGTCCTCATCGCGGGCAAGCGCGCGGTGCTCACCGACTTCGGGATCGCCCGCGTCGAGGGCACCACCAACCTCACCCGCACCGGTCTGCTCGTGGGGTCGCCGGGCTACCTCGCCCCGGAACAGGCGCACGGCAGGAAGGCGACCCCGGCCACCGACATGTGGTCGCTGGGGGTCACCCTCTACCAGGCGGTGCAGGGGGTGACCCCCTTCGGCCGCGACACACCGGTCGCCACGCTCACCGCGATCGTGACCGAGGACGTCCCGCCTCCTGACGCCGCCGGTCCGCTGCGCCCGCTGCTGGAGCGGCTGCTCGACAAGGAGCCCGGCAACCGGCCCACGGTCCACGAGGCCGCGCGGATGCTGCACGAGGTGTCGGCCGCGGCGGCCCCGGCGGGCAAGAAGAAGCCGGCGAAGGCCAAGAAGGAGAAGAAGGAGCGCAAGGAGCGGGCGGCCGCGCCCGCACCGCCCCCCGGTCCCGGCCCCGAGGCCGGCGCCGCAGCGGCGCCGCCCGCCCCGCCGCAGCCGCCCGCCGGCGCCGCCCCGGCCGGGGCCCCGGCCCAGGGCCGATCCGGTGGGCAGGGCAGGTCCATCGCCCCCGTGGTCATCGCCGTCGTGCTCGCGCTGGCCCTCGCCGTCGGGGTCGGCTTCTGGCTGGGGGCCAACGGGGGCACCGAGGCCGAGCCGACCGGGTCCGAGGTCGCGGGCGACCCCGGCGCGGGGCAGGCCGGCGCCTCCCCGAGCCCGTCGGCGGAGGAGGAGGCGGCGGACGCCGGATCCGGCGACGGGGAGGAGGACGCGGAGGACGATGCCCCCGCGACCGCCCGCTACGAGGACGAGACCGGGTTCGCCCTCGACCTCCCCGACGGCTGGGAGCTCGACCGGCGCGAGGGCACCAGCGTGTTCTTCGACGTCCCCGGCGGCGGCTATCTACAGATCGACCAGACCGACCAGCCCGCGGGCAACGCCAAGGACGACTGGGAGCGCCAGGAGGGCGCGATCTCCGGCAACTTCGCCGGCTACGACCTCGAGGGCATCGACGAACTCGACGAGGACTACCTCGACCGCTACATCAGCGCCGCCGACTGGGAGTTCACCTACGACGGCTCCGACGGCCGCATGCACGCGGTCAACCGCGCCTTCCACACCGAGGAGAAGGGCTACGCCCTGTTCCTGGTGTCCCCGGAGGCCGAATGGGACCGCAACCGCGCCCTCCTCGACCCCATGACCGAGTCCTTCGAGCCCGCTTCCTGAGCCGGCGGCCCCGCCCGCTCCGGCCCCCCTACTTCAGCAGCTGGCGGGCCATCACCAGGCGCTGGATCTGGTTGGTGCCCTCGTAGATCTGGGTGATCTTGGCGTCGCGCATCATGCGCTCCAAGGGGAAGTCCTTGACGTAGCCGGCGCCGCCGAGGAGCTGGACGGCGTCGGTGGTGATCTCCATGGCGGCGTCGGAGGCGTAGCACTTGGCGGCGGCGCCGAAGAACGCCAGGTCGGCGTCGCCCCGCTCGGACTTGGCCGCGGCGGCGTAGACCATCTGGCGGGCGGTCTCCAGCTTCATCGCCATATCGGCGAGCATGAACTGGACGCCCTGGAAGTCGGCGATGGCCTTGCCGAACTGCTTGCGCTCCTTGACGTAGGCGAGCGCGTGGTCCAGCGCGCCCTGCGCGATGCCGACCGCCTGCGCCCCGATGGTGACGCGGGTGTGGTCCAGCGTGCGCAGCGCGATCTTGAGGCCCTGGCCGACCTCGCCGACGATGCGGTCGCCGGGGATGCGCACGTCGTCGAAGAACAGCTCGCGGGTGGGCGAGCCCTTGATGCCGAGCTTGCGCTCGGGCTCGCCGAGGGTGAAGCCCTCGTCGTCGTCATGGACGACGAACGCGGTGACGTTGCCGCCGCGCGGGCCGTCGGGGTCGGTGACGGCCATGACGGTGTAGTAGCGGCTGACCCCGGCGTTGGTGATCCACGACTTCTGCCCGTTGAGGATCCAGCCGTCGCCGTCGGCCACCGCCTGGGTGCGCATGCTCGCGGTGTCGGACCCGGCCTCGCGCTCGGACAGGCCGTAGGAGAACAGCGCCTCGCCGCGCGCGACCGGCGGCAGGTAGCGGCGCTTGACGTCGTCGGAGGCGGCGAGGATGAGCGGCATCGTGCCGAGCTTGTTGACCGCGGGGATCAGCGACGACGACGCGCACACGCGGGCGACTTCCTCGATGATGATGCAGGTGGCCAGCGCGTCGGCGCCCACGCCCTCGTACTCCTCGGCGATGTGCGCGGCGTGGAAGTCGGTGGCCCGGAGGGCGTCGTAGGCGGCCTGGGGGAAGGCGCTCTCGGCGTCGGTGGCGGCCGCGTGGGGGGCGATCTTGTCGTCGGCGACGGCGCGTACCGCTGCGCGCAGCTCTTCGTGGTCGTCGGTGGTGGTGAACAGGTCGAAGTCGCTCATGTCGCCCTTCTCTCCGATCGTGGCACTTCGTGCCTTTGTGTGGCATCTCGTGTCACCCTCTAGGGTCAGGGTAGATGGTCGGGGTGGATGTGCGCACGGGTACGGGTGCAGTTCACCGTGGCCGGTATGGGACGGACGAGTCATGGAGGTGGTCGTGGGGCAGACGGTCAAGGCCGAGCGGGGCAGAACGGTCATGCCCGCGCGCGGCGCGGTGGTCGCGGCGGCGGTTCGGCTGTTCACCGAGCAGGGGTATGAGGCCACCACGATGGAGGACATCGCGGCGGCCGCGGGCGTGAGTCGGCGCAGCCTCTTCCGCCACTTCGGCTCCAAGGAGGACGTGCTCTTCGCCGAGCACGACGTGCGGCTGGAGACGGTCGTCCGCTACCTGGAGGCGGCCCCCGGCGACGAGCCGGTGGCCACCGTGCGGGCCGCGGCGCGGATGGTCTTCCAGGGATACGTGTCGGCGCCCGAGACCACCGTTCCCCGCTTCCACCTGGTGCGCACCGTGCCGCGGCTGCGCGACCGGGAGATCGCCATGACCGCCCGCTACCAGGCCGCGTTCACCCACTACCTGACGCGCGGGCAGACCGAGGGCGACCGCGTGCTGGTCGGCGAGGCGGTCGCGGCGGCCGTCATAGCGGCGCACAACCACGTGCTCCGCTCGTGGCTGCGCGACCCCGGCCGCCCGGTGCCGTGGGCGCGGTTCGACCGCGCCATGGAGCTCGTCACCCGGTCGCTCGCCGCCGAACTGCGCGATCCCGGCGCCGAGCGGTCCGAGGCGGCCGTGCTCGTCGCGGTCTACCCGTCCGCGCTGAGCGGCGGCGACGTCCTGCGCCGCGTGCGCGAGGCGTTGGGGGAGGACGCGGACTAGCGTCGCGCCGGCCGGTTTCCCCGGGGCCGCTACCGGCTCCCCGGGGGGCCGCATCCAGCGGGTACGTGACGCCGCGGCCCCTCTGCTGGGGTAGATTCGGCGGGGGAGGCGCAGGTGCGCCTTCTTCGGCATGCGCGCAGACGCCCACCGCCGTGACAGCCGCGCGCCCCAGGCGCCGGACCCGATGAGGACGAGGGCCCACCCCCGGGGTGGGCGAGGAGACGGTACGCCGTGAGTGTGACAGCGGACAACGCCACGCAGAAGGCCCCGGAGGTCGCCGCCGAGGCCGCGCGGCGGCGCACGTTCGCGGTGATCTCCCACCCCGACGCCGGCAAGTCGACGCTGACCGAGGCGCTCGCGCTGCACGCCGCCGCGATCACCTCCGCGGGCGCGGTGCACGGCAAGGGCGACCGCCGCGGCGTCACCTCCGACTGGATGGAGATGGAGCAGGCGCGCGGCATCTCCATCACCTCCGCCGCGCTGCGCATCGACTACGACGGCCGCGTCCTCAACCTGCTCGACACCCCCGGCCACGCCGACTTCTCCGAGGACACCTACCGGGTGCTCTCGGCGGTGGACTGCGCGATCATGCTGCTCGACTCCGCCAAGGGCCTGGAGCCGCAGACCCTGAAGCTGTTCGACGTGTGCCGGGCCCGCCGGATGCCGGTGATCACCTTCGTCAACAAGTGGGACCGGCCCGGGCGGGAACCGCTCGAACTGCTGGACGAGATCGAGCAGCGCATCGGTCTGCGCCCCACCCCCATGAACTGGCCGGTGGGCATCGCCGGGGACTTCCGCGGGCTGATCGACCGCTCCGACGGCGACGGCTACACCAAGTTCCACCGCACCCCGGGCGGCGCCACCAAGGCCGTCGAGGAGCGGCTCACCGACGAGCAGGCCGCCGCGGCCGAGGACACCGCCTGGGAGCAGGCGCGCGAGGAGATCGAGCTGCTCGGCGAGATCGGCGCCGACTTCGACGAGGAGTCGTTCCGCGCCGGGGAGTCCTCGCCGGTGCTGTTCGGGGCCGCGCTGCCCAACTTCGGGATCTCCCAGCTCCTGGAGACCCTGGTGCGGCTCGCCCCGGCGCCGGCCGCGCAGCCCGACGCCAAGGGCGAGCCCCGGCCCATCACCGCCCCGTTCGCCGGCCAGGTCTTCAAGATGCAGGCCAACATGGACAAGGCGCACCGCGACCGCATGGCCTTCGTCCGGGTCGGCTCCGGCCGGTTCGACCGCGGCATGGTCCTGACCCACGCGGCCACCGGCCGCCCGTTCGCCACCAAGTACACCCAGGCGGTGTTCGGCAGCGAGCGGAGCACGATCGAGACCGCCTACCCCGGCGACGTGATCGCCCTCATCAACGCGCAGGCGCTGAGCGTGGGGGACACCCTCTACGACGGCCCCCGCGTGGAGTTCCCGCCGATCCCCAGCTTCGCCCCCGAGCACTTCGCTGTGGCGCGCGCGGTGGACGCCGGGCGCTACAAGCAGTTCCAGCGCGGCATCTCCCAGCTCGACAGCGAGGGGGTGGTGCAGGTGCTGTCCTCCGATGTGCGCGGGGAGCAGGCGCCGGTGCTGGCGGCGGTGGGGCCCCTCCAGTTCGATGTGGTCAAGCACCGCATGGAGCACGAGTTCCGGGCGCCGATCGAGCTGTCGCACCTGGACTACTCGCTGGCGCGCCGCACCGACGCGGCCTCGGCCCCGGTCCTGCACGGGCTCTCCGGCGGGGAGGTCCTCACCCGCCGTTCCGACGGCGAGCTGCTCATGCTCGTGCACAACAAGTGGCGCCTGCGCGTCATCGAGCGCGACCACCCCGATCTCGTCCTCGAACCACTGCTGGCGGGCGGCGTGGAGGCCGCAGAATAACGTTCCCGACGGGGCCGCGACTTCTCTGCTGAGGTCGCGGCCCTTCGTGTTCGCCTTGGGCGAATTTCTCCGCCGCGGTCCGATGGCGACCCGCTGTGTCAGGGCGTGACCTGCGGTGACGAGACCGTGGTCATGTGTCCGTTTTGTGAACGAGCACACCTCGCGTCACAGAGAAAAACCGTCAAAGTTTATGTCATGCTAAAACGAAGACGCAGTTCCTAGTGTGTCGCATGTCACCTGTTCGCGAATGCGTGACAATTGTATGATTTTGCTTCACTGGAGTTTAATGGAATCTGAACAGATTCACTGGTTCACCGGAACCCGGCACAAAGCCCGCGGGCTTTTCCCTGATTCCCCGCACCTCCGCCTGGAAAGGTTGGCTCGGGCATGAGCGACGACGGCAAACAGAGCACGGTAGAGCTGCGGTACGAGGGCGGAACCCAACCGCTGCCGCTGCTCACCGGCACCGAGGGTGAGCACGCCTTCGAGGTCAAGACCCTGCTGGCCGCGACCGGCACGACCACCCTGGATCCCGGGTTCGCCAACACCGCCGCCTGTCAGTCGAAGATCACCTTTATCGACGGCGAGGCCGGCATTCTCCGCTATCGCGGATACCCCATCCAGGAGCTCGCCGCCGGAAGCTCCTTCCTGGAGGTCGCCTACCTCGTCATCCACGGCGAACTCCCCGAGCCCGGCCAGCTGAAGGAATTCTCCGAGCAGCTCCGGGCCAACGCCGCGCTGCCGCCCGAGCTGCGCGCCATGCTCGACGCCTTCCCGCGCAACGCCCACCCCATGACCCTGCTCGCCAGCGCGGTCAACACGCTGGGCGCCTTCTACGCCGACTCCACCGACCCCGGCGACTCCGAGCAGGTCGACCGCGCCACGATGCTGCTGCTGGCCAAGGTCCCCACCATCGCCGCGCACATCTACCGCAACTCCATCGGCGAGGAGCCCGTCGCCCCCGACGAGTCCCTCGACTACGTCGAGAACTTCCTGCGCATGACCTTCGGCGAGCTCAGCGGCGAGGCCGATCTCGACTCGCTGTTCGTCAAGGCGCTCGACCTGCTGCTCATCCTGCACGCCGACCACGAGCAGAACTGCTCCACCGCCACCGTCCGCGTCGTCGGCTCCTCCCAGGCGAGCCTGTACGGCAGCGTCTCGGCCGGGATCAACGCCCTGTTCGGCCCGCTGCACGGCGGCGCGAACCAGGCCGTCCTGGAGATGCTGGAGGAGATCCGCGGCCTCGGCGGCGATGTCGACGCGTTCCTCGACAAGGTCAAGGACAAGCAGAGCAAGACCCGCCTCATGGGGTTCGGCCACCGCGTCTACAAGAACTTCGACCCGCGCAGCAAGGAGATCAAGGGCCTCGCCGCGCAGATCCTGGACCGCCAGGAGAACCCCGACGAGCTCTTCGAGCTCGCACTCAAGCTCGAGGGCAAGGCGCTCGCCGACCCCTACTTCACCGACCGTAAGCTCTACCCGAACGTCGACTTCTACAGCGGCGTCATCTACCGGGCCATGGGCTTCCCCACGAACATGTTCACCGTGCTCTTCGCGATCGGCCGGCTGCCCGGCTGGATCGCGCACTGGCGTGAGCAGCGCCTCGACCCCGCCGCGCGCATCGCGCGCCCGCGCCAGCTCTACGTCGGCCACGCTCAGCGGGCCTACCCCGGTAGCGCCTGACCACAGGGCACCACTCACCCGGCACCGGACGGCGGCCGGGGCGCGGAGACTTCCGCGTCCCGGCCGCCGTCCGTCTGTTTTGCACCAGGTCCGGGTAACGCTTTGACCTGGTCGATCATCGAGACCACCGTCACGGGGCAGGCGTGTAGGTGATCCGTCGACGATCGGGGAAGACATGCTCGACTACCTGGTGCGCCACTGGTGGGTGCTCATCCTGCGAGGGGCGATCGCCATCGTGTTCGGCCTGCTGGCCGTTGTCTGGCCCGCGATCACGCTGGTCGTGCTCGCGATCCTGTTCGGCTTCTACGCCCTGGTGGACGGGGCCATGGCCGGCGTGGCGGCGTTCCGGGCCGGCGACGGCAGCCGCGGCCCGCTGGTCGTCGAGGCCGTGCTCGGGGTGCTCTTCGGCATCGTCGCCCTGCTCTGGCCGGGGTTCACCGTACTGGCGCTGGCCCTGGTCATCGGCGCATGGGCGGTGGTGACGGGGGTTTTCGAGGTAGCCGCCGCCGTGCGGCTGCGCAAGGAACTCGCCCACGAATGGCTCTACGTCGTCAGCGGCGTGCTCTCCATCGCGTTCGGCATCGTGATCTGGTTCATCCCGGGCGTGGGCCTGGCGGCCGTCGCGCTGCTCATCGGGGTGTACGCGATCCTGTTCGGCGCGGTGCTGATCGCGCTGGGCCTGCGCGTGCGCGCGGAGGGGCGCAACCGCGGCATCATCGCCTGACCGTCCCCGCCCCCAGGCCCGCCCCTGCGGGTAGAGTCGCCGCGAAGCGCGGACCGCGGGGAGGGGAGGCCATGAAACGCCTGGCGACCCGGCCCACGGGCACCGCGGCCGACATCGTCCTCGCCGCGGCGGTGGGCGTCGCGCAGATCCTGGCCGAGTTCCCGGCGGCCTGGTTCAGTGGTGCACCGCTGTCGGTGCCCGGTTTCGCGTTCCTGGCCGCCGGAGCGGCGTCGCTGGCGGTCCTGAGCCGGCTGCCCATGCTCACCGCGCTGGCCGTGGGGGTGTGCACCCCGCTCTACTACATCTTCGGCCAGGCCGACGGATGGGCGGCGTGGCTGATGTTCGTCGTCGCCGTGGTCCGGCTGGGCGCCACCCGGCACCGCGCCTCGGCGATCACCGCCACCGTCGTGGTGCTGGCGGTCATCGCCGCCGGCGAGACGGTCCAGTTCGAGCCCGCACGCGCCTTCTACGTCGTCGGCTGGGTGCTGGTCGTGCTCGCCGCCGGCGAGATCGCCCGAAACCGCAGCGCCTACCTGCACGAGGTCGAGCGACGGGCCGCCGAGGCCGAGCGGGGCCGCGAGGAAGAGGCCCGGCGCCGCGCCACCGAGGAGCGGCTGCGCATCGCGCGCGAGCTCCACGACGTCATCGCGCACAACATCTCCCTGATCAACGTGCAGGCCGGGGCCGCCGCCCATGGCCGAGACCCCGATCAGGCCTTCGCCGCGCTCGACGCGATCAAGCGGGCGAGCAAGGACACGCTGCGCGAACTGCGCGGCACCCTCGGCGTGCTCCGCCAGGTGGACGATGCCGCGGCACCGTTGGCGCCGCCGGCCTCGCTGGCCCGGGTGGGCGACCTTGCCGCGCAGACCACCGAGGCCGGGCTCCCCGTCCGGCTGCGCGAGGAGGGCGACGCCGTCCCGCTGCCGGCCCCGGTCGACCTCGCCGCCTACCGGATCGTGCAGGAGGCGCTCACCAACGCGCGGCGGCACGCCGTGGCCTCCCGGGCGGAGGTGACGGTCGCCTACGGCCCCCACGGCGTGTCCGTCCAGGTCGACGACGACGGCCGCGCCACCCCGGGCGCCGCGGCGGCCCCCGAGGGCAACGGCCTGCGGGGCATGCGCGAGCGCGCCACCGCCCTCGGCGGCGACTTCCACGCCGGCCCCCGCCCCGAAGGCGGCTTCCGCGTCCGGGCCGTGCTCCCGGCTCCGGCGGACGACGGCGACCGGATCAAGGATCCCTCGGCCCCCTCCTGAGCCGCCGGAGCGCGCCGCGAGGACGGATCGCCGGGCCGGGAGCGGGCCGTCCGGATGCGGACGAGCGGAGCCGCGGGCCGCACCGGGCGAGCGCCGCCACCCGGTGTAGGCGCCGCGCTACCGGATCGCCCGGTGTCGCAGGGATTTCATGGCCGGACACGGCCGAAGACCGCCCCTCCCCTTGTGACCGCATCCGCGTGGTATGAGACTTTTCCCGTGGCGGGACCCGGCGGACGCTCCGATCCGCCCGCGGGACCAGTGCGGCGCATGAGGGGTGATGCGGCCAGTGCGGAACACTCTGGCGGCGAGTGGGCCGCCCGCGCGCCCGCAAGACGGCCGTGCCGCCCTCCGGTGTGCGGGGCGCGGCCGCGCCGTGCCCGGCCGGGCCTGCGCCGTGCGCGGCGGGGTGCCCCGATGAACCCCTGCACCGACCCGGGCTGCCCGGGCACCGTCGACGGCGGCTACTGCGATGTGTGCGGCATGGCCCCGGCCGGCTCCGAGAGCGTCACCCCGCTCAGCCCGCACGGCTTCGCGCCCACCGGCCCCGAATGGGGCGGCGCCGGGCGCTACGCGTGGAGCGCGCGCACGGACCGGTCGGTGCCCTCCGGCCGCGGCGGCCGCGACCCCTGGACCGCCTCCGAGCCCTCGGTGTGGGACGGCGTGTCCGGGCCGTCCGGCGTCTCCCACGTGTCGGGCCTGACCGGCCTGGGGATCTCCGGCATCATCGACGACGACGCCGCGGCGCGTCTGTTCCAGGACGCTCACGGGGGCGTGGACCACCCCGGGGACCGGGCGGACTCGGCGACCCCCGGCCCCCGCTCCGGCGGCCCCACGGGGCCGCGGACCACCAGCGGCCCGTCGGACCGCAGCCGCCGCTCGCCGTCCTCCGCGCGCGGGATGCTGGGCCTGGGCATGGTGCAGGTACCGCCCGTGCCCTACCGCGACCCCGAGACCGCGGTCATGGCCGACCCGGTCGTCGCGGAGAAGAACCGCTTCTGCGGGCGGTGTAACGCCCGCGTGGGCCGCTCGCGCCGAGGGCGGCCGGGCCGCACCGAGGGGTACTGCCGGACCTGCCGGGCGCCGTACTCCTTCACCCCCAAGCTGAAGAAGGGCGACCTGGTCGCCGGCCAGTACGAGGTCCTCGGCTGCCTGGCGCACGGCGGGCTCGGCTGGATCTACCTGGCGCGCGACCACAACGTCAGCGACCGGTGGGTGGTCCTCAAGGGGCTGCTCAACAGCGGCGACGCGGAAGCGCACAAGACCGCGACCGCCGAGCGGGCGTTCCTCGCCGAGGTGGAGCACCCCAACATCGTCAAGATCTACAACTTCGTCCAGCACCCCGACCCGCGCACCGGCATCCCCGCCGGGCACATCGTCATGGAGTACGTGGGCGGGAAGTCGCTGCGCGACCTGATCGTGGAGCGCCGCCGGCAGGGCGCCGGCGACGAGGCGCTGCCGGTCGAGCAGGTGATCGCCTACGGGCTGGAGATCCTGCGGGCGCTGGGCTACCTCCACCACCGGGGGCTGCTCTACTGCGACTTCAAACCCGACAACGTGATCCAGAGCGAGGAGCAGATCAAGCTCATCGACCTCGGCGCGGTCCGCCGCATGGACGACACGGTCACCTCGGTCTACACCACCCCGGGCTATCGGGTGCCCGAGAGTGAGCTGCGCGGGCCCGGCCCCTCCGTCAGCTCCGACCTGTACTCGGTCGGGCGGTCGCTGGCGGTGCTCAGCCTCGGCCACGCGTTCATCCGTGAGCACCCCCACAGCCTCCCCGAGGAGACCGACGAGCCGGTCCTGCGGCGCTACGAGTCCTACCACCGCCTGCTGTGCCGCGCGACCCACCCGTTCCCCGACCTGCGCTTCCACCTCGCCGCCGACATGGCCGAGCAGCTCACCGGCGTGCTGCGCGAAGTGCTGTCCGACATCCACGGCCGCCCGCACCCGGCGGCGTCGGGGCTGTTCGGCCCCGAGCACTTCCGCGTCGGGGTCATCACCCCCACCGGCCCGGTCGACGGTACCGACCGGCTGCTCCGGCGCCCCGACCCCGCGGTGGTGGCCGCCGCGCTCCCCGTCCCCCTCGTCGACCCCCAGGACCAGGCGGCCCAGCTGCTCGCGGGGCTCTCCTCGGTGCACCCCGAGGAGCTGGTCGCGACCCTGGAAGCGGTCGCCGACCCCAGCCCTGAGACCCGGCTCATGCTCGCCCGGGCGCTCATCACGCTGGGGCGCCCCGAGGCCGCCATCGCCCCATTGGAGGCGTACGGCGTCGACGCCCCCGGCGACTGGCGGATCTTCTGGTACCGGGCACTGACGGCGCTGAGCATCGGGGACCACGCCGAGGCGCACGACAGGTTCGACGAACTGTTCGGGCACCTGCCCGGCGAGGCCGCGCCCCGGCTGGGCCTGGCGGCGGCCTGTGAGGGCTCCGGGCTGCTCGACGCCGCCGCCCGCCACTACCGCGCCGTCTGGTACACCGACCACTCCTACGTCAGCGCCGCGTTCGGGCTGGCGCGGACCCGGCTGGCCCAGGGCGACCGGGCCGGCGCCGTCGACGTGCTCGACACCGTCCCCGACCGCTCCAGCCTCTACCTGACCGCACAGATGGCCGCGGTGGCGGCCCGGGTGGCCGCGCCCGACCCGGGCGAGCTGGAGGAGGAGGCCATCGTCGACGCCGGGGCCCGGCTGGACCGGCTCGGCCTGCGGGGCGAGTCCGGCGACCGGCTGGCGACCCGGGTACTCGAGGCCGCACTGGGCTGGATGCTGGCCGGGCGGTCCCCGGCGGCCGCCACGACCCTGCTGGGCGACCGGCTGACGGAGGCCGGCCTGCGCGGCAACCTGGAGCGCACCTACCGCGCCCTGGCCCGGGTAACGGTCGACGGCGGCGCCCGCCACGGTTTCGTCGACCAGGCCAACGCCGTGCGCCCGAGGACCTGGACATGACCGCCCCCGACGCCGACGACGGCGACCTCCCTCTGCGCCCCGGGCCCTCTCCTGAGCCCAGGCCGGCGCCCGAGCTTCGGGCAGCGTCCGAGTCCCGGGCAGCGTCCGGATCCCAGCCGCCGTCGGGCCGCGGCTCCGGCCCGCCCGCCGCACGCCGAGCGGGCGCGGGACCGGCAGGGACCCCGCGGAAGGCCCCCGGCCCGGCCGGCCGCACGGGAGCCGGCCCATCGGCGGCGCGCCGCAGGAACGACGACAACGGCTCACCGGACCGCACCGCACCCCGCCCCGCCGACACCCCCGCGACGGCGGGCGACGGCGGCCGGCCCTGCGCGCACTGCGGCCGCACGACGACCGGCGACGGGCCCGACTGCGCGGCGGCCCACCCGGCCCCGGGGGACGGCGAGACCCAGGGGCGTGGCCGAGACCATGCTGACGTGCCGGGGCAGGCACCCGAGTGTCCCCGGTGCGGCGCCGCGGTCGCCACAGGCCGTTGCCGCCGCTGCGGGCTGCGCCGGCCTGAGAAGCGCGACCACGTCGAGGTGGCCTCGTGTACCGCTGGGGGAGTGAGCGACCGCGGCCTGCGGCACAGCCGCAACGAGGACGCCATGGTGCTCCTCGCCCCCGGCGCGACCGCCCCGGCGCCGGTCGCGCCCGTCCCCGGCTCGGCCCCGCAGGCTCCTTCGGCACCGGTCTCCCCGGACCGGGGCGCCTCAGCGCCGACCGGAACGGCGGCGTGCGGCGGGAAGGCGGCCCCCGCCCCGGCCGCCGCGACGTCCGCCGACCCTGCGACGGCCGGCGAGGAGGCGGGACCGGGTCCGCAGGTCACGCGCGCCGTCCCACACGGCTCCGCGGCCGTTCCGGACGGCTCCGCCGCCGGCCCGGCGGAAGGTTCCCTCGGCCCGGACGGCGCCGCCTCCGCTCGTTCCACGGTGCGTCCGTCCGGTCCGCAGGCCGTCGTCGCCGTCGTGTGCGACGGCGTCTCCACTTCCCCGCGACCGCATGAGGCGTCGCGGGTCGCGGCCGATGTCGGCGCCGCCGTGCTCGCGGACGGCCTCGCCGCCGGCGGCTCGGCGCGCGACTCCACCGAAGAGGCGATGCGCAGCGCCGCGGCCGCGGTGTCCGGGCTCGCCGATTCCGGTCCGGAGGCGCCGGCGTGCACGTTCGTCTCCGCGGTGGTCCCCGCCGACGGCGGGCCGATCACCCTGGGCTGGATCGGCGACAGCCGGGCCTACTGGCTGGCCGCCCCCGGGGCGGGCAGCCGCTCGACGCTGCTGACCCGGGACGACTCGTGGGGGGAGGCCATGGTCGCGATGGACGTCATGACCCCCGCGCAGGCGCGGGCGTCGGTCCACGCCCACGCGCTCACCGCATGGATGGGCGCCGACTTCGGCCCCGTCGACGGCCACCTGGAGACCGTCGAGGTCCGGGGCCCGGGCGCGCTCCTGCTGTGCAGCGACGGCCTGTGGAACTACCTCCCCCAGGCGCACGCCCTCGCCGCCGCGGTCCCCGGCGCCGCCGACGACCCCCTGGAGGCGGCCCGCACCTTCATCCGCTTCGCCCTCGACAGCGGAGGCGGCGACAACATCACCGCGGTCGTGATCGCGGTCCCCGCCGGTCGCCGCGAACCCCCCTCCGTGGAGGCCCCCTGATGCCGCCGTCCCACGCGACCGACCGCCGGCGCCGTCGCCCGCCGCCGGCCTCACCCGCCCCACCGGCGCCGGCGAAGCCCGGGCGGCCCGGTCGCGGCCGGGGCACGGTCGGCCCTGCTCTTCGCCCCTGCCGTCTCCTCAGGGCGGTGGGACGCGTCGCCGCGGCGCACTCGGGCGGGGCGTCATCCGAGGGAGGGCCGCGGCCGTGCGCGGTCGCGACCGGCGCGATCCACCGGCCGTGGCACAGGGCGCGTGCGGCTCGGCCCGGGGGGCCGGGGGGCGACGGCGGCCTCCGGACGCCAGCCGCCCATCGCACGCAGGCCGTGCGCGGGCCGTGTCCCACCACCCGCCGTGCGGTCCGAGAGCGGGTGCCATGACGGGTGACATCGGGGCGCCGGAGTTCTCGGTGCGGGTCGATCAGAATCGGTTCCTGCCCCTAGGCGGGACGGACGTGCACGCGGTCGTGGAGGTCGCGGCGGCCGGGGTGCCGGACCGCCGGCCGCGTGACGGTGACGGGTCGGACGGGCTCGCGCTGGTGCCGACCGCGCCGGATGCCGCCGAGGTCGTCATCATCGACACCTCCGCATCCATGCGTGGCGAGAAGATCGCCGCGGCCCGGCGTGCCGCCGTTGCGGCGGTCGCCGCGCTGCGCGAGGGGGTGCTGTTCGCGATCGTCGCCGGCAGCGGCGACGCCGCCATGGTCTACCCCGGCGAACGCCGCCTCGTGGCCGCCACCCCCCGCACCCGCGCCGCGGCGGCCCGCGCGGTCGGCGGGCTGGCCGCCGGAGGCGGGACCCGCATGGGCGTCTGGCTGCGCGCGGCCGGTGAGCTGTTCGCCGCGCCGGACACCCCCGCTCTGCGCCACGCGATCCTGATCACCGACGGCCTCGACAACGAACTCCCCGGCGGTCTCGACGAGGCGCTGAAGGAGGTCGCGGGCCGCTTCGTCTGCGACTGCCGCGGCGTGGGCACCTCGTGGAGCGTCGACGAGCTGCGCCGGATCTCCTCGGCCCTCATGGGCGGCATGGGCATCATCGCCGACCCCGCCGACATGGCGGCCGACGTGCGCGCCATGACCGAGGCCGCCATGGGCAAGACCGTCGCCGACGTGGCGCTGCGGCTGTGGATCCCGCAGGCGGCGCAGGTCCGCTTCATCCGCCAGGTCGCGCCCGCCGTGCAGGACCTGCGGCGCATCGGCCGCGGGCCGCAGGTCGCCGACTACCCGCTCGGCGCCTGGGGCGACGAGGCGCGCGACTACCACGTGTGCGTCGCCGTGCCGCCCGGCACGCCCGGGCGCCGGATGCGCGCCGGGTGGGTGCGCGTGGTCGCCGGGGAGCGCGTCCTGGCGTCGGGCGACATCCTCGCCGAATGGACCGCCGACGGCGACCGCTCGGCCCGGATCGACGCCCGCGTCGCGCACTACACCGGCCAGACCCGGCTCGCCCGCGCTGTCCGGGAGGGGCTGGACGCCCGCAGGAGGGGCGACACCGACACCGCGACCGCCCGGCTGGGCCGGGCGGTCGCCCTGGCGCATGCCTTCGGCAACGAGGCCACGGCGGCGCTGCTGCGAAAGGTGGTCGACGTCGTCGACCCCGAGACCGGGACCGTCCGGCTGCGTTCGTCGGTCGCGGAGGTCGACGAGATGACGCTCGACACCGATTCCACCCGGACCGTGCGCACGCGCACGGCCGATCCAGCGGAGGGCTAGACCGCCGAAGGAAGGGCCCACCATGCCGACCTGCTGCCCGGCCGGGCACGACTCGGCCACCGACCGATTCTGCGCCGTCTGCGGCATCCGGATGCCCGCGCCGGCCGCGCGGCTCCACCTGCCCGGCCGGCGGACGCCGCCCGCTCCGGGCGGAGCCGATGAGCGGCCCTGCCCGGAGTGCGGCACCGGACGCGACGGACGCTACTGCGAGGAGTGCGGCTTCGACTTCACCGAGCTCGACACGACCGTCGCCTCCTCGCTCGGCGCGCCCGCGCCCGCCCACCACCTCGTCCGCGTACCGGCGCAGGTGAGCGGCGGCGCCCTTGGGACCGTACCGCCACCCGGCCGCCTCCGCGGCGGCCGGCCGCGCCGTCCGGGCGGCGGCGACCCCGAGGGCAGAGCGGGCCCGGCCGGCGTCTGGCGTGCCGTGATCGGCGCCGATCCGGCTTATTATCAGGCCCTGGCCGACCGCGGCGTACTCGATCCCGCCGCGATCCGCTTCCCCGCACACCCGGGGCTGCGGCGGCTCCCGCTCAACAAGAAGCGCATCCACGTGGGGCGGCGCAGCGCCGCGCGCGGCATCGTCCCCGACATCGACCTCGGAGTCCCCCCGGAGGACCCCGCTGTCTCACACCTGCATGCCATGCTGCTGGCCGTACCCGACGGCGGCTGGGTACTGCTCGACCTGGGCTCGACGAATGGGACCACCGTCAATGGGACCGGCGATCCGATCGCACACGACGCAGCGGTGCCGCTGCACGACGGCGACCGCATCTACGTGGGTGCGTGGACGGTCATCACTCTCCAGAAGGGCTGACCCGCGATGATCAGCGGAGCGACCGGCGGCCCGGCCGTCGCCGATGTGCCCGCTCCCCCCGGGGGGCGCATCGCCCGCTCCTTCCGGCGCCGGCGCATCCTGCGCCGGCTGCGCGGCCCGTACGGCACCCGTGTGCGGATCTGGCTGCTGACGGCCCTGTGCCTGGCGTCGGTGGGTGCGCTGTTCACGGTCACCACGGTGGCGATCTCCCAGGCGCGCGAGGGCTTCCAGGTCATCGGGCACGGCGCCGGACCCAAGGTGGCGGCCACCGCCGACCTGTACTTCGCCCTCAGCGACATGGACGCCCAGGTCGCCAACATCCTGCTGATGGGCGACGAGCACACCCTCGGGGAGGGCCGCGACGCATCGGTGCGCCGCTACGAGCTGCGCCGCGACGAGGCCAACTCCGCCCTGCTGCACGCGGCCCAACTCGCCGGAGGCGACCCCGCCGAGCAGCGGACCGTCCGGGAGGTCCTCAACGGCATGGGCGACTACGAGCAGCTCGTCGCCGAGGCGCGCCTGCTCAACGACGAGGCGGGCTCCGGCCCGGGCCAGCCCACCGCCGGCGTCGTGGACACCTACCGTCAGGCGACCGACCTCATGCGCCTGGAGCTGCTGCCCAAGGCCTACAACCTGACCCTGGAGAGCGGGGCGACCGTCCGGACCACCTACGAGGAACGGCGCTCCGACATCCGGCTGGGCCCGCTGTGGGTCGCGATCTCGGGCACGGTGGCGGTCGGTTCGCTGGTGGCCCTCCAGCTGTTCCTGCGCGCCCGGTTCCGCCGCCGCTACAACCCGGCGCTGGCCGCGGCGACGGTGGGCGTGCTCGCCCTGGTCGGGCTGGCCACCGGGATGCTCCAGAACCAGGCGGAGCAGTTGCGCACGGCCAAGGAGGACGGCCTCGACTCCGTCATCGCGCTGTCGAGCGCCCAGGCGATCAGCACCGGGATGAACGCCGACCAGAGCCGCTGGCTGCTCGACCCCGAGCGCGCCGACACCTATGCCCAGAGCTTCTTCGAGGACGCGCAGACGGTCCTCTACGTCGAGGGACCGGGTGGCGTGGTCCCCGGCGACCTGCTGGCCTACGACAGCGAGGTGGGCGCGCTGGTCGCCGACCGGTCCGGCTACCGGGGCCGGATCCTCGGCTTCCTCGGCGACGAGCTGGACAATACCCGCCTCGACGGTCAGGCGGAGGCGCAGGGCGAGGTGCTGCGCGCCTACGACGGCTTCCTGCGGGCCGACCGCGAGATGCGCGCCATCGCGGGGGACGGGCGGCGGCGCGCGGCCGTCAGCGCCCACATGGGCGGGACGGGGTCGGTCGAGGACGCGTTCGACCGCTACGAGGAGTCGCTGATCAACCTCACCAGCCTGCACCGGGCCACCTTCGACAACGCGGTGAACGCGGGCGACCGCGGGCGGGCCGGGTGGGACGTGCTGCTGCCCGCGTCGACCCTGGCCTTCGCCGTGCTCATCCTCGCCGGTGTCCGCCCGCGCCTGGCCGAGTACCGGTGACCGGCGGGCCGGCCCCCGGTCACCGAGGCGGACCGGCCCCGGAAACGCTCGACGACGCCCCATGACACCGGACCGACCCGATCAACCCGCACAACCCGATCAACCCGGACGACGACCGGACGACCGGACGATGAGGAGACGAGGAGACGGCGATGCGGTTGCGTGATCTCGCACTTCCCCTGGCCGCGGTCCTGGCGGTGTGCTCCTGCACGGGGGCGCTCGGCGAGACCCGGTCGCTGCTGTCCCGCGAGACCCTGCGGATCGGGGTCAAGGCCGACCAGCCGAGCCTGGGCCTGCGCGAGGCCGACGGCTCCTTCACCGGGTTCGACGTGGACGTCGCGCTCGACGTCGCCGACCGGCTCGGCGTCGAGCGCGAGGACGTCGAGTTCGTCCCGCTGACCTCGGCGCAGCGCGAGGAATACCTGATCGAGGGCAGGGTGGACCTGGTCGTGGCCACGTACTCCATCACCCCCGCCCGCAAGACCGAGGTGACCTTCGCCGGCCCCTACTACGTCGCCCACCAGGACATCCTGGTCCGCGCCGAGGAGACGTCGATCGACGACGTCCGCGACCTGGAGGGCCGGCGCCTGTGCCAGGGCGAGGGGTCCAACTCCGCCGACCGGGTCATCGAGGAGCGGGGGATCGGCGCCCGCCTCGTTGAGGCGCCGAGCTACAGCGAGTGCGTGTCCATGCTCGCCGAGGGCGAGGCGGACGCGGTGACGACCGACGACCTCATCCTCGCCGGGTTCCTGCTCCAGAACCGGTCCGCCTTCAAGCTCGTCCAAGCGCCGTTCACCGACGAGAGGTACGGGATCGGCGTCGCCGAGGAGGACGTGTCGGGCTGCGAGGCCGTCAACCGCGCCCTCACCGACATGTACCAGGACGGCACCGCCGAGCGGCTGCTGACCACGTGGTTCGGCGACACCGGGCTGGACATCGTGACCAGCGTCCCGCAGTTCGAAGGCTGTTCCTAGCCCGATGCACCGCACCGGCGTCCGCGGTCCGGGGGCCGCTCCCGAGCCGGTGCGCCGCGGTTCCGCGGCCGCTCCCGAGCCGGTGCGCCGCCCCCGCCCACGGCCCGTGCGGGGCCCGGGCGGGCGGGCCGGCTTCGCCACACGGAACGAAAGGGTGGTATACGAACGTCGGTATGGGGGACACCCCGATGAAGGGAGACCGCTCGGGTGACGATCGTGGAGTTCCTGTTTGCGCGCTTGGACGAGGACGAGCGGGCGGCGCACGCGGCGTCATCTGCCACCGGCGGCCCCTCCCGGGCCCGCGCCGACGTCGACGCCAAGCGGCGGATCGTGCGCGGCTACGTGGTGGCGCATGAGGCGTGCATGAACGGCCTGGGCGCGCACGGCCGCTCCGCCGCCCCGCCCCCGGCCGACGCCTGGGCGGCCCTGCACGCCTGGCGCCGCGCGCTGGAGCACTTGGCGGCGGTCTACGAGACCCACCCCGACTACGAGGAGTCCTGGAGAGGGTGAGCGCCGGCGCGCGCCTCCCGGCACCGGTGTACCGTCGGCGCGGCGGGGCGGGCCCGCGCACCGTCAGAGGTTCAGGGCCTCCACCGCGAGGACGTAGCCCTCGTTGTAGGTGGGGAACTGGGCGATCCCGTCGGTGAGGCGGTCGACCGGGATGGCCTCGCGTACCGCGAGAGCGGCCGTGTGGATGACCTCTCCGGCCAGTGGGGCGACCGCCCAGGCGCCGATCAGTACGCGGCGCTCGCGGTCGGCGAGGACGCCCATGTGGCCCTCGGGCTCGGTGGCGTAGGTCCAGGGGCGGGCCAGTGTCGCGGCCAGGTCGACCTCGGCGGTGATGAAGTCGATTTCGCGCTCGCGCGCCTGGTCCTCGGTGAGGCCGACGACGGCGATCTCGGGGTCGCTGAACACCACCCGGGGCACGGCCGTGTAGTCGGCCACCCGGTCGCGGCCCAGGATGTTGTCGGCGACCACCCGACCCTGGTATTTCGCGACGTGGGTGAAGAGCGCGACACCGGTGACGTCGCCGACCGCCCACAGCCCCTCCGCCACGCGGCACCGCTCGTCCACGGCCAGCCCGCGGGCGCCCACCTCCACGCCCGCCTCCTCCAGCCCCAGGCCCTCGGTGCGCGGGCGGCGGCCGGTGGCCAGCAGCACCACGTCGGCGGCGATCCGGGCGCCGTCGTCCAGCTCCACCACGCTGTCGGTGCCCTCGCGGAAGAACCGCCGCGGCTCGCTCCCCGTTCGGACGTCCACGCCGTCGCGGGTGAGCAGGGCGGCGGTCAGCGCGCCGATGCGCGGGTCCTCGCGGTTCATCAGGAACGGGCCGCGCTGGAGCAGCGTCACCCGGGTGCCCATGCGGGCCAGGAACTGGCCCAGCTCCACGCCCACCGCGCTGCCGCCGACCACCACCGCCCGCGCGGGGATCTCGGCCAGGGTGGTGGCCTCGCGGTTGGTCCACACCGTGACCTCCTCCAGGCCCGGAACCGGGGGCCGGATCGGGGAGGAGCCGGTGGCCACGATGACGTCGCCGGCGGTGAGCACCGCGTCCCCGGCCTCGACCCGCCACGGGTCGCGGCCGGTGATCCGCGCGGAGCCCTTGACGACCGTCACGCCGGTGCTCCGGTAGCCCTCGACCTGCGCCGAATCGTCGAGGTGGCGGATCATGGTGTCGCGGTGGGCGCGCATGGCCTGCCAGTCGGGCTGCGGCGCCGAGAGCCCGGCGACCGCCGCGGCCTCGGCGCGGACCTCCGGCGGGCGCAGCAGCGTCTTGGAGGGGATGCAGGCCCAGTAGGCGCACTCCCCGCCGACCAGCTCCCGTTCGACCACGGCGACCCGTTTGCCCGCCGCGGCCAGCCGCGACGCCGCGACCTCGCCCCCCGGACCCATGCCGATCACGATCGCGTCGTAGTGCCCGTCCATGCGGCCTCCCCTTCCTCGACGGTGCGCGGCGCCGGTGCCGCGCCGCCCGGACATCGTCGCGGCCGGCTCCGCCACGGCGCCAGGTCCTTGCTACGCCACCCCGCCCTCGGGGACACCGCGACGCGCCGACCCTACGCCCCCGGGCTCGGTTCGCCCGGCCCGGCGCCGCCTCAGGGGGTCAGGACCACCTTCCCGGTCGTCTCGCGGTTCTCCAGGGCGGCGTGGGCCCGCGCGGCGTCCTTGAGGGGGAACGCGGTGACGGGCGGGACGAGGCGGCCCGCCGCCAGCTCGGCCAGCGCCCGGGTCTCCAGCGCCCGCATGCCGCCGGCGCGGCGCACGATGTGCGGGCCGATCCCCCAGATGGCGGTGAGCCCGCGTTCGGCGAGGTCGGCGGTTGTGACCTGAGTGGGCGCCCCGGCCGAGGCGGAGTAGCCGTGCAGCACGAGCCGCCCGCCGCCGCCGAGCAGCCCCAGGACGGCCGCGCCGGTCGCGCCGCCCACCCCGTCGAAGGCCACCGTCACCTCGCGGTCGCCGAGCCCGGCGCGGACCCGCGCCGGCCAGTCGCCGTCGCGGTAGTCGACCGCGATGTCCGCGCCGAGCCGCCGCGCGAGCGCGGTCTTGGCGGCGCCGCCCGCCAGGGCCACCACGGTCGCCCCGATGGCGTGCGCGGCCTGGACCGACAGGCTGCCCATGCCGCCCGCCGCCGCCGTCACCAGCACCACGTCGTCGGGGCGCAGCGCGGCCAGGTCGAGCATGCCGATCGTCGTGCGCCCGGTGCCGATCATGGCGACCGCGGTGTCGGCCGCCACATGGCCGGGCAGCTCGTGCAGCGACGCGGCCTCCGCCACCACCTGCTCGGCGTAGCCGCCGGCCCCGGCGGGACCCAGGTGCACGACGACCCTGCGGCCCGCCCACCCCGGGTCGGTGCCGGGCCCCACCGCGCCGACCACGCCCGCGACCTCCCGCCCGGGGGTCGTGGGCAGGCTGGGAGCGGGGAAGGGGCCGCCGACGGGCCCTTGGCGCAGCCGGGTGTCGACGACGTGCACGCCGCTCGCGGCCACGTCGACCCGTACCTGCCCCTCGCCGGGGACGGGGTCGGGGACCTCCTCGTACAGCAGGTTCTCCGCCGGTCCGAATTCGTACAGCCGGATCGCGTGCACGGCCGACCTCCTGGTCGTCGGGCGGGCCGCCGCCCTACCGCGTGCGGCGATCCGCGCGGGTGGCGTTCGTCGTCGACAACGCTAGAACCTCGACCAATGTCGAGGTCAAGGCGCCGCCGCCTGGTATCCGCCGCCGGGTATCCGCAGCGGGCCGCCGGGTTCGCGCGCGCCGCGCCGCCGCGCCCGGCGCCGGAGGCCCGGGACGGCTACGCTGCCGCTGTCGTCCCCTGCGCGGCGGCGGATGCGCGGCCGGCCCGGCCGCCGCGGCAGCCCGGCCCGGAGACCGGGGGCGCCCGGCCCGCGGCGCCGGGCGCCCGCTGCACGCCCTGCGGCCCCGGGAGACGACGACCGTGCCAAGCGCCCGCGATGAACGAGGAGCGAACCCCATGCCCGACACGACCGCCGAGGAACACCAGCGCCTGGACGGGCGCCCCGAGTGGTCGGCGCTCGCCGAACATCGGGACCGGCTCGGCGACATCCACCTGCGCGACCTGTTCTCGGCCGACCCCGACCGCGCCCGCCGCTACACCGTCCAGGTCGGCGACCTGCACCTGGACTACTCCAAGCACCTCGTCACCGACGAGACGCTGCGGCTGCTGCGCGACCTGGCCGCCGCCGCCGACGTCGAGGGCCTGCGCGACGCCATGTTCCGCGGCGAGCGGATCAACACCACCGAGGGCCGCGCGGTCCTGCACACCGCCCTGCGCGCCCCGGCGGACGCGGTGGTCAAGGTCGACGGGCACGACGTGGTCCCCGATGTGCACGCGGTGCTGGAGCGGATGGCCGGCTTCGCCGACCGCGTGCGGTCGGGGGAGTGGCGGGGCTACACCGGCGAGCCGATCTCCGCGGTGGTCAACATCGGCATCGGCGGCTCGGACCTGGGCCCGGCGATGGCCTACGAGGCGCTGCGCCCCTTCACCCGCAACGGGCCCGACACCCGGTTCGTGTCCAACGTCGACGGCTCCGACCTGCACGAAGCCCTGCGCGACCTCGACCCCGCCACCACGCTGTTCGTCGTCGCGTCCAAGACCTTCGGCACCATCGAGACCATCACCAACGCGACCTCGGCGCGGGAGTGGCTGCTGTCCGGGCTCGGCGGGGACCCCGCTGCGGTGGCGTCCCACTTCGTCGCCGTGTCCACCAACGCCGAGAAGGTCGCCCGGTTCGGCATCGACACGGCGAACATGTTCGAGTTCTGGGACTGGGTGGGCGGCCGCTACTCCTACGACTCCGCTATCGGGCTGTCGCTGATGATCGCCATCGGCCCGGCGCGGTTCCGCGAGATGCTCGACGGGTTCCGCCTCGTCGACCAGCACTTCCGCACCGCCCCGCTGGAGGAGAACGCGCCGGTCCTGCTGGCCCTGCTGGGGATCTGGTACGGCGAATTCCACGATGCGCAGTCGCACGCGGTGCTGCCCTACAGCCACTACCTCTCGCGCTTCACCGCCTATCTCCAGCAGCTCGACATGGAGTCCAACGGCAAGTCGGTCGACCGCGAAGGGCGCCCGGTGGGCTGGGAGACCGGGCCGGTCGTGTGGGGCACACCGGGCACCAACGGCCAGCACGCCTACTTCCAGCTGCTCCACCAGGGCACCAAGCTGGTGCCCGCCGACCTCATCGGGTTCGCCCGGCCCGGGGCGGAGCTGGCGCCGGGGCTGGCCGCCCAGCACGACCTGCTCATGGCCAACATGTTCGCGCAGGGGCAGGCGCTGGCGTTCGGCAAGACCGCCGACGAGGTCGAGGCCGAGGGCGTGCCCGTGGACCAGGTGCCGCACCGCACCTTCCGCGGCGACCGGCCGACCACGACCGTCCTCGCCCCGGAGCTGACCCCGTCGGTGCTGGGGCAGCTCATCGCGCTGTACGAGCACAAGGTGTTCGTGCAGGGCGCGGTGTGGGACATCGACTCCTTCGACCAGTGGGGCGTGGAGCTGGGCAAGGCGCTGGCCACCCGGATCGAGCCGGCCCTCAGCGCGGGCGCCCTCGTCCCGGGGCTGGACGCCTCGACCGCCGAACTGGTCCGCCACTACCGCTCCCTGCGCGGCCGCTGACCGGACACGCACGCGCTGACGGTCCCGCCGCCCGGAGAGCGGGCGGCGGGACCGTGGTGCCGGCCGGCTCGGGGAGGCGCCCCGCATGGCCCGCGGAGGAGGGGCGGGCGGAATGTTGTTCAATTTTCAACTGTTCACTAGGGTGCAGGCACGGACCCGGCTGGACAGGAGACCGACATGGACGTGCGTCCCTCAGGCATCCACCACGTCACGGCGATCGCGAGCGACCCCCAGGCCAACGCCGACTTCTACCTGAACGCTCTGGGCATGCGGCTGGTCAAGAAGACCGTCAACTTCGACTCCCCCGAGACCTACCACCTCTACTACGGCGACCGGGCGGGCAACCCCGGCACCATCATGACGTTCTTCCCCTGGCCGGGGTCGCCCAAGGGCCGGCTCGGCGCGGGCCAGGCCACCACCACGTCTTTCAGCGTCCCGGAAGGCTCGCTGGGGTGGTGGCAGCGGCACCTCGCCGCCCTCGGCGTGGAGGCGACCCGGCCCGCCGAGCGCCTCCAGGAGGACGTGCTCACCCTGCGCGACCCCGACGGCCTCGTCCTCGAACTGGTCGCCGCCGCCGACACCCACGACACCGACCCCTGGGACGGCGGCGCGGTGCCCGTCGAACACGCCATCCGCGGCATCCGCGCCGTGACCCTCACCGAGCACGACCCCGAGGACACCGCCGCCATGCTCAACGGGCGCCTCGGCTTCCGGCTCGCCGCAGAGGAGGGCGACCGCCTCCGGTTCCACACCGGCGAAGCGGCGGCCGGCGTGGGCACCGTCGTCGACGTCCTCGCCGCCCCCGGTGCCGACCGCGGGCTGGTCGCGGCCGGCACCGTCCACCACGTCGCCTACCGCGCCCCCGACCGGCCCACCCAGGACGGCTGGCGCCGCACCCTGGCCGACGACGGCATCGACGTGACCGAGATCCGCGACCGCTCCTACTTCACCTCGATCTACTTCCGCGAGCCCGGCGGCGTGCTGCTGGAGATCGCGACCGACGGGCCCGGGTTCGACTACGACGAGCCGCTGCTCCGGCTGGGGCGCGACCTGCGCCTCCCGCCGTGGCTGGAGCCCGACCGCGCCGAGATCGAGGCCCGCCTGCCCGGCCTCGTGGTCCCCGAAGCCGCGCGGGACGGGGCGTGACAGCGGTGAGCGGCGGGCCCGATGCGGCCGCGCGCACCGCGTCGCGACGGCCCGCCGCCCGGCGGGAGCGCTCGGTGAACCGAAGTACGATGACCCCCATGGACGGGGTCAGGTGGCTCGATGCGGACGAACAGCGGACCTGGCGGAGCTTTCTCCGCGCGAACTCGCAGATCGAGCAGGAACTCGACCGCGACCTCCAGGAGCGCAACGGCCTGACCCTGGTCGAGTACGGCATCCTGGTCAGCCTCTCCGAGGCCGAGGGGCGGCGGATGCGCATGCGCGGCCTGGCCGACAGCGTGATCGTGTCCAAGAGCCGCCTGTCGCACCAGATCGCCCGGCTGGAGCAGGCCGGACACGTCCGCCGCGAGACCTGCGCGGAGGACCGCCGCGGCTCCTGGGCCGTGCTCACCGACAAGGGCGCCCGCGTGCTGGCCGAGGCCGCCACGGGGCACGTCACCAAGGTGCGGGCCCGGCTCTTCGACCGCCTCACCCCGGAGCAGTCCGCCGCGCTCGGCGAGATCATGAGCGCACTGGAAGTCGGCGCGCTCGAACCCCGGCCCTGACCCTGACCGCCTGCCCGGCGGCGGCCGGGCGGGTCAGGGCGTGCGGCCGGTGAAGGCGAGGAACCGGTCCTGTTCCGAGGCATCGTCGGGCACCGGCGCCTCGGGCCCGAAGACGCCCGGCGACCGCACCACGTCGCCGACTCCCTGGAAGAGGGCGTGGAACCTGCGGACCTGGTCGGCCGGAAGCGTCTCGTCCTGCCCGGTGGCGCGGGCGATGTCCCAGCCGTGCACGAGCAGGTCGACGCCGAGGAAGCGGTCGACGGTGTCGGCCACGTTCGTCCGGCCGAGGTACCCGTCGTATTCGGCATCGGCGCGTGCGGGGTCCTCCAGCAGCGCCTGCATGGCGTCGCGGGCCTCGGCCCACGCGCCCCGGGGGTCGTCGTCGGCCGACCGGGTCAGGTCCAGCTTGACCCCGGCGTGGCCGGGCATGTTGACGTGGTTGTCCAGCATGTGGCGCAGGACGTCGCGCGCGGTCCAGCCCTCGCACGGCGACGGGTCGTCCCACCGGTCGTCGGGCACGGCCTGGACGCGCCGGGTGAACTCTGCGGAGAGGGCGCGGTAGCGCTCGGAGATCTCGGTCATGGGCCCATGATCACCCCTTGCCGCGGCGGCTGTCGTGTACGGATCGGACATCTTCTCCACACCCTGTGGACTGCGGATATCCGCGTCTCTCGCATGCGCGTTCAACGGCCGACAAGTTCGCTCGGGCTCGACCCGGCGATGGTGCGGCAGTCGCGCGACAGGTGCGACTGGTCGGTGTAGCCCGCTGCGGCGGCGAGCCGCGCGAGGTCCACCGGGGCCGCGGGGTGGCGGGCGATCCGCAGGAACCGCTGGAGGCGCAGGATCCGCCGCAGGGTCGCCGGGCCGTAGCCGAAGGCCGCCGTGCAGCGGCGGTGCAGCTGGCGCTCGCTGAGCCCGGTGGCGGCGGCCAGGCCGGCGACCGTCGTGGCGGGGTCGCGGGACAGCGCGCGGGCCACCGCCATCGTGGCGTCGTCCTGCCGCGGTGCCCCGGCCAGCCAGCCGCGGACGTGCTCCTCCAGGATCCCGGCGCGCGCTTCGGGCGCGGCGTCGCCGAGCCGTTCCGACAGCAGGCGCTGCGCGCGGCCGCCGAGCGCGTCCTCCAGGGGGATCCGGCGGTCGCGGACTCCGGCGGTGTCGAACCCCAGGACGGCCCCGGCCCGGCCGGGGCGGAACCGGACGCCCACCGCCTCGGTGCCCCGCGGCAGCCGGAAGGACCATGCCGCGGTCTCGGGGCCGCACACCACGACCCTGCCGTTGTCGATCCAGAGGACGTCGACGCAGCCGTCGGGGACCAGGCGGTGGGTGCCCTCGATGCGCGCCGTCCAGCCGGTCACCAGGTCCGGCGCCAGATCGGGGGCGACCGGCGACGGCGAGTACCAGGTCATGGGCCCATTTTAGGTCCCCGCCCGAGGTTCTTCCCGGGCGGCCGGAACCGGCCGATGCCGTGCTGAGCGGGGGTGCGGCGTCGGTGCGCACCGGCCGGTGGCCCACACTGGACCCCAGCGCACAGTCACCGCACCCCCCGAGAGGCACCGGGAGCGTACATGGCCCAACCGCACACCGACGACGCCGGCCCGGCCGGACCGCGCCTGCTGGCACTGAGCGACCTGCACGTGTCGCACGCCGAGAACCGGGAGATCGTGGAGGCGCTGCAACCGGGGACGCCGGAGGACTGGCTGATCGTGGCCGGCGACGTCGCCGAGACCGTCGCCGACATCGAGTCGACGCTGCGCCTGCTCCGCGGCCGCTTCGCCGAGGTGGTGTGGGTCCCCGGCAACCACGACCTGTGGACGGTCCGCCACGACGACGTGCGGCTGCGCGGGGTCGAGCGCTACGAGCACCTCGTGGCGCGGTGCCGGGAGATCGGGGTGCACACCCCGGAGGATCCCTTCCCCGTCTGGGAGGGGGCCGGCGGGCCGGTGACCGTCGCCCCGCTCTTCACCCTCTACGACTACTCGTTCCACCCGCCGGGGACCGACAACAAGGAGGACGGGCTGGCCTACGCGCACGGAACGGGGGTGGTGTGCACCGACGAGTTCCTGCTGCACCCCGACCCCTACCCGACCCGCGAGGCGTGGTGCGCGGCCCGGATCGACTACAGCGAGCGCCGGCTGTCGGAGGTGAGCGGGCCGACGGTGCTGGTCGACCACTACCCCCTGGTGCGCCACCCGACCGACATCCTGCGGTATCCGGAGTTCGCCCAATGGTGCGGCACCGTGCGCACCGCCGACTGGCACACCAAGTACGACGCCGTGGCCGTGGTCTACGGTCACCTGCACATCCCGCGGATCACCCACCAGGACGGGGTGCGGTTCCAGGAGGTGTCCCTGGGCTACCCCCGCGAGTGGCGCCGCCGGCCGGCCCCGCAGTACCGCATCCACACGGTCCTGCCCGCCTCCTGACCGCGGGACCGGTGCCCCGACGGCCGTGGCCGGCCGGCGCCACTGCGCCGGCCGGCCACGGGGGACGGCAAAGGGAAGGGCTCGGCTACGTGCCCGATCCGCCGCCGTCACCGCCGCCGGAGCCCCCGGGGTCGCCACCCGCAGAGGAGGCGTCGGAGCCGCCGGCACCGCCGTCGTCCGGGGGCGGACCCGCCGGGGCACCCGCGGCAGGGGCGGCGGGGGCGCCCGGAGTGGCCGCGACCCGGTTCATGTTCGAGTTGCGGTAGGAGAACGCGAAGTACACGACCAGGCCGATCACCAGCCAGATCCCGAACCGCAGCCAGGTGTGCCAGCCCAGGAAGCTGATCAGCCACAGCGAGAACACGACACCGATCAGCGGCACGACGGGCATGCCCGGGGTGCGGAACGTGCGGGGCAGATCCGGGCGCTTGTAGCGGAGCACGATCACCGCGATGCAGACGACGACGAACGCCGACAGGATGCCGATGTTGGTCAGCTCCGCGACCTCGATGATCGGGAAGAACCCGGCCAGGACCGCCGACAGCACGCCCGCGATCCAGGTGACGCGGACCGGCACGTGGTGCTTGCGGTCGGTCTTGGCGAACCACTTGGGCAGCAGGCCGTCGCGGCTCATCGCGAACCACACGCGGGTCGCACCGAGCATGAAGGTGAACATCACCGTGAGGATGCTCAGCACGGCGCCGATGGCGATGACGTTGGCCAGCCAGCCCAGCCCCACCGAAGCGAACGCCGCCGAGAACCCGGCGGTGGGGTCGATCTCGGTGTAGTTCTGCATGCCGGTGAGCACCAGCGACGCCAGGACGTACAGCACCATCGAGATGACCAGCGAGTAGATGATCGCCTTGGGCATGTGCCGCTGGGCGTCCTTGGACTCCTCGGCGGCCGTGCTCATGGCGTCATAGCCGAACACCGCGAAGAAGACGAGTGCCGCACCCGAGAGCGTCCCGCCCACGCCGAACGGGAAGAACGGGTCGTAGTTGGCGGTGTCGATGAAGAAAACGCCGACCACGACGATCACCCCGACGATCGCGACCTTGAGCACCACGAACGCGGTCTCGAACCGGGCGGCGTTCTTCACGCCCCGGGTGAGCAGGAACGCGATGCCCAGGCACAGCAGGACGGCGAACAGGTTCACCTTGTAGCTGCCGTCGGGCACGCCCTCGGGTTCGGTGCCCGGGGCGCCGGACATCCACAGAGGGAGCTCCAGGCCGATCCCGCTCAGGAAGAAGTCGAAGTAGCCGGAGATCCCGATGGCCACAACGGAGACGATCGCGATGTACTCCAGCAGGAGGTCCCATCCGATGAACCAGCCGACGATCTCGCCCAGCACCATGTAGCCGTAGGTGTAGGCGGACCCGGCACGCGGGATGAGCCCGGCGAACTCGGCGTAGGAGAACGCGGCGGCGGCGCTGGCGACGCCCGCGATCAGGAAGGAGAACAGGACCGCGGGGCCGGCCGTCTCGTTGGCGACCGCGCCGGCCAGGGAGAACACACCGGCGCCGATGATGGCGCCGACGCCGATCGCCGTGAGCTGCCACAGGCCGAGGGCCTTGGCGAGGCCGCCGCCCTCGGTCTGCTCTTCGACGCTGTCGATCGGCTTGCGCCGGAATACACCCCTTCCAGGGCTGAGACTCTGCTGACCGGATGCCATATCGATTCCTACCTGCCTGTCACATGGGCGGGGGTGCATGGGACGGCTCCCCGGGGGCGGGCGGTCCGCGGGGCTCACGGGGCTTGTTCGTGCGGCTCCTATCGCCCCCGTGTTCACGGGAGAACCAACCGCCCGCGGCGCCCTGTTCACCGGAAAAGTGCCGACCGTCACTGTTTTCCCCGCACCGTACGCCTGCGAAGGTCGAGATGAGCTGTTCCATTCCACTACAGTTCGGGAACGCCGTTGTCCGATCGGACGAAGAACAACGCCCCGGAGTCGTGTGACTCCGGGGCGTTGTGCGTGCTAGAGGGGGTCGTGGGGATGCCGGGGCCGGGTCCTGCCCACCGTGGCATCCGCGGCTCGCGGCCTGGTCGGACGCCGCTCGGGCGACCTGCGGCGTGCGCGGTGCGCTGCGCCGTCCGGGAGGGTTCGCCGCCCTTGAAGGAAGGATAACGGCGCGTTCCGCGGGCGTTCGGTGCGGAGGGGTGCCTGGTCCGAGCGGTAACCGATTCGATGCTCGTCGTATCTATACTAAAAAGGTAGGTTTAATCTACTATCGGACCGAGGGCCCCGGCCCACCGGTACCGGCCGGACCCTCCGACCCCATCCCCCACCTGCGGCGACGGTGTCGCCGGACGCGAGGTCACGATGAGTACGGACGGCAGCGGCCCCGAGGCCGCCCCGAAGAAGCGCAGGGCCGTGCCCCACGGAATCGGCGAGGACTGGGCGGCGACCATCGTCGGCCTCGTCCTCCTCCTGGTCTCCCTTGTCGGCGTCATCCCCGAAGGGCTGGTGCCCTGATGGCCGACGACACCACCACCCCCGACCCCACCCCTTCCTCCGAGCCCACGCCTTCCACCGGCCCCGCCCCGTCCCCCGCCCCCGGCGCCGGAACCGCCTGGGCGTGGGCGGCGGCCGGCGTCCTGATCGTCCTCGTCCTGGCCGCCGTGACCCGCTACCTGGAGACGGCGGTCCCCGAGGCCACGGCGGGCACCCCGCTGGGCGGGTTCGCCGAGGCCGTCGAGTACCCGGTCTACGCGATCATCCTCGGCCTCCTCGGCAACCTCGCGCTGTCCCTCGGCGGCCTGCGGGACCGGCTCGCGGGGGGCTTCCGCACCGAGTTCTTCATCAAGACGGGCCTGGTGCTGCTCGGCTCCACCGTGCTGTTCGACGTGATCATCCGCGCGGCCGGCCCCTCCATCGTCCAGTCGCTCGCGCTGGTGACCCTCGTCTTCCTGTCCACCTGGTGGATCGGCGGCCGGTTCGGGCTCGACGACCGGCTGCGCGCCCTCATCGCCTCGGCGGTGTCCATCTGCGGCGTGAGCGCGGCGATCGCGGCAGCGGGGTCGGTCCAGGCGAAGAAGGAGCAGCTGGCCTACACCGCCAGCCTGGTGATCCTCTTCGCGGTCCCGTCGATCTTCCTGCTGCCCTGGCTGGTCGGCGTCCTGGGCCTCACGGGCCCGCAGGCGGGCGCCTGGATCGGCGGCAACATCGACACGACCGCGGCGGTCGCCGCGGCGGGCGCGATCGTCGGCGAGGAGGCCCTCCAGATCGCCACCATCGTGAAGTCCACCCAGAACGTCCTGATGGGCGTGGTCGCCGTGGCCCTCACGGCCTACTTCACCTTCCGCGTCGCCCCGGCCGAGCAGGCCGCGGCGGGCACCCCGGGCACCGAAGTGCCGGACCGCCCCGGCCTGCGCACGCTCTGGGACCGCTTCCCGAAGTTCGTCCTCGGCTTCCTGGCGGCGTCGGTCATCGCCACGGTCTGGGCGAGCACGACCGGCGCAGCCGGCGAGCCCGGCCTGGAGACGGCCCGCGCCCTGCGGGACTGGTTCCTCATCGCCGCGTTCACCAGCATCGGCCTGGAGTTCCGGGCGGGCTCCCTGAAGGAGGCGGGCTGGCGCCCCATCGGCGTCTTCGCGATCGCGACGGTCATCAACCTGGCGCTTGGCCTCCTCCTCGCGATCCTCCTCTTCGCCGATTTTGCCGTATGACCCCCCCGAGCCCTCGCCGCCGTGCCCGGCCCGAACCCCCTGGGGCCGGGCGCGGTGCCTCCCCCTCGTTCAGGAGAAGGTCTCCCAGCCCCGGCCCGTGAAGGGCGTGAAGCCGGGTGGGGCCACCCCGTGAAACCGGACGAGTAGCCGGAGGTTGGGCGGCGCGTCGGGCCGAACGGGGGGAGGGCGTACGAACTCCGGCTCCCTCAGAGTTTGCCTTCCATGAGGACGGTGCGATGCCCCCCGAGCGCGCGTGAGAGACCTTCGAGGAAGCCGGGGCTGAAGTCGGGCCAGTCCCAGAACTCGAAACCGAGATACCCGAAGGCGAAGTAGTCATCCGACCAGGTCCACGCAGTCAGGTCACCAGGGCGCCGACAATGCGGGCAGGCGACTGCCGCGCTGCCTGTGTCGCTCCAGTCGCTGATGGCCTCACTGAAGGGTTCCCACGCACCCTCGATCTCCTCCAGCCGGTCGGTGTAGAAATCCGCCCGACCGGCACAATGGGGGCACACGGCGAACCTGGGTTCGCCCTGGCCGCAGTTGAATACGGTGCGGCCGGTCTCGACCCTGAGTCCGTCGCTGGGCTCCCAGTCCTCCTGACCGACCGCCTTGGCCCAGGAGGGACCGGGCGGATGCCCCGACGGCGCCCCGAGAACACAGTCGGTGAGCTCGGCCCGAACTATCCCCTCCCTGACCAGCCAGTCGAGTCCGCTGTCTGCCAGGGTCCGGGCGTCCGCATGCGTGGCGTCGAGATCGACGACGGTCTGGAAATAGTTCCCCATGAGGCAACGGTAGGAGTAGCCACCGACAGCCCGTCACTCACGACTTCGACGCCTACCGGTCCTTCACATCCCCGAATGTCCGGGCCGGCCCGGGGTGCCATGCGTAGGCCGCGACTGAACTCGGCCCAGAATGCTCACCGGCTGAAGCGGCTCCTCCACCTGTAGTGAACGGCCTACCGGCAACTGCTACTGGGGCTTACCGACGCCCGATCGATCGCCCATGCCGGGTCGTCCAGGCCGTCCTCACCCTCCACCTCACCTGCTCAAGCTGAGGTTGGAAAAGGCTCAAGGTTCTGAGCAGGTCCACTGGGTAGTGCCCTCTTCTCACGTGTCGGCCCGCTGCGGTGGTCCGCAGGACCGGGTCTAGGGTGAAACGAGAGGACCGGCCTGTACAGGGAAGGGGACCCCGATGCGCCGCGGTCTACAGATCGTCGTCGCCGTCTTGGCGTTCATCCCCATCGGCACCGGTCTCACCGACGTCCTGCTGGGCCCGTCCATGATCCTCGGCGGGGGTGAGGTCACGCCGAGCGTCGACAGCGCCTTCCGCTTCAACGCCGTCTTCTGGTTCGCCGCAGGCGTGGCCGCGCTGTGGATGGTCCCGCGCATCGAACGAGTGACCACCGAGTTCCGTCTGCTCTTCGGGCTGATCTTCCTCGGCGGGTTCGCCCGGCTGCTGTCGGTCGCCGTGGCCGGCTGGCCGCACCCCGTCTTCGTCGGCGCACTCGTGCTGGAACTCGTCGGTATGCCGCTGCTCATCCTCGCCCAAGGCCGCGTCGCTCGCTCCGCCGCCGATGCCGCCGCCGGTGCCGCGGGCGGCACCGGCGGCGCTTCCGGCGGAGCGGTGTCCGCTGGCTGAGCCCGCGGACACCGCGCACGGCGGAGGGCGGGGCGCCGGGCCATCGCCCGCTGCTCGCCCCCGATGGTGTGTCGTGGCTCAGCCCGCTTCGACGTGGCGAAGAAGGCCCTTGACCTCATAGGCCTGCCGCACGGCGTTGAACAGGGTGTCCAGCTCGCCGCGGACCTTGGAGAACCCGATGGCGCCGCCGGAGATCCCGGTGTTGCCCAGCGAGATGGACGCGGTGACGCTCTGGTCGGGGTTGGCCTGGAGGCCGAGGCTGTACTTGTAGTGGACGGCCAGGGCGCCCAGCAGCATCGCCTTGGCCTTGCTGCCCTTCTCGGCGAGACCCGAAGTGGGGCTCTCCCAGGAGAAGCGGTAGCCGTGCTGCCCGAGCACGTCCAGCAGCACGGTCCGGGCGTCCTCGATATCGCCGGACAGGTGGAATTTCGCGAATTCGGCCATGATCTCTTCTGCTCCCAGTGGGGTGGGGCTCACGGATTGGGGGGCGCGGCTGGACGCGCTGCCACTCGCCCGTATAGGCGTGTGACGAGGGGAAAGATACACGCGACCCCGGATATCGCAACATCCTTAATTCCCATCCCGCGCCGTCCGAATTCGCACTCCCCGCAAAAGCGGTCGTCGGCGGGCGGAGACGGTCACCTACCGGGGGAATCGGTGGCCGTCATCGGCCAAACGGGAACGGGGAGGACGACAAGATCAGCAGAGCGGTCGCGGCACCGTCGCCGAGCGCGAAGACCCCGACCACGGCGCAGGCATGGTGCGCCAGCCGCGGAAGCCGCCGGACGGCGCGGCGGAGCCGCGACGGTCGCCGCATCCGGGTATGGAAGCGGTCATCGGCGTGAGTGGGCCAGTAGTCGCCGGGCCGGTGCCGCCCCGCGGCGATGGCGCGCAGCTCGGCCACGTTGGGACGGGTAACGGCCCGCGCGTCTCGCTGCGGCGATGACGTCGATGATGTGGAACGGAGCGACGACGTCGACGGAGGCAAGGGCGAAGGCAAGATCTCGGGCCTCTTCCTGGAAGAGCTCGCAGATGTCGCCGTCTACCAAGAAGCCATGGCACGGCTGCTCCGGGTAGCGTTGAATCCGTCCGAATCGGTCGATTTCATCGACCGGATCAGCAAGGAGCTGCCGTGATCCGCAAAGACGACCAGTGGCGAACGTCCAGCTACAGCGCAGGAAACGGCAACTGCGTCGAGGTGGCTGACGGCGTTGGCGCCTCCGCCGTGCGGGATTCTCAGAATCGGGGAGTCGGCGTGCTCACCTTCGGGACATCGGAATGGCGCGCGTTCCTAGAGGCCGTCCGGCGGGACGCGTTCTGACCTGGGTTCCGACTCGGGGTGGTGGCGCGGTCGCGGTGGGTCGTCCATGATGGGCTGCCGTGGGCGGAAATGAGATTTCGGGCGGGGCCGACGGCATCACCGTGCAGGCGGGCAAGGTCGAGGGCGACGTGGTCATCCATGCCTTCCGTCCGGCCATCGTCCCGCGGCAGCTGGAGGCGGCCGCGAAGCGGTTCGTGGACCGGGTGGCGGAACGCCGCCGGCTCGATGCGTTCCGGGCGGCGGCCGACAACGACGGTGCCCCGGCCGTTGTGGTGCTGCGCGGGCTGCCGGGGGTCGGCAAGACGGCGCTCGCCCTGAAGTGGCTCCACGAGATCCTCGGCGACTACGCCGACGGACAGCTCCACCTGCCGATCGGCGAGAACGGCCTCGGTGGGGCGCCGGACGCCGAGCGGATCCTCGACCTCCTCCTCCACGACCTCGGTGCGGACGACACCGTTGCGGCGACCCGCGACTTCGACGCCAAGGCGCGGCTCTTCCGGTCCATGACCGCCGACCGCCGCCTCATCGTCCTCTTGGACGACGCGGTGAGCGCCGCCCAGGTGGAGCCGGTCCTGCGCGGCGGATCGCGCGCACTGGTCGTCATCACGAGCACCCGCCGCCTCAACGAGCTCACCCTCGACGAGGCCGACGCCCTGGACGTCGTCCCCATGGACGACACGGCCATCGCCGAGCTGCTGACCGCTGTACTCCCGAAGCGCTGCACCCGAGCGGCATCCGCGGAGGACATCCGGCGCCTGGCGGGGACATGCCACGGATTTCCGCAGCTCGCGCGCATGGCCGCGCGTACGCTGAGTAATGACCCTGAGGAGACGGTCGGGCGGCTCGCCGCACGCATGGACCAGGCCGGTCGGGAGGCCGATGCGATGGACGACGCCGCACGCGGCCCCTCGCTGAGGGGCGAGATCGACGCCTTCGTCCGCAACCTCTCGCCCGCCGCCGCACACCTGTACCGGCTGCTCGGCCTGCACCCCACCGCCGAGTTCGACCGCTGGGCCGCCACCGCCGCCCTCGGCGGCGACGCCGCGGCCGCCCGCAGCGGGCTCACCGAGCTGTGGCGCAACGGCCTGGTGGACCACATCGACGGCACCGGCACCGGAGACGCCGACCTCGGCGACGGTGCCGCCGACATCGACGACAGGGCCGACACCGACGGCCGGTACCGCATGGCCGAGGTCGTCCGCGACCACGCCCGTTCCGGCGCCCACTCCGATATCGGCGCCGACGACGCGCTCGCCGTCCGCCAGGGCTACATCGCCTACTACGTGGCCGGTGCGATCGCCGCCGGCGCCCGGGGAACGCGGCGCTGGATGACGGCGGTCCAGCGCGACGACGCCCCGGACCTGCCGGACATGCCCACCGCGGACGCGGCGTGGATGTGGATGCGCCGGAACCTCGCCGCCATCCTCGCCGTCGCGGAGTGGGCGCAGGACGCCGAGGACCACGACCCCGTGTGGCGGATCGCCGAGGCGTCCGACGGCTTCCTCCGCGAGCACGGCCGCTACACCGACCGGACCGCGCTGATGGAGATGGGGATCCGGTCGGCACAGGCGGCGGGCAACGCGGCCGCCGAGGCGCGCCTGCGCAACCAGCTCGGGCTCACCCTGGTCGAACTCGGGCGCTACGCGGAGGCGGCCGAGGAGTTCTCCCTGGCGCTGTCGCTCTCCGAAGGGCCGGGCGACGGCCGCGGCCAGGCCGCCGCCCTGGAGTGCCTCGGCATCGCCGCGCAGCGGGCGGGCGACGACGAGGCCGCGCTGGGCTACTTCGACCGCGCGCGCCCCTTCAAGGAGGCCATGGGGCGTCCCCAGGCGATGGCGATCCTGGCCCTGTTGCGTTCGCGCTCGCTGATCTCCCTCGGCCGCGGCGGCGAAGCGCTGGACCCCCTCGCCGGCGCCATCGACACCTTCCGCACCGAGGACGACGCGGGCGGATGGGACGTGGTGAACGAGGCGAAGGCGCTCCTGGAGCGCGGTCGCGCCCTCGACGGAACGGGGGAGCCGGAGCAGGCCCGGATCGCGCTCCGCCGCGCGCTGGACATCTTCGCCGAACGAGCTCTGGCCTACTGGCAGGGCCGCGTGCGCGAGGCGCTGGCCCGCGTGGAGCGCGCGGACCCGCAGTCCGACGACGGCGCCGCCTACCGGGAGCACCGGGACGCCGCACGGGACCTCTACCGCGGGATCGGCAACGACGCGGAGGCGGAGCGGGTGGAGCGCGAACTTCCCGGCGAGTGAGATGCGGATGGCACCCTGCTCGCCGGGAAGTCCTCAGCTCCTCAGATCATCATTACTCGTACTCGGTGATCGACTCGGCGATTCCGTCGACGATCTCGACCGAGGCGAGGACGACGTTCCCGTTCGCGAGCGTGGCGTCGAACTCGTCGAAGTCGCACGTGACATCCCCGGTGTCGGGGTCTTGGACGCCGTCGGCGCAGGCGTAGATGCCGGCGGTGATCTGCGTGCTCTCCGCAACGTAGAAGGCCGTGCCGTCGACGATGTACTCGCCCGGGGCCACGTACTCCAACTCGCCCTCAGCGCTTCCGGTGAACCCTTCGGTCCCCTCCGCGGCCTCGTCGCCGCCCTCGGCGGGCGCCTCGGGGGCGGCGGGTGCACTGGCGTCCTGGTCACTGTCCGCGTCGGGCTCAGTGTTGGGGGTGCCCTCTTCGGTGCCGCTGTTCGCATCCGTCTGCGCAGGCTCCTCCGACGACACCGCGGTGAACATGCCCTGGGCCGAGCACCCCACAGAGCCGGCGGCCACCAGGCCGAAGGTCGCGAGGGCCAGGACGGTGGAACGGACGTCGCGCTTCATTATGTCATCTCTTTTCGCGAAAAGGGGTGCGGAATGGCGGGGATGTGGGGTCGGCCGTTGCTCGGAACGGGATTTACAAGAATGATGCGATCGCACGCGTGACTGACGTGGAACGGGTCTCTGGAACTACCGGATGCGGACCATTCCTGTCGGTGTTGTGCGTGCTTCTTGAGAACCTTTATGTGCACTCCGATGCCGGATGGGGCGTTCCGGTTCTATGGGTCGAGGAGATTTTTTTCGGAAGACGGGGCCGGACCCGTCCCCGGGCCTTGAACCTCCCGTTGCGTGAGGTCCTAGCGTTGCCCTCGTGATCGGGAACGACGACAGCGGACGCCGGTGGAGCATCGGCGAGGTCGCGCGGGCGAGCAGGCTGACCGTGCGCACGCTGCACCACTACGACGAGATCGGCCTGGTGCGCGCGAGCGAGCGCACGGCCTCCGGGCACCGGCGCTACACCGGCGACGACCTGCGGCGGCTGTACCGGGTCCGCGCACTGCGGTCCCTCGGCCTGTCGCTGGACGAGATCGACGGGGCGCTCACGGGCGCGCCCGACGATCCGGCGGCGGTGCGCGACCTGCTGGCCGCTCAGCTGCGCGGGCTGCGGGACCAGGCCCGGCGGCTCGACCTGCTTCAGCGGCAGATCAGCGGGCTGCTGGAGCAGGTCGGCACCGGCTCGATGCCCGATCCGGACCGGTTCATGACGACGTTGGAGATGATGTCGGTGTTCGAAAGCACGTTCACGCCGGAGGAGCGGGAGCGGCTGGCCGAGCGCAGAGCCGCGCTCGGGGCCGGGGCCGTCGAAGCGGCGAAGACCGAGTGGGCGGGGCTGGTCGAGGAGCTGCTGCGGCACCTCGGGGACGGCACGCCCGTGGACGACCCGCGGGTGCAGGACCTCGTCGCCCGCTGGGACGCCCTGGGGGGCCGCTTCCACGGCGGCGACGACCGGACCGCCGCGGCGGCGCGGGAGATGTGGGCCGCCAACAGCGAGGAGCTGGGGCGGAACCTGCCGTGGCCCACGGACCGGCTGCGCGATCTCGTCCGCTACCTGGAGCAGGCCCGGAACGCCCGGTGACCGCGTCGCGGTCGCGCCGGCGGGCCGCCGGCAGCGGGGTCACCCGGGCTCGACGCGGAAGACGACGTCCGCCGTCGCGCCCGCCGTGATCGTGAGGCGTTCGCGGCGGGCGTCCAGGGCGGTGGCGCGGCCGGGGCCGGTGAGCCGGTGGTAGAGCACGGCCACCAGCAGGGCGGGGTCGAAACCGGGGACAGGCTCCTCGATGGTGACCACCGCGCGCTCGCCCGAACGCAGGTGCAGGACGCAGCGCCCGGCGTCGTAGGAGGCGGCGATCCGCGCCCCGAGGTGGTGGTGGAAGACGTCCCGGTACCAGTCCCCGTTGGCGGGGTCACCGTCGCCGGGCGGGTCCGCGGCCGGGCGGACGACGGCGTCGGCCAGCCTCGCCAGGCGCGCGTCGGCTTCGTCCGCCCAGGCCATGAGGAACCCGGCGTCGTCCCCGGGCCCCGGCCGGTCCAGCACCGCGGCGGGCAGCCGCCTGATCCGGACCGCCGGGGCCGTTTCCGCCGTTTCCGCCGATCCCGCGGATGAGGCCCGCGCCCCGCCCGGGCCGCGCACCTCCGTCACGGTCGTCCACAGGGCCGGGTGGCGCGGACCGGGCAGGGGAACGGGGGCGGGGACCGCGGCCACCTGCGGCGGGGCCTCGGGCTCGGGAACGGACATCAGCGCGTACATCGTCCGGCGCAGCAGGGCGAGCGAGCGCCCCGGACGCGAGGTCACCCACCGGGAGGCGACGCCGGTGGTCCGTTCCGCCGCCTCGTCGGCCTCCCCCAGGAGGGCACCGATCGGGCGCCGCGGATCGAACGGGACCGCTGCCGCGCCCAGCAGCGCGATCGGGGACTCCGCGGCGACGTCGGCCAGGCCCGCCTGCTCCAGGACGACCGGCCGGCCCAGCGCGGCGGCGTAGTACGCGACCGACCCGTGGTCGCCGATGACGGCGTCCGCGGCGACCACCGCCGCCCGCCACCCCTCCTCCGGCGGGATGAGGATGAGCCCCGCGCGCCGGGCGTCGGCGAGCCAGGCCCTGACCTGCCCGGGGCCGTGGCCGTGCCACACGTTGGGGTGGAGGGCCAGCGCGATGCGGAACTCGTCGCGGGGCAGCGTCGCCAGCAGCCGGCGCGCGAGGAGCGGATGGCGGCCGAAGAGGGAGGCGCGGCCCCAGGTGGAGCTGAGCAGCAGCAGCCGCTGACCGGCCGTCAGGCCGAGGTCGCGGCGGTAGCGGGCGCGGTGGGGGAGGCTCGCGGTGAGGCGGTCGAAGCAGGGGTCGCCCGCGACGACGGCCGCGGGAATCGCCTCGGGGCAGTCGGCGGCCAGGCGCCTGGCCTGTTCGTCGTGGGAGAGGACGATCGCGGAGGGGATCAGCTCACCATTGTGCAGCAGCCATTCCGGGGAGAGGCCGAAGACGGGCCGGGCGGGGTTTTCCTCCGCGCCGCTTCCCGATTCTCCATTTTCCGGTTTCCGGTTTCCGGTTTCCGGTTTTAAGAACTTATTGTAGCCCATTCCATGGGGAAGTCGGACTAATGGTGCACGCACCCGGTGCAGCTCTCCGCCCAGGCTGGTGGTGATGGCGAGGTCGAATTCCCGGCCCACCGCGTCCTCCCAGTCGAGGACGAGCCGGCCGGTCCGGTGCAGGAATTCCTCGACCCCGTGGGTGAAGATCGATGAGCGCGTCCAGGTCACGACGGTCTGCACGCGCGGGTCGGAGTCCAGCGCCTCCAGGACGTCGAGCATCCGCGTCGCCGAGGTGACGTTGTGCACGATCGCCAGCACACGAAGGCCGGCGGCGACCGTCCGCCACTTCTCGGCGAATGCACTGACCCTCTCCGCCGAGGCGGCCGGTCCCGATGTCGGCGCACCACTGAGGGGATCGTTCGTCACAATCGACGAACTCTACCCAAGCCCCGATGAACGGCCGCTTTCACCCCCGAACCGGACGGCCGATCGGGGCTCGGCCACACCGGGGGCGACGGCCTATGCGCCGCCGGGGAAGGGGAAGCAGAGGTGGCCGCCGATCCGGAGCGGGCGTCCCGGCGGGAGCGGCGGCTCCAGCGGTTCGTCCAGCGGGATGCCCGACCAGTCGATGCGCAACGGCCCGTCCTCGGGCTCTTCGGGTATCCGCGCGTTCAGGTCGTACTCGGCGACGGGGCGCCCCGGCCGGTGGATCTGGAGGAGCAGTTCCCCCTCCTGGCCCTCCAGATCCTCCCCCGTCACGAGGGAGTCGAGCTCGCGGTCGACGTGGGCGCGTGCATCGGCGGCGGACGCGAACAGCGAGGACCCGCTGTCCGAGTCGTTGTTGGAGATCATGTGGCAGTCGCGGACCAGGGCGAATCCGTGGCGTCCGCGGCTCATCGGATCCGGCGACGGCCGCTTCTTGGGCGCGGCCTTCAGATACCTGAGGCACGACAGGGCGCACCTGTCTCCCGGATCCCTGTGCAGCGCCTCCCGGTAGGCCGCCACGGCACCGTCGCGGTCGCCCGACCAGGTGAGCGCGTGCCCCAGGTACAGCGGCACGAGGGGGTCGTGCGGGTCGGCGTCCAGCGCCTCCCGCGCGGTCCGGACCGCCTCGTCGGCGAGCGGACGGCTCACACCCTTCGCGTCGTAGCGCTCCATCCCGCCGAGGAGCGTGCCGTCGTTGTCGTCGAAATCGCACGCGACGTCGAAGAGCACGGTGTGCCGCAGGGCGAACGTCGCGGCCACCGCGCGCAGGACGGCGATCGTGGCGGCGGCCTCCGCGTCGCCGGATAGGGCCGCCTCCGCCTCGTCGCAGCAGCGCCGCGCCCCGGCGAGCAGCCCGGGGTTCTCCCGTTCGCCGTCGACGTGCCTGAGCCGGCAATCGACATCGGCGAGGAGGCGATCGGCCCGTGCCAGCCCGGTGTCCGGCCCCTGTGCGCTCATGGGGCCGCACCCTACAGCGGCCACGGGGAACGCCCCGGTCCGCCCGCCGGTTACGAGAGATCGAGATTTCGTGGCGTGCCGGATCGTCGGATGAGAGGTGCCCCTGTGCCCATCGTCCGCTGACCGAGGCCGACGCGGGTCCGGGGAACCGGGCACGGTGCATCTAGACTCCGCACGGTGCACGCAGGCTCGGAGATCCCCCACACCCCCGCCGTCCCCCTCGTCGGTGCCGCCGACGCCCTCACCCCCCGGGTGCGCGGCTGGCTCGGCCGGCGGACCTATGCCGGAGCGGACTGGGACGCCGCCCGGATCCGCCCGCTGAAAGGCGACCTGCGCGTCAGCGTGGTGCTGCCCGCGCGCAATGAAGCGGCCACCATCGGGGGCATCGTCGCCGCGATCGCGGACACCCTCACCGGCGGGCCCCACCCCGTTGTCGACGAGATCCTGGTCGTCGACTCCCACAGCGACGACGCCACCGCGGCCGTCGCCCGCGCCGCCGGGGCCGTCGTCGCCCACCAGGACGCGATCAGGCCCGACCTGCCGCCCTCGCTCGGCAAGGGCGACGCGCTGTGGAAGTCGCTGTTCGCCGTCACCGGCGACATCGTGGTCTTCCTCGACGCCGACGTGCGCGACTTCACCCCCGGCTACGTGACCGGACTCCTGGGCCCGCTGCTGGCCGACACCGGACTGGCCTACGTCAAAGGCTTCTACGACCGGCCCGCCGATCCCGCCGGCGCCGCGGGCCGGGCGGGCGGCGGGCGGGTGACCGAACTGGTGGCCCGGCCGCTGCTGAACCTGCTCGCCCCCGACCTCGCGGGGTTCGTCCAGCCGCTGGCCGGGGAGGCCGCGGGCCGGGCCGACGTCCTGCGGCGGGTTCCCTTCGCGGCCGGCTACGGCGTGGAGATCGGGCTGCTGCTGGACCTGTACGCGCTGGTGGGCCTGGACCGGCTGGCGCAGGTGGACCTGGGGGTGCGCCACCATCGCCACCAGGACCTGGCGGACCTGGGTGCGATGGCCGCGCAGGTGCAGGCGGCGGCGCTGCGGCGTGTGGCGGGGCGTCGGCCCGGCCGCGCGGACGCCGCCCACGAGCAGGTCCGCCCGCTGGTCCAGTACGAGCGCGCCGCCGGCGAACAGCGGCGGGTGCGGGTCCGCGATATCCGCGTGGCCGACCGTCCGCCGCACGACCGGGTGCCGCCCGCGCCGGACCCTGCGCCGCCTGCTCCGGACCATGTGCCACGCGATCCGGACCCTGCGCCGCCCGCCGCCACCGATGCCGCCCCGGCCCCCCGGCCGGTGCCCGGCCCCGGCGGCGCCGGCACCGGCCGGGGCCCCGGACCCGCCCCCGTGCGGTCCGGGGCCTGACGGCAGGGCGGGGACCGGCCCGCCCCGGTGGCCGGTCCGCCGGCGGGATCGGGCCGGCCCGGCGCCGCCGGGCCGCCGCCCTGCGCAGGGGCGTCACGCGTAGGACCGTCGTTCGTCCAGGAACGCGGTGGAGTGCCCGGCCGCCCGGAACAGCGGATCACGCAGGACCGAGCGCAGCAACGGGATGGTGGTGTGCACGCCGGGGCCGCCGATGGCGAACTCGGCCAGGGCCCGGTCCATGCGGTCGAGCGCCTGCTCCCGGTCCGGCCCCCACACGATCACCTTGGCCAGCAGGGAGTCGTAGTCGGGCGGGATCGACCACCCGGCGTAGGCGTGGGTGTCGACCCGGACGAACGGGCCGCCGGGCGGGGTGAACTCCGTCAGCCGGCCCGCGCAGGGGATGAATCCGCGGTCGGGGTCCTCGGCGTTGACCCGGCACTCCACGGCGACGCCGCGGGGCGCGATCCGGCCAGCGGCCGCTTCGACGGACAGCGGGGCACCGGCGGCCACCCGCAGCTGTTCGCGCACCAGGTCCATGCCCGTGACCATTTCGGTGACCGGGTGCTCGACCTGGATCCGGCAGTTCACCTCGATGAAGGCGACGTCGTCGCCGGACACCAGGAACTCGAACGTGCCCGCCCCGGTGTAGCCGACCGACCGCACCCCGCTCAGCGCGTACTCCGCCAGCCGCCGGGCCACGTCCGCCGGCAGGCCCGGGCCGGGGCTCTCCTCGATGAGCTTCTGGTGCCGCCGCTGCACCGAGCAGTCGCGCTCGCCCAGCGCCACCGCCCCTCCGTGGGAGTCGGCCAGCACTTGGACCTCCACGTGGCGCGGGCGCTCCCAGTAGCGTTCCAGGTAGACGCGGTCATCGCCGAAGAACTCCCGGGCCGCCGCCCGCGCCTGCCGGTAGGCCGGGAGGAGGTCGTCGCGGTGGCGCACCACGGTCATGCCGCGCCCGCCGCCGCCCGCGGCGGCCTTGATGATGAGCGGCAGCCCGATCCGGCCGGCCTCGTCGGCCACGGACCGTTCGCCCTGCACGGGGCCGTCGCTGCCCGGCAGGACGGGGACCCCCGCGGCGGCCATGAGCGCCCGCGCCAGGGCCTTGTCGCCCAGCTTCGCCATGACCCCCGGATCGGGGCCGACGAACACCAGGCCGTTCGCGGCGCAGATCTCGGCGAAATCGGGGTCCTCCGACAGGAAGCCGTAGCCCGGGTGCACCGCCTGGGCGCCGCTGCGCAGCGCGGCCTCGATGATGGCCGGCGGGTAGTTGTAGCTGCGCTTGCCCGCCGCGGGCCCGATCCGCACGATGTCGTCGGCGGCGCGGACGGCGGCGGAGTCGGAATCGGCGGTGGAGTAGCCGACCACGCTGCGGATGCCCATCTCACGGCAGGTCCGCACCACGCGCAGGGCGATCTCGCCCCGGTTGGCGACGAACACGGTGTCGATGGCCCGCGGCCCGGCGCCGCTCCCCCCGGGGACGGCCGCCCCGGGCACCGTCGCCTCACCGGCGCTCACCCCTCCTCCAGCGGGTCGAGGACCAGGAAGGGCTGGCCGTACTCCACGGGCTGGCCGTCGTCGACGAGGAACCGGGAGACCCGGCCCGGGCGGTCGGCCTCGACCGGGACCATCAGCTTCATCGCCTCGACGATCGCGACCTGCTGGCCGGCCCGCACGGTCTCGCCGACCTCGACGAAGGGGCGGGCGTCGGGCTCGGGTGCGCGGTAGAGGGTGCCGACCAGGGGCGAGGTGACCCGGTGCAGGCCGGGGTCGGACTCCGGTTCCGCGGGCGCGGCCCCGGCCGGCAGCTGGTGGCCGGCGGGGGCGGAGCCGGCCGCGGCCGCCCCGGCGGCGGAGGGCCACTCGGCGTCGATCCGGGCGGCCCCGAGCCGGACCGAGACCCGGGACGGGGGCAGCGCCGATGCGCGGAGGAGGTCGCCCACCGCGCGCGACAGCGCCTCGAGGGTCTGCCGGTCCTGCTCGGCGGTGTCGCCGGTTTCGTCGATGCGCTGCGGAGCCCACCCGTCGACCGGAGCGGGGCCGTCCTTGCCGAAGCCGATCGCGTCGGTCATTGCGCGGCACCTCCCGTACTCGCACCGGCACTCGCGCCCGCGCCCGTGACCGCCGCGGGTGCGGCCGTGCCGAACCTGCGGAACCGGGCGCGCCGCGCGGCCACCAGCGAGTGGGCGGGGCGCACGGCGAGTTCGCGCAGGGCCGCCACCACGGCGTCGCGGATGTTGAGCGACGCGGTCGTGGGGTCTTTGTGCGCGCCGCCGGGCGGTTCGGGGACGATGCCGTCGGCGATCCCGAGCCGCAGCAGCGACGGTGCGTCGATGTGCAAGGCTTCGGCCGCGGTCCCGGCGAAGGCGGCGTCCTTCCACAGGATCGCCGCGCAGCCTTCGGGGCTGATCACCGAGTAGACGGCGTTCTCGCAGGCGAAGACCTGGTCGGCGACCCCGAGAGCGAGCGCGCCGCCGCTGCCGCCCTCGCCGGTGATGACGGCGACGACGGGGACGGGCAGCCCGCCCATGGTGCGCAGGCAGGCGGCGATGGCGTTGGCCTGGCCCTTCTCCTCGGCTTCGAGGCCGGGGTGGGCGCCAGGGGTGTCGATCAGGGTGACCACGGGGACCCGGAGCTTGCCGGCGAGCCGCATCAGGCGCTCGGCCTTGCGGTAGCCCGCGGGCGAGGGCATGCCGAACCCCCGGCGCGCGAGCTCGGCGGAGGTGTGGCCCTTCTGGTGGCCGATGACCACGCAGGGGCGGTCCTCGATCGTGGCCAGCCCGCCGACGATCGCCGGGCAGTCGCGGTCGGTGCGGTCGCCGTGGAGCTCCACGAAGCGTGCGCCCCACAGGGCGAGGTGGTCGGTCATGGTCGGCCGCTCGACGTCGCGCGCCGCCCGGATCACCTCGCGGACCGGGCGGTCGGCCAGGCGCTCGGGCCGGCGGACGGTGGGGTCGGTGGTCCCGGCCCCCCACCCGGCGGGCGCCGGGCCGGTGGCGGCGAGGAGCGCGCCGATGGCGTGGCGGGTGGCCGTACGCGGCACGACGTCGTCGACCAGCCCGTGGGAGAGGAGGAACTCGGCGGTCTGGAACCCCTTGGGCAGCTCCTGGCGGATGGTCTGCTCGATGACCCGGGGGCCGGCGAAGCCCAGGCGCGCCTTGGGTTCGGCGAGGACGATGTCGGACAGTGTGGCGAAGGACGCCGCCACCCCGCCGTAGGTGGGGTCGGTGACCAGCGTGACGGTGAGCAGCCCGGCTTCGTCCAGCGCGGCCATGGCGTTGCTGGTCTTGGCCATCTGCATCAGGGACAGGGCGCCCTCCTGCATCCGGGCCCCGCCCGACGCGGTGACCAGCAGCAGCGCCGAGCGCTCCGCCAGCGCGATCTCGGCCGCCGCGGTGACCGCCTCGCCCGCGGCGGTCCCGAGGCTGCCGCCCAGGAAGCGGAAGTCCATGATCGCCGCGACCAGCGGGCGCCCCTGGATCCGGCCGCGCACCACCAGGACGGCGTCGTCCATGCCGGTGCGGGCCCGTGCCGTGCGGAGGCGGTCGGGGTAGGGGAGGAGGTCGGCGAAGGAGAGGGGGTCGTCGGCGACGGCCGCGCCGGGGGCGTGCGCGATGCGGAAGTCGTCGCCGAAGAGGTGGCGGGCGCGTTCCTCGGCGGTGAGCGGGCCGTGCCAGCCGCAGTCGGGGCAGACGCAGGACAGCCGCAGGAAGCGCTTGCGGTAGAGGAGCACCCCGCAGCGGCGGCAGGCGATCCAGCCGGTATCGGCGGCGCGGGCGGGGGCGCGGTCGAGGGTCACCATAGCGGCCGCCCGCCCTCGGTGTGGTCGGGGAGACCGGAGGATAAGAGCGGCACCGTCCGGCGGTGCCCCGTGGGGGTGCGCGGCCGTGGCGGGGGGAGGGCCACCGCGGCGGTGCCGGGCGGCGCGGGGTCGGCGGCCGCGCGGCCGGGGAGCGCGGCCCGCCATCGGGCGCGAGTCCTGCGGACTCCGGGGGCTGTCCAAGAACACGGCATCGATGACCTCTCGGTGGATCAGGCGGGGGTCGGACCGGCGACCGGGTGCAGGGGCCGTCCGGCGGGACCACAGTCGCCGCGGCTGCTCGACTCGCGGTCCACTTCTGCTCGATTCACCGCCGACGGCGCCGCGGTGGCCGGGTCCGCGGGAGGAGCCCGCGCACCGCCGATCACGACAGTGCGGCGCGGGCCCGTGCGGGGGCGGGCCGGCGGACGGGGCTCGGCGGGCGCACTCAGGGGCCGAGCCCCGCCCGACACCCGGTCAGGGACCGGGGCCGATCAATAGGCGCGCCCACCGAGGGGCGGGCCGGGGCGGCGGGGATCATGCGGAGGCCAGAGGCCAGAGGCCAGAGGCCAGGGGCGCAGGGCCGAGGCGGCGTCCGCCGGTGTGACCCCGGTGGCGCGCCCCCGAACCCCCGGACCCTGATGGCGCGCCCCCGGACCCCGGACTCCGGGGCCGGGCGGGATCGGCGCACGTCCGTGCCCGCCCGCCTCGGCACCGGGTACGGTCACCCCTTGGCGTGGGCGGCGGTCGTGGCCGCAGCCTCGACCCGCTGGCGGATGACGTCCATCTGGACGCGGCTGGTGCGGTTGAGGCGTTCGGCCATGGCGGCGTCGTCGAAGGGGGCCTCGGGCTTCATCCGGAAGTCCTGCCGCCAGCGCATTTCGACGCCGCCGTCGACCTCGCGGTAGCTCCAGTCGAGGTTCATGTACTCGAAGGGGCCGGTCTCGACACGGTAGGCGGTGACGGTCAGCGACACCGGATCGGGTTCGCGTTCGGAGACCCAGCTCCACGTGCGGCCGTCGTCGTCGGGATGGGTGGTGAGCCGGAAGCGGACCTTGGCGCCGTCTTGCTCCAGGACCTCGGCCTCGGAGTACTCGGTGAAAAGGTCCGGCCATGAAGCGACGTCGTTGGTCATCTCCCAGACGAGTTCGAGGGGCGCGTCGATGACGATCCGGTTGTCGGTCTGTCCGGCCATGGCGGTGATCACCCTTTCGATGTGATCCGTCAGGACGTGCGGGGCGTCCTGCGCGTGCGCCGCGCAGGGCCGGGGGAGGCCCGGATGCGGCATCACCGGGCTGGGTGGTGCCCGGGGCATCCGGCGGCGCGCCGCGCGGCGCGATGGACCACCGGAGGCTGCCGCAGGGTGGCGGCGCGTGCGTGCGTCATGACGGAGAGTATGTGGGCCATCACTCAAGTCCGGCTCAAGTCGGCCTGTAAGGCCCGCCCATAACATCGTCGCAGGTCGTCCCGTGCCCGATCCGGGAACCACTGCTCCGGGTCCCGTCCGGGTAACCGTGCTATCGGCGGGCGTCCGGCGGGCACCGGCGCGCCTATCGTGTGGCCATGGACGTGTTCGACGATCTGCTGCGCGGCGTGCGCGGCGCGGGGGCGGTGTTCGGGCGGTCGGTGCTGTGGCCCCCGTGGTCGCTGCGGTTCACCGACGGCGCCTACCTGACCCTGTGCGTGCCCATGCGCGGGGCGGGATGGATCGTCCCGGCCACCGGTCCGGCGCACCGCATCGGGCTGGGGGACGCCGCGATCGTCCGCGGCCCCGAACCGTTCGTCTTCACCGACGATCCGGGTGCCCCCGCGGGCTCCCCGCTGCACGATGTGCACTGCGACGCCGCCCCCTGCCCGGCCCCCGGTGAGGAGTTCGCCGGATCCACGGTGCTCATGGCCGGCGCCTACGACGTCCGGGCCGAAGTACCGCGGCGGCTGCTCGGGGTGCTGCCCCCGGTGCTCGTCGTCCCCGACCCCGACGACGACGCCTGCGCCGGTCTGCGCGACTACCTGGAGCGACAGGTCGCCGGGGCGCAGCCGGGCCGCCAGATCGTGCTCGACCGCCTGCTCGACTGGCTGCTGGTCTGCACGCTGCGCGACTGGTTCGACCGGCCCGAGGCCGCCCCGCCCGCGTGGTACCGGGCGCTGGGCGACGAGGTCGCGGGCCCCGCTCTGCGCGCCATGCACGAGGACCCGGCGCACCCGTGGACCACCGCGTCGCTGGCCGCGCGGGCGGGGGTCTCACGGACGACGCTCGCGAAGCGGTTCACCGAGCTGGTCGGGGAAGGCCCGGCCGCCTACCTGGCCGGATGGCGCATGGCGCTCGCCGCCGACCTGCTGGACCGGCCGGACCTGACCGTCGCCGCCGTGGCGCATCGGGTGGGCTACGCCGACGCCTTCGGGTTCAGCGCCGCCTTCAAGCGCGTCCAAGGGGTCAGCCCGACCGCCTACCGGCAGGGCCGCCGGGACGGCGAGCACACCGGAGACCGGGAAGCCCCGGCGGGCTGAGGGGGGCCGGTCGCCGGCGTCGGCGCGCCGCTCCACGGCCCGGCGGTGGCGGAGCCCCGCCCCCCTGTGGGGCCCCGCCGCTCAGTCGCGGTCAGGGGCGCCAGGCGCCCGCCTGCACCGCGGCCCGGGCGAATTCCGTGAAGTCGCGCGGCGGGCGGCCGAGGGCGCGCTCGACGCCGTCGGCGATCGGGGCGTCCGCGCCGGTCCGGATGGGCCGCAGGCCGCCGCTCCAAAGGTCGACCTCGTCCTCGGACGCCCCCTGGGCGGCCAGGCCCGCCCGGAAAGCGGCCTCATCGATCGGCGTGTAACGCGCCCGAGGGCCTCCCGCTTCGGCGATCTCCGCCAAGGCCTCGGCGATGGTGAGGGCGCGCGGCCCCGACAGCTCGTACACCTCGCCGTCGTGCCCCGGCGCGGTGAGCGCCGCGACCCCGACCGCGGCGATGTCGTCGGCGTCGATGAACGCCGACGCGCCGTCGCCCGCGGGCAGCGCGAGCTCACCGGCGAGCACGCCGTCGCGGAAGAACCCCTCGCTGAAGTTCTGCGCGAACCACGACGGGCGCAGGATCGTCCACTCCGCACCCGATGCGCGCACCGCCTCCTCGCCTTCGAGGTGGGTGCGGGCGGCGGCGAAGTCGTCGGGGAAGTGGCCGGGAACGTCGGCGCCCCGGGCCGAGAGCAGGACCAGCCGCGTGACCCCTCGCTGCACGGCCGTTTCCACCAGGGCGGGCGTCGCCGACGGTTCGGCATCCAGCGGGACGATGTAGGCGGCGTCCACGCCCTCCAGGGCGGCCGGCCACGTGCCCGGGTCGGTCCAGTCGAACCGGGTCTCCCCCGAGCGCGAGGCGACGCACGCCCGAACCCCCTTCTCCCGCAGCCCGGCCGTGACCCGGCGCCCGGTCATGCCCGTCCCGCCGATCACCAATGTCGTCTTCTCTGTCATAGGGCCAGCCTGTCCTGTGCGTCCCTGCGGTGGCCATGTCCCGGGATCCGGGACGGATGTCCGTCCGTTCGCGCAGTGCAGCGAGTGAGGACCGGCCGGGTCCCGTTCGGCCGGGGCGCCGCAGCCGGATTCCGTTGTCCGTCGACAACGCAATTGCGAGCCAATGCGAAAATGATTCGCCAATGCACGAAATGCGGTAATGGTCGCTATAATCCCACGTGGCAGGGGCGTACCGCAGGGAACTCCGCGCTTTAGAGTGGGCCGGGCGACACCGGTTCGCATCCGGTCGGCCGTGCCGTTCCCTTCCTTAGTCTCCCGCATCGGGCACGAACACCCCGAAAACACCGAGGAAGAATGACCGCCTTCAGCATCCCCGCCGCCGCCCTGGAACCCTTGGCCGCGGCCGACTCCCTGAACCGGCGCGTGCGCGCCACGCGGACCGAACCGGCCGAGGACCCCCGCTTCGAGGCGCTGGCCCTCGCCGTGACCGCGAACCTGCCCGTGCTGTTGTGGGGCGAACCCGGGATCGGGAAGTCGGCGGCCGTGGAACGGCTCGCCACCGGGCTCCGCGTCCCGCTGGAGACCGTCATCCCCGGCGTGAACGGGCCCTCCGACGTCGCGGGGCTGCCGGTCATCGGCGACGACCCCACCCGCTTCGGCGTGTCCATGGCCCCGCCCGACTGGGCGCTGCGCCTCGCCGACGCGGGCTGCGGACTGGTCTTCTTCGACGAGCCGTCCCTCGCGCCCCCGGCCGTGCAGGCGGCCCTGCTGCGCGTCGTGCTCGAACGCCGGGTCGGCGGCCTCGCCCTGCCGGAACCGGTGCGGGTGGTCGCGGCCGCCGACCCGGCGTCCGGCGCCGCCCTCAGCCCGCCGCTGGCCAACCGGTTCGTCCACTTGCGCTGGGCCCACGACCCGCGCACACTCGCCCGCGGCCTGGCCGGCACCTGGCCGTCGCCGCGTGTCCCGCTCATCGACCCCGACAAGGTCCCCGGCGCGGTCGCCCGCGCACGCGGAGCGGTCTCGGGGTTCCTCTCCGCGCGGCCCGACCTGTCCCACCGGCTGCCCGGCGATGCCGATGGCCGCGGCGCCGCCTGGCCGTCCCCGCGCACCTGGGAGATGGTGCTGCGGCTGCTCACCGCCGCCCACGCAACGGGCACCGGCGGCGAGGCGCTGGCGATGGCGGTCACCGGCGCGGTCGGCGACGGCGCCGGCACCGAGCTGCTGTCCTACCTCGACCGGCTCGACCTGCCCGACCCCGACCGGGTCCTCGCCCATCCCGACGCCTTCCCGCCGCCCGCGCGAGGCGACCACCTGATCGCCTTCCTCACCGCCGTCGTCGCCGCCGTCCACGACGACCTCACCCGCGAGCGCTGGGAGGCGGGCTGGACCGTCCTGGCCAAGGCCGTCGACACCGGGGTGCCCGATGCCGCGGCACAGGCCGCCGCCGACCTCGCCGCGCTGCGCAACCCCGACTGGGCGGTCCCCGGCGGCATCGACGCCTTCCTGGACCTGCTGCGGCTGGTCGGAGCGCTGCCCGGCGGCCGTTGAACCGCGCGCCCGGACGGCGCTGAGCTGGGGGAGTGGTGGAGCCGCGCGATCTCGGCCAAGATGGGGCGGCGTGAGCGGCACATCCAACTCCTCCCACGGCCGGGTCTCGGGAACGCTGATCCAGATCGGCACGCTCAACGGATCCCTCTTGGCAGGGGAGACCGGCGGGGAGGCCCCGCGTGAAGTGCGGCTGGTGCCCGCGACGACCTCGGTCTTCCAGAACCGCACCGCCGAACTCGCCCGGCTCGACTCCTGGGCCGAGGCCGCGGCCAACGGCGGAAGCCGACTGTGGAACATCGTGGCCCCGCTGGGGCTCGGCGCCACCGCACTGGCCCTGACCTGGATCAACCGCAACCGCCACCTGTTCGGCGACGCGCAGATCGTCATGGACTGCGGCGGCGGCCTCGGCGAGGGGAGGGGCCGGGGCATCGAGGAGGTCTGCGACCGCTACTTCCGGCGGATCGAGCTGGAGACGGAGGGACGGGCGGCGGGCTCGCTCACCGACAAGATCGAACTCTTCCGCTCCCTGACCGAGGGGCGCTCCGTCGTGCTGCTCCTCGACGACGCCCAATCGGCCGCGCAGGTCCGCCCCTTCCTGTCCAACCTGCCCGGGCTCCTCACCATCGCGACCAGCCGCCACCCGCTGCCCGGACTCGCAGATGCCCGGCCGCGGCGGCTCACGCTGGGCCCGATGCCCGACGACGCGGTGGCGGCGATGTTCACCGACATCCTCGAATCCGCCGACCGGGCCGGCACGGAACCCGACGCCATGGCAGAGCTCATCCGGCTGTGCGCGGGCATCCCGCTCATCGCCGGCCACGCCGCCGGGCTGCTGTACGACCGCCCGGAGCTGACCGTCGCCGAACTCGTGGAGCGGATGGCCGAACGCGGCCGATTGGCCGCGCTGGAGGACGGGCACGAGGACGACATGGTGCGCCCGTCGTCGGTGTTCGACGTCTCCTACGCCGAACTCTCCCCGCACGCGGCCGACGCCTACCGGGCGCTCGGGCTGCACCCCACCCGCGACTTCGATGCGTGGCTGGCCGGGGCGCTGTTCCCCGACGACCCCGGGCGCGGCGAGGCGGCGCTGCGCGAACTCGTCCGCCGCGGGCTGGTCCGCGCGGACCCGGCCGGGCGGTACCTGATGGACGACCTGACCTACGAGCACGCGGGGATCCTCGCCCGCCGCCTGTCGGCCGCCGAGGAGCGCGAACGGGTCCGGCGGCGGATCGCGGACTACTACCTCCACGGTGCCGTTGCGGCGGACACGGCCATGTCCCAGCGCTGGCGGCTCGGCCCGCTGTACGGCAGCCCGTCGCCCTGCCCGCTCCCCGATTTCGCCGCCGCCCGGAACCGCCCCGAGGGCGGCGCACGCCGCCAGGGGGACCCGCCGGCGCCGGGCGAATGGGTCGCCGAGAACCTGGCCGCCATCATGGCCTGCATGGAGCGCTCGGGCCGGGTATGGGACGGCGGCCGCCCCGAGCCCGGCTACAACTGGCAGATGGGCGAAGCCACCAACGCCTACTTCACCGCCAACGGGCGCACCGACGAGCGCGCCACCCTCCTCGCCTGGGCGGAAGAGGACGCGCGCGCCTGCGGCCACCCCGACGCCCTGGCCCGCATCCGCGTTCAGCAGGGCGAGATGCTGCTCGGCGCCGACCGCGTCGACGCAGCCGAGGAGCGGTTCCTGGCGGCACTGGCCGCGGCCGAAACCGGCACGGAACCGCGCGGACAGGCCGCCGCGCTCGAATGGCTGGGCATCACCGAGCGCCGCCGCGGCCGGGCCCGGGAAGCGCTCGTGTACTTCGATCGGTCCTGGCCGCTGCTCGACCCTGAACGCAAGCGCAGCCACGCACTCCACCACATGCACCGCGCCGATGCGTTCGCCGTTCTCGGCGAGCGCGACCGGGCGCTGGAGTGCTACGCCGCGGCGCTCGCATGCTTCCGGGAGCACGCCCGCACGGCGGGCCGCGACAACGCGAACGAAGGCAAGGTGCTGGTCGGCCAGGCGGAGCTGCTGGCGGCGGAGCGTCCGCGCGAGGCGCGGACCCTCTTCGAGGAGGCGCTGGACCTCTTCCGGGCCGCGAAGCGGCCCTACCAGGAGGCCAAGGCGCTAGAGGCACTCGGCGACCTGGCGGCCGACGACGGCGCCGCAGGCGCCGAGTACTGGCGGGCGGCGCTCGCCGTGTACGAGCGCATCCTCAACGCCGACGCCGCCGCCCGCGTCCGGGCCAAGCTCGACGGGGGCGAGGGCGCCCACTGATCGGCCGGGACCAGCCGGTCCCGGATCGGCTCGGCCAGGATCAGCCCGTGGTGACGAGGAACGCCGCTTCGACGGTGTGATCGTCCGCGACCCGGACGCGCAGCGGGCTCAGCGCGGCCACCGCCTCCGGGGTGGGTGCGCCGGTGGCCATCCGTTCGGCGAGCACGGTGCACAGCAGCTCCGCCGAGGCGGGGTGGCCGACCGGGTCCAGGTCGATCCGGATGCGGTCCCCATCGCGGGTGCGCACGCTCGCCCCCGCATCGTCGTGGACCACGGTGAGCCGGGCGCCCGGGCGGTGCCGGAAGGTGTCGGCCGACCAGGTCTCCTCGTCAGCGGGCAGCTCGGAGCGGTGCCGGCTCATGATGTCGGCCATCCCGGCGATGCGGTGGTCGTCTTCGGCGCCATTGGCGATCAGCACCCCGAGGGGCGCGCGGGCGGCGCTCGGAGCGAAGCCCGCAACGGCGGCCGGGACCCGCCGGACCGCCAGGTCGCCGGGGTGACCGCCCCACTGCTCGACGTGCACCCAGCAGGACGGGCCGGGCGCGCCCGGAATCTCCAGGGCCGGGGCCGCCAGCAGCGGGGGCTCGACCGTGGGCGGGGCGGTGCCCATGATCCGGTACGCGACGTCGCGGATCAGCCGGAGCGATTCCCCCGGCGCGGAGCTCACCCACGCGGTGGCGGTGGCATGGGTGCGCGCAACGCGCCGTTCGGCCTCGCGGAGCTGTGGGCGGATCGGGGTCTCCGGGTCGAGTTCGCGGGCGGCCTCGAACAGGCGGCCGAGGCCCGATTCGGGGTCGATGGCCTCGCGGCCGGCGGGGTCGAGCAGGACCGGCCGTCCGACGGCGGCGGCGTAGACCCCGACCGAGCCGTGGTCGGAGATGACGTGGTCGGCGGCGATGACCGCCGCCCGCCAGCCTTCGTCCGGCGGCACGAGGATGAGCCCGGCCCGCAGGGCATCGTCGATCCACAATTCGATCTGCGCGCGGCCGTGAGCTGCCCACGCATTCGGATGCAGGACCAGCGCGACCCGGAATTCGTCATAGGGGAGCCGGGCCATGAGGCGTGGGACCAATGCGAGGTCCAGTCCAAAAAGGGATTCTTCGCGCCACGTGGAATTGACGGTGATGAGCCGCTGCCCGGGAACCAGGCCGAGAGCATGGCGGTGGTCGAGACGGCGGGGTGCGCTCGCGAGAAGGCGGTCGTAGCAGGGGTCACCGGCGATGAACGCGATCGGAAGGGCGTCCTTGCAGCCCTCGGCGAGCCGGTCGAGCTGTTCGGCGTGGGAGAGGCCGATCGCCGCGGGGATCAGGCGCCCGTCGTGCTTGAGAGTGTCCTCGGACAGGCCGAAGACCTCCTTCTCCCTTCTCCCTTCTCCCTTCTCCCTTCTCCCTTCTCCCTTCTCCCTTCTCCCTTCTCCCTTCTCCCTTCTCCCAATACTTATTATATCCATTCCCATGGGGAATCCGGAGAATAGGACAGCGAAGTTCGTGTAGATCGTCCCCGAGACTCGCAGCGACGGCGATATCGAAGTCCAGCGATCGCGCCTCCCGCCATGTCAGTTCCACGAACCCGTGCACGCGGATGAACTCCTCGACGCCCCCGGGGAACATGGCGTCGCTCGTCCGGACCACGAAGAGCTGGATGCGCGGGTCGCGGAACGCCGGGAGGACGTCGGCGATCCGCGTGGCCGCTGTGAGGCTGTGGATGACCACCAGCACACTCAGCGACGTCCCCACCGTCCGCCATCCGGGCAGCAGCGCGCTGATCCGGCGGGCGGCCGATGGGACGGCGCCGTCATCGGCGGCGCTCACCGGGCCGGTCGGCGCGCCGTCTCTGTCCGTCCTGTCCGCATTGTCCGCCACAAGGCGGAAATCCTACTGGTCGGCGTTGCCCTCCGCCGTCGCGGGCTCCGCGGTGGTCAGGTAGGCGACGATCATGTCGCCGACCATGGTGCGCAGCCGGTCGCGGTGCTCGGGCGCGGCGAGGTCGCGGTCGAACAGCACGCCGAACGTGTGCTGGTTGGCGATGCGGAAGAAGCAGAACGAGCTGATCAGCATGTGCACGTCGACGGCGTCGGCGCCGGTGGTGAACTCCCCGCTCTCGCGGCCCGCCGTGAGGATGCGGTCGATCAGGCCGATCACCGGTACGCCCAGGTCGACCAGCGCCTGCGACCTGCGCAGGTGTTCGGCCTGGTGGATGTTCTCGATGCTGACGATCTTGATGAAGTCGCGGTGGGCGTCGTGGTGGTCGAACGTCAGCTCGGCCAGGGTGCGGATCGCCTCGACGGGCGCAAGGTGCTCGACGTCGATGGCCGCCTCGGCGGCGCGGACCTCGGTGTAGACCTTCTCCAGGACCGCGAGGTACAGCTGCTCCTTGCCGCCGAAGTAGTAGTAGATCATGCGCTTGGTGGTGCGCATGAGGGCGGCGATCTCGTCTATCCGGGCGCCTGCGTAGCCGTGCCGCGCGAACTCAGCCTGCGCGACGTCGAGGATCTCCGCCTTCGTCCGCTCGGCGTCCCGCCGGCGCTGCTCCCCCTGGGGCGCCCGTGGTGCGGGTTGCGAGGACATGCGGCTCCAGGGGGTATGGGCTCGGAGATCTGTTTTCATCCTAACCCTCCGGGCGCCGCCGGGTTCCGGCTCCACGGGTGACGCCGTCGTATGCGGTCGAGGCGTGCTGGGCGGCGAGCCGGACGGGGGCGTTCACCGCGCCGTACCCCTGGTAGCCGCCGATGCGCTGGACGATCTCGAAGAACACCCGGCCCACGGTGACCGTGTAGAGGTGCAGGAACTCGCCGTGTTCGTCGCGGTCGTAGAGCAGCCCCAGCTCCCGCAGCTCGCGGTGGCGCGCGGCCCCGAGGTCGTAGCGGGCCTCCAGGTCGTCGTAGTAGTTGTCCGGGATCGGGAGCAGGACGCGGCCGCCGTCTCCGCGGTCGTTGAGCCGCCGGGCCGTGGCGGCGATGTCCTCGCTCTCCAGCGCTATGTGCTGCCACGACGTCTGCGGCGACCCGGGGATCGCCCCGATGTTGAGGACCATGCGGACGCCGCGGCCTCCTCCTTCCCCGCCTCCGCTCGCCCCTCCGTCGCCCTCGCCGTCCCCGCCGCCGGACATCGCCCGGCTGCGGACCAGCCCGTACAGGTCGGCGACCTCCAGGCTCTCGTGCGCCCGCAGGCCGAGGAGGGACCGGTAGAAGAGGGCGGCCTCGTCGAAGTGGTGCCAGGGCTGGGTGAGCGCCACGTGGTCGATGCGGGTGACGCCGATGGGCCCCGGACCGTCGCCGTCCGGGGGTGCGCCCGGCGTCGGCCCGTCGAGGACCCCGCGGAAGTCGTCGGTCCAGCTCGGGTGGTCCGGATGGGCCGTCCGGCAGAAGAACAGGGCGGTGCCGTCGGGGGCAGCGACCGCGTCGAGGGGGACGTCGCGCGGCGCCCGCCGGCGCGGGAGCACCGGCGACAGCAGCGCCTGCGCGCGGGCCACCGAACCGGCGGGGTCGGGGCTCTCCAGCCCGATCGCGGCGAGGTGGGGGCCGGCCGCGCCGGGCCGGCCGTCGCCGCTGTTCAGCAGCAGCCGGGCATCCCCCTGCTCCCAAAGCTCGACCGGCTTGCCGCCGTGCACTCCGGTGCGCGAGAAGCCGAGGGCGGCGAGCAGCCTGCCGAGCCCGCCGGTGTCGGAAGGGACCGCCAGCTCGGCGAAGGCGAACCCGGTCGGGACGACGGGGGCGGGCGGAGTATGCAATATCGCCGGTGACTCCGCGGGCGCGGCGGCCGGGCGGGGCGCCGGGACCCGGTCGGCCCGGTCGCCCGCGAGGAGCGGGGCGGTGTCCTCCTCCAGTGCGATGAGGGAGCGCATCGCGTCGACCGCGGTCCGCCTGGCGTCGGCCTGCCGGAAGACGTCGTTGAAGACCTCCAGCGACAGCGGGCCCCGGTACCCCGTCCGCAGGACGTGGGCGAGCATCCCCGCGACGTCGAAGTCGCCCTGGCCGGGGAAGCAGCGGTAGTGGCGGCTCCACTGGAGCACGTCCATGGCCTTGGCGGGGGCGTCGGCGAGCTGGAGGAAGAACACCTTCTCGCCCGGGATGTCCTCGATCTCCCGCGGGTCGGTGCCGCGGGAGAGGATATGGAAGCTGTCCAGGCAGGTGCCCAGAGCGGGGTGGTCCGCCATCTCCACGATGCGCCAGGCGTGGCGGTAGTCGTCGACGTGGCGGCCCCACGCCAGTGCCTCGTAGGCGATGCGGATGCCGTGGGCCGATGCCCGCTCGGCCAGCAGGTGCAGGTGCTCGGCGGCCAGGGCGTCGTCGCCGGCCGCCTCCGCGGACACGGAGGAGCAGACGAGCAGCGTGGTCGCGCCGAGGCGGTCCATGACCGAGAACTTGTGCTCGGCGCGGCGCAGGTTGGCGGCGAGCGTGCCGGCGGGCACGGCCTCGAAGTCGCGGAACGGCTGGTAGAGGTCGATGGCCAGGCCCAGGTCGGCGGCGCGCCGGCGGACCTCCTCGGGGGGCATGGGGGCGGCGATCAGGTCGTTCTCGAAGATCTCGACGCCGTCGAAGCCCGCGGCGGCGGCCGCCGTCAGCTTCTCGTCGAGCGAGCCGCTGAGCGAGACCGTGGCGATGGACTTCCGCATTCCGTGTTCTCCTCCTCGTTCCACTTCTTCTCTGTCCGGTTCCGCTGGTGCGCGCCGCGCATCACACGGCGACGAGGTCGGCCAAGTGGGCGAGCATCCGGCCGGCATCGGGCTCGATCCCGGTGAACAGCCGGAACGCGTGCGCGGCCTGGTGGACGACCATGCCGCCGCCGTCGAGGGTCCGGCAGCCGATCTCGCGCGCGCTCCGCAGGAGCGCGGTCTCCAGCGGGCGGTAGACGATGTCGGCCACCCACAGGCCGGGGTGGAGGTGGTCGGCGGGCAGCGGGAGGCCGGGGTGGGCGGCCATCCCGGTGGGGGTGGCGTGGACCAGGCCGTCGGCTCCGGCGAGCTCCGCGCCGAGTGCGCCGAGGGGGACGGTGCCGGCGCGGCCGGGGCCGAAGCGGCGCTCCAATTCGGCGGCGAGACCCTCCGCCCGCTCCGGCTGCGCGTCGGCGATGGTGAGACGGCCGGTGCCCAGGGTCAGCAGCGCGTGGGCGACGGCGGCTCCGGCGCCGCCCGCGCCGAGCTGGACGACCCGGTCGGTGGCGGCGTGGGGCAGGCCGCGCACGAAGGACAGGGCGAACCCGGTCCAGTCGGTGTTGTGGCCGATGAGGCGGCCGCCGTCGAAGGTCACGGTGTTGACGGCGCCGAGCGTGGCGGCATCGGGGGACAGGTCGTCGAGGTGGGGGATGACCGTCTGCTTGCAGGGGTGGGTGATGTTGAGCCCGGTGAAGCCCAGCCGCCGGGCCCAGCGGAGGAGGTCGCCGACGGAGTCGGCGTCGGCGCCGGGGGCGGGGGCGGGAGCCGCTTGAGCGCCGGGCTCGGGCGCGCCGATGTCGATGATCCGGTAGAGGTAGCGGAGCCCGTGGAGGTCGGCTTCGCGTTCGTGCAGGGCCGGGCTGAGGGAGGGCCCGATGCCGGAGCCGATCAGCCCGATGAGGTGAGAGGTCATCCTGCGTTTTCTCCCGCGGTGTCGTGTCCGGCGGCCGTGGCGTGCGGCGGCGGGGGCGGCGCGATGGGTGCGCGCCGCCCCCGCTGAGCTAGATAATGTACGAACTGGTACGTTACTTGACCTTAGCCCGGGCGGACCGTGTCCGTCAGCCCGCCGTTGGTCACAGGGCCCTCCGGCGCCGGGATGCGGCCCAGGTCGGCGGTGGGGGTGTGGGCGGTCTCGCGGGCGGTGAGCGCGGCGACGACGGGGATCAGGAGCAGGACGGCGGAGAGCCCCGCGACGCCGACCCAGTTGTCGCCCTCCGGCCCGGCGATCCAGGCGGCGAGGGTGGCGGAGAACCCGGCGATCCCGTACCCGATCTGGGTGCCGATCGCCATACCCGACAGCCGGACGCGGGTGCTGAACATCTCGCCGTAGAACGCCGGCTGGAGGCCGTTGGCCGCACTGCACACGACGCCGAGCAGCAGGATGCCGACCGCGAAGATCAGCGCGTAGTTCCCCGTGGAGATCGCCCACAGGTAGGCGACCATCAGCACGGCGGACCCGGACGACCCGAAGATGAACACCGGCTTGCGCCCGATCCGGTCCGACAGCCGCGCCCACAGCGGGATGGCGATGAGCGCCACGCAGTTTCCGGCCACGGCCACCCACAGCAGCGCCGACCGGTCCAGGCCGACCGTGTCGGCGGCGAACGCCAGCGCCCAGACCCCGGCGATCGTGCTGACGGAGGCGTACAGGGCCGCGGCGGTCACGCGCAGGACGTCGGCCCAGTGGTGGCGGAAGAGGAGGGCGAGCGGCATCCGGGCCACCTTGCCCTCGGCCGCGACCCGCTCGAACTCCGGCGTCTCCGCCATCCGCCGCCGGATGATGTAGCCGACCACGGCGACGACCACGCTGAACCAGAACGGGATCCGCCAGCCCCAGGTCAGCAGCTGCTCGTCGGGGAGGGCGGCGATGGGCAGGAACGCCACGGTGGCGAGGATCTGGCCGGCCTGGGTGCCGTTGAGCGTGAAGCTGGAGTAGTACCCGCGCAGGTGCGCAGGGGCGTGTTCGAGCGTCATGGACCCGGCGCTGGCCTGCTCGCCCGCTGCGGACAGGCCCTGGAGCAGGCGGAGGGTGACCAGCAGGGCGGGCGCCAGGACCCCGACCTGGTCGTAGGTGGGCAGGCAGCCGACGAGGAACGTGGATACGCCCATGAGGACGAGGGTGAAGAACAGGATCTTCTTGCGGCCGAGCCGGTCGCCGAAGTGCCCGAGGACGAACGCGCCGAGGGGACGGGCGGCGTAGCCGACCCCGAAGGTCGCCAGGGAGAGCAGGGTGGCGCTCGCGGGGTCGGATTCGGGGAAGAAGACCCGGCCGAAGATGAGGGCGGCGGCGGTGCCGTAGATGAAGAAGTCGTAGTACTCCAGCGCGCTGCCGACCCAGGCGGCGATGGCCGCTTTCCGGGGCTGGCCCTGCGCGCCGCCGGCCCCCGGAACGGGGGTGCGGGGGGTGTCGGTCACGAGAGGCTCCATCCGGTGTGGTGGTGAAGTTACGAACTAGATAGTTAATTAGCGCGCTGCTACGTATGGTGTGGTGACCCAGGTCACCTGTCAACCCCCCTGGGATGGTCCTTTGCCCGGGCGGACGGCCCTTTCGGCGAGTGGCGGGTCCGGGCAGCGAAACGGGGGGCGCCCCGCGCTCGGTGAGCGCGGGGCGGCCCCCGTGAGGAGCGTGTTCGCGTGGTGGATCAGGCGCGGGCCAGTACCCGGGTGCGGACCGCGCCGAGGGAGTACCAGACGGCCGGGGCCAGGACGATGTGCATCAGCGAGAGCGCCACCCGGGTCGGGATGTCGGCGTCCAGGAGGATCGCCGGGCTTGCGGTCGACAGCAGGGCCAGGGCCGTGCCTGTGATCTGGGCGGTCCGCAGGAAGCCCGTCCACAGGAGCGACAGGCCGATGGCGGCCAGGAAGCCGATGGCCAGCGGCACGGTGGAGCTGATGGCGACGCCTCCGGCGGTGACGGCGACGATCGCCCCCGGGTCAGCAGGGTCGGCGTGGGTCATGGAGGCGCCCGCCAGGTGGCCGATGCCGAAGATCAGCAGGTTGGCCGCCACGCTCGCGGCGACGGCGATGACCCCCGCCTGCCACCACGCCAGCCCCGGGAGGCGTGCGGGCGGTGATGCGGTGTTCGCGGCGATGCCACCGCTCGGCGACTGGGTGGTCATGGGTTCTCCCGAGGTTGTCCGATTTGACCGTATGCCCCCAGGGTCGTACCTCAACCAAAGTTGATGTCAAGTCGGGGGGTCGCGGGCGCGCACGCGGGGGTGTGTCCCGGGTCAGCGCGGGGCGGTCGGCGGCGTGAGCCGGCCGATGCAGGGGAGGAACCGTCCCACCTTCGCGGCGTAGTCCCGGTAGGCCTGCCCGTGCGTGCGCAGCAGGTAGGGCTCCTCCACGGCGCGCACCTGGATCTGGACGGCGGCGACGAGGAGGAGCAGCCCGGCCGCCGACACCGCGTTCGGCACGGCGAGGACGGCCCCCAGAGGTAGGGCGGTCACGAGGGTGAAGATCGGGTTGCGCACCATCCGGAACGGGCCGCGGGTGACGAGCCGCGTGCGTTCGTCGGGGTCGACGCCCACGCGCCAGGAGGAGCCCATCGCGATCTGCGCGATCGGCGTCGCGACGATCGACGCGGCGATGAGGGCCAGGCCGATCCCCGCGACCACCGGGTGCGGTGTCAGAGTGGGGACGGCGACGGGCCCGGTCGTGGCCCCCGCGATGTCGGCTACGGGCCCCGCTGTGCAGGAGAGGAGGGCGGCGATGAAGAGGAGCTTCGCCCACCATTGAGCGGAGCCGGGGCGGGGGGAGATGCGCAGTCCGGTGTCCCCGGTGCGCCGGTACTGCCGCCAGGTCTGCCGGGCGAAGGCCAGGGCCAGCCAGCCGATGTAGGCGCACAGGACGATCCATGCCATGGCGATTCCATTCAGTACAGTGTTTGCTGTATTCACCGTGGACTGAATCATCGATGGACAAACATGTCAACGTTCGTTAGGTTGTTGTCATGTCGACGGACGAGTGTGAACTGCTGTGCATTGACCTCCCGCACGCCGAGGACGTGCGCTCGCGCGTGGCCGCCGAGGAACCGGCGCGGGCGGCGGCCGAGCGCGCGAAGGCGCTGGCCGATCCGACCCGGCTGCGGATCGCCAGCGCGCTGGAGGTCGGCGACGAGCTGTGCGTCTGCGACCTCGCGTGGGTGTGCGGCGCCTCGAAGAACCTGGTGTCCCACCACGCCCGGCAGTTGCGCATCGCCGGCCTGGCGGCGTCGCGGCGCGACGGCAAGCTGGTCATGTACCGGCTCACCGACACCGGCCGCGCACTCCTGTCCGTGCTGACCGCCGCCGCTCCCGCGGCCTTAGGGGAGTAGGCGCGATGTCGGACCTGTGCTGTGGTGAACCGGAACCGGAACCGCGTCCACGGAGCCTGCTGCGCCTGAGATCCGCCCGGACGATGCTCTCCGCCGAGCCCGTTATCTGCGAGTGTGAATGCTGTTCTTCCGGAGACCGCGTCCTCGGGAGCGCCCACCCGACGCGCCACCGCGCCGAGCGAGCGGCGCGAGATTCGGCGGATGCACACGATGCGCTTGATGCACCCGGCCCGCCCCAAGGGGCGGCCGGAGTCGCCCCCACCACACCCACCTGCACCTGCTGCGCCCCCACGCGCAGCATCACCGACGTCGTCCGGCTGACCGTGCGCCCTAGCGCGGCGGAGGCGGGAACCGCCGGCACCCCCGGCTCACCGTCGATCCCCGCCGGGACCGCGACGGGCGTTACGGCCGCGGTCGGCGCCGAGGCGGCCACCTGCGGGTGCTGCGCACCCGAGGGTGGGGTCGCGGATACGGCGGGGGACATGGGCGCTCCCGGAGCGTCCGGAACCGCCGGTAGCGGGACCGGTCGCGCCGACGCCGCGAAATCGGGCGACGGATGTGGTGACCCCACCTGCACCGGGTCCGGCGCCGCCGAGGCCGACGAGCTCGGCGGGCCGCGACCGCTGTGGCGTTCGGCCGCCGCGCGCTGGGCCGGTGCCGCCGGGGTCTTATGGACGGCGGGGCTTGCGGCCGGCTTCCTCGAGGCTGATGCGGTGTCGACGGCGTTGTACGCGGGCGCGATCGCGGCGGGCGGGTGGACGTTCGTCCCGGGCACCTTGCGCGCCCTGGTCCGGGGGCGGCTCGGCGTCGGCACGCTCATGACGGTCGCGATGGCCGGCGCCGTTCTCCTCGGGGAGATCGGCGAGGCGGCGATGCTCGCCTTCCTGTTCTCCCTCGCCGAAGCGTTGGAGGACCACGCCGTCGCCCGCACCCGGCACGGGCTGCGCGCGCTGCTGGAGCTGGTGCCCGCCCGAGCCACCGTGCTGCGCGGGGGACGTGAGGTCACCGTCGCACCGGACGAGCTCGCTCCGGGCGATGCCCTCCTGGTCAGGCCGGGGGAGCGCGTCGCCACCGACGGCGTCGTCATATCGGGGCGGTCCACCCTGGACGCCTCCGCCATCACCGGTGAGTCGGTGCCGGTGGAGGCGGCAGCGGGCACCGAGGTGTTCGCCGGGACCGTCAACGGCGGCGGCGCGCTGGAGGTCCGGGTGACAGCGCGCGTCGCCGACAACTCGCTCGCGCGGGTCGTGCACATCGTCGAGCAGGCCCAGGAGCGCAAGGGCGCCGGCCAGCGGTTGGCGGCGCGGATCGCCCGGCCGCTGGTCCCGGCGATCCTGGTGGTCGCGGCGGCCATCGCGGCGGCCGGCAGCGTTTTCGGCGACCCGGCGGTGTGGATCGAGCGGGCGCTCGTCGTCCTGGTGGCCGCCTCCCCGTGCGCGTTCGCCATCTCCGTGCCCGTCACCGTGGTGGCGGCGATCGGCGCGGCCGGGCGCGCGGGGGTGCTCATCAAGGGGGGTGCGGCGCTCGAAGCCTTCGGGGCGGTCCGCACCGTGGCGCTGGACAAGACGGGGACGCTCACGCGCAACCAGCCCGCCGTGATCGCGGTCGAGCCGGCGGCCGGGCGCACGCGCGAGGATGTGCTTTCGGCCGCGGCGGCGCTGGAGGCGCGCAGCGAGCACCCGCTGGCCGCCGCAATCCTCGCCGAATACCCCGATCCGGTTCCGGCCGTCGACGTGGAGGCGATCCCGGGCAATGGACTGGTGGGCCGCTTGTACGGCCCGGACAGGAACCTGGACGGACCGGAAGAGCGCCGGGACGGGGCGCACGGGTCCGTCCTGCGCCTGGGCCGTCCCGGCTACATCGACCCGGGACCGCTCACCGAGGCGGTCGGCCGCCTCCAGGACCGAGGTGCCACCACCGTCCTGGTCGAGGCGGACGGGCAGGTCATCGGCGCCATCGCGATCCGCGACGAACTGCGGCCGGAGGCCGTCGACGCGGTCGCCGAACTCCACGGCCACGGGGTGCGCACGGCCATGCTCACCGGAGACAACGGCGGCACGGCCCGCAACCTCGCCCGCGCCGCCGGTATCGGCGATGTCCACGCCGAACTGCGCCCCGAGGACAAGGCCGCCCTCGTCACGACCCTGCGCGATGGCGGCCCGGTGGCGATGGTCGGCGACGGCATCAACGACGCCCCCGCACTGGCCACCGCCGACGTCGGCATCGCGATGGGAGCGATGGGAACGGACGCGGCCATCGAGACGGCCGACATCGCCCTCATGGGCGACGACCTGCGTACCCTCCCACAGGCCTTGAGCCACGCCCGCCGTGCCCGCCGGATCATGCTCCAGAGCCTCGCCCTGTCCGGCGGCATCCTCGTGACCCTGATCCCGCTGTCGGCCACCGGTGTGCTCGGCCTGGCCCCGGTGATCCTCATCCACGAGGTGGCGGAGGTGCTGGTGATAGCCAACGGGCTACGGGCGGGCCGGAGGCGGTCACATGGGGGGTTGGTTACAGCTGAGCGGAACGGGCGGCGGTGAGGAAGGCCGCCCATTCGCTGGAGGGGAAGAGGAGATGCCCGGCGCCGGGGTGCTTGGAGTCACGCACAGCGGCGCCGGTGGGGAGGTCGGCTACTTCCACGCAGTTGGGCGCTTGGCCGCTGTAGCTGCTCTTTCGGAATCGAAGCTGGTGCATTGATCACTCTCTAAAATCGGCGGCCACGTCTTGGATGAAATCCATGGATGGAGCGACGTTGAGTGCGATCGCCTGGATATCGTCAAAGGTTGCACTGTAACGCTCGACATCCCCCGGTTCCTCGAAGAAGGCGGAATCCGTGACGGTATCCACGTGGACGATCGACTGCGCCGAATCCGCAGTGAATTCAAGGATGCTGAACGGCGCAACGAGTGCGGCATGCGATCCGATCGCGAATGGAAGTAGGCGAATTTCGATGTTCGGAAGCTGCGCCATGTAGAGCAGGTGGGCCATCTGATCCTTCATGACGGCTGGGCCGCCGATCATGCGCCGAAGAGCGGCTTCATCCATCACAACATTCAACTGTGCAGGATTGAACTTCGTCAGGATGTTTCTACGGGCCATGCGGGCCTCGACGCGTCGAGCGATGTCCTTCGGACCGGCGTAACGCCCTCCTTGGAAGAGTGCGTGCGCGTACTCGGGCGTCTGAAGAAGCCCTGGCACCACAAGTCCCTCGAAGCACCGGATGACGGACGCTTCAGCTTCGAAGTCGGGCAGGGCTTGCGCTCCGAAGACCTCGCGGTACTTAGCCCACCACCCGCGTTCCTTGGCGTCACGCGCCAATCTTTGCATCGCTTCGCGGACTGCGGGATCGGACACCTCGTACAGGTCCAGCATCCGGTCCAGATCCACGGACTTGACCGTCTGGGTCTCTGAGTTCTCGATCTTGCTCAGCTTCCCGGCTGCCCAGCCCAGCTCTTGCACGACCTGTGGAGTCGTCAGTCCGGCG
>NZ_JBHSBH010000012.1:431791-447837 GCF_042650565.1 Nocardiopsis sediminis
GGATCGTTGGGCTGTGGAGGTGCTGCATGGGCACCGAGTCTAGCCGCGAAAGGATTCAGTGAATCTCACTCATTGACTTGAAGAAGATGAGATTCACTTCTACTCTAGGTGTGCGGTCGCCACCGTAGCCAGCGCCTGCCGCCCTTGTCCTTGGAACCTCTGAACGGACCGACCCGCGGGCGCCGCATCTCCCCCCAGTACGCCCCGACGCCCTCACCACGTATCGGAGGAGTCCATATGTCCGTTCAGGCTGCCCTCTCGTCGCTACCTTCCGTGACTATCCCACTCGGTCTCGTCGTCCCGTGGCAGAAAGAGCACTACTTCGCCCCGCAGGCCGACCCGCCTCGCTTCACCCGGCGTGCCTTCGACTTCCGGGGTGATCTCGTGCTGATGCCCCTCGTCCACGCGTTTCTCCGGTCGTGCGCGGCCGACCGGGACGATGACTACCGCTACGTCTTCGACCTGCTGGGGACGGAACTCGCGGTCAACGCCATCCGGCATTCGCGCTCCGGCGGGCCGGGCGGCACATACACGCTCCGGGTCGACCGCTCCACGGAGGGCCTGAAGCTCACCTGCCGCGACGACGGAGTCGAGGACGGCTCCATTCCGCCTTCCAGGGAGCTCGACCACCTGTCGGCCCCGTCTCCGGACGCCTGCCTGTTCGCCGAAAGCCGCCGCGGACTGGGGCTCGTGGACGCCCTCGCCACCTCGTGGGGCGACAACGGTCGGCCCGGCTACCGGCACGTGTGGTTCTTCCTCGCCTACGACCTCGCCGACAGCGCTTGGCCCGGCCTCTGACAGACCTGCGTCTCCGACGCTCCTGACCCGGCCGGACGGCACCGGGAAGCGGACGGCCGGGGCGGTGTCCACTCACCGCCCCGGCCGACGATCCCGTAGCCAACAACCAAGAAAGAGCTGGAATCGATGCCTCACGCTAGTCCTTCTCCCACGCCCCTCGCAGGCGGAGTCCATGAATTCGCAGGGGCCGCCTGCCGACACTGCTCCCACTGGAGCTGCCGGGATGTGCGCGCCGCCCGCCAGCCGCTCGTCGGCGGGCAGCGCGCCGAATTCGCCGTGGAGCACAGGAAGGCCGCGGCGCTCCGCCGCCGCTACCCGGGTCTCGTCGTCTGGTTCGGCGAAGCCACCCACTCCTACTGGGCGGCGACGGCCGATGGCCTGGTCGAAAGCGCCGACATCCGCACCCTGCCGGCCATGGTCCGGCTGAGTTCCCCGGCTGACGAGCCGATGCGCTCGGCCCAGCGCCGCGCTTCCGTCGTTCAGCGCGATCGCGTCCAGCCCGCAGACCGGCCGCGGCCCGCGCGCGTCCGCCCGTGGTCGGGGCGACGCCTCAGAGTCGTCGGCGCCGCCGACCGGGGGAGCCCGCGCGAGTGGCGCCGAAAAGATGTCGTCATCGGGTGATACGGTCGCTACCGTTTGCAATACCCCCAAATGTCGACGTCAACGAGGATCCCCCATGCGCCGTGAAATGCCCGGCGAGGTGAAAACCGTCCGGGTCGTCCTCTTCGTCATGGCCGCGTTCTACGGCGTCACCGTCGTCATGAACTTCTGGCCGATCGACCCCGCCGTGCACGCCGAACTGGTGTTGACCTGCTGGCCCGGGGTGTTCTGCCTCGCCTTCGGGCTGCGGATCCCCAAGGGCGGGCGGGTGCTCATGTGGTCGATCCTCGTCCTGCTCGTGATCCGCAGCCTCTGGTCCGTCGGGGTCTTCCTCGGCGGCAGTCTGGCCGGCATCACCCAGCTGATCCTGCCCGTCATCGCCCTCGTGTACCTCCTGCGCGCCCCTTCCCGCGCCTACTTCAGCACCCCGGTCGGGTAACCACACGCTTTCCCCCCGCCTCCCCCCTCTCACGTGTTGGCCGCCAAGGCCGGTGATACGTTGCTGCGCAAAATCCACGACCCCGAACGCGGCGCCAACTTCGTCGAATACGGCGCAGTCATTCTCCTGGTGGCCGCCATCGCCTCCGTCGTCCTGAGCGCCGGAATCCCTGGCCGCGTCACGGGGCTCATCGACAACGCGCTCAACTCGGTCGACGGCGAGGGCGAACCGGAACAACAGGCGGACGGCGACGACGCACCCGGCGATGGCGCTGACGTGCCCGGCGCCCCCGACGCTCCGTCTGCGGACGGGGACACCGACGCCGACGACCAGGGCCCAGGGTTCGACACCGCTGACAACCCCAACCCGGGCGACGCGCAGACGGGGCCGGCGTTCACCGACACCGGCGACGGCACCGAGCCGCGTATCTACTACGCGGGGTACGGCGGCAGTTTCGGCGACTCCTTCATGGACGGCGCCCGCGAGTCGTGGGAGGAAACGCAACAGGAGTGGGGGGACTTCACCGACTCCCCGGGCGGATACCTCCGTGACCAGGCGGTGGAGGCGGGCCAGGCGGTCGACGGCGCCGTCGACTACGTCAATCAGCGACGCGACGAGATCGCCGAAGCCACCAACGAACGCTTCTCCACGCGGTGGGACAACGGACGCTATGGCGCTGCTCTCGGCGGGTGGGTGGGCGACGCCTTCGCCGACACCCTGTGGCGCGACCCGATCTCGGTGGGCGGCGCCTACCGGGGGTTCCGCGACTCCTACTTCGATGACGTTGCCATGCAGGCCCTGGACGAGGGCGACCGCGGTGCCGCCCACGGCCGTGCGGCGTGGAACCTCTTCGGCAACCTCATCAACCCCATCGACCGGTTGCGCGGCCTCACCCCGGACGGCCACCGCGGCGGCCAGGACGATCAACAGGACTCCTCCGGGCAGGAACAGGCCTCGGGCCAGAACCGCAACGAGGACGAGGAGAACAATGAGGACGACGATCAGCAGGACGGCGCGTCGTGCCCGCCGGGCAACAGCTTCGTGCCGGGCACCCCGGTCCTGCTGGCCGACGGCTCCACCCTGCCCATCCAAGACGTGGACGTCGGCGACGAGGTCTTGGCCCTCGACCCACTGACGGGCGAGGAAGGCCCCCGCGAGGTCACCGACACCATCACGGGCGCGGGGGAGAAGACCCTCGTCACGATCGGCATCGACGCGGGCGATGGAACAACGGACAAGATCACCGCCACCGACCAACACCCGTTCTGGGTCTCGGAGACGGCCGAGTGGACCGACGCCATCGACCTAGAGCCGGGCACTTGGCTCCGCAGCTCCACCGGCACATGGGTCAAGGTCACTGCCATTGGCGTCGACACGGCCGAAGACCAGCGAGTCCACAATCTCACTGTCGAGGATCTTCACACCTACTATGCAGTAGTCGGAGGGACGGAGGTCCTCAGCCACAACGATAACCGCGGATGCGGCGATCTCGGTGAGGACTGGGAGCCCAGAGATCCGAACGAAATTTGTGGAAGCAGTGGCTGCGAAGACGTCGCCGTCGATATCCAGCAGGCGATCGGAGGGGACAGGTACCGGATCACGGACTCCCTGGGTGCCCCATATCTTGGCCAATATCGAAATAATGATACGGGGTGGGGGCACCACGACGTCGTCATCAAGGATGGCAGAGTCTACGATGCCTTCAGTGGGAGGACTGGGGTTCCTCTCGATGAATATCGCGACCTATGGCAATACGGCGAAGATCTCGAATTCACTAAGCTTCCAGAGTAGCTAGAGGAAACATGGATTACGTCAGACTGATTCACGATATCCAGAGGCGACCTGGAAGCTATGGGCTGTCCGGTGGCTATCGGGAGTATGTTGCCTTCATCATGGGGTGTGATGCAGGGAATGAGTGGGGGCTTCTGGCGGGGTTTCCACAGTGGCTGGCATTGAAGCATGGCTTCGAAGCGAATCTTGCTTGGCCGGAGATGATTTCGCAAATTTCCGGACGCGATGAGGGTGGGGGTGAATCGGAGACTTTGTTTCAAAATTTAAGATCGTTTCTCGATGAAAAAAAGGGTCCGCATTTTTCCTCGATCATAATATCTAATTATCTCGAAGAGAAAATGAAGAAACGGGGTGGTCGTTGACGCCCGTGCGAAATTAGCGCCGGTATGCGCGTCGACCAGGCACGCTCCTGCCACCGGCGGCGTTCCGCCGGTGGCAGGAGCGTGGTGCCTACTCCTCAGGTCGGAGGACGATTACTTCCTCCGTGTTCTCGTCGACCGCCTCTCGGGTGTAGTGGAGGGGGAAGTACTCACCGTTCCGCCACAGCGGGACGAGGTCGTCGTAGTGGGGGCTGCGGGGGTCGCCCGACTGGCCTGGGGTGTTGATCGCTTGGGAGTTGTCCCAGTCGCCGACGTCGAGGACCATCTTGAACGAGGCGCCCGAGACCTGGGCGAAGCGGAGGGGGTCGGTGCTGGTGGGGGTGTAGGACGAGGCGTCCACGGTGTTCGCCGTTCCGCCCCGCTCGAAGGGGCCCACCGAGTAGCGGCTCAGCGGGTGGTTGAACGTCGTGCTTTGCAGGTTGCCCCAGCGCCACTGTGCGGGGTCTTCGCCTCCCCAATCGCGGGCGAGCTGGTCATAGGCGTCGCCCAGCGATTCCAGCAGGATCCGGTCGCGGGCGGCCTCGGGGTCCTCCTCGTCCAGCCACTCGTCCGGGTTCCAGAGCGCGTCCGTCAGCGCCGGCGGATGCAGCGGGTAGGGCAGGATTTCGGCGAGCTCAGGGGACACCGCCCGGAAGAACTGCGGCCCCAGGTAGAGCGTGAACCAGGTCTCGTACAGCGCCGCCCCCGCGGAGTCGGCGCCGGCCTCACGGTCCCATGCCCGCAGCAGTTCCAGGCCCTCCGCCGCGGACCCCTCGCCTTCAAGCCCCTCCAGCAGCGGGAGGAGCTGATCCGTCGACACGTCGACCTTGTCGCTTTGCAGCGCCGTCGAGGTGGCCAGTGAGGAATCGTCGTCGTCGGCCAGCACATCGGAGATCCGCTCGTGCCGGTAGGGGGCCGGCCACTCGTAGCCCACCCGCACCGGGCTGTCCTCGGGCATGTTGTACTCGTTGGCCGTTGCGACGAACCCCCGCTCCGGGTTGTGCTGCGACGGCAGCGTCGAGCCGTCGAGGAAGCCGTCCCACTCGTAGCGCCCGTCGCCGGGCACGGGCAGCAAACCGTCGTAGCCCTCCCCCGACCGCTCGGGGATCAGCGCGCCCGGAGACCAGCCGATGTCCCCCTCGGTGTCCGCGTAGGTGAAATTCAGCGGAGGCCCGCCCCACTGGCTCATGACCTCGCGGAACCCCTCGAAGTCCGTCACCTCCATCATCTTCATCCCGCCGAAGTAGGCGGCGGTCCCCGGCTCCGACCAGGTGCTGCGAACCGCGAACGCGAGCCCGCTGTCCTCGTCCGTCCGGATCACCGGCCCGTGCCGGGTGTACGCCAGTTCCACGGTCCGCGGGTCCTCGCCCGCGACCGGGACCTCCTCGGTGATGGTGGTCATCTCCTCCCAGCCGTCGCCGTAGCGGTACCGGGAGGGGTCGTCGGGGTCGAGTTCGTAGACGTACAGGTCCTGCTGGTCCGCGCCGAAGATCGTGAGGCCGAACGCCGCCGTCCCGTTGTGCCCCATGGACACACCGGGCAGCGTCGGCTCGCCCGCCCCGATCACGTCCATCTCCGGTGAGGAGAGGTGCACGATGCTGCGCAGCGAGGGGGCGTTCAGCGCGCGGTGCGGGTCGCCGGCGAGGATCGGCCGCCCCGTCGAGGTGCGCTCGGGTGAGACCGCCCAGCTGTTGCTGCCCTCGGCCAAGGGCCCGGAGTAGGCGACGCCGCCGACGGACCCGGTACCGGCCGGGGCGTTGAAGTTGACCCCTGTGGTGGCCAGGTAGTAGACGCTGAGGACATCGGCGGGAACGGAGCAGGGGTCCAGCCCTTCGGGCACCGACACCTCGTGCTCGGGTGAGAGCCGGATCCGCAGCCGGTCCACGTCGATCCCGGCCTCGCAGGCGACCCGCGCGCGCTGCACCTCGCTGCTCACGTTCGCGATGAGGCCGTTGGAGCGGATCCGCACCACGTCCTCGGGCTCCCAGTAGCCCGGCTCGTACCCCAGCTCCTCGAATTCCGGGGGAAGCCCGCCGGGCTGGTCGTCCAGCCAGTCGATGTAGGCGTTGATGCCCGCGGTGAACCGCTCGGCGGCCGAACGCGCGTCCGGGCCGTAGCTCGCCCACTCCGCCTCCATGTCGCCGCGGTAGAGGAAGAGCCGCGTCGCACGGTCCTGGTCCACGAACCGGGGACCGAGCACCTCGGACAGCTCCCCGAGGCCGCGGCGGCGCTGGAGGTCGATCTGGAAAAGGCGGTCCCGGGCGACGTTCACACCCTGGGCGAAGAAGAGGTCGTCGTTGTCGTCCGCATAGATGTGCGGGACCCCGGAGGTGTCGACGGAGATCTCGACCTCTCCGTTCAGCCCCGGTAGTACGACGTCCTGGCTTGCGGGGTCGGCCGATGCGGGCGTGCCCGGCGTGACGAGAAGGGGGGCGCTGACGATTCCTGCGGTGATGAGGGCTCCGGCGACGATCCGGCGTTTCCGCATTCTGCTCCTCGGTGTCACGGGGAGTGGACGGCGAGTGTAACCGGCACCCCACGGCCTCGGAACCCCTTGCCCACAAGGGGAAGCGGACCCAGATGCCGGACGCCCGACCCCCCGGGTCGGGGGACGGGCGTCCGGGTGTCCGGGCCCGGGATCACGGAGCCGGATGTCGGTGGTCGGGTCTGACCATGGCCTCAGCTTGCGCCGCGGGCCGGGGCGCAGGTACCCGTAGTCGCCCCCACCTCCACCCCGAGTGGCCGCGAGGGCCGGGCGAAGCTACTGGTCGGCCCGCATGCCCCGGCGCAGCGAGAAGACCATGTCGTCGTTCATCTTCCGGGTGATGTCGGTGTGGGCGACGACCGAGGCCCCGTGGAACGTCCCCGAGTACTGGACGAGCTCCGTGGGCACCCCGGCGTGCGACAGCCGCTGCGCATAGCCGATCCCCTCGTCGCGCAGCGGATCGTACTGGGCGACCACGACCAGTGCCGGAGGCAGCCCGGTCAGGTCCTCGGCCCGCATGGGTGCGGCGTAGGGGGGCACGTCCGGCCCGCCCGGCTCGGGCCCGCCGGTGAGGTAGTACCGCCACATGGCCCTGGTGTTGCGCCCGTTCCACCCCGGGGTGTCGGCGTAGTCCCGCACCGACGGCGTCGTCATCCGGTCATCCAGGACGGGGACGTCCAGGAACTGGAAGCACACCGGCGGCCCGCCGCGGTCGCGGGTGAGCAGGCAGACCGCCGCGGAGAGGTTGCCGCCGGCGCTGTCCCCGCCGACCGCGATCCGCCCGGTGTCGACGCCGAGCTCGCCCGCCGCCCCGTGCAGCCACCGCAGCGAGGCGTGGACGTCCTCCAGCGCACCCGGGAACGGCGTCGCGGGGGAGATCCGGTAGTCGACCGACACCACGACCGCGTCGACCCGGTCGGCGATCTCGGTGCACCGGGCGTCGAAGACGACCATGTCGGAGGTGACGAACCCGCCGCCGTGCATGTACAGCAGAGCGGGTCTGGGCGGGCGCGGCGCGGTCGGCGCGTAGACGCGCACCCGGACCGGCGGCGCGTCCGGTGGGCCGGGGATCTCGCGGTCGGCGATGTCCACGGCCTGGGTCGGCGTGTAGCGGGGGAGCTTGGCGTGGAACTCCGCCTCCTCTTCGGGGCTGAGCGTGATCACGCGGTCGACGACGTCGGCCAGCTCGACATCGGGGATCAGCGCCGCCCAGGGGGCGAGTTCGGGATCGATGTTGTAGCGCATGGGCCCATGCTTGCCGCCGGGACGGCCCCCGGTCATCCGCCGGACGGGCGCCGTCGGGGCGCTCCCGCGGCCGGACGGCGCGCCCGGCGACCGGTGGTCCCGCTGCGCCCGCGCCCCGTCGCCCCCGCGCCCCGTCGCCCCCGCGCCCGGCTCCGGACGGTCCCGGGACCACGGCACTACCGGTCGCCGGCCGATGCCCTCGCCCGACCCCAGAACACGGGGAAACGCCCCCTAACTCCGATCCCGGGTCTGGTCCCGCCCGCCCCCGCTCGCCTAGCTTCGACCTCGCCGGGCCAACGACGACCCGGCCGGAGTCATCCGACCCCGCCTGTGCCGAACAGCGAGAAGACGGGAACGACGGTGAAAGGCATCATCCTCGCCGGAGGCTCGGGGACACGGCTCCACCCGGTGACCCTGACCGTCTCCAAACAGCTCCTGCCGGTCCATGACAAGCCGATGGTCTACTACCCGCTGTCGGTCCTCATGCTCGCCGACGTCCGGGACGTCCTGATCATCTGCGCGCCGGAGTCCGTGGACCAGTTCCGGCGCCTGCTCGGCGACGGCTCCCGCTACGGGATCAGCATCGACTACGCGGTGCAGCCCAGCCCCAACGGCCTGCCCGAGGCGTTCATCATCGGGGCCGGGCACATCGGGGACGACTCCAGCGCCCTGGTGCTCGGCGACAACATCTTCCACGGCAACGCGTTCTCCGCGGTCATGGAGGAGCACAGCGGCGACGTCGACGGCTGCGTGCTGTTCGGCTACCCGGTCGGCGACCCGCAGCGCTACGGCGTCGGCGAGGTCGACGCCGCGGGCCGCCTCGTCTCGATCGAGGAGAAGCCCGCCGAGCCGAAGTCCAACCTCGCCATCACCGGCCTGTACTTCTACGACAACGAGGTCGTGGACATCGCGAAGAACCTGCGCCCCTCCGCGCGCGGGGAGCTGGAGATCTCCGACCTCAACCGGGTCTACATGGAGCGGGGCAAGGCCAAGCTGGTCAACCTGGGCCGCGGCTTCGCCTGGCTGGACACCGGCACCCACGAGTCGCTGGCGCAGGCCGGCCAGTACGTGCGGACGGTCGAGGAGCGGCAGGGTGTAGGCATCGCCGTCCTCGAAGAGGTGGCGCTGCGCAAGGGGTTCATCGACGCCGACGCCTGCTACCGGCGGGGCGAGGAGCTGGCGAAGTCCCGCTACGGGCGCTACGTGATGCGCGTGGCGGAGGAATTCCGACGTTGAGCTGAGCTGAAGGGCAGGACCACCGTGGCCGAGCGCATCCTCGTGACAGGCGGGGCGGGCTTCATCGGATCGAACTATGTGCGCCGGGTGCTGGAGGGGCGCTACCCGGAGCAGAAGGGCGCCCACGTCACCGTCCTCGACAAGCTCACCTACGCGGGCAACCCGGGCAACCTCGCCGACGTGGCCGACGACCCCCGGCTGGACTTCACGCGGGGCGACATCGTCGACCGGGGGCTGGTGGCGTCCCTGTTGGACGGGGTCGACCTGGTGGTGCACTTCGCCGCGGAGTCGCACGTGGACCGGTCGATCAGCGGTTCCGCCGAGTTCATCACCACCAACGTCGTGGGCACCCACACCCTGCTCCAGTGCGCCCTCGAAGCCGGGGTCGGCCGGTTCGTGCACGTGTCGACCGACGAGGTCTACGGCTCGATCGCGGAGGGGTCGTGGTCGGAGACGTGCCCGCTGGAACCCAACTCGCCGTACTCCGCCTCCAAGGCGTCCTCGGACCTCATCGCGCGCGCCTACCACCGGACCCACGGACTCGACGTGCGCATCACGCGCTGCTCCAACAACTACGGCCCGCGCCAGCACCCCGAGAAGTTCATCCCCAAGGCCGTCACCAACCTCGCGCGCGGCGTCCCCGTGCCGCTGTACGGCGAAGGGGTCAACGTGCGGGACTGGCTGCACGTCGACGACCACTGCCGGGCCATCGCCCTGGTGGCGGCGGAGGGCCGCCCCGGGGAGGTCTACAACATCGGCGGCGGTACGGAGCTGACCAACCGCGAGCTGACCGGCCGGCTGCTGGACATCATGGGGGCGGACTGGTCGGCGGTGCAGCGCGTCGCGGACCGGCCGGGACACGACCTCCGGTACTCGGTGGACCACTCCAAGGTCACCCGGGAGCTGGGCTACCGCCCCGAGGTCCCTCTCGACGAGGGGCTGGCCGGGACCGTGCGCTGGTACCTCGACAACCCGGACTGGTGGGAGCTCGCGGCGCAGCGGGCGTGAGCACGGGGATGGGGCACGCGCCTACACAGAGGAAAGAACACGGGGAACGGCTTCGGCCCCGCCCGGCCGGGCGGGGCCGAAGCCGTCACGCCGCTGGATTCACCAACCGGCCTTGATCGTCTCGGCGATGTATCCGCGCTGCTCGTCGGTCACCCACGAGCCGACGGGGATGCCGACGATGCGCGGGGCCACCCGGTCCAGTCCGGGCAGGATCGTGCGGAACTCCCGCACGGCCGTGTGGACGTCGTTGCGCGCGTGGATGTTGCCGGTCATGATCCCGGCCTCGTCCATGCGCTTCATGAACCCCTCGCGGTCGTCCACCTTCATCGGGTACACCCAGAACGACGAATCGTGGCCGGGCGCCCGCTCGGTGAGCTCGACCCCGGGGACGCCCGCCAGCTCCCGGTCGAAGAACGCCGCATTGTCCTTGTGGCGCGCCACGACACCGTCGGCCGGGCCCAGGTTCGCCAGGCCGATCGCCGCGTTGATGTCGGTCATGTGGAACTTGTAGCCCCACTCCGTCACATCGGGCGGGTTGCGCAGCCGGTCGGCCGTGCGGTCGATCCCGAACCAGCGCAGCCGCCGGGCCCGCCGGTGCAGCTCGTCGGTGGGCAGGACGAGCGCGCCGCCGTCGCCGGCGGTCAGGTGCTTGATGGCCTGGAAGCTGAACACGCACGTGTTGCCGTGGGAGCCGATCGGGGCGCCGCGGTAGGCGGCGCCCCAGGCGTGCGCACAGTCCTCGATCACCGCGGGCCGGATCCCGAACCGCTCCTCGGCCTGGTCGACGATCTCCCGCAGCCGGTCGAGGTCGACCGGGTAGCCGGCGAAGTGCACCACCACGATCGCCCGCGTGTGGGGCGTGATCTTGCGGGCGACGTCGTCGAGGTCCACGTTGAGCGTGGCCGGGTCGATGTCCACCCACTTGAGGCGCAGCCGGTTGGCCAGGATCGTCCAGTTGGTCGCCTCCATGGTCAGCGGGGTGGTCAGCACCTCCCCCCGGCCGTCGTCGTCGGCACCGGCGAGCAGGTGCAGCGCCAGGTGGAGCCCCGAGGTGGCGCTGTTGACCGTGGCGACGCGGTCATTGCCGATCTTCGCCGCGATCCCCACCTCGAACTCCTCGACCTTGGCCCCCTGCCCGATGCTGCCGCTGGAGAGGACCTCGGCGGCGCGCTCGGGCGCGTCCTTGGCCATGGCGACCCGGAACATCGGGATCGTCATCGCGCCCCCTCCTCGGACTTGGCGAGGGCATCGTAGACCTCGCGGCACGCGGCGTAGCCGGGCAGCAGCCCCCGTTCGCGGGCCTCGCGGAAGGACGGCGCGGCCCGGTCCTTGTCCGAGAGCAGGAGCTCGTGGCCCTCCGGCCAGGGCAGGTCCAGCTCCGGGTCGGTGGCGTTGATGATGAACTCCGCCCCCGGGTTCCACGGGGCCGAGCACAGGTAGACGACGGTCGCCTCATCGGTGAGCGGGGAGAACCCGTGCGCCATGCCCTCGGGGAGGTAGAGGGCGTGGCGGTTCTCGGCGCTCAGCGTCACCGCCTGGTGCCGGCCGAAGGTCGGCGACCCCACCCGGATGTCGAGCGCGATGTCGGTGACGGCCCCCTGGACGCACATGACGTAGCGCGCCTGCCCCGGCAGCGCCACGGCGTGCATGCCGCGGATGGTGCCGCGCTTCGACAGGGAACAGTTCACCTGGGCGACGGAGAGCTTATGACCGAAATTCTCCTGGAACGCCCGCTGGCTGAACGTCTCCAGGAAATACCCGCGGTCATCGGGGATGATTTTCGGTGTGACGAGGAAATTGTCGACGAGATCGATCTCGGAAATATTCATTCGCGTCATTTCCATGTGCGGAGCGGTGCGATGCAGTTCAGTGCAGAGCGGACTAGCCGGTGGTGACGGAATTCGGGTCGCCCTCGCGGAAGCGGTGGATCGCATCGACGTGGCGGGCGCGCAGCTCCGGGTCGTCGACCCCCAGGCCGGGCCGCGGGGCCAGGCCGAGGACCCCGACCTTGCCGCTGTGCGCGTTCCCGTGCACCCGGCGCGTGGCCAGCCCGACGTCGTCGAGCCCGTACACAGCGGACAGCGTGGGGTGGATCGTCCCGTCGGCGATGAGCCGGTTTGCCTCCCACGCCTCCCGGTAGTTCGCGAAGTGCGTGCCGACGATCCGCTTCAGCCCCATCCACAGGTAGCGGTTGTCGTAGTGGTGCTGATAGCCGGAGGTGGAGGCGCAGGTCACGATGGTGCCGCCGCGCCGTGCGACGTAGACGCTGGCGCCCATCGTCTCCCGGCCCGGGTGCTCGAACACCACATCGGGGTCGCGGCCGCCGGTCAGCTCGCGGATCCGCGCCCCGAAGCGCCGCCACTCCTTGGGGTCGGGGGTCTCGGGGTCCTTCCAGAACCGGTAGTCCTCCGCGGCCCGGTCGATGACCAGCTCGGCGCCCTGTGAGCGGACCAGTTCCGCCTTGCGCCCGCTGGAGACGACGCACACCGGGGTCGCGCCCGCGCGCAGCGCGATCTGGGTCGCATACGAGCCCAGGCCGCCCGCGGCGCCCCAGATGAGCACCACGTCGCCGAGCTTGATCCGCGCCCCGTTGCGCGAGACGAGCTGGCGGTAGGCCGTGGAGTTCACCAGGCCCGAGGCCGCCGACTCCTCCCATGTCAGGTGGGCCGGCTTGGGCATGAGCTGGTTGGACTTCACCAGGCTGAGCTGGGCGAGCCCGCCGTAGTTGGTCTCGTAGCCCCAGATGCGCTGGTCCGGGTCGAGCATGCTGTCGTCATGGCCGTCGGCAGAGGAGAGCTCAACGGACAGGCAGTGCGCCACGACCTTGTCGCCGGCCCGCCACCGCCCGGCGCCCGGCCCGGTCTTCAGCACGACGCCCGACAGGTCCGAGCCGAGCACGTGGAACGGCTGGTCGTGGATCCCCGCTGAGTCGACCGACTTCGCGTAGCGCTTCAGGAACCCGAACGTGGGGGCGGGTTCGAAGATGGAGCTCCACACGGTGTTGTAGTTGATGCTGCTCGCCATGACCGCGACCAGCGCCTCGCCGGGGCCGGGCTCGGGCGTGGGGACATCCCGCAGGGACAGCGCCTTCGCGGGATCGCGGTGCTTGACCGGGATGCCGGTGAACATGTCGGCGTCGTCCTCGTGGACGACCGCCCCCCGGTAGCTCTCGGGGACGGGGATCCGGTCAAGCTGCTCCGCTGTGAATTCCTCTGACAGTAGGACGTCTGCGATTTCCTTCATTGATTTTCCTCAGAGGGAGATCGGTGATTTCCGTCATGGGTGCACGCTGCCGAACCGGTCATGATCGGAGAGAGGCGGTCCCGGTGGCCGCGGAGAATTCCGTGCAGCGGCCGTTTCCGTTGCAGGGATCGTTGGAATGGGGCCGTGAATGCACAGCAACACTATTTTTCGGGGCAGGCCCCACCAACCCCTACGGTTCCCCTACTCGCTCCTTGATCCGTATCCGCCCCCTTTTCCCGGCAGGGGTGGTGGCGGCCCGACGGGCGACCCCGGAACGGCCCGGCGGCCGGGACCGCGTTCGGTCCCGGCCGCCGGGGAGAGGGGGAGGGCGGGCCGCCCGGCGGGCGGCGGTTCAGGCCGTGCCGAGCTCGTCGTCCAGGGCGGCGAAGAGCTCGTCGTCGGAGAGGCCGTCGACGTCCTGCCCCGCGTCATCGGCACCGGCGCCATCGCCGGCCTGGCCGTTCACCGCCTCGGCGGCGTTGAGCAGCGCCCGGAACCGGTCGCCGAGCCGCGCCCGCTCACCGGCCGACAGGGTCTGCTCCCGCAGCAGCACCTCCACCTCGCCGAGCCGGTCGAGGATCGACGCCGCCGACCCCGCGCCCCGCGGAGCCAGCCGCTCCAGCATGAACCGGGCGAGCGCGTTGGGCGTGGGGTGGTCGAAGACCAGCGTCGCCGGCAGCTTCACCCCGGTGGCCTGCCGGAGCCGGTTGCGCAGCTCCACCGCCGTCAGCGAGTCGAAGCCGAGCTCGTTGAACGCCCGGTCCGGCCGCACCGGGTCGTCGGAGTCGTGGCCGAGCACCCCCGCCGCCGCCGACCGCACCAGCGCGACCACCGTGCGCTCCTGCTCGGCCGGCGACAGGTCCGCCAGCCGCTTCGCGAACGCCGCGCTGTCGGGCTCCCCGCTGTCACCGGGACCGGAGGCCCCGGCCGGCTCGCTGAGCGCCTGGGCGAACTCGGGGATGGACCCCATCAGCGGGCGCGGCCGGGACAGGCCGAAGGCCGGGGCGAACCGCTCCCAGTCGATGTCGGTCACCACCAGGCTGTGGTCGCCCCGCCCCAGCGCCCGCCCGATCGCGCTCGCCGCGGCGCCGGGCTCCATGGGCCGCATCCCGAACCGGCCCATGTGCGCCTGGACGGACGCGTCCATCATGCCGCCGCCGCCCCAGCCGCCCCAGGCGATCGAGGAGCCCGCGAGCCCGCGGGCCCGGCGCCGCTGCGCCAGCCCGTCGAGGAACGCGTTGGCCGCGGCGTAGGGGGCCTGCCCGCCGGAGCCCCACACGGCGGACACCGAGGAGAACATCACGAAGGCGTCCAGCGGCCGGTCGTCGCCCAGCAGCTCGTCCAGGTTGATCGCGCCGGCGACCTTGGCCCGGCCGAAGCCCGCGAAGTCGCCGGGGGAGGTGTCGGGCACCAGCACGTCGTCGTGCCCCACCCCGGCCGCGTGCATCACCGCCGTCAGCGGGGGCCCGTCGGACAGCGCGTCCAGGAGGGTGCGGAGCGCCTCGCGGTCGGTGACGTCGCACGCGGCGACCTCCACCGCCGCGCCCAGGGCCGCCAGCTCTGCGGTCAGCTCCCCGACGCCCGGGGCGGCGTCGCCGCGGCGGCTCACGAGCACCAGGCGCTCGGCGCCCTCACGGGCGAGCCAGCGTGCGACGTTGGCCCCGACGCCGCTCGTCCCTCCGGTGACCAGCACCGTCCCGCGCGGCGTCCACGTCCGCTGCTCGGGGTCGGCCGGGCCGCCGCCGACGGCGGCGTGCACAAGGCGCCGGGCGAACAGCGAACCGGACCGGATCGCCACCTGGTCCTCGCCGTCCCCGCCGGTCAGCACGGCGTGGAGCAGGGCGATGTCGTCCGCCTCGGGGCCGGCGGGCACGTCGACCAGCCCGCCCCAGGTCTCCGGGTGGTCGAGCGCCAGCACGGCGCCGAGGCCCCACGCGGCGGTCTGGAAGGGGCGCGACGATTCCACCGTCTCCTCGACGGCCACCGCGCCGGAGGTGGCGACCCACAGGGGGGCGCCGCTCAGCTCGGCGTCGGCCAGCGCCTGGATGAGGGTGATCGTCGCCGCCAGCCCGCGGGAGAGCGTCGGGTGGTCCTCGTGCGGTGCGTCGTCGAGGGGGAGGAGGGACAGGATCCCGGCGACGGCGGGTGCGGTTCCGTCGGGTGCGTCGTCGTTGTCCGTTGCCGGAGGCCTGGCCACGGCGTGCAGGGTGGACGCGAGTTCCGCGCGGTCCTGGCCGCCGACGACGACCGTGTGCACGCGCGCACCCCGGTCCGCGAGCCCGTCGACGATGGCGTTGACGTCGTCCGAGCTCTGGGCGGCGGTGGGGACGGCCACCAGCCATGCTCCGTCGCGCGGGGTGCCGGTGGTGAGGGCGGCGGGGGCGGCCACCTTGCGCCACACCGCCTTGTAGCGCCAGCCGTCGGCCAGCGCGCGCTCACGCTCGCGGTCCCGGAAGGAGGACAGGGCCGGGAGCACGCTCTCCAGGGCCTCCGCGTCCACCTTCAGCCGGGCGGCGAGCGAGGGCGTCCCCTCGGACTCCAGCGCCGTCCAGAACCCGTCGTCCACCGCCGGACCCGAGGCCGGGGCCTTCGTGGTGCTCGTTTCGCTGGGGAGCCAGTAGTGGTGGTGGGTGAAGGGGGTGGTCGGCAGGGGGGTGGGGGTGGCGTTGGTGGGGGCGAAGACCTGTGCCCAGGTGGTGGGGGTGCCGTGGGTGTGGGCGGTGGCGAGGGCTTGGAGGAGGGTGTGGGGTTCGGGTTTGCCGGGCTTCATGGTGGCGGTGACGGTGGCAGTGGTGTCGTCTCCGAGACTGGCCGGGGCCATGGCTGTGAGGGGGGTGTCGGG
>NZ_JBHSBH010000013.1:0-34745 GCF_042650565.1 Nocardiopsis sediminis
ACATTCTTTTTGGTGGGGTGGGAGCTTGGCTTCCACCCCACCTTTTTGTTACCGGACATTGTGCGATTGTGAAGGAGTGCAGAGGGGGTCGGCGATCAGCCCCAGACTTCCTCCGCGGTCTCCACGATCAGCCTGAGCTTCGCCACCTCCTCCTCGATGCTCAGGCTGTTGCCCTCCACGGTCGAGGAGAACCCGCACTGCGGCGACAGGCAGAGCTGCTCCAGCGGCACATATGCGGCGGCCTCCTCGATGCGTCGCTTGAGCGTGTCCTTCGACTCCAGCTCGCCTTTCTTCGTCGTGACCAGCCCCAGGACCACGTACTTCCCCTTGGGGACGAAGCGCAGCGGGGCGAAGGTCCCGGAGCGCCAGTCGTCGAACTCCAGGAAGAACCCGTCGACGTCCAGCTCGCTGAACAGCTCTTCCGCCACGAAGTCGTAGCCGCCCGACGCGACCCACGACGACCGGAAGTTCCCCCGGCACATGTGGGTGGTCACCCGGACGCCCTCCGGGCGGTCGCCGACCGCCGCGTTGAGCTGGCGGATGTAGCGCTTGTGCAGGTGCTCCGCGTCGTCGCCCCGTTCGGCGACGACGGCGCGCTCCTGCGGGTCGTTGAGGTAGGCGAGGCTGGTGTCGTCGAGCTGGATGTAGCGGGCGCCCAGTTCCGCGAGGCCCCGGATCTGGTCGGCGTAGGCGGCCGACAGGTCCGACCAGAACTCCTCGATGTCGGGGTAGACGTCGGTGTCGATGGACGCCTGGCCGCCCCGGTAGTGCACCATGTTCGGCGACGGGATGGTGATCTTCGGGGTGGCGGTGGTGACGGTGTCCCGGAGGAAGGCGAACGCGTCGGCGAAGATCGTGTCGCGTACCGCTATCCGCCCGTCCACCCGCAGGGCCGCGGGGGTGAACTCGATGTCGCCCTCGTTGTTGTGGAAGGTGACCTTGAGGGTGTCGGGCGCCTGCGAAACGCCCTCCAGCCGGTAGATGAAGTCCATGTGCCATGAGGACCGGCGGAATTCGCCGTCGGTCGCGGACTGGAGCCCGACCTCCTCCTGGAGGCGGACGACGTCGCGGATGGCGTCGTCCTCCGCCGCGCGGAGCCCGTCGGTGTCGATCGTGCCCGCTGCGTGGGCGGCCCTGGCCTCCAGCAGCGGCTGAGGGCGCAGCAGGCTGCCGACGTGGTCGGCGCGGAAGGGCGGGAGTTCGAGTCGGCCGGCCGGGTGATCGGACATACTGCTCCTCCTTCGACGGGCGTCCGCCGGGGATCAGGGCGGAGCGTTCACCTTACGCCGGGGATCCCGCGGAGGCCATGGACCGTGCTGGAACCCGAAGGAGATGGCCCCCCGAGGAACGGCAAAGGGGACTCGGCCGCACGGCCGGGTCCCCCATGGGTTCGTGTCCTCGACGGCCGGCGTCCCGGGGTGCCCGGGGCCCCGCCGTCACCGAGGTGCGGTCACGCGTTCCGGTCCGCCGCCTCGACCTCTTCGCGGGAGACCCCGAGCAGGAAGACGATGGTGTCCAGGTAGGGGACGCTGACCGACGTGTCGGCCTGCTGGCGCACCACCGGCTTGGCGTTGAAGGCCACGCCCAGGCCGGCGGTCCGCAGCATGTCCAGGTCGTTGGCGCCGTCGCCGATCGCGACGGTCTGGTTCAGCGGGACTCCGGCCTCGGCGGCGAATCGCTCCAGCGCCAGGGCCTTCCCCTTGCGGTCGACGACCGGCCCGACCAGGCCGCCGGTGAGCTTGCCGTCGATGACCTCCAGTGTGTTGGCCGCCGAGTAGTCGATGTCCAACCGCTCCACCAGGGCGTCCGTGATCTGGGTGAACCCGCCGCTGACGATCGCGCACTCGTAGCCGAGGCGCTTGAGCGTGCGGATGAGGGTGCGCGCGCCGGGGGTGAGGACCAGCTCGTCGCGCACCGCGTCCAGCGCCGAGGCGTCGAGGCCCTTCAGCAGGGCGACGCGGCGGCGCAGCGATTCCTCGAAGTCGAGGTCGCCGCGCATGGCCTCCTCGGTGACCCGGGCGACCTCCTCGGCGCACCCGGCGTGGGCGGCCAGCAGCTCGATGACCTCGCCCTGGATGAGGGTGGAGTCGACGTCCATCACGATCAGGTGCTTGGCGCGCCGGTGCAGGCCGCTCGGCTGTAACGCGACGTCGATCGACTGGGTGGCGGCCTCCATGGCGAGGTCGCCGCGCAGGCGCTCCTGGTCGGCGCCGGAGATGTCCAGCTCGATGGAGGTGACCGGGTAGCTGGCCAGGCGCTCGATCCGGTCGATGTTGGCGCCGGCCCGCGCCACGCACGACGCGATGGCGCCGAGCGCGCCGGGCCGCAGGGGGTCGGCGAGGATGGTGACGTGCAGCTGCTCGGCGGAGGCCGCGCCGACGCGCTCGTTCCCGTAGGAGAACTCGACGTCCATGTCGAGGTCGATGGAGGTCTTCTCGACCGCGTTGCGCACCTCTTCGAAGACGCGCTCGTGGCTCACGCCCGGCGCGACGCTCTCGTCGACGACGAGGAGCGCGGCCAGGACCAGTCGGCCGCCGATGACGACCTGTTCAAGATCGGCGAGGGTCACCGGGAAGACCGACAGGGTGCTGAGCAGCCGCGCGCTCACACCGGGCCGGTCGCGTCCACTGACCGTAATCAGGAGGCTGGAGTGATCTTTCATCGCGTGAACCACGGTACTCGGCCTGCTCATGGCGGTGCGTGGCAGGGCTCTGAACGTCCGGCCCCTGTTCACCTGATGTCCATTTGCGTGATCATTCCCGCACTCACAGTGGTCATTTCCGCTTCTTGTTCTTCTTCCGCTTGGGGCCTTTGGCCTTGACGTCGATGCCGCCGAACATGCAGGTTCCGGTCAGCCGGATCGTCGGTGCGTTGAGGTCCGTCACGCTGTCGGTCCCGTGCATGCTGGTCCCGCCCATGACCGCCGTTGTGTTGTTGACCACACGGACGCCGTAGGGGACGGTGATGTCGAGGCCGCCGAACACGACGGCGCACTGCACGGTCACCTCGCGCTGCGTCAGCACGGCCTCGCGGAAGTCGAGCGCGACGCCCCCGAAGAGGACGGACGCGTTGGTGCGCGGTTCGACCAGCCAGCGCCCGGTGCGCTCGGCGCTGCCGAAGACCGCCACGATGTTCTCGCGCCCTGAGCTGCCGGCCGCGATGGAGCGCGCCTCATCGGTGGAGACGGTGAGGCCGACCGGGTTCGCGGCGGCGCCGGGTTCCCCGATCACCGGGAGGTCCTGGGTGAGGGGGGTGAGCTGCCCGAGGGTCTTGGCGCGGTAGACCGAGTCGAGGCGCTCCTCGTGCTCCTCCTGGGTCAGCCGCCCCTCCGCCAGCGCTTCGCGCAGCCGTTCGGCGACGCGGTCGCGGTCGGCATCGGACGCGCGCATGTGTTCAGGTTCCATGTCCGCCTCCCGCGATCATCCGGTTCCCCGGGCCCGTTGCCGGGGTGCCGCCGTCTACCGCCTTCTCTACCGCACGGTGACCGATCATCACGTGTCGGCGCGGCTGTCGGCCGTGCGCGCGATGATGGAGCCCAGGAAGCAGAGGCCGCGAATGGTCAGGGTCGGTGCGCCGGGGGTCTCCGCTCCGGACGTGTCGACGCCCCTCAGGTCGTTCGCCCCCAGGATCGCCGATGAGCGGTCCACGACGCGCACGCCGGGCGGCACGGTCACGATGAGGGTGCCCAAGAGGACCGCGCTCTGGATCACGACCTCGCGCTGCGAGAGCAGTGCGCGGCGCAGGTCCAGTTCGACGGTTCCGCACAGGACCGACGCGTTGGTCCGCGGCTCGACCAGCCAGCGGCCCTTGCGGACGGCGGTCCCCAGAACGGCGACGATGTTCTCGTGGCCGGTGGCCGTGGCGCGCAGCTCGTGGTCGCCCGCGCCGGATGCGGCGGCGCCCGCCGGGGCGCCCTGCGGGAGGTCGCCCGTCAGCTCCGCGAGCTCGGCCAGCGTCTTGGCGGCGTAGGTGGCCTCAAGGCGTTCGGCGTGCTCGTCGTGGGTGAGGCGGCCCTCGGTGAGGGCGCCGGCGAGCAGGTCGGCCACGCGGTCGCGGTCGGCGTCGGAGGCGCGCAGCGCAGGCGCCGCGGTTCGTTCGGGCGGGACCGTGTCGTTCATGTGACGAGTATCCGCCGCCTCCGGCGCGGCCGGATCGGGAACCACCCCTGGCTTTCCCCTGATACCGCGGTCATGGCACTCGGGGGTCACGTGAGCGCGGCGGCCCCGTAGGCGGCGACACGGGCCCGGCGCACCGCGCCGTCGAGGAGCCGGAGGGCTTCGCGGCGGGAGTCCATCTGCGCGGATGACAGGCCGCGTCCGTCGTCGCCGCCGGCCAGCCGGACGACGACGGCGAGGCGGTCGGCCTGGGCCGCGAGCCGGTGTGCGCGCTGGGGGTGCCCGGGGGCCAGGCCCTCGGTGGGGGCGCGCCCGGTGTCGCGCAGGTCGGCGAGGGCGCGGGTGACGTCGGGACCCCATGTGCCGATGTCGTCGATGCGGCCGAAGAGGGTCGCGCACTCGCGGATGGCGAGGGTGAGCCGGTGCTCGGCCTCGGCGAGGGGAACGGGTTCGGGGGAGGCGTCGGCGGCGGGGTAGGGGGTCCAGGAGACGCCGACGTAGGAGGAGCCCCGGCGGTCCTCCCCGGGCACGAGCCCGATCTGCCGGTCGGCGAGGCGGATGAGGACCGCTTCGCGGGCGTCGATCGCCGCCCGGTTGAGGTCGGCGCCGCCGACCAGGCCCAGGGGGTCGCCGGGGACGGGCAGGCACAGCCGGAACGACGCGAGCCCGTGGGAGCGCAGCCGGGCCAGCGCCGACCGCAGCGGTGCGCCGCTCTCGAAGGGCAGGTCGCCGGGGACGGCGCCGATGACGTGGGGGCCGGTGCGCCGCTCCACCGCGTCGACGGCGTCGTCGAGCCCGGCCTGGCCGGCGAGCCAGGCGTTGCCCCAGGCGACCAGCTGGGCCGATGACAGTTCTTGCAGCATTGCCTCAGCGTAGATCGGTGTCCGGACCAACAGGAGCGTCCGCTAGGTTCGCATCGGGACAGCGGTGAGCATGTGCGTGGAGCGCACGGGACGGGCCGCGGGGCGGCCGCGGATCGGTCCGGTGCCCGCGCGGACGGTGACAGGGAGTGTGATGGACGGCCAGGTGCTGCGCATGAGCGGCGTGAGGGTGCGCCGCGGCGATGCCGAGTTGCTGCGTGATGTGGAGTGGACGGTCGAGGAGGACGAGCGGTGGGTGGTGCTGGGCCCCAACGGGGCGGGCAAGACCACGCTGCTCAGCGTGGCGGCCACGCAGACGGCGGCCACCTCCGGTGAGGTGTCGGTGCTCGGGGAGCCGCTGGCGTCGGCCGACACCGGCGAGCTGCGGCCGCTGATCGGGTTCGCGGGGGCGGCGGTGGCCAACCGGGTGCCCGATTCCAGTGTCGTCCTGGACCTGGTGATCAGCGCCTCCTACGGGTACCTGGGCCGGTTCGGGGAGGAGTACGGTACCCCCGACCTCAGCCGGGCGCGGGCGCTGCTGACGGCGTGGGGTGTGGCGCCGCTGGCGGAGCGCCGGTTCGGGAGCCTGTCCGAGGGCGAGCGCAAGCGGGTGCTGATCGCGCGCTCACTGATGGCCGACCCCGAGCTGCTGCTGCTCGACGAGCCGGCCGCGGGGCTCGACCTCGGCGGCCGGGAGGACCTGCTGCGGCGGCTGGCGAACCTGGCGGGCGACATCGACGCGCCCGCTCTGGTGGTGGTCTCCCACCACGTCGAGGAGATCCCGCCCGGGTTCACCCACGGGCTGCTGATCCGCGAGGGCGCGGTCGTGGCGGCGGGGCCGCTGGAGCACGTGATGACCGAGGAGAACCTGAGCGAGACCTTCGGCCTGCCGGTGAAGGTCGAGCGCGACGGTGAGCGGTGGAGCGCGCGTTCGGCCTGATCGCCGTGTGTTCGAGCGGACCGTAACCGCTACATCCGGAAAACCGGAATTCGATTCGCTGTCCGCATGTGGCCAATCGCGCAGCGTTCGGGCCGAGTTCACCGCCCCACTGCGGGAACGCACGGGTCGGCGAGCTTTATGATCGCCGCGTGGACGTCCGTTTCGCGGGCGCCCACCACGACTGCCTGTGCCACCCCCCGACAGGAGAGCCGGAGCCGCCTCGATGGGTACCGTTGTCATCATTCTGCTGATCTTCGTGGCGATCCTGGGGGTGATCGGCTGGCGCAGCGTCCGCATCGTCCCCCAGGCGATGGCGGACGTCGTCGAACGTTTCGGGGGCTACCACCGGACGCTGAACTCCGGGTTCAACATCGTCATCCCGTTCGTCGACCACGTGCGCGAGCGCATCGACATGCGCATCCAGGTGGTGAGCTTCCCGCCGCAGGCCGCCATCACCCAGGACAACCTGTCGGTGAACGTCGACACCGCGGTCTATGTGAAGGTCACCGACCCCTACAACGCCACCTACAAGGTCGCCAGCTTCATCACGGCGGTCGAGCAGCTGGCCTCGGCGACCCTGCGCAACGTGGTCGGCGGCATGGACCTGGAGCAGACCCTCACCTCGCGCGACCAGATCAACCGCGAGCTGCGCGCCGTGCTCGACGAGGCCACCGCCGAGTGGGGGATCGAGGTCAGCCGGGTCGAGCTGAAGGGCATCGAGCCTCCGGAGTCGGTCCAGGAGGCCATGGAGAAGCAGATGCGCGCCGACCGCGACAAGCGCGCCGAGATCCTCACCGCCGAGGGGCAGAAGCAGTCGGCGATCCTGCGCGCCGAGGGTGAGCAGTCGGCGGCCGTGCTGACCGCGCAGGGTGCGGCCGATGCCGAGAAGGTGCGGTCGAAGGCCGAGGCCGAGGCCATGACGGTGCGGGCGCGCGGCGAGGCCGACGCCATCACCATGGTGTTCAAGGCGCTGCACTCGGGCGATGTCAGCCGGGAGCTCCTGGCCTACCAGTACTTGCAGAAGCTGCCCGAGATCGCCAAGGGCGACGCCAACAAGGTGTGGATCGTGCCCAGCGAGATGGGGGCCAACGCGCCCTGGAACCTGTTCGGGCAGCAGGAATCCCTGGGCGACATCGCCGACGCCGTGCGCACGAACCCGGCGTTCCCGGGCGGGCCGGGCTTCCCGAACTCCTCGGGCCGGCACACGACCCGGGTGGCCGAGGAGCCCGCTGAAAGCCAGGAAGGGTGAGCGCGCCCGCCGCGCTCCCGCTGGTGTGAACGGCCCCCGCCACACGGCGGGGGCCGTTTCCGTTGCCCGGTGTCGATAGCGGTGGCGGCGGCTCAGGCGGCGAGAGGGCGGGGATCCCAGTCGTCGCCGGGGTCGGAGTCGGCCGCCGGTCCGCTGCGCTCATAGCGTTCGCGTGCGGCGGTCAGCAGCTCCGACCACGAGCCGACATCGGGCCGGCGGCGCAACAGGGCGCGGCGCTCCCGTTCGGTCATCCCTCCCCAGACGCCGAACTCGATGCGCTCGTCGAGCGCCTCGGCCAGGCATTCGGTGCGCACCGGGCACCCCCGGCAGATCATCTTGGCCCGGTTCTGCGCGGCTCCCTGGACGAACAGCGCGTCGGGGTCGACCCCGCGGCACAGCGCTTGCTCGGTCATCTCCGAAGTCCACATGTTGCCCCACTCCCAAGATCAGCATGTGTGTCGTGCGCCGACGGGCGCGGTCGTCGGCATGGGCGGTGAGATGGCACACGAAACGACCCGCAAGGCCTGCTGACCGGGGCCGGTTCGCTCAGGGATCGCCGGTTTCGGCGCGCTGTGTCGTTGCTCACCACTGGGGACGAAACTACGGATCGTTGCGGGCCGCCGACAGGCCCCAATAGGCCCATTTCTGAAATAGCCCGAGTGAGTCATAGCCAGCGCAACGGTTGGTGATCTAGTTGTCACCCTTTGTGGTTCGTTTCAGGGTCCGAGGATGGCGGTGGGGTGGGTCCGCTGTGATCGGACGCTAGGGGCGATACGTAGACTGTATGCAGGAAACCCCCGCAAATGGGGGTTTTTCGTCATCCGATCATGGGCTCGACCGCCCAATCCAGCCGAGTGCGAGGGTCATCGATGAATGTCTGGGAGGCGCTCGCCATCCTGGGGGCGGGCATCGGCGCCGGCGGCATCAACGCCGTCGTCGGCTCCGGAACGCTCTTCACCTTCCCAGTGCTGCTCGCTCTCGGGTTCCCGCCGATCACCGCGACGATCTCCAACAGCATCGGCCTGGCCCCGGGGTCGTTCACCGGCGCCGTGGGCTACCGCGAGGAGCTGCGCGGGCAGGGCCCGCGGCTGACCCGCTTCGGGATCATGTCGTTCGTGGGCGCGATCACCGGGGGGACGCTGCTGCTCACGCTGCCGGCCGGCGTCTTCGAGCTGGTGGTGCCGGTGCTCATCGGCCTCGCCTGCGTGCTGATCCTCATCCAGCCGCGCCTCGCCCGCTGGCTGCGCGGGCGCCGCCCCGCCCACCCCGACGGCGGCCCGCTGCTGCCCTTCGGCGTCCTCGGGGCGGGCGTCTACGGCGGCTACTTCGCCGCCGCCCAGGGGATCGTGCTGATGAGCATGCTCGGCACCGCCCTCGACGAGGACATGCAGCGCCTCAACGCGCTGAAGAACGCGCTGACCTCCATCGTCAACGCCACCGCCGCGGTGTTCTACATGATCTTCGCCCAGCCGTCATGGCCGGTGGTGGGCCTGATCGCGGCGGGATCGGTGATCGGCGGCTACGTCGGGGCGCGCCTGGGCCGCAAGCTCAAACCGTTCGCCCTGCGCGGCCTGATCGTCGCCGTGGGCCTCACCGCGGCGATCCAGCTGCTGATGGAGCGCTTCTAGGGGTGTTTCCCGCGAGCCGTTCGCCGACCTGCGGGGCGCCGTGAGGCGCCCCGCAGGCGCCGGTGTCAGCGGCCGGGGAAGTAGCCGCGGCGGTCGGCGTCCTCGATCAGGGCGACGGCGTAGGAGCCCAGCGCCTCCGACCCCTCCGCGATGATCTTGACCTTCTCCAGCACCTGCTCGCGGGAGATGCCGAAGCGCACCCACGTGCCGCCCTCGGTGTGCCAGTTGGCCAGCATGGGCGCCAGCCGGTCGATCGCCTTGGCGAAGCGGGCCTCGGGGGTCTCGCGCGCTTCGAACTCCTCCCACAGCGCGCGCGTGTGGACGGCCTGGTCCTCGGGCAGCAGGGCATAGATGCGGTCGGCGGCGGCGCGCTCCCGCTCGATCTGGGAGACGGACTCCTGGACGTCGTAGACGAACGTGTCGCCGGCGTCGATCTCGACGATGTCGTGCAGAACGAGCATCTCCACGACGCGGTCGATATCGGTCCCTTCAGGCGCGTACTCGGCGAAGATCCGGGCGGACAGGGCCAGATGCCACGAGTGCTCGGCGTCGTTCTCCCTGCGGGAACCGTCGACCAGCTCGTTGCGCCGCAGGATGCGCTTGAGCTTGTCGGTCTCCAAGATGAACCGGAGCTGGGCCGTGAGCCGTTCGTGGTCGACCCCGCTGGCAAACACCGGTGCCGGTTCCGTCACGTAAGTCGCCCTCCTAGCACAATGGATGATCACGTAGAAACCAGGGGGAAGCCCGGCCGTCACAGGGATGATCCCATGGAACGGCGGCCGGCTGACGCAGGAGCATCCGGTAGGGGAGGCGGCATGGAGCGAGCGGTGAACGCGCGGCCACGACTCGTCGTCGTCGGCGGCGACGCGGCCGGGATGAGCGCCGCATCGCAGGCGCGCCGGTGGCGCGGACCGGAGGATCTGGAGATCCTGGCCCTGGAGCGTGGCCGCCACACCTCGTACTCGGCGTGCGGGATTCCTTACCTGGTGGGGAAAACCGTATCCACAGCGGAGGAGCTCGTGGCCCGCGACCCCGCGACTTTCGCCGAGAAATATGCCATTTCCGTGCGCACGGAGACGGAGGCGACCGCGATCGACCTCGATCGCCGCACCGTCACGGCGCGCGGCGCCGACGGATCGGTCACCGAGGAACCGTTCGATCAGCTGATGATCGCCACCGGCGCCGTCCCCCTCCGCGCCGATCTGCCCGGGGCGGACGCCGAGGGCGTCTTCGGCGTGCAGACTCTCGCCGACGGGATCGCGGTGCGCGCGTTCGTCGACGAGGAGCGCCCCGAGACCGCCGTGATCGTGGGGGGCGGCTACATCGGCCTGGAGATGGCCGAGGCGTTCGTACAGCGGGGCCTGCGCGTTCTGCTGGCCGACTCCGGGCCCGAGCCCATGGGCACGCTCGACCCCGATATGGGTGCCCAGGTGCGCGAGGCGCTGACCGGGATGGGCGTGGACGTGCGGCAGTGCGAGCGGGTGACCGGGCTGCGCTCCGAGGGCGGGCGGGTGCGTGCCGTCCGCACCGCCGCAGGGGAGTACCCGGCCGACATCGTGGTCCTGGGCATGGGGGTGCGCCCCGGGAGCGACTTGGCGCGCGCTGCGGGGCTGCGGATCGGGCCCACCGGCGGGATCGTCGTCGACGCGCGCATGCGCACCTCGGCGGAGGGCGTCTGGGCGGCGGGCGACTGCGTCGAGACCTTCCACCGGATCTCCCGCGCGCCGGTCGCCATCGCCCTGGGCACCCACGCCAACAAGCAGGGCCGGGTGGCCGGGACCAATATCGGGGGCGGCTACGCGCGGTTCGACGGCGTCCTGGGCACGGCGATCACCAAGGTGTGCGGCCTGGAGGTGGCCCGCACCGGGCTCAACGAGAGCCAGGCGCACGCCGCCGGGTTCGCCTTCGAGACCGCGAGCCTGCGCTCGACCACCCGGGCGGGCTACTACCCCGGCGCCACCTGGATGACCGTGAAGCTGCTGGCCGAGCAGCGCACCGGCCGGCTGCTGGGCGGCCAGATCGTGGGCTGGGAGAACGCCGCCAAGCGCATCGACGTTCTCGCCACGGCGCTGTGGAACGGCATGACGGTGGAGGACATGGCGGGTATGGACCTCGGCTATGCGCCGCCGTTCTCGCCGGTCTGGGACCCGGTGCTGATCGCCGCCCGCAAGCTCGCCGAGCGGGGCGGCCCGCCCGCCCGCGGCTGACCGGCGCGCGGCCGGACCGCCACGGGCCGCTGCGGGCCGCGGCGGCCGCACAGCGGGCGGCGCGCGTTTTCTGGCCCGCTCAGCCCAGCCGCACCGTGGTCTCGTCGGCGGAGCGCATGTGCTGGTGGAACCACTCGGTGAGGGCGCGGTCGGCGAGGACGTTGCCGGGAGCGGGCGGGCCGGGTTCGAGCCCCGGCTCGGGGCCCATGGTGTGGGCGAGGTCGGGCACCAGGATGTGGCGGACCGCGTGCGGCGCATAGTGGGGCGCGAGGGCGTCGTGGAGCGCGCGGCCGTGCTCGGGGAGGATGACGTCGTCGTTGCCGCCGTTGACGATCAACAGGGGCGCCTGGGGGCGGCGCGCGGCGAGGTCGGGGGCGCGGCCGGTGAAGTCCAGCCAGGCGGCGACGTCGCGGGCGGTGTCGCTCCACTCGTAGGCGACGCCGAGGCGTCGGGAGCGCGCGGCGATCACCGGGCCCGGCCCGACGATCGGGTTGACCACGCCCGCTGCGGCGACCGGCATCCGGCTCTCGGCGAGGGCGAGGAGCACCGCGGCGCCCCCGGCGCCGACGCCCATCAGGGCGGGCGGGTCGTCGACGACGGGGAAGCGGGAGCGGAGCTCGGCGATGGCGCGCGGGATCTCGGCGGCGGCCTGCTCGACCACGGGCCCGTAGAGCTGGATGAGGTAGTCGTCCTGGCCGCGCCGGTTGACCTCGGCGATCCCGCCTTCGGGCAGCCTCGAGCCGAACAGCGGCAGGCCGAGGTAGAACCGCCAGGCCGGCAGCGACGCCAGCGGCAGGGTGCCGGCGAGGGCGAATTCGCTGCGCGGCGGCTCGAAGGCGTGGAGCCCGATGACCATTGGCGCGGGGTCGTTGGTGGTGGCGGGGGGCACGGCCACGAAGGGGATGCCGGCCGCGGTTCCGGTCACCGGCCGGGTGAGCGCGATGTCAGCTGCCACCGAGGTTTCCTCCCGTGTCGGAACGCCGCTGGTCGTCGGCGTTCGGCGCTCTGCCGCGCGTTGTGGGGTCCCGCACGCGCGTGGCGGCTGTGTCAGCCCTGCCAGCCTATTTCAGGCCGGTTTCCGGTGAAGTGCTGCCCCAGGTAGCCGCGCACGAGCAGCTTGGCCTCGCCGATGAGCAGGGGGTCGCCGTCGGGGTCGCGGCGGAACGCGAGCTTGAGAACGGCGTCGGCGGACTCCACGGCCACCGTGATGGCGGTGTCGAGGGTGTCGCTGTCGTCGACGCCCGCGATGGAGGTCAGCAGGTCGCGCAGGCGGTCGGCGATCACCCTGTTGTTGTCGTCGACGGAGTCGAGCAGGCGGACGTCGACGGTGTCGCCGAAGTGCAGGCTGCGGAACCCGGGCACGTTGCGGTGCATGTCGAGGTATTCGTCGATGACGACGTCGACGGCCTCGGTCCAGTGCTCGAACACGCCCTCGGACAGGCGCCCGGTGACCCGGAGGCTGAACATGTCGAGATAGCGCAGGCCCAGCGCCTGGGTGATGGCCTTCTTGTCCGGGAAGAACTGGTAGACGGAGCCGATGGCCACATCGGCGCGTTCGGCGATGCGGGTGGTGGACAGCTCGCTGTAGCCGCTCTCGTCGAGCAGCTCGGCGCAGGCGTCGAGCATCCGCTGGACCCGGGCCATGCTGCGCTGCTGGGCCGGGAGTCTGCGCAACGGCGCGTGCGCCAGGGACGCTTCGGCGGTGTGGGCGGGGACCTTCGGTTCGTTCTCCAGCCGCGGGCCGGCCGCGCCGACCGTCTCGGCCGACTGCCGCTGTCGCGGGGTCGCGGACGTGGAGCTGCGGGAGGTTGTCATCACGCTCCTATGATGCCTTTCCGGATTCAAACGGTTCCCGTAATAATTCGGTTTCGAGATCTTGATGTGCTGGGGCCCGCGCCGATCGTGCTGTGGTGCCACCGGGTGGTCACGTGTGGACGATCGTGCGCGGCGCTCGGATCCGGGGCGATCCTCGGGGCCGTGTCCCCTTTTCCACGGCGGATCCGCAAGGGTAGCCGGGGCCACCGACAGGATCCGGGAGGCCGCGCAGAGGCGGGCGCGGCCGGCGCCCGGTGCAGGGGGCGCCGTCGTTGGTCCGGGCGGCGAAGTGCCGTCGGCCGACGCGCCGCAGGGCGCGAACCGGCGGATCGCTACGCTGATCCCGGCCTCGCATGGTGCCATCCGCGGGGCCGCGGGTACAGCCCTTGCGCCGGGGCGCCGCAGCGTCGCGGGCCGCGGGCCGGTGAAGCGGCCGGGCCGGCCGGTGCGAGCGGCCTTCCGCGGGCCCGGGCCGGCACGGCAGCGGGCCGCAGGGAGCCACATCGGACGAACCGTTCTGGAGGGTTCTGACCATGACCGAGACCGCCGCGCCCCTGGCCGACACCACCGAGTCCGGGCTCGACGACGTGCTCGCCGCCGCCGCGGCCGCCGCCCCCGCTTTCGGAGCCCTGCCCCCCGCCGCGCGCGCGGCACAGCTGCGGGCGGTCGCCGACGCGCTCGACGCCGCCGCCGGCGACCTCGTCCCGATCGCCCAGGCCGAGAGCCGCCTGCCCGAGGCGCGCTGCCGCGCGGAGCTGGGCCGGACGACGTTCCAGCTGCGGTTCTTCGCCGACCACATCGAGGAGGGCTCCTACCTGGAGGCCGCCATCGACCGCGCCGACCCCGACTGGGGCATGGGCCCGCGCCCCGATGTGCGGCGGATGCTCCAGCCCCTGGGGCCGGTCCTCGTCTTCGGCGCCAGCAACTTCCCCTTCGCCTTCAGCACCGCCGGCGGCGACACCGCCTCGGCGCTGGCCGCCGGCAGCCCCGTCGTCGTCAAGGCCCACCCCGGCCACCCCCGGCTGGCGGAGCGCACCGGCGCCGTCGTGTCCAAGGCGCTGGCCGATGCCGGGGCGCCCGAGGGCGTGTTCGCCGTGGTCTACGGAGAGGAGACCGGGCGGCGCGCGGTGCAGCACCCAGCGGTCCGCGCCGTCGGGTTCACCGGGTCCATCCCCGGCGGCCGGGCGCTGCACGACCTCGCCGCCTCGCGCCCCGACCCCATCCCGTTCTACGGCGAGCTGGGCAGCGTGAACCCGGTGTTCGTCACCCGCGCGGCCATCGCGGCGCGCGGCGACTCCGTGCTCGCCGGCTACGCCGACTCCTTCACGCTGGGCTCGGGCCAGTTCTGCACCAAGCCGGGCGTGCTGCTCGTCCCGGGCGAGACCCCGCTCGACGCGCTGGTCGCCGACGTCCGCGCCCGGGCGGGGGCGCCGCTGCTCAACGGGCGCGTCGCCGGCGGCTTCGCGAACCGGCTCGATGCGCTCACCGCCCACCCGGGGACCGAGGTGCTGGCCGAGGGCGCCGACACCGGGGCGGGCTGGACCCCGTCCCTGCTGCGCACCGACGTCGCCACCCTGCTCGCCGACCCCGGCGCCCTCTTGGAGGAGTGCTTCGGCCCGGCGTCGCTGGTCGTCGGCTACGAGGACGAGGAGTCGCTGGTCGAGGTCGCCTCGGTGCTGGAGGGCCAGCTCACCGCGACCGTGCACGCCGAGGAGGCCGACCCGGTCGCGCCGCGCCTGCTCGCCGAGCTGGCCGCGCGCGCCGGCCGGGTGCTGTGGAACGGCTGGCCCACCGGGGTCTCCGTCACCCACGCCATGAACCACGGCGGGCCCTACCCGGCCTCCACATCGGTGCTGCACACCTCGGTGGGGTCCACGGCCATCCGCCGGTTCCTGCGCCCCGTGGCCTACCAGTCGGTGCCCGACGCGCTGCTGCCCGAGGCCCTGCGCGACGCCAACCCGCTCGGGGTGCCGCGCCGGGTCGACGGCCGCCCCGAGACCGCCTGATCCGCCGCCCGCGGCGGGCCCGCGGGATGCCGGTGGCACCCTCCCCGCCGTTCGCGGCCGATTCGCACGGATCCCCGTCAGAATCGGCCGCGAACGGTTGGAGTGGTGGCCGCGATTGCGTAGCGTCACGGCATGGACCGATCTTCTCCCCCCACCGCGCCCGGTATCGAGGCGTTCATCCGCGACCTGCCCAAGGTCGAACTGCACGTTCACCTCGAGGGTTCGATGCAGCCGGCGACGCTGCTCGAACTCGCACGCAAGCACCGCGTCGAAAAGATCCCCGCGACCGTCGAGCAGATCCGCGAGTGGTACGCCTTCCGCGACTTCCCGCACTTCATCGACGTCTACCTGACCTCGGTCGAGGCGCTGCGCGACGAGGCGGACTTCGCCCTGCTCGCCGGTGACGTCGCGGCCCGGCTGGCAGCGCAGAACGTCCGCTACGCCGAGGTGCACGTCAGCCTCTACGGCCACATGATGCGCGGTGTGCCCGCGAAGGTGGTGTTCGCGGGGATCGAGCACGCGCGCATCGAAGCCGAGCGCACGCACGGGATCCGGCTGCGCTGGATCCCCGACTTCCCCGGCGACTACGGTGCCGAGGCCGGCGAGGAGACCCTCGACGCCGTGCTCGCGCACCGGCCCGAGGGCGTCATCGGGTTCGGGGTGGGCGGGATCGAGGTGCCCCGGGCCCCATTCGCCGACCTGTTCACACGGGCGCGCGCGGCCGGGCTGCACAGCCTGCCGCACGCCGGTGAGAACGGGGGCCCGGAGCGCGTGCGCGAGGCGCTGGACCTGCTGCACGCCGAGCGCATCGGGCACGGGATCGACGCCATGCGCGACCCGGAGCTGATCGCCCGGCTGCGCGAGACCGGCATCCCGGTCGACGTCTCGCCCACCTCCAACCTGCGCACCCGCGCCATCGAGGCGATCGAGGACCACCCGCTGCCGCGCATGCTGGAGGCCGGGCTGGTGGTCACGCTGAACACCGACGACCCGCCCATGTTCGGCACCGATCTGCTCAACGAGTACCGGACCGCCCACCGCCTGGGCCTGGGCGCCGCGGAGCTGGCGCTGCTCGCGCGCAACGCCGTGGCGGCGTCCTTCCTGGAGCCCTCCGCCAAGGCCGCCCTCACGGGAGAGATCGACGCGCTCCTCGCCGCGCACGGCGGCTGATCGGCGGCTCGCCGGCCGGGGCCGCGCCGGCCACCGGCTGCGGCTCCGGCCGGCGGGCGCACATCGGGTAAGGGGCATCGAAGCAGGTCGGAGCGACCGAACCCGCTCATAGTCGACTTGATCTATTTCTTGAGTAGATCAAGATTGTGTCCTAGGCTGTGGCCTGGACGACGCCACCGCCCTCCGGGCGACGTCGACCGCGTGACCGGCGCGGCCCCGCTCACCCGTTTCCCGAAAGGTGCGATCAGTGACCGTTTCCCACAGCACGGACGATGCCGGCCACCCGGCACCGAGCGACGGCTTCTCCCAGTCGGTGGGGGCCAACGGCCCGCTGCTGCTCCAGGACCACTTCCTCATCCAGAAGATGGCCCACTTCAACCGCGAGCGGGTGCCCGAGCGCGTCGTGCACGCCAAGGGCGGCGGGGCCTTCGGCGAACTGGAGATCACCGAGGACGTCGGCCAGTTCACGAGGGCCGACCTGTTCCAGAAGGGCCGCAGGACCCCGCTGCTGCTGCGCTTCTCCACGGTCGCCGGCGAGCTGGGCAGCGCCGACAGCGCCCGCGACCCGCGCGGCTTCGCGCTGAAGTTCTACACCGAGCACGGCAACTACGACATCGTCGGCAACAACACGCCGATCTTCTTCATCCGCGACCCCTCGAAGTTCTCCGACTTCATCCACTCGCAGAAGCGGCGCGCCGACAACCAGCTGCGCGACCACGACATGCAGTGGGACTTCTGGACGCTCAACCCGGAGTCGGCCCACCAGGTCTCCTTCCTGATGACCGACCGCGGCACCCCAAGAACTGGCGGCACGTCCACGGCTTCGGCAGCCACACCTTCCTGTGGTACAACGCGGGCGGCGAGAAGTTCTGGGTCAAGTACCACTTCCGGACCGACCAGGGCATCGAGAACCTCACCGCGGGCGAGGCCAAGGCGCTCGAGGCGACCGACCCCGACGCCCACCGCCGCGATCTGTGGGAGGCGATCAAGCGCGGGGACTTCCCGTCCTGGACCGTGAACGTCCAGGTCATGCCGTTCGAGGACGCCGCCGACTACCGGTTCAACCCGTTCGACCTCACCAAGGTCTGGCCCCACGGCGACTACCCGGAGATCACCATCGGCCGGTTCACCCTGAACCGCAACCCGGAGAACTACTTCGCCGAGATCGAGCAGGCCGCGTTCGAGCCCTCGAACCTGGTGCCCGGCATCGGGGCCAGCCCCGACAAGATGCTCCAGGGCCGGCTGTTCTCCTACCCCGACACCCACCGCTACCGGATCGGCCCGAACTACCAGCAGCTGCCGGTCAACGCCCCCAAGTCCCCGGTGCGCAGCTACAACTTCGACGGCCCGATGGCCTACGCCAACCACCCGGACCCGGTCTATGCCCCCAACACCGCCGGCGGCCCCGTCGCCGCCGAGGAGCTGTACCGGGGCGAGGACTACCACGTGGCGGGCGAGATCGTGCGCTCCGCCTACCGGCTCCACAAGGAGGACGACGACTTCGGCCAGGCCCGCGCGCTGTGGACCGACGTCCTCTCCGCGGACGACCGCACCAACATGGTGGGCAACATCGTCGGCCACGCCTCGGCCCCCGAGGTCACCGCCGAGATGAAGAAGCGGGTCGTGGAGTACTGGACCAACGTCCACCCCGACCTCGGCGCCGGTGTCGCCGCGGGCCTGGGCGTCCCGGCCTAGCGGCGCGGCCGGCCCGATGGCGCGCCCGCTGCCGGGCCGCCCGTGGGCGCCCCTCGCCCCGGGCGCGGATCGACGATCCGCGCCCGGGGCGTCGTCGTGAGCGGCGGCCGAATACCCCCAAACAACGGACAACGTGATATGGGCGGCAAAAAGAATGTCAGGCGATACTTCGCATGATCGGCATCATGCGGAAATTATTCGGTCGATTGCGGAATCCGCGGCGGTGCGCGGAAATACGGGGGCTTCGCGGAGCGGATCGCCCGGAACCGGGGTGGGGCCGTGGGGATCGGGTGTTGCGTAGGCTGTGAGCTGCGCATCGATGCACCACGTGAGGGGTTGATGTCCGATCTTTTCCGGGATTTCAAAATTACTCCGGTAATTGCATGACAGCAGACCCGGAGCTGCTAGCGTAACGAGGCATCGGCGGATCGCGTCCGCCCATTCCCGTCGCCCGGGAATGGGACGGGACCGCCGGACCCGCCGTTCTCACGGCGCGCAGGCAGACACCCCGGCATCCGCGTGTGCCCGGCGGTGCGCGGCAGGCGGCCCGCTCAGCCCCGCCGCGGTGACGCACCGTCCCCGGATGCCCACCGACAGTCCCCCCATCCGTGAAAGGTTCCGCTCGAACATGCGCATCAGGCTCTCCTCCACCGCCTCCGTCGCCCTCGTGGCCGCCGGACTCGTCGGCGGCGCGCCCGCCGCGGCGTCCGCCGACCCCGCCACCGACGGCTCGGGCGGGGTCCTCAGCGGCAACCAGGTCAGCGTTCCGGCCGACGTCGAGGCGCAGATCTGCGGCAACTCGCTGGCGGTCCTCGGCATCTCCAGCGCCCGGTGCTCGGACGTCTCCCGGGTGCTCTACGCCATGGGCCAAGGGGAGGACGGCGGGGCGCGGACCGATGGATCCGGCGGGATCGCGAGCGGCAACCAGATCGACATCCCGGTCGACGCCGCGGTGGACGTCTGCGGGAACTCCGCCGCGATCGGCGGCGTCTCGGAGGCGCGGTGCATCGAGATCGCCGAGAAGCTCGCCGAGGCGTCCGCTGAAGAGGCGGGCGGCGATGCGCCGCAGACCGACGGCTCGGGCGGGGTGCTCAGCGGCAACCAGATCACCATCCCGGTGAACGTCGCGGTCGACGTCTGCGGCAACTCCATCGCCGTGCTCGGCGTTTCCGAAGCCGACTGCACCGCCGTGGTCGATGCCATCGAGGAGTCGCCCGGCAACGGCGGTGGGCCGCGGACCGACGGCTCCGGCGGCGCAGCGAGCGGCAACCAGGTGACCGTTCCGGTGGACGTGGCGGTCCCGATCTGCGGGAACGCCGTCTCTGTAGTGGGGCTCGCCGAGGCCGACTGCCTGTCCGCGATCTCTGAGGAGCCGCCCGCCGGCGATGGCGGCGACGGAGACGGGGACGGGGACGGATCGGGCGGCGAGGGCGACGGCGGCGACCGCGACCCGCAGGGCGGCACGGGTGACGGCGACGGGGAACAGCCGTCCGGCGACCCCGGCACCGGGTCCGGCTCCGACGGCGACCGTACCCCCTCTGCCGGCCCCGCGGCCGACGGCTCGGGACTCGGCGGGCTCCCGATGACCGGAGCGGCTCTGACCGGCTGGATCACCGCGGGCCTGGCCTCGCTCGGCGGCGGTGCCGCGGTGATGTACGCGACCCGCAGGCGCCGCGCCGCCGCAGCGGGCTCCTCCGACGCCACCGGGACGCAGGGCCCGGCGGGCACGGGCGGCGGCGCGTCGGACTCCTGATCCCCCGGCCGCGGCCGGGGCGGCCCCGGGGCACACCGCCCCGGGGCCGGCGCGGGCGCGCGCGGGGCCGGATACCGGGGGCGATGTCGGTCTCCGGCGGGGATCTCATAGCCTCAAGGGTGTGTTCCGGGTCCTGCTGTCCTCGCGCATGCTGGCGTTCCACGCGCTGGTGCTGCTGATCGTGCCCTCATTCACCTGGCTCGGGTTCTGGCAGCTCGGGCGCTGGGAGGACAAGTCGGCGGCGGCCGACCTGCAAACGGCCAACATCAGCGCCGACCCGGTCCCCCTCGAGGAGCTGAGCGCCGTCGGCTCCGACGTCGGACGCGCCGACCGCTGGCGGCCGGTCACCCTCACCGGCCGCTACGACACCGAGCACGAGCTCCTGGTCCGCAACCGCGACGGGTCCCGGGGCGTGGGGCTCTACGTCCTCACCCCGCTGGTCGGCGCCGACGGCACGGCCGCGCTGGTCAACCGGGGCTGGGTGCCGCAGCCGGCCACGGCCACGTCGGAGCCCGACGTCCCCGCTGCGCCGGACGGCGAGGTGACGGTCACCGGGCGCATCCAGTTCAGCGAGACCCCCGAGAACACCGGCATCCGCGAACGCGGCGGCCTGCCCGAGGGCCAGATCATGATCATCGAGGTCGACCGGATCGCCGAGGGGCTGCCCTACCCGGTCTACGGCGGGTTCGTCGAGCTGACCGACCAGGAGCCCGCCTCCGACCCGGCTCCCGAGGAGGTCGCGCCCCCCGAGACCAACATGGGCATGAACCTGTCCTACGCGGTGCAGTGGTGGGTGTTCACGGTCATCGGCGTCTGTGGCTGGGTCTTCCTGATGCGCCGCGAGGTCGCCGATGCCCGGTCCGGCGCCGCACCCGCGGACGGCGGCGGGCCCGGGGAAGGCGCCCCGCCGCCGGGCGGCCCGGCGGACGGGCCGGCGGACGGGGGCGGCTCCGCCCCTGATAGCAGCGGCCCGCGCCCCGAAGCCCGCGTCTGAGCGCGGCACCCCGCAGGCGCGGTGCGGCCGCATCTGGGCCGGTGGCGCGTCGTGGGCCGGTCCGCGCCGGCCGGCCGGCCGGTGTCAGTCCGGCGACTCCGCGACGGAGTAGCGCGGGATCGCGACCTCGGGGTTGGCGCAGACGGTGTCCTGGCCGCCCGTGGGCGCGACGGTGGCGCCGTCCGCGAACCACACCTGGATCCCGCGGACATCGGTGGGCTCGCAGACCTCGGGGTCGTAGTTCCCCGCATTGGGCTGGGCCAGGTTCAGCCGGGCCGAGCCCTCGACCGGGATGAGGAACGGGTCGCCCGGATCGCCCTCGTAGGTCGCTTCGGCCCCCACGGGCTCCTCGTCGTCGTTCACCCACTGCACCTTGTGCTCGCGCTTGAGCAGGCACGGCTGGTGCGTCGGGTTGTCCGGGTCGTCCGGGCCGCCGGCGATCCGGATGAGCGCGAACTCGATGTGGGTGGTGCCGGCCGCGCCTTCGCGGCTGTTCTCGATGATCTTGAAGTCCCGCGCCAGGCAGGGGCGCGTCCCCGTCGGCACACCGCCCTCCGGCGCCGGTACCGCCTGCGCGGGTGCGGCGGCCACGGCGACCGCGGCCGGCACCGTCAGCGCCAGCGCAAGGGCTCCCCGTTTCCAGGGCACGGCGTGCCGCTGACCGTTCGTGTGGATCTGCATGTCGTCCTCCCCGCACGTCCCACATCCGAAGATGTCCGGACATCGATGCGGCCCGGTTACCCACAACGGGAGCACCGGCACAAGGCGGGACGGTCAACTTCCGGCCCGTGTTCCCCCTGGTTTCGGCCATCCCCCGGCGAACGGGGCGCGGAAGCGGTGGGCGGCGGGCGTCACATGGGCTCTCCCAGGATCCGGGACAGGGTCTGCGGCACCTTGAGGCCCGACCCGCTGAGGACGGCGACGACCGTGTCCGATGCCGAGATCGCGCCCCGTGCGGCGAACCCGGGCACGGCCGCGGCCACGAGGGCGCTCGTGGGCTCCGCGAAGAGGCCCTGGGCGGCGAGCTCCCGCACAGCGGGCGCGATCGCGTCCTCCGGGACCGCCGCGATCTCGCCGCCGCAGGACCGCACGGCGTCGAGAACCTCCCGGTCGCGCACCGGGCGGGCGATCGAGGTGCCCTCGGCGGCGGTCGGCGTCCACTCCGCTGGGGACACGGCGGGGGCGCCCGCCGCGAACGCGCGGGCGAGCGGGGCACAGTTCTCGGGCTGGACGGCCAGCAGGCGGGGTGGCCGCTCGATGGCGCCGGAGCGCAGCAGCTCGGCGAACCCGATCGCGCAGCCGAGGACCAGGCTGCCCGCGCCCAGCGGCAGCAGCACCGCATCGGGCGCCCGGAAGCCCAGGTCCTCCCAGATCTCGTAGGCGATCAGCTTGGTCCCCTGGAGGAAGAACGGGTGCCAGTTGTGGCTCGCGTAGAACACGCCCGACGAGCGGCGGACCGCCTCGTCGGCCGTCGCCTGGCGCGGGCCGGGAACCAGTTCGACCTCGGCGCCGTGCACGCGGCTCTGCAAGGTCTTCGCCGCCGACGTCGATTCGGGGGCGAGGATCGTCGCGCGGATCCCCGCCGCGGCGGCGTAGGCGGCCACCGAAGCGCCGCCGTTGCCGCTGCTGTCCTCCAAGATCGCCCCGATGCCCTGGTGGGCGAGGACCGACACCATGACCGAGGTGCCGCGGTCCTTGAAGCTGGCGGTCGGGTTGAACCACTCCGGCTTCACCGCGAGCGGCACGCCCGAGAGGCGCACATCGAGCAGCGGGGTGCACCCTTCGCCCAGAGAGACCGGGGCGGGCCGGATGGGCAGCGCCGCCGCGTAGCGCCACTGCGAGCGCACCGACGAGTCGACGTCCGCGCGGGTCAGACCCGGCTGTGGCGACACCATCAGGGGCGATCCGTCGTCGCCGCGCCAGCGCGGCTCGTCAAGGGGGTAGCGCCGCCCGTCGCGGCCGGCCAGTGTGCTCGTCGTCATGCGTCGTGCCCCCCGTCGAGCCGCATCGCGTGCCGCAGCAGGGTGCGGCGCCCCCGGACAAGTGCGGCCACTGTACCCGGCCTGCGGCGGATGGCCCCGGGCCCCGAGCGGGGGGCCACCGCGGAGTGCCAGGATGGCCCCATGCACAGCGACGCCCCGGCCCCCTCCGACATCGCACGGGTCGCCCGGCGGCCCGCCGGCCCCGCCGAGAGCGCCCGCGCCAGCCGTATCTGGTGGGAGGGCTCGGCCGACGACTACCAGGCCGAACACGGCGGGTTCCTCCAGGACACCGGGTTCATGTGGTGCCCCGAAGGGCTCGTCGAGGCCGATGCCCGCCTCCTCGGCCCGCCTGAACGGGTCCGCGCCGCCCGCGTGCTGGAGGTCGGGTGCGGGGCCGCCCAGTGCTCCCGCTGGCTGCGGACCCAGGGCGTGCGCGAGGTGGTCGGGTTCGACCTGTCCTACCGCCAGTTGCAGCACGCCCGCCGCATCGACGAGCAGACCGGGCAGCGCGTCCCCACGGTCCAGGCCGACGCCCAGCGGCTGCCGTTCGCGGGAGGGGCGTTCGACATCGTCTGCTCGGCGTTCGGCGCACTGCCGTTCGTCCCCGACGCCGCGGCGGTGCTCGCGGAATGCGCGCGGGTGCTGCGGCCGGGCGGGCGGCTGGTGTTCTCGGTCGTCCACCCCATCCGCTGGGGCTTCCCCGACGACCCCGAGGGGCTGACCGCCACCGGCTCCTACTTCGACCGCCGCGCCTACGTCGAGGAGGACGACCAGGGCCGGGCGGTCTACGTCGAGCACCACCACACGATGGGCGACTGGGTCCGCGCACTGGCGTCGTCCGGGCTCCTCCTGCGCGACCTCGTGGAACCCGAGTGGGCCGAGGGCAACGACGAGGTATGGGGAGGCTGGGGCCCGGTCCGCGGACGCTACCTCCCCGGCACCGCGATCTTCATCGCCGAGAAGGGATCCGCGTGAAACTCAAGCTCGACCTGCACGACATCTACAACCGCGGCACCGACATCGACCGCGCCCTGCGCGACATCATCGACGAGGCCGTCCGCACCAAGGCCGCCACGGTCGAGATCATCCCCGGCAAGGGCTCCGGCCAACTCAAGAAGCGCGTCCTGCGTTACCTCGACCGCAAAGACGTCAAGTCCCGCTACCACCGAGTGGAGAAGGACAGCAAGAACTTCGGTCGCCTATTCGTCCACTTCCGGCACTGACTCGGGACACCTCGGCATCGAGCAGAGCGGGTGCGTGTACCCGGCGCATGAGCCGGCGGCGGAGCAGACCGTCGTCGCGGCGGGCTGCCGGCAACCGGACGACGATCGAGCAGTCGACGACGTGGCTCATCGGCGACGATCGGCCATGAATTCCCGCAGATCCTCCGCGGTGTAGTCGATCGGCTCGTCTTCGGCGAGTTGATCCATGACCTCTTCGAGTTCTGGGAGGGACGCCTCCTCCAGGATCAACTCACGCAGGTAGGCGGTCAGGGACTGCCCCTTGCGCGAGGCCCGTGCCTTGAGGGTTTCCACCGCCTCGGCGGGCACGTCGCGCACCTGGACGATCGTCGTCTCGCTCATGGAACGAGGATGGCATGCAGACTGCATGCTTATCGCCGATCCCCTCCCCCGACCCCGATGCGGGGTCGGCGAAGGGTTCCAGAGCGGCGATGCGCCGGTGCCGCGCCACGTATTCCCGCAAGGCCGTGTTCACGGCCTCCTCTTGCGACCTGGCCCCCGAGAGGTGCATGGCATCGGACAGGAGCTCGGGGTCGACGTCGATCCAAGTCAGGCTCATTCCCCATCCCTTTCTTCGTAGCGAAGAAACGAGATGGGGGTCATCACCACATGGTGTTCGGTCCCGATCGCCGACGCCCCTGGGCTCCCCGTCGACCGAGGTGCGGAAGCCCAGGGGCCGGCCTCAGCGGAAATCGTTCGTGTGGTCCAGCGCCCACTGGGTGAAGGTGCGGGGTGGGCGGCCGGTGAGCTGCTCGTAGGTGGTGGTCGGGGCGATGACGCCGGGGCCGTTGGACGATGCGGCCTGGAGGTCCAGGATCCAGTCGATCACCTCGTGGTCCATGCCGTTGGCGGGGTCATACCACTCCTTCCGGGCCTGGTCCGGGGGGATCTCCTCGTAGGTCGCCGCGCGGCCGGTGGCCCGGCCGATCGCGTCGACCTGCTCGGCCTGGGTGACCTTGGCGGGGCCGGTGAGGGCGTGGGCGGCGCCGATGTGGTCGTCGGTCAGCAGGGCGGCGACCGCCACCTCGGCGACGTCGGCCTCGTGGACGAGCGGCTCCCCCGCGCCGGCGTAGGGGCCGCGCACCGGTTCACCCGCGCGGATCGGGGCCGCCCAGCCCAGGGCGCCCACCGCCAGCAGCCCCATCCGCACGTGGGTCCACTCGGCCCCAGACGCCTCGGCCAGGCGTTCGACGGCGCGGTGCTCCTCGCGCTTCAGAGCGAGGTGCCTCCGCAGCGGACTCAGACCGGTGTCATCCGGGTCGTCGTCGTCCGGGAACCCGGCCGCGATGGCCGAGTGCACCACGAACCGGCCGACGCCGGCTGAACGGGCGCGGTCGACGAACGCGGCCGTTGCGCCCGAGAACAGGTAGACCCGCTCGACCCCCTCCAGCGCCGCGCCGAACGTCGCCGGGTCCGCGAAGTCCGCGCGCACCGCCTCGACGCCGCGCGGTAGTGCCTCGGCCCCGCGGCTGTGGGTCATCGCCCGGACGCGCTGCCCCGCCCCCACCAGCCCGCGGACCACGTGCCGCCCGACATTGCCGCTCGCGCCGGTCACCAGAATCGTCATGCCGTCCCTCCGCTCGTCCTGTGCTTCCGCCGTCGTCTCCGCATCGGTGGCCGCCCGCTCAGGTGAGGTCCGCCGCGTGGTCCGCCGCCCACTGGGCGAGCGTGCGTCCGGGCCTGCCGAGTACTTGCTCGGTGGCCGGCGAGACCGCCGGCGGCTCCTCGGCGTATTCGGCCTGGTAGCCCAGCACGTATTCGGCGATGTCCGCCGGGAACCCCGCGGCGATGCAGGCGGCGCGGGCCTGGCCGTAGGTCTGGGCCTCGAAGCGCAGCGGGCGCCCGAGGCCCTCGGCGACGGCGGCGGCCTGCTCCCGGTGGGTGAGGCGCTGGGGGCCGGTCAGGGTGTAGGCCCGCCCGGCGTGGCCGTCCTCCAGCAGCGCGGCGACCGCGACCTCGGCGATGTCGGCCTCGTGGACCGGCACGCCGGTGCCCGCCGGGAAGGCGTTGCGGACCACGCCCTCGGCGCGGATCGACGCGCCCCAGAGGTCCAGCTTGTTGACCATGAACTCACCGGGGCGCACGTGGGTCCAGTCGAGTCCTGACGCCTCCACCACCTGCTCCAGCTCCCGGAGGAGTTCGTGGCTGCCCGGACGCCGGACGGTGACGGCGCCGGTGCTCAGGACCGAGATCCGGTGCACCCCCGCCTTCACGGCGAGGTCGAGGAACACCTCGGCGTGGGCGACCGCCTGGTCGGCGTCGGCCATCGCGGGCAGGTAGTGGACGCCCTCGATGCCGTCGAGGGCACCGGAGAGTTCATGGGGGCGGGTGAGGTCGCCGGCGACGACGTCCACGGGGGCGGGGAGCCCGGCCGTGCCCGGGTTGCGGGTCAGCGCCCGCACGGGACGGCCGGCCTCGACGAGGCGGTCGATGACGATGCGGCCGACGGTTCCGGTCGCTCCGGTCACCAGGAACATGTGTGTCCTCCATTGCCGTTCGGGCTTTCCGGGGCCGCGGTCGGCCCCGGAGCGAGCAGAAGGTAGCCCAGGTCAGCGGGGGTGTGCACATGAGCGGATGTCTCGTTTGGCGGGTATTCGACGGGCTGGGATGATCGCCGTCATGGACGGTCTCGCGCGCAGGCTGGTCCCCGATGAGCTCTGGGACCTCGCGGATCCGCTGCTGCCCGGTCCGGCGCGGCGCCCGCAGGGCGGCGGGCGGTCGACGGCCGACCGGCGCGCCGTGCTGACCGCCGTCGTCTACGTGGTGACCAGCGGGTCCGCGTGGCAGATGCTGCCGCCGTACTTCGGGGTGGCGATACCCACGGCACACCGCTGGTTCCTCCGCTGGAGCCGGGCCGGGGTGTGGCGCAAGCTCCACGACGCGGTCCTGGCCGGCCCGCATGACCCGGCGCTGGCGGAATGGACGCGCGCGATCCTCGACGGAGCGGCCTCCCGCGAAACCGGCTACACGCCGGGGTGAGCCGCGTCACGGCGAGCCGACGAGTGAGTGGAGGCGGCGCCGCCCCTGGCCGCAGGCCCGACTTGCGGGGCCGTTGGAACGGAGCGAGGAGGTGAGCGTGACCCAGAAACACCGTCACGGCGAGCCGACGAGTGAGTGGAGGCGGCGCCACCCCTGGCCGCAGGCCCGACTTGCGGGGCCGTTGGAACGGAGCGAGGAGGTGAGCGTGACCCAGAAACGCAGCCCGGCACCGCGGCGTGGCCGGCCCCGTCGGTCCGCTATCGGATCCGGCCCGGTCACGGGGGCGGATCGTCGCCCCCGTGACCGATCATCGAACGAAAACGTGTCCTGGAGCAGGATCAGTCCACCGATTCGGAATCCGGTCGGACCCGGTGGAAAGTCACCAAAGGAGACAGTGGGTTCGCGAAAAATGGGTGTATTCGTTCGCGTCTTCTCCTGGTGTCGCGCTCGTCTCGCCCGAAGGGTTCGGCGTCAGGGTTCCAGCAGGTCGCGGGTTGTGGTGCGGAGGGCACCGATGTCCACTCCGGCGTCGGCGAGGATGCGGGACGCCCCGGCGCCGGGGGTCGCCAGGATCCCCAGCAGCACGTGCCCACTGTGGATCGTCCGCTGATCGGCGGTGCGTGCCGCGCGCAGGGACAGCCGCAGCGCCTTCTTGGCCGGCCTGCTGAACGGGATGTGCGCGCTGATGCGGGCGCGCCGGCGCGCGGGGGCGGCGGAGAGAACGGACGTGCGGCCGACCGCTTCCCGCAGCGCCGGTGCGGCCAGCCCGTGCTCGCGCAGTGACCGGGCGCCGGAGCCGCCCGGCTCGGCGTACAGGCCCAGCAGCAGGTGCTCGGTGCCGATGACCCGGTGTCCCGCTTCGCGCGCCTCCGTCTGGGCGTTGACGACGGCCCGGCGGGCGTCTTCGCTGAATCGCTCGAACATGGGGATCCTCCTCCAAGGGGTCGTTCTGACCACTCTGACATCGTCAACTTTTGTTGACCCGACAGTCGTCAATCTAAATTGACTCCGTCGTGTCTGTCAACTTTTATTGACGACCATGCCCGGGCCCCATGACAACGGCCCCGCTGCACAGGGCATGCGGGGCCGTGGCGACCCTTCGGCGGTCGCGGCCGGAGGACGGGCGGGGGTCAGGAGTCCAGCGGCTTGCGCAGGTGGTGGATCCACGCCGGCGGGAGGTTCGGCAGGATGCGCTCGGTGCCGATCCCGTAGCGGTTGACCCACTCCTCCACCACCCAGCTCGACTGGGCCTGGCGGAGGTAGTCGGCGCGCGGGGCGATGACGGCCTTCACCTGCTTGGTGTAGAGGTAGCCGAAGAACGACAGGTGCCCCCCGGGACGCAGGACGCTGAAGTAGTACTCGAGGATCTCGCGCACCTCACCCGCCGTGAAGTTCGCGAAGGGCAGCCCCGAGATGATGACGTCGTAGCGCTTGTCCGGGCCGAGGTCGTTGACCAGGCACTGGTGGACCCGTGCGCGGTCGCCCAGCGCGGACAGGTGGGGGTCGCTGACGAGCAGGCCGCGCAGGTAGTCGGCGAAGTCGGGGTTGGACTCCACGAGGTCGACGGTGTCGCCGTCGCGCATGTGCTCGGCGATCGCGCGCGACACCGGGCCGGTGCCGGCGCCGGCCTCCATGATCGCGAGGGGCGCGTCGGGGTCCTCGCGCTCATCGATGAATCTGGCCAGCGAGTGTGCCAGGGCGGGGCCGCTGGGGGCAACCGCGCCGGTGGCGCGGAACGTACGGAAGGCCTGGCGGACGAACAGCGCGACGTCGCGCATTCGCGTGTCCAGGCCTGCGGGATCGGAAGGGCTCTGTGTCGCTGCCATGCTAGGAAAGGTAGCTGTTTTCGGCGTAAGCTGCCGGTTAGGTGGGTCACTTCGCCCGCGAAGATCGCGCCTGGTGCGCCGTCGGCGCCCGTGCGCGTGTCGTCCCGTTGGACCCTGGGCCCTGAGCTGACCGGCCGGTAGCATCCCACACCATGAGCGGTTCGCGACACACACGGACGGCACTGGTGACCGGGGCGTCGAGCGGGATAGGTGCCGAATACGCCCGCAGGCTGGCCGAACTCGGGTTCGGCCTCGTGCTGGTCGCCCGCCGCACCGAGCTCATCGACGACCTCGGCCTCGAGCTGCGCCAGAACCACGGCGTCCCCGTGAGCGTGCTGCCGGCCGACCTATCCGAGCCCGCCGATCTGGAACGCGTCGAGGAGCGCCTGCGCGCCGACGGTGACGACGAGCCGCCCGTCGACCTCCTCGTCAACAACGCCGGGCGCGGCGACGGAGGGCCCTTCACGCGGCAGGACCCCGACGGCATCGACGCGCTGCTCGACGTCAACGTCCGCGCGGTGGTGCGGCTGGCGCACGCGGTGCTCCCGGTGCAGATCGCGCGGCGCGAGCGCGGGCTCAAGGGCCCGCTGGGGGTCATCAACGTCTCGTCGGTCGTCGGCCGCTTCACCGTGAACCCCGGCGGGTCGGTCTACGCGGCGAGCAAGGCGTTCGTCACGCTGTGGAGCGAGAGCGTGGCCGTGGAGGTCGCCCCCCACGGGGTGCACGTGACCGTGGTGCTCCCCGGCTACGTGCGCACCGACATGTCCCGCGGCGCCCAGGAGGGCGGGGTGCCCGACTTCGCGTTCATCCCCAAGGACCAGGTGGTGCGCGAATCGCTGCGCGCCTGGGCCGCGGGGCGCACCATCGTCGTGCCGAGCGCCCAGTACAAGGCCGCCGAGGGCCTGCTCCGCACCCTTCCCAGGAGCCTGTTCAAGGCGGTCGCGCGCCGCTTCTCCTGACCCCGTGGCGGGCGCGACGGCGGGCGGCGCACCCCCGCCGACCTCCGTGTGTTCACCGGCCGGGTCCCGACCGGGACCGATGTGCGCCTACCCTAGGAGGGCACGCTTCCCGAGGAAAGTGATCATGAAGACCTTCGAAGAGCTGTTCGCCGAGCTGTCCGAGAAGGCGCGCTCCCGCCCCGAGGGCTCGGGGACGGTCGCTGCCCTCGACGCCGGCGTGCATTCCATCGGCAAGAAGGTCGTCGAAGAGGCCGCCGAGGTGTGGATGGCCGCCGAGTACGAGTCCGACGCCGCCGCGGCCGAGGAGATCTCCCAGCTCCTCTACCACCTCCAGGTCCTCATGCTGGCGCGCGGACTGCGCCTGGAGGACGTCTACAAGCATCTGTAGGTCGATCCGGGCCGCCCGACCCGAGATCGGCCGCGCCACCGACCGCACAGACCGCTTGCAGACCACCAGGGGGACACTCCCATGCCCGACCAGCTCCGTATCGCCGTGCCCAACAAGGGCCAGCTCGCCGAACCCGCGAGCGCCATGCTGCGCGAGGCCGGCTACCGCCAGCGCAAGGACTCCCGCGACCTCGTCCTCGTCGACCCCGAGAACGCGACCGAGTTCTTCTTCCTGCGCCCCAAGGACATCGCCGTCTACGTCGGCGAGGGCATCCTGCACGCCGGCATCACCGGCCGCGACATGCTCCTCGACTCCGGAGCGCCGGTCGAGGAGGTGCTGCCGCTGGGGTTCGGCGGCTCCACCTTCCGCTTCGCCGCGCGCGGCGGGTCGAGCATGAAGCTCGACGACCTCCAGGGCAAGCGCATCGCGACCTCCTTCGAGGGGCTGCTGGAGGGCTACCTGCGCGAGCGCGGCATCGACGCGCGCGTCATCCACCTCGACGGCGCCGTCGAGAGCTCCATCCAGCTCGGTGTCGCCGACGCCGTCGCCGATGTCGTCTCGACCGGCACCACTCTGCGCAACGCCGGGCTGGAGCTGTTCGGCGACCCCATCCTCACCTCCGAGGCCGTGGTCATCCGCCGCAAGGGCTTCGAGGACGACCCGCAGGTGGAGCGGCTGCTGCGCCGCCTGCGCGGCGTCCTGGTCGCGCGCGACTACGTGATGATGGACTACGACGTCCACTCCGACACCCTCGAAGCGGCGGTGGCGCTCACGCCGGGCATGGAGGGGCCGACCGTCTCCCCGCTGCGCCGCGAGGGCTGGGTGGCCGTGCGCGCGATGGTGCCGCGCGCGTCGGCGCAGCGGATCATGGACGATCTCTGGAACGTCGGAGCGCGTGCCATCCTGGTGACCGACATCTACGCCTGCCGCATCTGAGGAACCGACCGCCGGAGGCCCCATGACCCCCGTCCCGCCCGCGCCCGTGGTCGTCGACCGCGCGCTCGGCGCGACGGGCGGGGAGCTGGTGCTGCGCAGGGCCGGCGACGCCTACGAGATCATCTCCAACGGCGTGTTCCTCATGGACACCCGCGACGGCACGTCGGAGCGGGAGATGGTGCGCGCGTCGCTGGCCGCCCTGCCCGCGGAGCGGAACGGGGTGCGGGTGCTGATCGGCGGGCTGGGCGTCGGGTTCTCCGCGCGTGCGGCCCTCGATGACCCGCGCGTGGACCACGTGCGGGTCATCGAGCTGGAGCAGCTCGTCATCGACTGGCACCGCGGCGGTCCGCTCGCCGAGGCCGCCGGCGACCTGGCCGCCGATTCCCGCTACGAGCCGGTCTGCGCCGACCTCGCGGGCTGGCTGGCCGGTGCCGCGGCGCCGGGCGGTCCCCGGTTCGACGCGGTCTGCCTGGACACCGACAACGGGCCCGACTGGACCGTGGTCGAGGGCAACCGGCGGCTCTACGAGCCCGCCGCCCTGGACCTCCTCGACGGGATCCTGCGCCCAGGCGGGGTGATCGCCTTCTGGAGCGCCATGCGCGCGCCCGCGTTCGCCGCGCTGCTGGAGCGGCGGTTCGGGGCGGTCGGCACGGTGGAGATCCCCGTGCGGCGGGGCGAGCCCGACATCGTCTACCTGGTGCGCGGCACCGGGGGCGGGTGAGGGGTCCCGCCGCGGGAACGGCCGTCTCCCCTTGGGGCCGCGCACCCCCTGGTGCCGACCGAACGCATGCTTGATAATGCGCACAACGGACCACAGATGTCGGCGCGACCACCATGGGAGCCGCGGATGGACGTGCCCGAGAACCCCGCCCCCGATGAGCCCGCCACACCCGCCACCGGCCCGCTTGGCCGCCGCTACGAGGGGCGCGTCGCCGTGCTCACCGGGGCGGCATCGGGCATCGGCCGGGCGACCGCTCTGCGCCTGTCGGCCGAGGGGGCGCGGCTGTTCCTCGTGGACCGGGCCGAGGACGGGCTCGCGCAGACCACGGACCTGCTCCGGGAGCGCAACGGCCCCGGCGGGCCCGAGGCGCGCTCCGCCGTGGCCGATGTCAGCGACGAGGACGCGGTGCGCTCGGCGGTCGCCGAGGCCGCGGCCCGGTTCGGCCGCATCGACCTGGTGGCCACGGTCGCCGGCTTCCACCGTGTCGTGCCGCTGGCCGAGCTGACCGCGGAGGCCTGGCGCCGCCAGCTGGACGTCAACGCGCTGGGCACGATGCTCTTCTGCCGCGAGGCCATGCCGCACCTGATCGAGAGCAGGGGCGCGGTGGTCACGACCGCCTCCACGGCCGCGACCCACGCCCACCCGTGGATGACCGCCTACGCAGCCTCCAAGGGCGCGGTCCTGGCGTTCACGCTGAGCCTGGCCGCCGAGGTGGCCCGGCACGGGGTGCGCGTGGTGGCGATCTCGCCCGGCGGGGTCGACACCCCGCTGGTGCGCTCCGTGCGCTTCCCCGACGGGGTCGACGCGTCCTTCTATGGGCGGATCATGCCGCTGGTGGGGTTCGGCGAGGCCGAGCAGATCGCCGCCGCCATCGCGTTCGCCGGCTCGGCCGACGCCGGCTACCTCACGGGGGTCGAGGTCCGGGTGGACGGCGGCTCGCACAACTGAGCCGCCCGGAGGAGGTCCCGGGCGGCGCCCCGTCGGGCGGAACGACAAAGGGGGGCGCGCCCGCGGCGCGCCCCCCTCTTCAGGCCCTGTGGGCCGCCGCGGTCACCCTTCGGCGCCGGGCTCCTCGGCCTGCTGCTTCTCGATCTCCTTGCGGACTTCGTCCATGTCCAGCTCGCGGGCCTGGCGGATCAGGTCCTCCAGCCCCTCCTTGGGGAGCGCGCCCGGCTGGGCGTAGATCACGGTCTTGTCCCGCACGACCATGAGCGTGGGGATCGACCGGATGTCGAAGCTCGCGGCCAGCTCCTGCTCGCTTTCGGTGTCGACCTTGGCGAAGGTGAGGTCCCCGTGCTCCTCCGACGCGCCCTCGAACACCGGGGCGAACGTCCGGCACGGGCCGCACCATGAAGCCCAGAAGTCGATCAGGACGAAGTCGTTCTCGGCCAGGGTTTCGTTGAAGTTGTCCTTGGTGAGCTCGATGGTGGCCACGGAGATCTCCTGGGTCGCTGATCGGTGACGTGCTGAATGGTAGAGCGGTCATGCCCGCTGATTTGTTCCGCACGCACCGATCTGCCCGTGACCGGGCCGATGATTCCCGACAAAACACCCACTTCATATCGACTTGGGAGGAAAAGGCGATCGTGCTTAGTGTCGGTAGAGAGCGGACACCGGCCGCTCGGTCGGAAGGGGACGGCGATGGCTTCGGGGGAGGGGCGCCCGCCCGATGACGATGGCGGCGCAGGCGGCGGCAGCGAGCCCGACTACCGCTTCACGCTGGCCAATGAGCGCACCTTCCTGGCCTGGATCCGAACCGCCCTCGCCCTGATCGCCGGCGCCGTCGCGGTCCTGCACCTGATCCCCCTGGACTGGCGGCCCGGCGTGCGGCTGACCGTGGGGCTGGCCCTGACGGCGCTGGCCGCCGTCATCACCGTCTACGCCCCGCTGCGCTGGCTGCGGGTGCAGCGGGCCATGCGCCACGGCCTGCCGCTGCCCGTGAGCGCGCTGCCCGTGGTCACCACCGTGGGCGTGGCCGTCGTGTGCGCGGCGGTCCTGCTCGGGAACTACTGGCCATGAGCGCGCGCCCCGACCCCGGGCTGCAACCCGAACGTACCCTGCTCGCCTGGCAGCGGACGCTCATCGGGGTCACCGCGGTCGGCCTGCTGTACCTGCGCGACCCCCTCGGCCCCTGGGCGGTGCCGACCGCGCCCGACCCGATGTACCGGCTGGCGGCCGTCCTGGCGCTGGTGGGCGTGGCCGGCATCGTGATGGCGCACCTGCGCCGGCGCTGGCGGGCCACGGGGCACGGCCGCCACGGTGACGACCGGGGCCGCCCCGTGGCCCCGGTGGCCCGGCCCTGGGCGCTGGTCCTGCTCAGCCTGGGCACTGCCGGGCTCGCCGCCGCCGTGGCGGTGGGCGCGCTGCTGACGTGAGCGGGGCGCGCGGCAGAGGCGGGCCGGGCGGCGCCCTCCCCGCTCGCCGGCGCTCAGGCCAGTGCCACGCGCGGCCCGGCCGACGCCGCCCGCTGGTGTTCGACGACGGAGGCGATGATGTCGTCGAGCCCGTGCCGCGGCTCGTAGCCGATCAGCTCGCGGGCCAGCGCGGTGTCGGGCATCCGGCGCTGCATGTCCTCGTAGCCCTCGCCGTAGGCGTCGGCGTAGGAGACGTAGCGGATCGGGCTGGGGGAGCCGGTCAGGGCGATCACGCGCTCGGCCAGTCCCGTGATCGACACCTCCTCCGGCCCGCCCAGGTTGACGGCCCTGTTGTGGGCGGCCGGGGTGTCCAGCAGCCGGACCATGGCCGGGACGACGTCGGCGACCGAGCCGAAGCAGCGTCTCTGCGTCCCGTCCCCGTGGACGGTGATGGGCTCTCCGGCCAGGGCCTGCGCCACGAAGCGCGGCACCACCATCCCGTAGCGGCCGGTCTGGCGCGGCCCCACGATGTTGAAGAACCGGGTGATCACGCACGGCAGCCCGGTCTGGCGGCCGTGCACGTAGGCGACCAGCTCGTCCAGCCCTTTGGCGGCGGCGTAGGACCAGCGGCTCTTCAGCGGCGAGCCGAGGATGCGGTCGGCGTCCTCCGCCAGGCCGGCGGCGTCGTTCTTGCCGTAGACCTCGCTGGTGGAGGCGACGAGGAACCGGGCGCCTCGGGCGGCGGCCGCCTCGACCACGATCTCGGTGCCGTGGAGGTTGGTGCGCAGCGATTGCAGCGGCTTGTCCACAATGGTGTGGACGCCCACCGCCGCGGCGAGGTGGAACACGGTGTCGCACTCGGCGATCACGTCGGCCACCAGGGGCGCGTCCAGGACCGACCCGGTGACCAGCTCGAAAGCGCTGTCT
>NZ_JBHSBH010000013.1:34763-53144 GCF_042650565.1 Nocardiopsis sediminis
GACAGGTCGTCCAATGCGAGGACCTCGTGCCCCTGCGCCACGAGGTGGTCGCACAGGTGCGACCCGATGAATCCGGCTCCGCCGGTCACAACGGTCTTCACGTTCGGTTCCCTCCCAGGGTCCGGAGACTGGTTCGGTGCGGAATACGGGGGCGCGACTCCGTCCCCGGCCACTCAGGCCAGCCAGCGCAGCACGTGGTAGCCCTCCGCGAGCGCGACCCCGCCCTGCATCCCGCGCAGGACGGCCAGGCTCCGCAGCGTGGGCTCCGACCGCGTGTGCGGGTGGTCGTGGATCTGCGTGCCGTACAGCCGCATGGCGGCGAGCTTGGCCTCGAGGTCGGCCTCCGCCAGCTTGACCAGGAGCCCTGGCGGGGGCAGCGCGCCGCTGTTCCACAGATCGGCGGCCTCCTCGTAGGTCAGCACGATGGCGGGGTGGTGGCGCCTGCGCGCGTCCGAGGGGCGCAGAGCGGTGTGCGCGGCCTCGGCCGCCGCCTGGTGGTCCTGGTTGTAGCTCGACCTGTGGGGCGCCAGGACGACCGTGGGCTCCAGGGTTGCGATGGACAGCGGGCTGTGGCGCTCGATCGCGTCGACCAGCTCGAAGCGCGGCAGGCGGTCGAGCCGGAGGTGGTGGTCGTCCCCGGGGAAGGCGATGTGCCAGCCGTCCCACCGGAAGTGGTCGGCGACCTCCTTGATCTCCGCGTACCGCTCACCGGCCGTGGAGAAGCCGCGCGGGGAGTGGTCCGCTGTGTCGCCCACCGTGAGGAACTGGACGTAGACCTCCGCGCCGGCGGCCTTCGCCTTGCTGATGAGGCCGCCGCAGCCAAGGGTCTCGTCATCGGGGTGCGGGGCGAGGACCAGGATGCGCTGGCGTGCCCAGTCGATCGTCATGCCACGTCCTTGGAGCGAAGGAGGATGAGGGGGAGCGGGGAGGGGCCGGCGGGCGCCGCCGGGCCGCCCCGGAGGGGCCGTGCCCGCGCGGGGCCGGGCGCCGGCCCGGCTATCCCGAGGGGGCGGTCCCGCGGCCGGTCCCGGTGGCCGGGCCGCCGGGGCGCGGCGTCCGGGCCTCGCGCAGCAGCCGCACCCCGCCGGGGCCCGCGTTCAGCAGGAGGTCCAGCGCTGCCATGCGCGGCAGGAACCCCGCGTTCCCGCGGGCCGGCTGCGGATAGCGGGGGTGCCGGAAGTCCTGCCACTCCAGGCCGACCCCGTAGCGCCGGAATACCTGCCGGTCGATGTAGTGGCGCGCGCCGTCGCCGCAGAGCAGGCTGGTCGCGCCGGCTTTGGCGCAGATCTGGGCCAAGAGCTCGCTCTTGCGGCCGGGGAACTCCCCGAGCTCGCCGGCGCGCACGATCGGGGTCGCGATACCGAAGCCGTCGAGCACCAGGCGGGTCGATGCCAGCGCCACGTCGGCGAGGCGGTCCCACTCGGTGGCGTAGAAGCGCCGAATTCGTCCCCGGAACTCCGGCCAGAATGGGGCTTTTCCGTAGCAGTGTTCCGTTAGGGTCCGTAGATGCTTTTCCCGCCAGGCGGATGAGTTGTCGATCTTCTTGTCCGAAATGCGATCAAGTGAACGCCCCCGTATTACCGGGACCGTCAGCAGGACGGGGCCGCTCTTCGATGCCAGGTAGTTCCGGTTCTGCCAGCCGTGGCGCTCGTATTGGACGTGATCGAGAACGACGATCAGATCGCTCCGGTCGATCTTATCGATGAGGCCCAGCCACGGCAGGTAATGCGGCTGGTGGATGGCGACGCGCACTGCGATTCCTCTCCGAGAACGGGCCCCAGGACGTGCGCGCTGTACGGCCGGGTGGCCGGTCGCGCCAGGTCAGGGCTGCCGTCCGCCCTTTGGGGGATGGGAGCCGCCGATCGGGTCGGGCGGAGGTCGAGCGAAACGGAACGGGCCCGAATACGAGTGGACTTCGTGGAAGGGGGTGCGGCGTCCCCGTCTTCCGGTATTGCATCAACGGTCCTCAAGTACCGCAAGTCCGGGCATAGGATTTGCATGGCCAAAATTGGTCGCCGACCCGGGTGAACTTCGACCGAAGGAGAAACGTCAGCCTAATGCCGGTCATGTCGGCCGCCGCCGGCCCGGAACCGAACCCCCTGGAGGCATACCCGTGCGAACGGCGCGTTTCATCGGAGACCAGGTGGCCGGGCTGCTCGCCTTCGCCGTCACCGCGACCGTTTTCGTCCTGTGGCTGCGCTACGGCTTCGGGGCCGCGGGCGGCCCCGGCCCCCTCTTCCTCTGGCTGTCGGTCGGCATGAACCTGCTCGCCTGGACGCTCATCGGGCTGGTGCGGCTCGGCGACGACTCCCTGCGCGCGCTCGCGCGGCCCTCGGGCGGCGCCGCGGCCGCGGCGTCCCGGACCGGGCCCGGCGCAACCGGCGGCGGGGACGGCGGGGCCGGCGGGGCCGCGCCGCTGTCGCTGGCCGTCGTCATCCCGGCGCACAACGAGGAGCCGGTGATCGACGGCGCGATCGCCTCCGCGCTGCGGCTCTTCCCCCGCTGGGACATCTACGTGGTCTCCGACAGCTCCCACGACTCCACCGCCGACATCGCCGCCGAGACCGGCGTGAACGTCCTCGAACTCCTCAACAACCGCGGCAAGGCCGGTGCGCTGGAGGCCGTCATCGAGGAATTCGATCTGACCGGAACCTACGACGGGGTGGTGATCCTCGACGCCGACACCGAACTGCACGCCGGCTACGTCGAGGGGGTGCGCGCCCAGTTGCGCGACCCGGCGGTGGCGGCGGTGGCGGGCTTCGTCGTCGCCGAATGGAAGCCGCACGAGCGCACCGTCGTCGGCCGGCTGATCTCGGCCTACCGGGACCGGCTCTACTGGATGCTCCAGTACCTGCTGCGCTACGGCCAGACCTGGCGCCGCACCAGCGTCCCCTTCATCGTCCCCGGGTTCGCCAGCACCTACCGCTCCAGCGCGCTGAAGAAGATCGACATCAACCCCAGCGGGCTGGTCATCGAGGACTTCAACATGACCTTCGAGGTGCACCGCAAGCGCCTGGGGCGCATCTCCATGCACCCGGGGACCAAGGCCTACAGCCAGGACCCCTTCACCCTCGCCGACTATGTGAGCCAGGTGCGGCGGTGGACGCTGGGGTTCTGGCAGACCGTTCGGCGGCATGGCGTGTGGCCCGGGCTGTTCTGGTTCGCGCTGTTCTTCTACATCCTCGAAGTGGTGCTGGTCGCCGTGCTGCTGCTGGCGGCCGTCGGGTTCGCGGTGCTCCTCCTGCTCCCCGATGCCACGGGAGGGCTGGTGCTGCGGTGGGGCGTCTACGAGGGGGGCTACGACGCGGTGACCGCGGTGCTGCCGCTCACCGCGGTCGCGGTCGGGCTGTTCGTCCCCGACTACCTCCTCACCTGCGTGCTGGCGGCCGTCCGGCGCCGGCCCGGCTATCTGGTCTACGGGCTGTTCTTCCTGCCCGTGCGGGTGATCGACGCCTACCTGACGCTGCGCACCATCCCCCAGGCGTGGACGGTCGGCTCCAACGGGCGGTGGACGAGCCCGAACAGAGCGGCCGCACGGCTGTGACCTGCGACAAGGCCAGCCGAGTTCGGGGTGGCGCGGTGTGACGGGACCCGCATGAAGGCCGGCTCATACCGCACGTAGGCTCGAAGGGCAAGGGACCCCGGCGGCGGCCACCAGGGGCGGCCGGGGTCCGCGCCGACGATCCCACGAGGTGTCCCCTGTGGAAAAGAAGCGTCTCCCGTTCACGCTCTACCGCGTGCTGGCCTACGTGACGGGTGTCTTCCTGCTGCTGCTGACGTTCGTGTCCATGCCCGCGAAATACCTGATCGGGGAGACCGCCCGGTTCTCGCTGGTGGGTGCGCCGGCCGGGCTGGAGCAGTGGTTCGGCGACGACTCGGTGCTCATGGCGGTCGTCGCCATCCCGCACGGCTACATCTACATGGCCTACGTGCTGGTGGTGCTGTGGCTGGCCATCGAACGGCGGTGGAACGTGGGCCGCACGGTCGGGGTCGCCCTCGCGGGCACCATCCCGTTCGTCGGCATGATCTTGGAACACCGCCTCGCCACCGCTGAGAAGGCCGCCGCCCCGCAGGGCGAGCCGCAGGAAGCCCCGGCCGCGGGGGCCTGACCCGGTCCGGGCGCCCGCCCCGTTCGGTGTGGAGCCCGGCTCCGCGTCATGCCTTGTCCCGTTCAGGCGCGCCGCGCGCGGCCCCCGGGGCTCCGGGTCAACGCCCCGGGGCCGCGGGTTCCGCGACGGGCGGCGCGCTCCCACCAGGCCCTGCGGGGTCGCCGGGGCCACCGGACGGACCGTCGCCGCCGGGGCCGGGGGTCCCCGCACCGCCATCGGTGCCGGCGCCCGCTCCGGCGTCGGCCTGCTCGCGGCGCATCAGCGAGATCCAGAACACCAGGACCGCGACGCCGAACACCCACCACTGGGCCGCGTAGCTGACGTTGCGCCAGTTCCACACGATGCCCTGCGGCGGGTCGGGCGGCGGGATCTCGCGGGGCGCCGCGACGTCGCCGCCGGTGCTCGCCGGCCGCTGCTCGGCCAGAGTGAGGTAGCCCTCGTAGAGCCGGTAGGGCCACTCGTTGACCAGCAGCGACGGGGCGATGCGGGCGACCTGGCCCTCGGGGACGGAGAGCGGTGCGTAGCCGTCCTGCTCCTTTTGCGGCGAGATCAGCCACCCGGTGACCTCGACCTCGCCCTCGGGCAGCGCCGGGAGCCCGCCGACGGCGTCGGCGTCGGCGTCGCTTTCGGGGATCCAGCCGCGGTTGACGGTCAAGGCGGTGTCGTCCTCGGTCACCAGCGGCACCAGGACGTAGTAGCCCTCGTCGCCCTCGGGGGAGAGAGCGGGCGCCAGCAGCGGATCGTCGCGGTCGTAGACCCCCGTGGCGGAGACCGCCTGGTTGGCCTCGGTCTCGGACATGTAGGCGCCCGGTTCCAGCACGGAGCCGATCGGCGCCGCACCGGCGAGGTCCTCGACCGGGTTGGTGATCATCTCGCGGTCCGGCTCCTGGGCGCGGACGAACTGCCAATACCCCAGGCCCGCGCACGCGGCGACGGCGAGCAGGGCCACCAGGTGGAGGCCGATCCAGCGGGGTTGCAGCAACGGGAAGCGCACCTCCCCAGGCTATGTCCGCCTCACGACGGGTCGCCTCTGACCCCCGGTTGACCTTGCATCCACGCACTTGGCGGCCCGCAGGCCCGGGAATGGTGATTACTTTAAGTAATTTGTTGTGACGGAGGGTTGTTGGGCCAGGTCGTCATGGGTAATCTATGAACCAGCGCGACAGAGAAGTCACTGAAAACGCGCTTCGCGAGCTTTCGCAGGTCGCGACTCCAGGGGGGAGGAGTCTGCGACCGTTCCCAAGCGAGGGCCGCCTCCGTGATTTTGAGGGGGGACACGGAGGCGGCCTTCGCGCTTTTGCATGTACGGGTATTCGCGCAGGCCATCGCAGGGGAGTCCGGGCGGATTCGCCTGGGTGGGCGCCGCTGATACTTGCCCAGCCTAAGGACCGAGACGGGCCCGGCGCCGGCGGCGCCGGACCCGTCCGTCAGGCGAAGAGCTCTTCGACCGTCTCCACCGTGACCGCTCGCTGGACCCACTGGTCGAGAGTGGCGATGTCCCTGCATCTGGTGATGCGCTCGTGAAGAGAGCGGGGGACCTTGATCCTCCGGGCGTAGAGGACGAGGAGGACGGCCGTCGCCTCACCTACCGCCTGCCCTATCACCGAGCCCTCGGTGTACCCGACGAAAAAGGGACCGCGGAAAAATTCGGGCGGGTATCCCTGGTCGCTGGGCTCATCGGACTCGTCGCGGTGATCGATCGCCATCAGCCGAAGAGCTCTTCGATCGTGTTCACCGTTGCCGCCCGGCTGACCCAGGTGTTGAGGGTGGGGATGTCGGTGCAGGCGTTGATGCGCTCGCAGACGGCGTCGGGGACGTCGATCCCCCGGGCGGCAAGGACGAGGAAGATGGAATGCGCCTCGCCTTCCGCCTTTCCTTCGGCCCTGCCCTCCGCCTGTCCCTTGAGGTAAGGGGCGCGGAAGAGTTCGGTCTGGTACTCGTAGGTGCCCTGCTTCACAGCGTCCTCCAGGTACTTCTTGGCCGCGGCCGGCAAGGCCGCGAGCAGGTAGTCAGCATATACGGCCCCTGGCGAGCCCTTAAGGGCTCGCATCGCCGGGGCCAGGGCTTTCAGGACCACGGTGTCGTCGGTCGGATTGCTCGCGAGCGCCAGGATGGCCATTTCGGGGTGGCGGATGGCCTGTTCGGGGTCGGTGAACGGTTTCAGGGCGGTCAGGGACAGTGCCGAGGGTCGGATATGTCCACACCCGAGCTCGATCGGGGTCTCGCACCAAGTGGCGATCCTGTCGTTGGGGGTCAGGACCAACAGTGCCACCGGGCAGCGCAAGCGTGCCCGGATGTTGGCGACGTACTGGGGCCAGCTGAAGCGCTTGTCGTCGTCTCTCCCGAGCTGGTTCTCGGTGATGATGGCGAGCGCCGGAGACCTGTCGCTGTCCTCGCACACCACGACGGAGTCGCACCGGAGTTCCGCCGGTACCGTTGTCGTCGCATCGCCGGATTCGCATCGAACGTGGGCGAATTTCGGGAATTCGGACGTATTGGCGACCGACAGCAGGTCGACTGCGATGTCCGGCTTATGCCGGATCAGATCCAGAGGGAATTCATGCGCTTTTGATGGCATGAGGTGAACGTAGGCGACTTCGCAACTCCGGGCGGAGAGTGAGTGGCGGAATGTCGGTGATGTCCAATTGATTTCAGGTGATGTGATTTTCGGGGCGATCGTAAACGGCGACCGAATAGGCGATTCGGTCGCCGTCTGCGGCATTGCGCCCACGCCAGGGCTGTTGGGGGAGTGCACGGGCGATCATTCATTGCCGTTGCCGCGACTCGCCGCTTCGGCCGGGGTGGGGACGGGTAGGCTTTTCACCTGCCGTCCCCGGAGGTGGCGCATGGCCGTCGTCCCCCTTCAGTACCGGATCGACGGGCCCGGGAACGCCCGTGCCGTGCTGCTCCTTCCCCCGCCGGGCGCCAAGTGGTCGGTGTGGGAGCCGCAGATGCCCGAACTCACCCGCAGCATGCGGGTACTGCGGGTCAACCTCCGCGGACACGGTGCCTCGCCCGCTCCCGGCGGCCCCTACACGATCGACGACATGGGCGCCGACCTGGTGACCCTGCTCGACTCATGCGGGCTCGACCGCATCTCCGTCGTCGGCTCCGGCTTCGGCGGGGCGCTGGCGACCTGGCTCGCCGCGGCGGTCCCCGGCCGGGTCCGCAGGCTGGCCTACATCGCCTGTTCCGCCGGGACCCCGCGCACCTTCGACTCCGGGGCGCTGGCCGAACGCGTCCGCCGCGACGGCATGGCGGCGGTGTCGGGGCAGGTCACCACGGCGTGGTTCACCCCGGCGTTCGCGGAGCGGCGCCCCGATGTCGTCCGCCGCATGGCCGAGGAGTTCGAGGGCGTCACCGCCGAGGGCTACGCCGGCTACTGCGGGGCCATCACCGGGCTCGACCAGCGCCGCGTGCTCGCCGCCGTGCGCGCGCCCGCCCTCGTGGTCTCGGCCGCCCACGACCCGCTGCTGCCGCCCGGCCACGGGCGCAGGCTCGCCAACGCCATCGCCGGCGCGCGGTTCGAGGTGGTCGCGGGTGCGGCGCACCTCGCCGGGATCGAGCGCTCCGACAGGGTGAACGAGCTGCTCATGGAGCACGTCGCCCGCTGACCGCGGCGCCCCCGCTTCCGGTCCCATCGGATGTCGCCCGTCGGCGGCCGCGGGGCGCGGGTAGGGTCGGTCGTGGCGGTGGGGCCCGCCACGGCCGCCTTCGGCGGCGGAACCGCGGTGTGCGCCGCCAACGGTCCCTATCAGTGCCCGTCGCAGCCGAAGGCTGAATGGCTGATAGGAGCCCAGCGGATGGACCACGTCCCCGACCCGCTCGAACGCCGTGCCCCGATCGACCCCGATGTCGGGCTGCCCCCGGCACCGGTCGCGCCCCCCGCACCTCCCGCCCCGCCCCGGGTCCGGGTCGACGTCCTCGCCGTGATCGCCGCGGGCGGCGCCGTGGGCGCGTGCGCCCGCTATGCGGCCGCCGCCGCCCTGCCCACCCCGCCGGGGGCGTTCGCCTGGTCGACGCTGCTGGTCAACGTCTCCGGCTGCCTGCTCATCGGCGTGCTGATGGTCCTGGTGACCGGCGTATGGCCGGGCGCGCGGCTGCTGCGCCCGTTCTGGGGGGTGGGCGTGCTCGGCGGCTACACCTCGTTCTCCACCTATGTCGCCGACGCCGAGGCGATGCTCGCGGCCGGTGCCCCGGGACCGGCGCTGGCCTACCTCGCGGCCACCCTCATCGGCGCCCTCGTCGCGGTGTGGGCGGGCTGGTCGCTGGCCGAACGCGTGCTGTGGACCGGAACGGAGCGCCGACGAACGAGCGGAGGCGGCGCTGCCGACGCCGAAGGCTCCTCCCGCGGTGCCGGTGGAGCGGAGTGAGGAGGCGAGCGTGACCAAGAAGCACGGTATCGCCGCTGCCGGCAACGGGGAGGCCGGCCGGTGACGCTGCTGATGATCGCGCTCGGCGGGGCGATCGGTGCCCCGCTGCGCTACCTCGCCGACCGGGCCGTGACCGCCCGCCACGACTCGGTGTTCCCCTGGGGGACGTTCGCCGTGAACGCCACCGCGTGCCTGGCCCTGGGGTTCGCCTCGGCGTTCGCCCTGCCCGAATGGGCGGCCGGCCTGGTGGTCACCGGCCTGCTCGGTGCGCTGTCGACCTATTCCACCTTCGGCTACGAGACGTTCCGGCTGATCGGTGTCCGCGCCCGCTTCCTCGCGCTCGCCAACGCCGTCGCCTCCGTGGCGGCCGGGCTGGGGGCGTTTGCGCTGGGCGGCGCCGTGGCCCGCGTGTTCGGAGTCTGATGCCGGTCCGGATGTCCGCGGCCCGACGGCCCCGAGCGGCATGCGCGTGCACATCCCGCGCCCCCGCGTAGCCCCTCATGTGCTCCTGCTCCGGCGGTGTCCGCTTGCGGACACCGCCCGACGGTCCGCGGCGGCCGGGCCGCGCGTAGTATGCACGCGTAAGAATGTAGTACATGTACTATCAATCGACGCAGGGGAAGTACGGAAGGAACGAGTCCTATGACAGTGGTCGACGACGCGGGATCCCCCCGCGCGTCCGCCGCCGGGGCGACGGGGGCCGACACCACCGTCAGCGTCCGCGGCTTACGCATGCGCTACGGGACCACCGACGTCCTCGCGGGCGTCGACTTCGAAGCCCGCCGCGGCGAGGTGCTGGCCCTGCTCGGCCCCAACGGGGCGGGGAAGACCACGTGCATCGAGATCCTCGAAGGCTTCCGGGTGCGCTCGGCCGGTGCGGTCGCCGTGCTCGGCAGCGACCCCGCCGCCGGTGACGAGCGCTGGCGCGCCCGGCTCGGGATCGTCCTCCAGTCCTGGCGCGACCACGGCAAGTGGCGGGTGCGCGAGCTGCTGGCGCACACCGCCGGGTACTACGCCCCCTACTCCGCCCCCGGCCGGGCCCGCCCGCGCGACGTCGACGAGCTGATGGACACCGTCGGCCTGGCCGAGCACGCCGGAAAGCGGGTCGCCACCCTCTCCGGCGGCCAGCGCCGCCGCCTCGACGTCGCGATCGGCATCGTCGGCCGCCCCGAGGTGCTCTTCTTGGACGAGCCCACGGTCGGCTTCGACCCCGAGGCCCGCCGGGAGTTCCACGACATGGTGCACCGGCTGGCCGATGACGACGACACCACCATCCTGCTCACCACGCACGACCTCGACGAGGCCGAGAAGCTCGCCGACCGCATCCTGATCCTCGCCGGCGGCCGGATCGTCGCCGACGGCAGCGCCGAGCAGCTCGCCCGGCAGGTGGGCGACGAGACCGAGGTGCTGTGGACCCGCGGCGGCCGGCGGTTCGTCCACGCAGCCAAGGACGGCACCGCGTTCGTCCGCGAACTGTTCGCGCAGTACGGCGAGGAGGTCGCCGACCTGGAGGTCCGCCGCGCCCGGTTGGAGGACGTCTACATGGCCATGGTGCACAGGCACGAGACCGGGCAGGGCGGCACCGCCGCCGCGGGGTTCGGGGAGGCAGTGAGGTGAACACCACCGTGCACGCCCTGCGTATGGGCGGTGCCCGCGGGCTCCTGGAGTTCCGCGCGTTCCTCACCAACCGGCAGGACGTCGTCTCCAACCTGATGACCAGCGGGACCCTGCTGGCCGTGCTCTACTTCCTCCAGAGCGCCGCCGCCGACGGCACGTCCCTGACCGCCGGCACCGTGTCGCTGCCCGGGGTACTGGGGATGCTCGTCGCCACCAGCGGCCTGATCGGCACGGCGATGCTGCTGGCCACCGAGCGCGAGGACGGTACCCTGCTGCGGGCCAAGGCCCTGCCGCGCGGCATGCTCGGCTACCTGGTCGGCAAGGTCGTCTCGCAGTCCCTGGTGATCCTGATGAACATCCTGGTCGTCCTGGTCCCGGGACTCTTCCTGTTCGACGGCCTCACCGGGGGACTGGCGAGCGGCTGGCCGACCCTCGTCTGGGTGCTCGCCCTCGGCCTGGCGGCGACGCTGCCGATCGGCGCCGTTCTCGGGTCGCTGTTCGAGAGCCCGCGCACCGTGGGCGGGGTCGGGATGCTGCCGATCATGGGCCTGATCGGCATCTCCGGGATCTTCGGGCCGGTGACCGTCCTTCCCGTGTGGGTGCAGGCCATCGCGCAGGTCTTCCCGATGTACTGGCTGGGCCTGGGCATGCGCTCGGCGCTGCTGCCGGATGCGGCGGCGGCCCTGGAGATCGGCGGGTCCTGGCGGCACCTGGAGACCGCGGGCGTGCTGGGGGTGTGGGCGCTCGCCGGCCTGGTCGTGGCGCCCTTCGTGCTGCGCCGGATGGCGCGGCGCGAGTCCGGCTCGGCCGTCGAGGCGCGCAGGCAGCGGTCGGTGCAGCGTGTCGGCTGACAGCGGCAATGGACGACCAGAGGGAGGACCGTGAGCCCAGCGGGCAACACCGCGCGCGGCCGGGCCAAGGCCGGCGCGTCCGGAGAGCAGATCCACAACCGCATCGCCGTGCTGCGCGCCGAGCGGGGGGTCTCGCGGCGGGAGCTCGCCGAGACCCTCGGCGTGCACTACCAGACAGTGGGCTACCTCGAACGGGGCGAGTACAGCCCCAGCCTGCACCTTGCGCTGCGGATCGCGCAGTACTTCGAAGTACCGGTGGAGGTCGTCTTCTCGACCGCACCGTTTCCCAGGATCGGACACCAGGGGTGAGGACGATGGTGAAATCGGCATCCGCGGGTTCCCGCGGCGCAGGCATGTTCGGCGAGCGCACACAGGACGAGATGCGGACCCGGGTGGAGGGTGAGCGGGTCAGGCGCCGGTGGGCGCGGCGCGGCCGGCGGCGCGCGCTGGTCGCCGTCGAGGCCGCGGTGGTGGTCGCCGGCGCGGCGATGCTGGCCGCCGTGCAGACGGCCGGCAGTGGACCCGGCGTCCTGTTCGCCTTCTTGGCGCTGATGGCGCTCGGGGCGTTCCTCGGCACCCAGGTCAACCTGGCCAGCCGGTGGGTGGTCGGCTACCGCGGGCTCGACGAGCGCCAGCGCGTCGACCACGAGCGCGCCCTCCGGGTCGGCCACCACGTCACCGCCGCGGCGCTGTTCGCGGCCCTCATGGTGGTGATGGTCGTGGGCCAGATGGACGGAGTGGTCGTGAACGGCGCCCTTGCGCCGGCCGTGTTCGTGCTGGCCATGCTGCACTTCGGCTACCCGGCCGCGCACCTCGCCTGGACCCTGCCCGACGAGGTCCCCGATGAGGACGACGAGGGCGCCGCGGCGGTCCCCGGCCCCCGGGCCGCGTGAGCGGAGCGCCGGGCGGATCCGAACGTGCCCGGGCGGACCCGAGGGGTCAGAAGAACACGTCCGGGCCGCCCCACGCGTAGCCGTCGCGGACCCGGATCTCGGCGAGCTCGTCCTCGGAGAGCACCCGGGGCTCGCCGATGGCCCGGGCGCGGATGTAGACGCCGCACAGCCACTCCAGCAGCCGTGCGTGCTCGAAGGCCTGATCGGGGCCCGTGCCCACGGCCAGGCCGCCGTGGTTGGCCAGCAGCGCCGCCCGCCGGCCCTTCAGGGCCTTGATGAGCTGGTCGGAGAGGTCGCCGGTGCCGTAGGTGGCGTAGCCGGTGACGGGGATGGCGCCGCCGAGCCGCGCGGCGGTGTGGTGGATCGGCGGCAGCTCCACGAGGGCCGCCGACACCGCGGCGGCGTTCTCGCCGTGCGCCTGGACCGCGGCGGTGGCGTCGGTGACCCGGTAGACGGCGCTGTGCAGCGTGGTCTCGGCGGCGGGCTCGCGGCGCCCCTCCAGGACCCCGCCGTCGAGCGACAGGACCGGGCAGTCGGCGGGTTCGATCCGGTCGAGCGGCACGCCCGCGGGGGTGATCGCGAACAGCTCGCCCGCGCGCACGCTGACCGTGCCGGCGCTGACGGTCGCGCCGTCGCCGGCGACGATGCCGCTGTCGGCGAGCCGGCGGGCGGTCCGGCAGACGTCCCTGCGTTCGTGCTCCAGCAGCATGGTTCCTCGAAGGGTGGGGTCGGTGGCGCGGTGCCGGGGCCGGACGCGGGCGGGGCGTTCGGTTAGGCACGCCTAATCCACGCTAACCCCACATGGGGTGTGCTTGTCCAGCGGTTGGCGGAGCGTCCCGCCGTCAGGCTCCGGACCGCGGGCGCCATCTCCCCTGCCGCTGGATGTCCGGCGGCCCCGCCGCCGCCCGCTGTGCGCAACGCCACCCCCGCTCGGACCTCCGATCGCGACACCGGATTTCATCACTCTCCGTGACAATTTCGCCGGTGGCCTGCGTGAAGCGCGCCACTGCGCCCACATGGTGGGCCGCGCATCCGTGCAGGTCATGGAGGAATGGTCAGCGATCTCAGCACGGTAAAGAAGGTAAACGGGCTGTTTGTGGGCAATTTTCCTGGGCAGGACCGTTCCGTGATGCGACCCTACGTAACCCTGCCGGACAAGCCGTACCTGTCCCCGCCCGGTTCGGCCTCCGCCGTGAGCCTGCACATCGGTGGCGCCTGGACCTCCGCCGCCGACGGCGCGGTCCGCGACGTCGTCAACCCCTACGACGCCTCGGTGCTGTCCGTGGTCAGCGAGGGCGGCACGGCCGACGCCGACGCCGCGGTGGCCGCCGCCCGGCGCGAGTTCGACGACGGCGACTGGCGCCGCTTCCCGGCCGCGGAGCGCGGGGCGATCCTGGGCCGCATCGCCGACCTCCTCCAGCGCGACCGCGCGGAGATCGCGCTGATGGAGTCGCTGGACACCGGCAAGACCCTGGAGGAGGGCGGCATCGACGTCGACGACGTCACCGCCGTCTTCCGCTACTACGCCGGCCTCGCCGACAAGGACGCCGGCCGGGTCATCGACGCCCCCGAAGGCGTCTCCAGCCGCATCGTCCACGAACCCGTGGGCGTCTGCGCCATGATCACCCCCTGGAACTACCCGCTGCTCCAGCTGTCGTGGAAGATGGCGCCGGCGATCGCCGCCGGCGCGACCATGGTCGTCAAGCCCAGCGAGATCACCCCGGTCACCACCTGCAAGCTGTTCGAGCTGTGCGCCGAGGCGGGCCTGCCGCCCGGTGTGGCCAACCTGGTCCTGGGCACCGGCCCGGGTGTGGGCGCCGCCCTGGTCGCCAGCCCCGATGTCGATCTCGTCTCCTTCACCGGCGGCCTGGCCACCGGCAAGCGGATCATGGCCTCGGCCGCCGAGACCGTGAAGAAGGTCGCCCTCGAACTGGGCGGCAAGAACCCCAACATCATCTTCCCCGACGTCGATCTCGACACCGCGGTCGACTACGCCATGACCGCGGCGTTCTTCCACTCCGGCCAGGTCTGCTCCGCCGGCTCCCGCATCATCGTCCACGAGGACGTCCACGACGCCTTCACCGCGGAGCTGGCCCGCCGCGCCGACCGGGTCCGCCTGGGCCGCGGACAGGACGACGGCGTGCGGTGCGGCCCGCTGGTCTCCGCCGAGCACCGCGACAAGGTCGAGGCGGCCGTGGCCCGGGGCATCGCCGAGGGGGCCACCGTCATCGCGGGCGGCGCCCGCCCCGACGACCCCGATCTCGCCAAGGGCTTCTTCTACCGCCCGACCGTGTTCACCGGCTGCCACCGCGGCATGGACATCGTGCAGACCGAGGTGTTCGGCCCGGTCGCCACCGTCGAGACGTTCCGCACCGAGGCCGAGGCGATCGAGCTCGGCAACGACACCGACTACGGCCTCTCCGGGGCCGTGTGGACCGCCGACACCGGGCGCGGGGAGCGTGTGGCCGCGGCGCTGCGGCACGGAACCGTGTGGATCAACGACTTCGGCCCCTACTTCCCGGGCGCCGAATGGGGCGGGTTCAAGCGCTCCGGGGTCGGCCGCGAGCTCGGGCAGGCGGGCCTTGACGAGTACCGCGAGGCCAAGCACGTCTACCGCAACCTGAACCCCGTCCCGCAGCGCTGGTTCGCGTGAGGCGGTGACCCGCCACCGCCGCCCCCCGCCCGCACCCCCGCACGACAAGGAGCCGCCCGTGTCAGCACCCCCGCCATCCCCGTCCGCCTACGACTATGTGATCGTCGGCGGGGGCACCGCGGGATCGGTGATCGCCGCGCGCCTTACCGAGGACCCCGGGACCAGCGTCTGTGTCATCGAGGGCGGGCCCTCCGATGTCGGCCTGGAGCGCGTGCTCAAGCTGCGCGACTGGCTGGGCCTGCTGGGCGGCGACCTCGACTACGGGTACACGACGGTGGAGCAGCCGCGCGGCAACTCCCACATCGTGCACTCGCGCGCCCGCGTGCTGGGGGGCTGCTCGTCGCACAACACGCTCATCAGCTTCCGCCCCTTCGCCCGCGACCTCGACGACTGGGTCGCGGCGGGCGCCGAAGGCTGGGACAACGCGACCGTCCAGTCCTACGCCGACCGGATCAAGTGCAACATCACCCCGGTCGCCGAGAAGGACCGCAACGAGATCGTGCGGGACTGGATCGAGGCGTCGGCCAAGGCCACCGGGGTCCCGGTGATCGAGGACTTCAACGCGGCGACCTCCCACGGCGGCGGGTTCGGCGACGGCGTGGGCTTCCTGTCGATCGCCTACGACCCCTACTCCGGCCACCGGTCGTCGGCCTCGGTCGCCTACCTGCACCCCGTGATGGACCGGCGCGACAACCTCACCCTGCTGCTGGAGACCTGGGCGCACCGGATCGTGTTCGACGGCGACCGCGCGACCGGGGTCGAGGTCACCACCGCCGACGGCGAGCGCCGTACGGTGACCGCGGAGCGCGAGGTGATCCTGTGCGCCGGCGCGATCGACACCCCGCGCCTGCTCCTGCTGTCGGGCGTGGGGCCCGCCGCCGACCTGCGCGAGGTCGGGATCGACGTGCGGCACGACCTGCCGGGCGTGGGCGAGAACCTGCTCGACCACCCGGAGTCGATCATCATGTGGGAGACCGAGCGCCCGGTGCCGGAGACCACGGTCATGGACTCCGACGGCGGTCTGTTCATCCGGCGCGACACCTCCGACCCGCGCCCGGACCTGATGTTCCACATCTACCAGATCCCCTTCGACGACAACACGGCCCGGCTCGGCTACGACTCGCCGGGCCCCCGCAACGCGATCTGCATGACGCCGAACATCCCCCGCTCGCGGTCGCGCGGCAAGCTGTGGCTCACCAGCTCCGACCCCGCGGTCAAGCCCGCTCTCGACTTCCGCTACTTCACCGACCCCGACGACTACGACGCCACCACGATCGTGGACGGCCTCAAGATCGCCCGGGAGATCGCCGCGACCGAGCCGTTCAAGTCCTGGATCAAGCGCGAGGTCGCCCCCGGTCCCGGTGTCACCACCGACGCGGAGCTGTCGGAGTACGGCCGCCGCGCCGCGCACACCGTCTACCACCCCGCTGGGACCTGCAAGATCGGCGCCGACGGCGACCCCATGGCCGTCGTCGACCCCGAGCTGCGGGTGCGCGGCCTGTCCGGGCTGCGCATCGCCGACGCGTCGGTGTTCCCCACCATGCCCTCGCCCAACCCGATGGTCACCGTCCTCACGATCGGCGAGCGCGCCGCCGACCTCATCCGCGCGGACCGCTAGGGCGCCCCGCCCCGGCCTCCGCTGTCCGACGACGGGCCGCCCCGCCCCGGGGCTGCCGGAGGAGAACCTGACGATGCATTCCCCAGCACCGGCGATCGAGCGACCACCCGGCGGCGAGAACGCCGGGGAGCCCCGGATCTCCGTCCGCAACCTGTGGAAGATCTTCGGCAAGAACGCCCACACGATCATCGGCGGCGACGCCGAGCGCCTGGACCGCGACACCATCCGGGAGCGGACCGGCTGCACCGTCGCCGTTCGCGACATGTCCTTCGACGTCCACCCCGGCGAGATCTTCGTCGTCATGGGGCTGTCGGGCTCGGGCAAGTCCACGCTGGTCCGCTGCATGACCCGGCTGATCGAGCCGACGGGCGGCCAGGTGCTGCTGGACGGCCAGGACATCGGCGCGTGCAGCCCGCAGCGCCTGCGCGAGCTGCGCCGGCACAAGATGGCGATGGTCTTCCAGCACTTCGGGCTGCTCCCGCACCGCAGGATCATCGACAACGTCGCCTACGGGCTGGAGGTGCGCGGAGCGGGCAAGGCCGAGCGCTACGCCCGCGCCCGCGAGATGATCGACATGGTCGGCCTGGCCGGCTACGAGGATGCGCGGCCCGGCCAGCTCAGCGGCGGGATGCAGCAGCGGGTCGGGCTGGCCCGCGCCCTCGCGGTGGACCCGCAGGTCCTCCTGTTCGACGAGCCGTTCAGCGCGCTCGACCCGCTGATCCGCCGTGACATGCAGCAGGAGGTGCTGCGGCTCCAGCGCGAGCTGAAGAAGACCGCCGTCTTCATCACCCACGACCTGTCCGAGGCGCTCAAGCTCGGCGACCGCATCGCGATCATGCGCGACGGCGAGCTGGTGCAGCTGGGCACCGCCGAGGAACTCGTCGGCCGCCCCGCCGACGACTACGTCCGCGACTTCGTGGAGGACGTCAACCGCACCGACGTGCTCACCGTGCGCTGGCTGATGCGCCCGCCGCGCGACGGCGAGCCCCTGGACGGGCCGGCGGCCGAGCCGCGCACGGTCGTCCGCGACGTGGTGGGCGTGCTGTCGCAGAGCACCGCCCCGGTGCGGGTCATGGACGGCGACCGGCTGCTGGGCGTGGTCGGCCGCGATGACGTGCTGCGGGCGATCGCTGAGGACCTGCACGGCACCGCCGGGGACCCAGGCGGCGCCCCCGGCGCGCCCGCGCGGCCGCCGGCGGGGGCGTGACGATGTCCGCGACCTCCGCCCCCACCGCCCCCGCGTCGGCGCCGTCCGCCGCCGCCCCGCTCCGCGGGACGCGGCCCGCGGGCGCGGCCGCGCTGGTGCGCAGCCGCCCGGTCCAGGCGCTCGCCGTGGCCGCGGTGCTGCTCGCCGGGTTCGCCCTCAGCCGCGCGCTGGGGCCGTCCGCGTGGCTGGGCCCGTTCCCCGACACCGCGGGCCAGTGGCTCATCGCCCGCCTCGACGGCGTCTACGCGTGGATCGTGGCCAACCGCAACACCAGCCCGCTGTTCCTCTACGGCTTCAACTACATCTCCGTCGGCCTTGGCTCTGCGGTCGTCCTGGTCAACCAGGCGCTGACGTTGCTCACCTGGCCCGGCGTGGTCGTGCTGGGGACGCTGGCCACCTGGCGCGCGGCCGGGTGGCGGACGGTGCCGGTGGTCCTGGCCGCCTTCGCCGTCTTCGGCCTGGCCGGGCTGTGGGCCGAGGCGATGACCACGCTCGCCCTGATCATCACGTCGGTGCTGATCGCGCTGGTGATCGGGGTGCCGCTGGGTATCCTCGCCGGCCGCAGCGACGGGTTCGACCGGCTCCTGCGGCCGGTGCTGGACTTCATGCAGATCATGCCGGCCTTCGCCTACCTGATGCCGATGGTCCTGCTGTTCGGGATCGGCAACCCGTCCGCGGCGGTGGCCACCGCGGTCTATGCGATCCCGCCGGCGGTGCGCATCACCGCGCTGGCCATCCGCGAGGTCGACCCGGGCGCGGTCGAGGCCACCACCTCGCTCGGCTCCACCCCCTGGCAGCTGCTGACCAAGGTGCAGCTGCCGCTGGCCCGGCGCACCATCCTCCTGGGGATCAACCAGACGATCATGCTGGCGGTGTCCATGGTGGTCATCGCCTCGGTGATCGGCGCCGGCGGGCTGGGCGACGCCATCTACCAGGCGCTGTCCAAGGTCAACGTCGGCCAGGCGGTCGAGGCGGGCACGGCCATCGTCCTGCTGGCGATCGCGCTGGACCGGGTCACGGGAGCGGCCGGCAACGGTGAGGGGGCGGGCGCGGGACGCGG
>NZ_JBHSBH010000013.1:53208-92955 GCF_042650565.1 Nocardiopsis sediminis
GGCACCCCCCGCTACATCGTGCCCCGCTACACGCTGCCCGTCCCCGAGAACCCCGCCGCCGTGGCCGCGGCCACCGCTGCGGCGCACGCGGCCGGCGCGACGTCCTGGCCCGATGCGTGGTCGGTGACCGTCGCGGGCCCCCTCAACACCGCCAACGACGCCGTGCAGGGGGCGATCGGCGGCGCCACCGCCGCATCCGGCGACCTGCTGCTGCAATGGGTGCTCAACCCGCTCAGCACCGTGCTCACCGGGTCGCCCTGGTGGCTGGTGGTGCTGGCCGCGGCCGCGTTCGGCGCGGTCTTCGGCGGGTGGCGCACCGCGGTCACCTCGGGCGCCGCGATCGCGGCCACCGGTCTGCTGGGGGTCTGGGACAACAGCATGGACACCCTCTCCCAGGTGCTGGTGGCGGCGGCCGTCACGGTCGCGATCGGCGTGCTCATCGGGATCCTCGCGGCGCGCAGCGACGCGCTCGCCGCCGTCCTGCGTCCGGTCCTGGACGCGATGCAGACCCTGCCGCCCTTCGTCTACCTGATCCCCGCGGTCGCGCTGTTCGGCATCGGGCGGGTCCCCGCTCTCGCGGCCGCGGTCATCTTCGCGCTGCCGCCGGTGATCCGGCTGGTCAACGACGGGATCCGCGGGGTGCCCGCGGGAGCGGTGGAGGCGGCGGTGTCGCAGGGCTCCACCGGCACCCAGATCCTCACGAAGGTGCAGCTCCCGCTGGCGCGGTCGTCGCTGCTGCTCGCGGTGAACCAGGGGATCATGATGGTCCTCGCGATGGTGGTCATGGGCGCCCTGGTCGGCGCCGGATCCCTCGGCTACGACGTCGTGTTCGGCCTCAAGCAGAACCAACTCGGGCTCGGCCTCACCTCAGGGGTGGCGATCGTCTGCCTCGGCCTGGCCCTCGACCGGGTGACCCAGGGACGGAGCAGCCATGGATGACGCGACGCCGATGGGCCCGGCCTCCGCCGCCGGCCGTGCGAGGCCCGCGCCGAGGCGGGGGCGCCGGCTGCGCTCCGCGCTGGTGCGCGCCACCGCCGTTGCGCTCGCGGTCGCGCTCGTGTCGTCGTGCGCCGTGCGCACGACGTCGATGCTGCGCGACCCCGACACCGTGCGCATCGCCCTCAACGGGTGGGTGGGCTACGAGGCCAGCGCCGCCGTGCTCCAGACGCTGCTGGAGGATGAGCTGGGCTACCAGGTCCAGCTGGTGCGGGTCGACGAACAGCCCTCCTGGCAGGCCATGGACCAGGGCGCGGTCGACATGGTCGTGGAGAACTGGGGCCACGAGGACCTGATGGAGCTCTACGGCCCCGAGGGCAACGGCTCCGTCGTCGACGGCGGTTCCACCGGCAATGACGGGACGCTCGGCTGGTACGTGCCCCGCTATCTGGTGGAGCAGTACCCCGGGATCGACACCGTGGAGGGGGTGAAGGAGCACTCCGCCATCTTCGCGACCCCCGAGACCGGCGGCGAGACCGGGCAGTTCCTCGCGGGCGACCCGGCGTTCGTCACCCAGGACCAGGGCATGATCGACCACTTCGGCCTCGACCTGGAGATCGTCTACGCCGGATCGGAGGCCGCGCAGATCACCGAGGTGCGCCAGAGGTACGCCGCCGAGGAGCCCGTGCTCTTCTACTTCTACGAGCCCCAGTGGCTCTTCGAGGAGCTCGACCTCGTGCACGTGGAGTTCCCCGAGTACACCGACGGCTGCGACGCCGACCTCACGGACGTGGCCTGCGACTACCCCTCCTACGACCTCAACAAGATCTTCCGCACGGGGTTCGCGGAGGAGGGCGGCCCGGCCTATGAGCTGCTGAGCAACTGGCAGTGGACCAACGACGACCAGAACGCGGTCGCGAAGATGATCGCCGACCAGGGGATGGACCCGCAGGACGCCGCCGCGGCCTGGGTCGAGGCGAACCCCGAGACGTGGCGTCCGTGGCTGCCCGCCAGCGCCGACCGCTGACAGGCCGCCCCGGCCGCTGCGGCGCACGCCGCAGCGGCCGGGTGGCCGCTACTTCACCGCGCCCATGGACAGGCCGCGCACGAGCTGCCGCTGGGCGATCCAGCCGACGATGACGATCGGCAGCGACACCAGCGTGGCGGCGGCCGACAGCTGGGCCAGGAAGAGCCCCTCGCTGGTCATGAAGCCGACCATGAACACCGGGACCGTCGCCGCCTGCGCGGCGGTCAGGTTCACCGCGAAGAAGAACTCGTTCCAGGAGAAGATCGTGCAGATCAGGGCGGTGGCGGCGATGCCGGGGGCCATGATCGGCAGCATCACCGACCACAGCACCCGGGCCAGGCCGGCGCCCTCCATCTGCGCGGCCTCGACCACCCCCTTGGGCACTTCCAGGAAGAACGAGCGCAGCATCCACACCGCGATCGGCAGGTTCATGGCGGTGTAGAGGATGACCAGCGTCCAGATGTTGTCCAGCATCGCGACCTGGGCGGCGGCCACGTACAGCGGCACGACCACCGCCACCACCGGCAGCATCTTGGTGGAGATGAAGAAGAACAGCGCGTCGCGGGTGCGCCGGATGGGCCGGACCGACAGCGCGTAGGCGGCCGGGACCCCCAGGGCCAGCACCAGCGCGGTGGAGAAGAGCGTGGCGATCGCCGAGTTGCCCAGGTAGGGCAGGAAGTCGGCGCCGATCACCGCGCGGAACTGGTCCAGGGTCGGCGCGAACAGCACCCGGGGCGGGGTCGTCACGGCGTCGCTCTCCTGCTTGAACGCCGTCATGACCAGCCATAGCGCGGGCGAGACGAACACCAGGCCGATCGCCCAGGTGAGCACGGTGAGCGCCGCCCCGCGGGCGCCGTCGCGGCGCCGCCGGGCCGGGGCCGGCGTCCGGCGGGGCGCGGGCCCGGTGCCGGCTGCCGCGCGTGCGGGGGCTGCGGTGGTCACGAGATCCCCTCCTGGGCGGACATGAACGAGCGGAAGATGAGGCGCAGCGCGAGGGTCGCGACGATGATCGTGCCCACGACCACCACGACCCCCATTGCGGCGGACTGGCCGATGTCGAAGCCCAGGAATGCCCGCTGGTAGATGTAGAACGGCAGGTTGGAGCTGGCCGTCCCGGGCCCGCCCTGGGTCATCATGTAGATCGCGTCGAACGTGTTGACCACGTAGATCGACCCCAAGAGCACGCCCAGCTCGATGTAGCGGCGCAGGTGCGGCAGGGTGATCGAGACGAACATCTGCCACCGGCTCGCGCCGTCGACCTGGCCGGCCTCGATGACGTCGCGGCCCTGGCTCTGGAGGCCCGCCAGCACCAGCAGCATCATGAACGGGGTCCACTGCCAGACCAGCGCGGTCACCACGGACACCACCGGGTACTGCGAGACCCAGTCGGTGCCGCCCAGCCCGAACGGGGTGAGCAGGAAGCCGACCAGGCCGAACACCGGGTCGAACATGATGTTCTTCCACAGCAGAGCGGTGGCCACCGGCAGGATCAGGAACGGGGTGATGAGCAGGGTGCGCACCACCCCCCGGCCGAGGAACCTGCGGTCCAGCAGCAGGGCCAGGCCGATGCCCAGCACCATGGCCACCAGGACGCACGACGCGGTGATCAGGATGGTGTTCAGCGCCGCGGTGAGGAACTGCGCGTCGGTGAACACGGCCGCGTAGTTGGCCAGGCCCACGAACGACCGGGAGCCCGGGCGCAGCAGGTTCCACGACTGCACCGAGTAGAACACCGTGAACAGGAACGGCAGCTGGGTCACGACCAGCATGAACACCAGTGCCGGCAGCAGTGGGGCGCGGCGGGACCAGTCGCCGGAGCGCCGTCCGGCCGCCGCCGCGGCCCGGCGGGGCACAGCGGTCGCAGCGCTGCTCATTGGCCCTCCTCCGCGTAGGTGTCGCCGACGCTCTGGGCGTAGCGCTGGCTCTGCTCCAGGGCCTCGTCGACGCTGATCCGGCCCGCGATGGCGGCGCTGAGCTGCTGGCTCACCCGGGTGCCCAGGTCCTGGAATTCGGGGATGGCCAGGAAGCCGATGCCGGTGTAGGGGACCGGGCGTGCCGAGGGGTTCTCGGGGTCGGCGTTCTCGATGCCCGCCAGCATGGGCTCGGCGTAGGCGTCCGCGGCCTGCGCGTACTCCTCGATCTCGAAGGTCGACTGCCGGTTGCCGGGCGGGACGCGCTGCCAGCCGTAGGTCTCGCCCACGGTCTGGATGTAGTCCTTGTCGGTCATCCAGGACAGGAACCGCCACGCCTCGTCCTTGTTCTCGGAGGTCGCGGGGATGCCCAGGGACCAGGTGTAGAGCCAGCCCCCGTAGGCGGTCTCGGCGACCGGGGCGGCCACGTAGCCGCTGTCGCCGACGACCGTGCTGGAGTCGGGGTCCTCGGTGGTGCTGACCATCGCGGTGGAGTCGTAGAACATGGCGGAGTTGCCCTGGCTGTACTGGTTCAGGCAGTCGCCGAACCCGCTGGCGGCGGCGCCGGGCTGGCCGTGCTCACGGACCAGGTCGACGTAGAACTCGGCCGCCTCGCGGAACTCCGGGGACTCCAGCTGTGCGTTCCAGTCCTCGTCGTACCAGCGCCCGCCGAAGGTGTTGAGCACGCTGTTGAACGGGCTCAGGACCTCGCCCCAGCCGGCGAGCCCGCGCAGGCAGATGCCGGAGACCCCGGCTTCGGGGTCGTCCAGCTCGGCCGCCAGCCGGGCGATCTCCGCCCAGGTGGGCTGCTCCGGCATCTCCACCCCGGCCTGCTCGAACAGGTCGCGGCGGTAGGCGACGAAGGAGGACTCCCCGTAGAAGGGGACCGAGTACATGTCGTCCTGGTAGGAGAGGTCCTCGCGGATCGAGGGGATGAAGTCGGCGTCGTCGTAGCCGTCGGTGGCGTCGATGTAGGGCTGGAGGTTCTCCAGCCAGCCGTACTCGGCCCATTGCCGGGTCTCGTAGTTGCTGATCATGACCGCGTCGAACTCGCCGCCACCTGTCGCGATGGAGGTGGTGATCTTGGCGCGGGCCTCGTTCTCGGGCAGGGCGACGAAGTCGAGCTCGATGCCGGGGTTCTCGGCGGTGAACTCCGACCGCAGCGAGATCGCGTCCTGCATCTGCGGGTTGGCGACGATGGCGATCACCAGGCGGGTGCCGTCGCCGGAGCCGGACAGCGCGCCGGCTCCGGCGCAGCCGGTCAGCAGTAGCGCGGCCGATCCCAGCGCGGCGGCCGGGCGCATCAGGGTGCGCATCGGGTCGGTCCTCCTCGGGGGTTCATCGGGTGGCGCCCGTTACCGGAAGGTGTCGCCCGAAGGCACGACCTGGACCTTCACGCCCGCCCCGGACCGCATCAGGTCCAGCGCCGAGGGGAAGTCGGCGAGCGGGAAGGCGTGGCTGAGCAGCGGCTCGGTTTGGACGGTCCCCGAGCCGATCAGGTCCAGGGCGGCGCCGTAGCTGTTGAGGACGGCCATGGAGCCGACGACGGTGATCTCGTCGTTGTAGATGCGGAACGGGGACAGGTCCACGCGGGCGTCGGCCGCGGCGACGCCGAAGACGAGCAGCCGCCCGCCGCGGCGCAGCGCGCCGAACGCGGCCTCGATGGCCTGCGGTGCGCCCGTGGCGTCGGCGGCGGCGTCGAACTGCTCGCCGTCCAGCGCGGCGACGTCGGTGGCGGTCGCGGCCGCCCCGAGCGCGGCGGCGGTCTTCAGCCGCTCGGCGTTGCGGTCGACCACGGTGACGTCGGCGCCGCCCTTGCGCAGGAGCTGGAGGAGCAGCAGGCCCATGGTGCCGGCGCCGATGAGCAGGAAGCGCTCGCCGGCGTGGACCCCGATGCGGTGCACGCCGTGCACCGCGCAGGAGAGGGGCTCGACGATGGCGGCCTCGCGGAAGGTCATCCCTTCGGGCATCCGGTGGCAGTTGACCGCGGGGGCGGCGACGTACTCGGCGAACGCGCCGTCGACGGTGTCGCCGATCGCGCCCCAGTTGGCGCACAGGTTCCCGCGGCCGGCCCGGCAGAACGAGCAGTGGCCGCAGAAGAGCGACGGGTCGACGGCGACCCGGTCGCCCACCCGCAGGCCGCCGGGGGCGTCGGAGCCGACCGCGACGATCTCGCCGGCGAACTCGTGGCCGGGCACCAGCGGGTAGGGGCTGGGCGGGAACTCGCCGTCGGCGATGTGCAGGTCGGTGCCGCAGATCCCGCAGGCGCCCACCTGGATGACGACCCCGTCTGCGGCAGGGGTGGGGTCGGGGCGCTCCCCGACGCCGATCTTTCCAGGCTGCTCGATGATCGCTGCGCGCACAGCGGCTCCTCACGTCATGGTTCGGGCCCCACCGCCATCCGGGGCTTGCTCATATGAGCGATGGGGTCACACATGTGATTCAGCTCATTGAAAGCCCGCGGGAAGCGGAATGTCAACGTATGATTCACGGATGAGCATGATTGGACTCACATGAGCGATCCGGTGGGCGGGCCGCCCGACGACGGCGCCGGGGCATCGGCGGGCACCGAGAAGTCCCTGGTCAAGGGTCCGGCGGAGCTGGTGCTCGTGTCGGCGATCGCCCGGCGCTTCTACCTCGACGGGCGCTCCAAGGTCGAGATCGGCGAGGAGTTCGGACTGAGCCGCTTCAAGGTCGCGCGGGCGCTGGAGACCGCGCGCGAGAGCGGCATCGTGCGCATTGACATCCGCCTGCCCGCCCGGCTCGACGCCGAGCTCTCCGACCGGCTGCGCGACGCCTACGGGCTGCGCCGCGCCATCGTGGTGTCGGCATCGGACGACCCCGTCCACAGCCGGCAGCAGATGGGCGCGGTCGCGGCCGACCTGCTGGGCGAGATCGTCACCGCCGACGACGTCCTCGGCCTGGCCTGGGGCCGGACCCTCCAGGTCATGGGGGCCGAACTGACCCGGCTGGCCCGCTGCACCACCGTGCAGCTCAACGGCGTGCTGTCCGCGCGCTCCGACACCGCCGGCTCGGTCGAGACGGTACGCCACGCGGCCCGGCTCTCGGGCGGCCCCGCCTACCCCGTCTATGCGCCGCTGATCCTCCCCGACGCCGCGACCGCGCGCACCCTGCGCGCCGACCCCGGCATCGCCGCCGCGTTCGCCCACTTCGACCGGTTGACCACGGCCGTCGTCGCCATCGGCGGATGGGACGAGCGGTCCTCGACCGTCTTCGAGAGCCTCGACCCCGCGGTACGCGAACGCTGCACCGAGCTGGGGGTGCGCGCCGAAATCTCGGCGCAGCTCTTCGACGCCGACGGCGCCCAGGTCCGCACCGAGCTCGACGAGCGGGTGCTCAGCGTCAGCGCGGACCAGCTGCGCCGCGTGCCCGAGGTCATCGCCGTCGCCGGGGGAGCCCACAAGGCCGAGGCGATCGGCGTGGCCCTGAAGACCGGCCTGATCTCCACGCTGGTGACCGACGCCGCCGCCGCGCGGGCCCTGGCGCCTCGCTGATCCCGCCCCAGGGGCGGAGGTGCGCACGGCGGCGCGGTGTGCTCCAATGCACATGTCGGTACCGGACCGATTCGCCCGCCTCTGCGGTGGAACGGCGCGGCCACCTCATGGCGCGCGGCGCGGCCCCGGTGCCGGACCGGGCCTCGCCGGGCGACCGGCTGCCGGGACCCGGGCGTGGTGTGAGCGGACGCGGACAGCGGATTGGTGGCGGACGGCCATGGGACTTGTCGCCGGTGTGGACTCCTCGACCCAGTCGTGCAAGGTCGTCATCCGGGACGGCTCGACCGGGCGGCCGGTGCGCAGCGGGCGGGCCGACCACCCGGACGGGACCGAGACCGACCCCGCCCACTGGTGGGCGGCGCTCCAGAAGGCCCTCGACGAAGCGGGCGGGCTCGACGGCGTCGACGCCATCAGCATCGCCGGCCAGCAGCACGGCATGGTCTGCCTGGACGAGGACGGCGCCGTCGTCCGCCCGGCGCTGCTGTGGAACGACACGCGCTCGGCACAGGCCGCCGCCGACCTCGTCGCCGAACTGGGCGCGGACCACTGGGCCGACGCCGTCGGCCTGGTGCCGGTGGCCTCGTTCACCGTCACCAAGCTGCGCTGGCTCGCCGAGCACGAGCCGGGCAACGCCGCGCGCACCGCGGCCGTCTGCCTGCCGCACGACTGGCTGACCTGGAAGCTGTCGGGCTCCACCGACCTCGCCGACCTCGCCACCGACCGGTCCGACGCATCGGGCACCGGCTACTTCGACGGCCGCTCGGACACCTACCGCCGCGACCTGCTCGTTCGCGCGCTCGGCCACGATGCGCTGCTGCCCGAGGTCGCCGCGCCCGCCGCCGCCCGCCCGGGCCCCGGCGGCGTTCTGATCGGCCCCGGAGCCGGCGACAACGCGGCGGCGTCGCTCGGCCTGGACGCGGGCGGCGACGTGGTGGTGTCGCTGGGCACGTCGGGCACCGTGTTCGCGCGCTCGGAGCACCGCGCCGCCGACCCCACCGGGGTGGTCGCCGGGTTCTCCGACGCGACCGGCGCGTTCCTGCCCCTGGTCTGCACGCTCAACGCCGCCCGGGTCCTCGACGCCGCCGCACGGATGCTCGGTGTGGGCCTCGGCGAGCTGAGCGACCTCGCCCTCGCCGCGCCGCCCGGGGCCGAGGGGCTCACGTTCGTCCCCTACCTGGAGGGCGAGCGCACACCCGACCTGCCCGATGCGACCGGCGCCCTGCACGGCCTCACCCTGGCCAACTCCACCCGGGAGAACCTGGCGCGCGCCGCGGTCGAGGGGATGCTCAGCGGGCTCGCGGTCGGCCTGGAGGCGCTGGCCGCCCAGGGGGTGCACGCCGAGGGCGTGCGGCTGATCGGCGGCGCGGCCCGGTCCGAGGCGGTGCGCCGGATCGCCCCCGCGGTGTTCGGCGTCCCGGTGCTGGCTCCGGCGCCCGGCGAGCGCGTCGCCGACGGCGCCGCCCGGCAGGCCGCCTGGGTCCTGAGCGGCGCGGACGCCCCGCCGCAGTGGGCCGACCCCGCCGGTGCGGCGGAGTCCTACGAGGCGCCGCCCACCCCCGGCCTGCGCGAGCGCCACGCCGAGGCGTCGGCGAAGTACCTGCCCCGCTGAGCTGAGCGCGGAGCGCCGCGTCCGGTGCCGGTGGGCCGCCCTTTTCCCATGCGGGCCGGGATGTACACGTGCCCGGGCGAATGTGAGCCCGGAATTGGGCCCGGGGGCCCTGTGCACTCCCAAGGGGCCGCACCCAGGATGGTGGAGTCGGGCCTTCATGGCATCGCCCACGCAGTGGGGAGGACAAGGCGTGCGACGGGTGCAGCGCGCCGATTCGGGCGGATTCCAGGTGAAATTCGTGCTGTTCATGGTGATGGTGGTGGCTGCGGTGGTCTTCGGCCTTCCGCAAAAGGCGGCGTCGTTCCTCGACTCCGTCCTCTGCCCTCTCCGCGGCGGCGCCGACTGCGAATCCGTTGAAGCGGTGAATGACGTCGACGATCCCCTGGATCCCGAACAGGACGCGTTCCCACCGGCACAGGAACAGGATCCCTTCGCCCCCACAGGGGACGGCGAGGAGACCTGGCCGGAGGCGTTCGACCGCATTGTGGAGGGGGTGGACGAACTGATGTCCCTTTCCCGCTGATCTCCCGCGACCATCGGCACCGGCGGCGCCGCGGCCAGGGCACCGAGGTTCCTGCACATCCCCGTTCTGGGCAGGAACAACGGGACCCGGCGGGCGCCGCCTTCCGGTGGTCGGCGGGGGTCAGCGCTCGTGGCGCAGCCGCCGGCCGACCCAGTACACGTTGAGGCAGGCCGCGAGGGTGCCGGCCCCCAAGACGATGGCGAGCGGCACCGAGTGCGCCCACACGATCGCCAGCACCGTGCCCACGAGCAGGACCACCGCCCCGAACACGGCCAGGACCAGCCGGAACCCCAATGGGCTGGCCGGACGCTCGTGGCTGCCCAAAGGCCCTTTCAGCCGTCCGCGACGCATGTCCCCTCCTCCGCTCGTCCGTGGCCCCTGTTCCGCGCTCACCCCCTGACCGGTGAGAAGCGCAGCAGTGCCCCCGCCCCATTGTCGGCGTCACCCTGCTCCGGGAGGAGGGTGAACGCCGAGCGCGTGGCCTGGGCGGCGCGCAGGAGCAGCGCGCTCGCCGGGGCCTCCAGCGCCTCCTCGGGCTCGGTGAGTTCGGCGCGGGTCCGCGCCAGCTCCAGCGGGTCGGAGGTCGACGCCCACAGGGTGGGCTCATCTCGGCGGTCGGCGCTCAGCAGCAGCCGCCCCACCCCGCCTGACCGCAGCGCCGCCGCGGTGTCGGCGAACCCCTGGACGGCGAGGCCTGGGTGCTCCAGGTCGCCGAGGAAGTCCAGCACCACCCCGGCGCGCAGCGCCACGGCGGTCTCCCGCAGCCCCTGCTCCACCACGCTGCGCAGCTCGGCCATCGCGCCGGGGCCGCCGCGGCCGCCCGCCCGCACCTCGACCAGCACCCGCCGGGTGCGCTCCGACAGGTGGTCACGGAGCAGACCGGCCGCGCGCTCGTCGCCGCCGAGGAAGACCACCCCGGCGCCGACCTCGTCCACCGCCTTCTCGACCTCGCGGGCCGTCGCGGCGGCGTCGTCGGACCACACCCCTTCGGCGCGGCGGCGGTGGCGCCTTTGCCGCCGGCCGCCCCCGCGCACCCTGCTGATGTGCAGGGTCGCCCCGTTGAAGTGCCGCTCCTGGGCGGGGCCGCCGTGCTCCGGGTAGGCGTGGATGTCGGCGCCCGAACGGCCGGCGGCGACGAACACGTAGGCGAGCGCGTCGTCGAGGTCGGCCACCAGTTCGATCGGGTCGGCGACCGGCCACCACGACGCACGGTCCTGTGCCGGCGGCTTCGACAGGGTGTAGGCCGCGACCAGCTCGCCGCCGGCCGCGAACAGCGCCTCGCCCTGGGGGCCCGGCACGCCGGCCGCACCGCCCACTGCGCCGTCGAGGGCCCTCAAGGTCGCCTCATCGGCGCCCCGGTCCTTCAGCCCTTCACGCAGCGCCCGCCAGCGCAGGCTTATCGCGTGCGGGGCGTCGGACGCGCCGCGCGTGGTGTCGAGGTAGACGGTGGCGACCGGGCCGGTCGCGCGGTACAGAGGTTCGAGGAATCCGAGTTCCATGGCGTGCGGGTCCGCCGCCCGTGGCGGGTGGCGGCCCGGCTTCACCTCCCTGGTGCCTCTCGCGGCCCATGGCCGCCCACTGCCCGCGACGGCACGGCCCATGCGGGGCGCGCGCCGTGTGTTTGGGCTGCGGCCCGGCCGGGTAGCGAGCGGTCTCCGAGGGATCACCGCAGATCATCGAAGGGGGACGGAGCGATGGAACGCGGAAGCGACAAGCACAGCGCCAAGGTCGACGACGACATGCGCAAGGAGTTCCACAGCGTCCAGCAGGCCAACCGGCCCACCCGCCAGCACGAGGAGCTGGAGGCCGAGCCCCTGGTGGACGACGACGGCCGCCCCGCCACCGACCCCGAGGCCCGCCGCGACGACGAATGACCCCACAACACCTCTGACGACGGACGGCCGTGGCCCGGACCCCCGATGGGGAGCCGGGCCACGGCCGTCGTATGTGAGGCCATTCGCCTACTCGGCGTCGAACACCGCCGGCAGGGTCGCCTCGTAGGTGGCGCGCAGGTCGGCCAGCTCGATGTCGAAACCGCCCTCGGGGTGGCGCACCGACAGCGCACGCCCGCCGACCGTGCCGATCTCGGCGGCCGGGACGCCGTGGCGCAGGCACAGCTCGGTGAACGCCGCCTCGGCATCGGGGCGGACGGCCACGACGGCGCGCCCCGCGGACTCGCTGAACAGGGAGACGAACGGGTCGTCGACCCGCACGGAGCAGCCGGTCCCCCCGCGCATCGCCGATTCCGCCAGGGCCACCGCGAGGCCGCCGTCGGACAGGTCGTGCGCCGCCGCTGCCACCCCGTACTCGGCGGCCCCGGCCAGCACCTCGCCCAGCGCCGCCTCGGCCGCGAGGTCCACCTCGGGGGGCAGCCCGCCCAGGTGGCCGTGCACGGTTTCGGCCCACACCGAGCCGCCCAGCTCGTCGCGCGTGGTGCCGAGCAGGAAGATCTTGGCGCCGTCGGTGTCGGGGGTGAATGCGGTGGTCAGCCGGTCGTTGACGTCGTCGATGACGCCCAGGACGCCGATGACGGGGGTCGGGTTGATCGCGACGTCGCCGGTCTGGTTGTAGAAGCTGACGTTGCCGCCGGTGACGGGGGTCCCCAGCTCCTGGCAGGCGTCGGCCAGGCCGCGGGTGGACTCGGCGAACTGCCACATCACCGCGGGGTCCTCCGGGGACCCGAAGTTCAGGCAGTTGGTCACCGCGAGCGGGCGGGCGCCCGTTGCGGCGACGTTGCGGTAGGCCTCGGCGAAGGCCAGCTGGGTGCCGGTGTAGGGGTCGAGCCGGGTGTAGCGGCCGTTGCCGTCGGTGGCCAGCGCGATCCCCCGGTCGGCGTCGTCGCGGATCCGCACCATCCCGCCGTCGTTCGGGGTGGCCAGCACGGTGTTGCCCATGACGTAGCGGTCGTACTGCTGGGTGACCCACGTGGCGTCGCAGACACCGGGGGCGGCCAGGACGCGCAGGACGTGGTCGCGCAGCTCGTCGTCGGACTTGGGCCGGTCGAGCCGGCCGGGGCTGTCGGCCTGAAGGTCGTCCTGGTGGCCGGGCCGGGCGTAGGGCCGCTGATAGACCGGGCCCTCGTCGGAGGCGGTGCGCGGCGGCAGGTCGACCACGGTCTCGCCGTGCCAGGTCATGACCAGCCGGCCGCCGCGGGCGGCCTCGTCGGCGGTGACGTCGGTGACCTCGCCGATCACGGTGGCCAGGATGTTCCACTTGCCGCAGGTGGCCATGAAGTCGTCGAGCCGGCCGGGCTCGACGATCGCCATCATGCGCTCCTGCGACTCGCTCATCAGGATCTCCTCGGGCGTGAGCCGGGAGTCGCGCAGCGGCACCCGGTCCAGCTCGATGCGCATCCCGCCGGTGCCGCCCGCGGCCAACTCGGTGGTGGCGCAGGAGACGCCGGCGGCGCCGAGGTCCTGGATCCCGACCACGAGGTCCTTCGCGAACAGCTCAAGGCTGCACTCGATGAGCAGCTTCTCCATGAACGGGTCGCCGACCTGGACGCTGGGCCGCTTGGCCTGGCTCTCGTCGTCGAAGGTGGCGCTGGCCAGCACCGAGGCGCCGCCGATCCCGTCGGGGCCCGTGGTGGCGCCGAAGAGCACGACCTTGTTGCCCGGGCCGGGGGCCTGGGCGAGCTTGATGTCCTCGTGCTTCAGGACGCCCACGCACAAGGCGTTGACCAGTGGGTTGCCCGCATACCCGGGGGCGAAGCCCAGCTCGCCGCCGATGTTGGGCAGGCCCAGGCAGTTGCCGTAGAACGAGATGCCCGAGACCACGCCGGGCAGGACCCGGCGGGTGTCGGGGGCGTCGACCGGGCCGAAGCGCAGCGCGTCCATGACGGCGATGGGCCGGGCGCCCATGGTGAGGATGTCGCGGACGATGCCGCCGACCCCGGTGGCCGCGCCCTGATGCGGCTCGACGTAGGAGGGGTGGTTGTGCGACTCGATCTTGAAGGTGACGGCGTGGCCGTCGCCGACGTCGACCACCCCGGCGTTCTCGCCCATGCCGACGAGCAGCGCGTCGTTCTCGGGCGCCTTCTCGCCGAACTGGCGCAAGTGCACCTTGGAGCTCTTGTAGGAGCAGTGCTCGCTCCACATGACCGAGTAGATGGCCAGCTCGGCGGCCGTGGGGCGGCGGCCCAGGATCTCGCGGACCCGCGCGTACTCGTCATCGGCCATGCCGAGCTCGGCGTAGGGCTGCGGGGCCTCCGGTGTGCTCTCGGCCGTCCTGACCGTGTCGAGCCGTGCTGATTCGGGCATGCGGTGTCCGTTCGGGGTGCTGGTGCTGTTCATGCGCGGTGGTCCGGGCGGTGTTTCTGGGCCCGGCGGGTCACGGAACGGGTTCCTGGGCGTGGCCGAGCATCAGCCCCGCCGTGGAGCCTTGGACGAAGGGGTCGGTGCTGCCCTGGAGCAGGACGCTGCCGTTGGTCAGGTAGCTCTCGGCCATCGGCACGTCGTCGACGTCCTCCACACCCGGGGGCGGGACCCGCGCCCACCCCTCGTCGAGCAGGTGGCCGTAGACGGTGTCGATCATCTCGGTGGCGTCGGCGGAGTCGTCCTCGGCGGTGATGCCCACGAGCCGGTAGCACTCGCCGTTCTGGCACTGCTCGCCGAGATCGGAGTAGGCGGCACCGCCCGGCGCCTCGCCGATGGCGTCGAGCGGCGGCGCGGGAGCCCCCGAGGGGGTTTCGCCGGCTCCGGCGGCGGGGTCGGGCTGCGGCGGGGCGTTCAACGCGTTGAACAGGCCGACCGCCCCCGTTGCCACCAGGCCGAGGGTCACCAGCGCGGCCGTGATGTACATGGTCGCCCGTGAGCGCAGCAGGGCCAGCATCGTGGGAACGCCCCCCAGGGGTGTCGCGGGGTCGGGTGGGTCAGCCGGTCGGGGCGCCCGCCAGCGGGGAGCCCTCGGCCAGGTGCGCCAGAAGTGAGGTGAAGAACCCCAGGCCGTCGGTCGAGGGGCCGGTCAGCGCCTCGACGGCGTGCTCGGGGTGCGGCATGAGCCCGACGACGTTGCCGTGCTCGTTGGTGACCCCCGCGATGTCGCGCTGCGACCCGTTGGGGGCGGTGCCGGCGTAGCGGGCCACGATCCGGCCGGCGGCCTCGAGCTCGTCGAGGGTGCCGGGGTCGGCGACGTAGTTGCCCTCGCCGCTCTTGAGGACGACCAGGATCTCCTGGCCGGGGGTGTAGCGGTTGGTCCACGCGGTACCGGTGGCCTCGATGCGCAGCACCTGGTCGCGGTTGATGAAGTGCAGCGACCGGTTGCGGGTGAGCGCGCCGGGCAGCAGGTGGCTCTCGCAGAGGATCTGGAAGCCGTTGCAGATCCCCAGGACCGGCAGGTTGCCCGACGCGGCGGCCGGCACCAGCTCGGTCATGATGGGTGCGAACCGCGCGATCGCGCCGCAGCGGAGGTAGTCGCCGTAGGAGAAGCCGCCGGGCAGGACCACGGCGTCGACACCCTTGAGGTCGGCGTCGCCGTGCCAGAGGGCGACCGGTTCGGCTCCGGCGATGCGGACCGCGCGTGCGGCGTCCCTGTCGTCGAGGGAACCGGGGAAGGTGACGACGCCCACACGGGCTGTCATGGGCACTCTCCGAAGGAGGTCGGCGGGAGTCGGGGCGGAGGCGGCCGTCGCGGCCGACGCTTCCGCACACGAGGTTACCCTCTGACCTCGCCTCCCGGCGCCGCCAGGTGCGGATACACCCGGCGGCGGTTTCCGCGCCCCTACAGGCGCGGATACATGAGGTGCTGACTCAGCACAGAACGACCTCCGGCCGGCCCTGCTCCGCGGAGTCGAGCCCGTGTCGCAGGTGCGTGCTCAGCCGCACGGTGGTGCGGCCGTCGCCCGCGCCGTGGAAGGCGACCTCGTCGACCAGCTCCCGCATCATGAGAATGCCCCTGCCCGACTCGGAATCGAGTGCCGGGAGGGGCACCGTGGCCGCGCTGAACGCGGGCCCGCTATGGCTGATCTCCAAGACGCACGTCCGGGAGTCGAGGTGTGTGCTGACCGTGTACTCCCGGGCGGGAGCGCCGTGGTCGACGGCGTTGCTGCACGCCTCCGACGCCGCCAGCTGGATCTTGAATGCGCAGTCGTCGCAGATCCCGTTCGCGCGAAGCGCCTCGCCGAGGAAGTCCCGCATGACGGCGACGGTGTAGGCCTCGCGTGGGAGTGCGATCTCGAATCTCACGTCCATTGGCAACAGTCCCCCACGAGCGTGTCTTCTCTCTGGGGAGAGTTCCCGAGGAAGGTCCGGCGAAACCGTCCTGAAGTGGACATGGGGCAGGTAGGGGCCGATGCAGGGGCTACTCGACGCGGAGGTCGAAGTCCTCGATGACGGGGTTGGCGAGTAGTGTTTCGGCAAGGCGCCGGACGTCGGCCAGCTTGGCGTCGTCGACCTCGCCGTCGACCTCGACCTCGAAGCGCTTGCCCTGGCGGACCTGGTCGATGCCGTCGAATCCGAGGCGCCCGCAGGCACCCACGATCGCCTGCCCCTGGGGGTCCAGGATCTCCGGCTTGAGCATGACGTCAACGACGACGCGGGCCACGGGTCCTCCACAGTTGTGTGCCGCACTTCACTGCCACGGGCTGGCGCCTTCCGCATGCCTGGGAAGGAGCAGGGAAAGCGTACGACACCTGCGCACATGCCGCCGACCGGCGGGGATCGCAAGGGGTTCTTTACCGCACCTTCACGTGCCCCGGGACAAGATCCGGCCTTTCGTGACACTCATCACGTAGGTCGGAGACATCAACAAGCGGCGTTCCATACGTCTATCAGAGAGAAGCGCATCATCAGGTCGTCCCTAAGGGGGAAATTTGGCGACCATCGAACGACAGCGCGAGAGCGCGGAGACGGAGACCCAGGACCTGGACTTCGTCACGGCCGTCACGCCGTACGCGGACCAGCTGTACCCGACCGCGCTGCGCATGACCCGCAACACCGCCGACGCCGAGGACCTGGTCCAGGAGACCTTCGCCAAGGCGTTCGCGAACTTCCACCAGTTCCGCGCCGGGACCAACCTGCGGGCCTGGCTCTACCGCATCCTCACCAACACTTTCATCAACGGCTACCGCAAGAAGCAGCGCGAGCCGCGCCAGGACTCCACCGACGAGATCAAGGACTGGCAGCTCGCGGCGGCCGAGACCCACGCCTCCTCCGGGTCGCGCTCGGCCGAGACCGAGGTGCTCGACCACCTGCCCGACTTCGCCATCCGCCAGGCGCTGGCGCAGCTGCCGGAGGAGTTCCGGCTCGTCGTCTACCTCATCGACATCGAGGGCTACTCCTACAAGGAGGTGGCGGCCCGCATGGGCACGCCGCTGGGCACCGTGATGTCGCGTCTGCACCGCGCCCGCCGGCAGCTGCGCGAGCAGCTCGCGGACTACGCCCGCGAGCGCGGGTTCGCCGTGGCGGCCTAAGGGCCGCCCCCGCGAGGGGCGGTGGCGCCCCCGCCCCGCCGGCGCGCCGGGCCGTGCGGCCCCGCCGGCCGGAGTCTCGCGACTCCGCTACACACGGTGACCTTCTCCCCGTTGCTCCGTCACCGTTCCCGGAAGCGCGCGGGCCCGCGCCCGCCATTCGTCGGACGTCCGAATTTTTCCTCGGACGGCCTTGAAAATGCTTGGAAGTCCTGGTAGTTGCGCTTTCCGGGTTCTCAGGGATCATGAGGCGACAGCCGAAAAGGTGCCGCTGAGGGCTTGCGCCGAACGTGGTGAGTTCTGTCACGATGTCGGTAGGGCTGCCCGTGCGAACCCGTTACCCCGGGTGATCGGGCAGAGATCCGGCCGATCAGCGGCACCCCGCGAAGTCGGCCCTGAGAACCCGAGGAGCGACAGGTGTCGAACAACACCGCGCATGAGGAACCGGAGCTCGTCCAGCTCCTGACCCCCGATGGGAAGCTGAAGGACCACCCCGACTACCCGCTCGACATCAGCGCCGAAGACGTCCGCGCCCTCTACCGCGACCTCGTGCTCGTGCGCCGCATCGACACCGAGGCGGTGGCGCTCCAGCGCCAGGGCGAACTGGGCCTGTGGGCCTCGCTGCTGGGCCAGGAAGCGGCGCAGATCGGCTCCGGGCGCGCCCTGCGCCCCGACGACGTGGCCTTCCCCTCCTACCGTGAGCACGGCGTGGCGTGGTGCCGCGGCGTCGAGCCGCGGTCCCTGCTCAGCACCTGGCGCGGGACCACCAACGGCGGGTGGGACCCCCACGAGCACAACTTCCACCTCTACACCATCGTCATCGGAGCGCAGACCCTGCACGCCACCGGCTATGCCATGGGCGTGCAGCGCGACGGCGCGGTCGGCGACGACGGCACCGCGGTCATCACCTACTTCGGCGACGGCGCCACCAGCCAGGGCGACACCAACGAGGCGTTCAACTTCGCCGCGGTGAACAACGCCCCCGTCGTCTTCTTCTGCCAGAACAACCAGTGGGCCATCTCCGCTCCCGGCGAGCGCCAGGCCCGAGGGCCGCTCTACCGCCGCGCCGCCGGGTTCGGCTTCCCCGGAGTGCGGATCGACGGCAACGACGTCTTCGCCTCGCTGGCGGTCACCCGCGCCGCGCTCCAGCACGCCCGCGAGGGGCAGGGCCCGACCCTGATCGAGGCGTTCACCTACCGCATGGGCGCCCACACCACCAACGACGACCCCACCCGCTACCGCGTCTCGGCTGAGCTGGAGGAGTGGAAGGCCAAGGACCCCATCACGCGGGTGCGCGCCTACCTGGAGGGCGAGGGGCTCGCCGACGACGCTTTCTTCGGCGCGATCGACGACGAGGCCGACCGCCTCGGCGAGGACGTGCGCCGCGAGTGCCGCGCGCTGCCCGACCCCGAGCCGCTGGACATCTTCCGCGAGGTCTACGCGGAGCCCAACGTCCACATCGAACGCCAGCGCGCGGAGTTCGCCGACTACCTGGCCTCCTTCGAGGACGCCGCCGCGGAAGGGGCCCGGTAAGCCATGACCACCCTCACGATCGGCAAGGCGATCAACGCGGGCCTGCGCCGCGCCATGGAGAACGACCCCAAGGTGCTGGTCATGGGCGAGGACGTCGGCAAGCTGGGCGGCGTGTTCCGTGTGACCGACCAGCTCTACAAGGACTTCGGCGCCGACCGCGTCATCGACACCCCCCTCGCGGAGTCGGGCATCATCGGCACCGCCATCGGCCTGGCGCTGCGCGGCTACCGCCCGGTGTGCGAGATCCAGTTCGACGGCTTCTTCTTCCCCGCCACCAACCAGACCTTCACCCAGCTCGCCAAGTTGCGGCGCCGCTCCGAGGGGGCCTTGAGCATCCCGGTCGTCGTGCGCATCCCCTACGGCGGCGGGATCGGCGCGGTCGAGCACCACAGCGAGTCCCCCGAGGCGTACTTCGCCCACACCGCCGGGCTGCGGGTCGTCACGGTCGCCAACGCCGTGGACGCCTACTGGATGATCCAGCAGGCGATCGTCTCCGACGACCCCGTGGTGTTCTTCGAGCCCAAGCGCCGCTACTACGACAAGGCCGACATCGACACCGAGGCCGGCCTCGGGTCGGCCGCGCCCATGGGCGCGGCGCGCGTGGCCCGCCCCGGCACCGACATCACGCTGCTCGCCTACGGCCCCATGGTCAAGACCGCCCTCCAGGCCGCCGAGGCCGACCCCGACCACGACATCGAGGTCATCGACCTGCGCTCGCTCGCGCCCGTCGACTACGACACCGTCGAGGAGTCCGTGCGCCGCACCGGCCGCCTGGTGGTCACCCACGAGGCGCCCGTCAGCCACGGCGTGGGCGCCGAGATCGCCGCGCGGATCACCGAGTCCTGCTTCTACCACCTGGAGGCCCCCGTCATCAGGGTCGGCGCGTTCGACACCCCCTACCCGCAGTCCCGGCTGGAGGAGCACTACCTGCCCGACCTGGACCGGGTACTCGACGGCGTCGACCGCGCGTTCGCGTTCTAGGGCAACCGGGATTCAGGGAGGCAGGCGAACAGGTGAACACGGTTCAGCGAGGTGTGCGGGAATTCCGGCTGCCCGACGTCGGCGAGGGTCTGGTCGACGCGGAGATCCTGCAATGGTTCGTGCAACCCGGCGACGAAGTCGCCATCAATCAGGTGATCTGCGAGATCGAGACCGCCAAGGCCGCTGTGGAGCTGCCCAGCCCCTACGCCGGGACGGTGCACGCGGTGCTCGTGGAGGCGGGGCGGACGGTCGACGTCGGCACCCCGATCATCTCCGTCGACGACGGAACGGGGGGCGACACCGTCGGCGAGCCCGAGGAGGTCCGCGAGAAGCCGCTCGTGGGCTACGGCGAGAAGGCCGCCTCGACCCGGCGGCGCCCGCGCCGGCGCCCCGGTGCCTCGGCTACCGGGGACGCGGAGCGCGGTGGCGGTGCCGCCGCGCAGGCGGGCGACGCGGCTTCGGAGCGGGCGCAGCAGCCCGTCCCTGAGGCCCCCGCGCTGGTACGGCGGTCCGCGCCCGAGGCCCCCGCCGCCCCGGTGGCCTCCGCACCGTCGGCCGCGCCTGTCGCGGCGGTCAACGGCGGTGCGGTGACGGTGCTCGCCAAGCCCCCGGTGCGCAAGCTCGCCAAGGACCTCGGGGTCGACCTGCGGTCGGTCGCCCCCACGGGCAAGGGCGGGGTCATCACCCGCGACGACGTCCAGCGGGCCGCGGAGCCCGCCGCGCCGCCGGCCGCGGAGGAGGCCCCGGCCGCCCCCGAACCGGTGGGGGCACCGGCGACGGGCGCGCGCGAGACCCGCACCCCGATCAAGGGCGTGCGCAAGCACACCGCGGCGGCGATGGTGCACAGTGCCTTCACCGCACCGCACGCCACCGAGTTCCTCCAGGTCGACGTCACCAAGACGATGAAGGCCGTGCGCAAGCTGCGCGAACGCCCGGAGTTCGCCGGGCTCAAGGTCTCGCCGCTGCTGCTCGTCGCCCGCGCGCTGCTCACCGCCGTGCGCAGGTACCCGGAGGTCAACGCCTCGTGGGACGACGACGCGCAGGAGATCGTCGTCAAGCACTACGTCAACCTGGGGATCGCGGCGGCGACGGAGCGCGGGCTGGTCGTCCCCAACATCAAGGACGCCCACGCCAAGGCGCTCCCGCAGCTGGCGGCCGACCTCCAGGAACTCACCGCCACCGCCCGCGCGGGCCGGACCGCCCCGGCCGATATGAGCGGCGGCACCATCACCGTCACCAACATCGGCGTGTTCGGCGTCGACGCGGGGACCCCCATCCTCAACCCGGGTGAAGCCGCCATTCTCGCCTGCGGGCAGATCCGCGACCTGCCGTGGGTGCACAAGGGGGAGCTGGCGGTGCGCAAGGTCACCACCCTGTCGCTCTCCTTCGACCACCGCCTGGTCGACGGCGAACTGGGCTCCAAGGTCCTGCGCGACGTCGGCGCGATGCTGGAGGACCCCAAGACGACCGCCCTCATCTGGGGCTGAGCGCCCCCATAGCCCGGCCCAGGGGCCGCCCCCTCCGGGGGCGGCCCCTTCTGCGTGCGCGGAGGCGCCGGGCGAGGCCGCGGGAACGGGCCCTGCCGTCCGTCACGGCTGTGATGCAGCGGGGGCCGGGGCGGGCTCTCGTGGGCGCTCGGCGCGGCCGTAGACGAGGCGGCGCAGCAGGGCCTCGGCGGGACCGCGCCGCCCCTTGCGCTCCAGCAGGAGGGCGCCGGCGACGGTGAGCAGCCAGACGCCGGAGGCGAACAGCGCCATGGTGGCGCTGCCCATCGCCGCGCCCAGGCCCAGCCCCCACGCCGCCAGCACCGGCGCGAACACCAGCGAGTGGGCGAGATAGCAGGACAGCGACCGCTTGCCGACCGCGGCGACCGCGGTGACGGCCGTGCCGCTGCGGATGCGCGGCGGCATCGCGCGGCAGGCCAGGGCGACCACGGCGACGTAGCCGAGCCCGCCGAACACGCCGGTCACCGTCTGGAGGGCGTAGAACGGGCCCTCCTCCACGACCATGGCCGCCGGGACGTCGAGGACGCCCACGTGCGCGAGGGCCTGGGGCAGGCCGCCCGCCCAGCCCACGGCGACGCCGGTCACGGCGGTCGCGCGCAGCAGCTTCAGGTGCCGTTCGGGCTCCTCCAGCACGCGGTTCCGGGCCGCCCAGAAGCCGAGCAGCATGACGGTGTGGAAGGAGAAGCCGAGCAGGCCGCCGCCGAGCGCCACGAACAGCCAGGTGGCCAGGCGGGTGCCCACGGCGGCGAGTGCGTCGGGCTCGCCGGAGGCGTAGTGGACGGTGCTGGGGATGACGCCGGATCCGTCCGGGTCGCCCGGGACGGTGCCGTAGGAGCCGAGGGCGCTGATCAGGACCAGGAAGGCGAACGCGCCGCCCGCGGCGATGAGCAGGGTGCGGTCGGTGCGGCGGAGGAACAGCGTGCCGATGACCAGGCTCGCGATTCCGTAGGCGCCGAGGATGTCCCCCGCCATCAGCAGGGCGGCGTGCGCGAAGCCGAACACGATCAGCCACATGCCGCGCCGACGCAGCAGCGCGGCCGCGCCGCGCTCAGAGGTGCCGGCCGCCGTCTGGCGGCGGAACAGCTGCATCATCCCGTAGCCGAACAGGAACGCGAACAGCGGGTAGGTGCGCAGGTCCAGGGCGGTGATCATGGCGAACTGCACGGCCCGGTCGAGCGCCGTCCCGTCGACCGGGTGCCAGCCGGTGGGGCCGTGCTGTGCGGCGTAGAGGTGGAAGCCGGTATTGGAGAGCACGATCAGCAGCAGCATCAGCCCACGGGCGAGGTCGGGGGCGAGCACGCGCTCGGCGGGGCGCACGGAGCCGCGCTGTGGCCGCGGTGGCGGCGGGCCGGGCGGATGGTCGGTCATGGGGGCCGTACTCCTCTGTGCGGTGGCGTGGCGGGCAGCGGGGCCGGTCCGGCGGGGCCGGGAGGGTGCAGGTCGCTGGGAACAAACTCCGAACATCGTTCGATATTGCAGATACTCCGAACGCTATACGGAGTTTTAGGATGAGGCAAGATGATCGCCGACGAGAACACCAGCGCCGACCCCACCCCCGCCCTCGAACTGCTGTGGGGCACGCGCGAACGCCCCAGCCGCGGCCCCCGCCAGGGCCTCACACCCGACCGGATCGTCGAGGCCGCGATCGAGATCGCCGACTCCGAAGGGCTGGCCGCGCTGTCGATGCGCAGGGTCGCGTCCCGGCTGGGCGTCGGCGCCGCGACCCTCTACACCTACGTGCCGGGCAAGACCGAGCTGTACGCGCTCATGATCGACGCGATGGTCGGCTCGGGGCCGCTGCCGCACACGCTGCCCGGCGGCTGGCGGGAGCGGTTCGAGGCGTGGGCCCGCGAGGACTGGACGGGGTTCCGAGAGCACCCGTGGCTCCTGCGGATCGTCTCCGACCGCCCGGTTCCGGGGCCCAACACGCTCGCCTGGTTCGACTCCGCGATCCGGGCGCTCGACGGCACGGGTCTGACGGGCCCCGAGAAGGCCACGGTGGTGGAGGTCGTCGACGGCTACGTGCGCGGGCTGGCGCGCACCTCACTCGACACCGCCGAGGCCGAACGGCGCTCCGGGGTGTCCGAAACGGCCTGGACCTCGCTGGCCAACGCCTTCATGGCGCGCCATGTCGACTTCTCGGCCTACCCGCACCTGGTCGAGGCGACCGCGGAGAGCGGGATGCCGGGGCCCGAGGAGGTCTTCGAGTTCGGGCTGCAACGCCTGCTCGACGGCGTCGAAGAGATCATCCGCGACCGGGCCGCGTGCGCAGGCCGCGCGCCGGAGTGACCTCGGCGGATCGGGCGCATGCGAAAGCCGCCGGGCGCCGGAGGACGCACGGCCGGGGGCTGCCCGGAGGGCGGGTGGATCAGGCTGCGGAGAGCGCGTGGTGGCGGCCGCGCTGGAAGGTGCGGCGGCGCGGGTAGGGGTTGAGCAGTGCGGCGGCGCCGGCGGGGTCGCTCGCGGGGTGGGTGATGGTGGCCCCGAGCGTGTCGTTCCAGACGAACTTGCCGTCGCGGCACCAGACGTTGATCCCGCGCATGACCGAGATGACGGCGAGTTCACTGGTGCCCGCGCGGTACATCGGCCGGGCGGCGACGGCCACCAGCTCGTACCAGAGCGCCGTGATGGCGCGTTCGGCGCAGAAGGCGTGCCGTGGTCTGTGCTTGACCCTGTTCGCCAGTGCCGACTTCACGCGGTCGGCCCTGGGATTGTTCAAACGCCAGTGACTCAAAGCGACGTCTCCTGAAGTGATCGGGTACCGCGGTCGGGGGTGCCGCTCCATCGATGCGGCCACTCGCACGCGGCCAAACCATAGGTGCACGACCTGTGATCTCCACGAATCCGGGGGCAACTGAGCTTGTCGTTACCTCCCGGTTATTCTTCGCGCTCCGGATAGTAGCAGGAAGAGGCCCCTAGGGGTCGACCCCGAGAATTGTGGTCCATGTCACAGGAAATGGGTTCCGATCCTGGGGGTCGATTCAATGTTTTCGCAGGTCAGAGCCGTTGATTCGAAGGTATGACCCAAGTGTCCGACGTGTCGGGTTATCCGGTGATATCCCCGAAGTGGTGCCGGGTCGCACACGAGGGCTGGAGCGCTCCGCGACGGGGTCGTCGCCCACGGCCACGGCGCGTTCCGCGCCGGTGGGCGGTCGCGTCGCGTGGCCTCCGGGCCGCGGGAGCCCGCGCTCCGCGGCCGGCGCACCCCGGCGCCGGGGGCCGCCATCGCAGTGGTCACACAGCGTAGCGAAACGGTCGTCGTGTGTCCGGCGGAAGCGGGTCGTTCGGGCGCGCGGGTGCACGTGTGCGCGGACTCGCCGCGGCGCGCCGGATCCGCCCCATAGGGGCGGGTCCGGCGGGTTCTAGAACGTGCCCGAGGTGCCGCCGTCCGGGCGCGGCGGGAGAGGGCCCGCAGGGTCCTGCGTGCCGTCCGTCCCCTGCGGCCCGTCCGGGGGCGCGCCGCCGGCCCCCTCCGGGCCCGTCGGGCGGGCCCGCGACACCAGCGTCCACAGCCACGCCAGCCCCACAGCTGAGACCGCCAGGAGCCCCAGGACATCGAGGGTGAGGATGAGAGCGGCCTGCCCCGGTGCGGGGTCGGGGATCCGCCCTGCGTGCAGCAGGTACTCCTGCCAGGGCGACCCGGTGAAGACGAGCGTCACGAGGACCGCCAGCCCGTGCACCGAATCCCACAGGGCGTGCAGCAGGGCCACGCCCACCAGCGCCGCCAGGACGCCGCCGGTGAAGTGCCACCGCCGCCCGGGAGAGGCGGCGAACAGGACCCCGCCGACGATGGCCGTCCACAGCCCGTGCCCCACGGGTGTGAGCAGGCCCCGCAGCACCTCGGTCTCCACCAGCGACAGCAGGTCGAACCCCTGGCTCGTCACGAGGGCGTTGAGCGCGTAGCCCGCGCTCTCGAACGCCGCGAACCCGAACCCGACCGCGGCGCCCAGCACCAGGCCGTCGCGCGGTGTGCGGCGGGCCATGTCGCGCGCGACGAAGAGGAGGGCGAGCAGCTTCACCGTCTCCTCGATGACCCCCACCCCGATGTACTGGAGCGGGGAGGGCGACGCCAGCAGGTAGGTCTCCAGCAGCGACGCGCCGAGGACCCCGAGGACGCCGCCGATGATGAAGGCGGAGAACAGCAGCTCGACGGTGACGTGCTCGCCGGTGTCGTGCTCGTGGGCCCAGGCGACGAAGGTCACCGGCACCAGGAAGCTCCCGAGGAGCACGATCGTGGGGAGCAGTGCGGTGTTGGCGGTGAGGAAGGTGACCAGCACGGTCGCGATCCACAGCGCGAACCCGGCCAGGAAGATCCTCGGCCAGGCCCGTGGTGCACGGGCGGCGGCCGGCGTGTTCGGCGCCTGCACGGCCATTCCCTCTTTCCCTTGCTCGCCCCGGCGGTGCGGCCGGGCGGCACGGTCCCGAAGGCCGCCCCGACCGCGTCATCGTCACACGCGGCCACAGCGGTCCGGGGTCGCTCCCTGCCCGTTGGCGAGGATCTGCCCGGCCCTTGACACAGGTTTTCCCGCACGTGTGCGAGACCACGGTGAGGGCCGGGTGTGCCGGCGGTGAGGGCGGCGCGCCCGCCCGGGCCGCCCCTCGGGCCGGGCCGCGGCACCCCCGGGCGGACATAGGGGGAGGAGCCGGGGCTAGCATAGATACAACATGCATACAACGCCGTCCGCCACAGATCGGGCCTATCAGTACACCAAGGACGCCATCCTCACCCGCCGCATCGCCGGCGGAGAGCTGGTCAGCGAGGGCGCCATCGCCGACGGAGTGGGCGTCTCGCGCACGCCCGTCCGCGAGGCGCTGCTGCGCCTGGAGGCCGAGGGGCTCGTCCGGCTCTACCCCAAGCGCGGCGCACTGGTCGTGCCCGTGTCGCAGGCCGAGATCGACGACGTCATCGAGACCCGCCGGCTCGTCGAGGGCTACACCGCCGAGCGCGCGGCCGCCGCGGAGCCCCAAGAGCGCGCGGCGCTCGCCGACCGCCTCGGCGAACTGCTCGACCGGATGCGCGTCGAGGCCGAGGGGGACCGCCGCGCCTTCATCGTCGCCGACCGCGACTTCCACCGGGCGATCGTGGCCGCAGCGGGCAACGAGATCTTCGCGACCCTCTACGACACACTGCGCGACCGGCAGCTGCGGATGATGGAGGAGGGGACCCGCACGGTGGCCCGCATGCGCGCCAACATCGACGAGCACGCCGAGATCCTCGCCGCCGTCCGCTCCGGCGACCCCGACGCGGCGCGCGGCGCCGTCCGGGCGCACATGGACTCCGCGGCGCGCCTGCTGGGGGCCCGCCGATGAGCACCGAGACGACGGGCGGGCACCTGCGCGGCCGGTCATCGGGTGATGGGGTGACACCTTCCTCCCCTTCTCCTGCCGCCAGCGCTCCCACCACCACCGTGCTCGCCGCTCCCGCGGCCGAACCCCCGGGCGGCGCGCGCGCCTGGCTCGTGTGGGCGATCGCGGTCGGCGTCTACTTCCTGGCCATGTTCCACCGCAACGGGCTGGCCGTCGCCGCGCTGGAGGCCCAGCAGCGCTTCGACGTGGGCCCCGCCGTCCTGTCGCTGCTGCCGATGGTGCAGCTCCTGGTCTACGTCGTGCTCCAGGTCCCCGCGGGGCTGATGGCCGACCGCATCGGGCCGCGTGCGTCGCTGCTGATGGGGCTGGCCGCGATGGCAGCGGGCGTCGCCATGTTCGCGGTCGCCCCCGATATCCGGGTGGCGATCGCCGGGCGCGTGCTCATCGGTCTCGGCGACGCGGTGACCTTCCTCAACGTCATCCGCATCGGCGCCCTGTGGTTCCCGCGCGCCCGCTATGCCCTCATCAGCTCGCTCACCGCGCTGGTCGGCGGCGTCGGCCAGCTCTCCAGCGTCGCCCCGCTGTCCGCCGCCCTGCACGGCCTGGGCTGGATGTGGGCGTTCCTCGGTGCGTCCGCGGTCAGCGTCGCGATGATGGTGCTGGTGCTGCTGGCCGTCCGCGACCGCCCGCAGGGCAGCGGGGACACCCACCCCCACCCGCCGGTGAAGGCGTGGGCGAGCATCGTCGAGGCGCTGAAGGCGCGCGGGCCCCGGGTCGGCATGGCCTGCCACGCCGCCGTCATGGCGCCCTACACCATGCTCGCCGTCCTGTGGGGGTACCCGTTCCTGGTCGAGGGCGTGGGGCTCGCACCCGCGACGGCCGGGCTCCTGCTGTCGGGGCTGGGGGTGGGGGTGCTGTGGATCTCGCCGGTGCTGGGTGCGCTGGTGGGCCGGGCGCCCGGGATCCGGCGGCCCTTCGCCATGGTGCTGGTGACCCTGTTCGGCGTCGCCTGGGTGTCCCTCGTGGCCTGGCCGGGCGGGCTGCCGCCCACCCCCGTGATCGTCGCCGTCCTGGTGGTGAGCGCGGCCGGGCAGGTCATGGCGCCCGCGCTGTCCTTCGACTTCGCGCGCGACGGCCTGCCGGCGCACCGCACCGGCGTGGCGTCGGGGCTGGTGAACATGAGCGGGTTCACCACAACGGTGGTGGCCACGGTCGGCGCCGGGATCATCCTGGAGGCGGGCGGCGGGTTCCAGGCGGCCTTCATCCCGCTCGCCGCCACCACCGCGGTCTCGGCGGTGGTCACCGTCGCGATGCTGTGGCGCTACCCGCGGCCCTGACGCTCACAGCAGGTCTGTGTCGCTCCGCGGGCGCTCCTCGCCGCGCCGGCCCCGCGTCACCATGACCACCAGGGTGAGCACGATGACGGCCGCACCGGCGAGCATGAAGATCACGCCGATGGCCCCGAGGTCCAACGCGGCGATATCGGCGGTGATGCCGTACCGCAGCACCGCCCCGACGACGATCAGGAAGATTCCGAGCCCGATTCCCATCTGCTGCCTCCGCTGGGGGGTGGCGAGTGCGCGCTTCCCCCTTGGCTTACCCCGTTGCGCGGCGGGCATCACGGTGCGCGCCGGGGCGGTCGGCGTCGATGTCGGGGGGCCGGAGGCGAGGGCGGTCGGTCAGCGCCCGCGCCCCCGGCCCGTGGAGCGCATCCCTGGTGGGGCAGGGGTGCGACGGGTCAGAAGGCCGACTCGGGGACGTCCATCAGGTCCAGCGTGACGTTCTCGGCGATCGCGCGCTCGGCCGAGACGCGCGGCAGGATCTGGTCGGCGAAGAACCGCGCCGCGGCGATCTTGCCGGTGTAGAAGTCGGCGTCGGCCGGCCCGGCCCCGTCGATCGCGGCGAGGGCGACCTCGGCCTGGCGCAGCAGCAGCCAGCCCAGGACCACGTCGCCGACCGCCATGAGCAGCCGGGTCGCGTTCAGCCCGACCTTGTACAGCTCCTGCGGCTCCTCGGTGGAGGCGAGCGCGTGGCCGACCATGACCTCGACGATCTTCTCGACGTCGGCGGCGGCGTCGGCCAGCACCGCGCGCTCCTCCTTCAGGCGCCCGTTGCCGTCCTCGCCCGACGCGAACCCCTTGATCTCGCCCATCAGCGCGCCGAAGGCCTGGCCGTTGTTGCGCACGATCTTGCGGAAGAAGAAGTCCTGCGCCTGGATCGCCGTGGTGCCCTCGTAGAGGGTGTCGATCTTGGCGTCGCGGATGTACTGCTCGATCGGGTAGTCCTGGAGGTACCCGGACCCGCCGAGGGTCTGGAGCGACTCCGCGAGCAGCGCGTAGGAGCGCTCCGAGCCCACCCCCTTGACGATCGGCAGCAGCAGGTCGTTGAGCGCGTCGGCCGCCGAGTGGTCCTCGCCGTTGTGCTTGGCGATCTGCACCTCGTCCTGCTTGCTCGCGGTGAAGACGACCAGGGCGCGCAGCGCCTCGGCGTAGGCCTTCTGCGTCATGAGGCTGCGGCGCACATCGGGGTGGCGCGTGATGGCCACGCGGGGCGCGGTCTTGTCGGCCATCTGCGTGAGGTCGGCGCCCTGCTTGCGCTCCTTGGCGTACTCCAGGGCGTTCAGGTAGCCGGTGGACAGCGTGGCGATGGCCTTGGTGCCGACCATCATCCGGGCGTTCTCGATGATCAGGAACATCTGCCGGATGCCGTCGTGCTTGTCGCCGACCAGGTAGCCGATGGCGGGGTGCTCGGCGCCGAACGTCAGCTCGCAGGTGGTCGACGCCTTGAGGCCCATCTTGTGCTCGACATTGGTGGCGTAGACGCCGTTGCGCTCGCCCACGGTTCCGTCCTCGTCCACCAGGAACTTCGGCACCAGGAACAGCGAGAGGCCCTTGGTGCCGGGCTTGGCCCCCTCGGGGCGGGCGAGCACCAGGTGGAAGATGTTCTCGGTGATGTCCTGCTCGCCGGAGGTGATGAACCGCTTGACGCCCTCGATGTGCCAGGTGCCGTCGCCCTGGTCGATCGCCTTGGTGCGGCCCGCGCCGACGTCGGAGCCCGCGTCGGGCTCGGTGAGCACCATGGTGGCGCCCCAGTCGTTGTCGATGGCCTGCTGGGCGAACCGCTTCTGGGCGTCGTTGCCCTCCAGGTAGAGGACGTTGGCGAAGCCGGGGCCGGCCGCGTAGATGTGCACGGCGGGGTTGGCGCCGAGGATCAGCTCGGACGCCGCCCAGTACAGCGACCGCGGCGCACCCAGGCCGCCCAGCTCCGGGGGGAGGTCCAGGTTGAACCAGCCGGCGTCCATGAAGGCGCGGTAGGACTTCTTCAGGCTCTCGGGGATGGCGACGGTGCGGGTCGCCGGGTCGTAGACCGGGGGGTTGCGGTCGGCGTCCTCGAAGGACTCGGCCACGACCCCGGTGGCGAGCCGGTCGACCTCGTCGAGAATCGTGCGGGCCGTGTCCTCGTCCAGCTCCTCGAACGGGCCCTCACCCAGCACGTCCTGGCGCCTGAACACCTCAAACAGGTTGAATTCGAGGTCACGGAGGTTGCTCTTGTAGTGCGTCATGGCGCGCCCCGCCGTCTCCTGTCCGCTGTGCCCGCGGGCACACGCGATCTACTGACTGGTAACAAATTCGATGTTACTACCCAGTAGAGCAGGGCGCCAGCGACACGGGGCGCGAATCAACCACGAACGTCTCATTGGGTGGCCAAAACGCACATTACGTCACTCTCGATATTTTGTCAGTGACCCTCGGTAGCGTGCGCCGCATGCCCTCATACGAGCATGAGGTCCTCATCGACCTCTTCCGCCAAGAACCGGAGCTGGCCCCGGAGATGCTTTCCGGCATCCTCGGGGTCGAGGTCCCCGACCACACCAAGACCGAAGTCGAGAACGTCGACCTGACCGACGTCCGACCAACCGAGTACCGGGCCGACATGGCCGTCAGCGTCCGCAACACGGACCGCGAGATGGCGATCATCATCGAGGTCCAGCGCAAGCGGACCAACACCAAACGGCTGAGCTGGCCCGTCTACATCACAACGATGCGGTCCCGGCTCGGCTGCCCCACCGTCCTGATGGTCGTGTGCCCCGACGCCTCGACCGCCAAGTGGTGCGCCGAGCCGATCGAGATCGGCCACCCTGGCATGGTCCTCACGCCGATCGTCCTGGGGCCCGACCAGGTCCCGGTGGTCACCGACTCCGACGAGGCCCGGGCACACTCGGAGATCTCGGTGCTCTCGGCCCTCATCCACTGCGACACCCACCCGGCCGTCCTCGATGCGTTCGCGGAGGCCCTGGAAACGCTCGACCCCGAAAAGGGGCGGCTCTACCATGATTACGTGGTCGGCAACATGCCGACGCGCGCTCGCCTGCACTGGAGGAACCTCATGGCGACCAAGACCTACGAGTGGAAGAGCGACTTCGCTCGCCGGTACCTGGCCGAGGGCAAGGCCGAGGGCAAGGCCGAGGGCAAGGCCGAAGGTGAGGCACGGGCCATCCTCACCGTCTTGGCCGCACGGGGGATCCCCGTCTCGGACGAGGCGAAGGATCGCATCACCTCCTGCTCCGACCCTGAGCTGCTCGATGTGTGGGTCGGTCGGAGCGCACTCGTGGAGACGGCCGATGACCTCTTCGTCTGACCAGAGCGAGACCGCCACTCACGACCTGTGGCAGCAGACCGCTCAGCAGTTCGCGGAAGCGCACATGGCCGCGGGCCTCCTGATGAGGGTCAGCATCACCAAAGCGATCAAGCAAGAGGATCTCCTCCTGTTCTTGAAGGCCAGGGGGGTACAGGTTCCCTTGGAAGCCAAAGATCGCATCTACGATTGCGACAAGCTGGGTCAGCTCAATTCGTGGATGAGGAAGGCTGCGACCGTGCAGTCAGCCGATGAGCTCTTCGTCTGACGGCTGTCAGGCGTGAACTCGAAGGCCGTCGGCGTGCTTGCGCCGACGGCCGTTCTGTTCGAGTAGGGGACCCCAGATGGGCGTTAGGAGGCGCGATCGGGGTGAGGCGCGTCCGCGTCGGCTTCTCTGCGCAGGTGGCGGGCGGTGAGGATCAGGTCGAGGATCAGGAACATCAGCAGTGACGCCCCGAAGAGCGGGAAGAAGTAGCCGATCGCGACCGCGACCGCGATGACCGGCAGCCGGATCCGCCACGGCAGGGCGGACCAGGCGCCGCGGGGGAACGGGCGGCCCATTGCGAAGCCGGTCGCTGCGGACGGGCGGCGCTGCCACCACATGCGGTAGCCCAGGACGATGACGGTGATCAGGCCGATCGCGACCGCTGTGAGGAAGAGCTGGTTGGGCAGGCCGAACAGCAGCCCCATGTGGGCGTCGATCCCCCACCGCGTCATCTTCGCCATGAAGGGGTAGTCGGCGAAGCGCACCTCGTCGGTGACGACCCCGCTGGGCGCGTGGACGGCCACGGCGTCGTGCTGGGTCGGCCACCGTGCTCCGGTCTCCTGCACCGTGTGGGACGCCCCCTCCACGGGCGGGTAGACGATCTCCACGCCGCCTTCCAGCCCCGCGTCGCGGGCGACGGCCAGGACCCGGTCCACGCCGACGTCGACTCCGTCGACGATGAGGTCGTCCTCTTCGCCGTGGCCGCCGCCGTGCCCGCTCTCGGTCTCCCCGGCGCCTTCCCCGTCTGAGGCTTCCCCGGCTCCGCCCTCTTCCCCGTGGCCACCCCCTTCGTCGTGATCGGGGCCGTCGGCGGCGGGCGCCCGTGCGCTGTCGCCGTGTCCGGAGTGCCCGGAGTCGCCGGATCCCCCGGTGTCGTCGGTGCCGTCGCCGTAGGAGGCGAGGGGGTAGGCCGAGACCGCGGGCGTGTGCCAGTTCAGCTGGGCGCGGAGCGCCTCGATGTTGGCGCCCGCGAACCGCGACCAGCTCAGCCCGGTCGCCGAGATCGCCACCACCACGACCACGATCCATAGCCCCACCGACCCGTGCCACGACATGGTCCGGCGCCGTCCGGTGGCCCCGGGTTCCGGGGTCAGGAGCGTCCGGGCGCCCCGCTTGGCGCGCGTACGTGAGATCCACAGCGCCGCGCCACCGAGCGCGACCACCCACATCCAGCTCGCCGCCAGCTCGCTGTAGACCCGGCCGGCCTCGCCGAGGTGCAGGTTGCGGTGGAGCTCGGAGATCCAGGAGCGGACGGGTAGGGCGGCGCTGCTGCCATAGCTGTCCAGCGCACCGAGGACCTCGCCGGTGTAGGGGTCGACGAAGACGCCGAGGCGGTGGCTCTCGGCCAGGCCGGGGACGTCGAGCAGGACGCGCGTGCTCTCGCCGGGCCCGGCGGCCGGCCGCACAGCGCTCAGTGTCCCCTCGGGGTGGGCCTCCGTCGCGGCCGCCACCTGCTCGCCGAGGGCGACCTGGCCGTCGCCGACCGGGACGCGCAGCACGTCGGCGTAGAGCGCCTGTTCCAGCTGTGGGGTGTAGACGTAGAGCAGCCCGGTCACGGCCGCGACCAGGATGAACGGCGCGACGAGGATTCCGGCGTAGAAGTGCAGCCGCAGCAGGCCGGGCCGCAGCAGCGACCAGGCAGAGCGCCGCTGTGCGGTGGGGGAGTCGGAGGAAGAGGCGGAGAGGTCCGCGGCTCCATCAGGTGGTGCAGGGGGAGAGGCGGAGGGGTCCGCTGCTCCGCCGGTGGGGGGTTGGGGGAGGCGCGCGGTGTGTTCATCGGGCGTCATGGATGGCTTCCTCGGCTGCTCGGCGGTGCGCTCGCGCACCGGGCGAGGGACATGGGGGAGGGGCCGCGCCCCGTTCGCGGGCACGCGGCACCGGGCCACGGCGCCTGCGGCGCCCACGGCCGGTGGATGTCAGATCAGCAAGGACGCGGGCGGCCCGCGGCGCACCACGCTGTGGCGCAGCACGAGCGTGCCCGCGGGCCGGACACCGGGGTCCGGGACGGGGGAGTGCCCGCTCGGGATGGCGGGCAGGGGGCGGCGCGGCCGGAGCAGGAGCACCCCGGACAGCAGGGTCCGCAGGTAGCGGGCCAAGGCGAAGGCGGCGCCCTCGCCCCGGTGCACCCACCAGGCGCACAGCAGCGCGGTCACCAGGTGCGCGACCGTCATCCAGGGGCCGGCGGAACCGCCGTCGGCCGGGAGGACGGTGAGCGCGGGGTGCGCGGCGGCGTGGAGGCCGCCGGAGAGCGGGGCGCTGCCCTGCTCCGCCGAGTGCGCGAGGCCGAACAGCAGGTGCAGCATGAGCTGCCCCCACACCATCCAGCCGCAGACGGCGCCCAGGCCGCGTTCCGCGCCCGCGGCCGCCCAGGTGATCGCGTAGATGAGTGCGTAGCCGGCCGCCAGACCGGTCACTGGAACCTCGTGCCCCGATGTCAGAGTGTGCCCGGCAGCGGACACGCCGACACACACCGCGGTGAACACCGCGGCCCGCGCGGACCGGAAAGCCGACACACCCGACATCCGGCCCATCCTCGCACCGCCCGACCCCCGTGGGTATCCCGTCCCGGGGTATCGGTGTCCGCCAGGAGGTCAGGGCCCGCCCATGAGGCCGGGGCGAGAAGGATCGTGCGACGTTGCGCGCCTCAGACGCCGGCCCGGCGCGGTGCCGGGACGAGCGAGTCGAGGCCGAGGGTGACCGGGAAGGGAACCGGGCGGTCGAGCGTCCCGCGGAAGATCCCCGCCGGCGCGTACGTACCGGTCGGGCCGTCGAGCTCGTAGACGTGCACGACGGGCCGGTCGTGCTCTCGCTCGACGACCCAGTAGTGCGGGATCCCGGCCTCCGCGTACTTTCGGAATTTGACCTTCCGGTCACGCTCCGCGGACTCGGGCGAGACGACCTCGATCGTGAGGGCGACGTCGTCGGGTTCGAACCAGGTGCGCTGCGGGAGGAACGGGGCGGTGGTGGCCAGCAGGTCGGGCTCGGCCCGGTTGCGCCGGTCGAGGCGCACCGTCATGTTCCACTCGATCTCCACGCCCTTGGGAGCGTGAGCGGCCAAAGCGCGGTTCAGTGCGGTAACGACGCGGGCGTGCCAGGCCGGTCTCGGAGACAGCGCGAAGATGAGGGCCCCGTCGATCAGCTCGGTGTGCTTGGGCGCATCCGGAAGGTGGTCGAGGTCTTTCGCATACCACCCTTCGACGCGCGGCGGGTACATCCACTCGGGCAGCGCAGTCATGCCGACCAGGGTAACGACCGCCACACCCGCTCACCAGCGGAATCGCCCGTTCCGGCCATCCGGAAGCCGTTCCCGGGCGGATGGGGCGCGCCGGACGGGGGCGCCGCCCGGCGCACCCACGGGCCTGCCGTCGCCCGGCCGGCGGCCGGGACGCTCAAGGCGCGGGCAGCCGCCGGGGCGGGCTCGGGTGTCAGGACGCCGCGGCCACCGGCCGGGCGGGGTGGACGGTGAGGGCGTCCTTGGACTCGTCGAGGTCGACGGCCACGGTGTCGCCCTCCTGGAGGTCACCCGACAGCAGCGCCTTGGCCAGCGGGTCGCCGATGGCGGCCTGGACCAGGCGGCGCAGCGGGCGGGCCCCGTAGACCGGGTCGTAGCCGGTCAGGGCCAGCCATTCGCGGGCGGCCGGGGCGACGTCCAGGGTCAGCCGGCGGTCGGCCAGCCGCCGGGCCAGCCGCTCGACCTGGAGGTCGACGATGCGCGTGAGGTCGTCGGTCGACAGCGCGTCGAACGTGATCACGTCGTCGAGCCGGTTCAGGAACTCCGGCTTGAACGTGTTCCGCACGACCTGCATGACCTTCTCGCTGCGCGCGGAATCGTCGAGCACCGGGTCCACCAGGAACTGCGACCCCAGGTTGGAGGTGAGGATCAGCAGCGTATTGCGGAAGTCCACGATCCGGCCCTGGCCGTCGGTGAGGCGGCCGTCGTCGAGCACCTGGAGCAGGGTGTCGAACACCTCGATGTGCGCCTTCTCGACCTCGTCGAGCAGGACCACCGTGTAGGGGCGGCGGCGCACCGCCTCGGTGAGCTGGCCGCCCTCCTCGTAGCCGACGTAGCCCGGAGGGGCGCCCACCAGCCGCGACACCGAGTGCTTCTCGGAGTACTCGCTCATGTCGACGCGCACGATCGCCCGCTCGTCGTCGAACAGGAACTCCGCCAGCGCCTTGGCCAGCTCCGTCTTGCCCACACCCGTGGGGCCCAGGAACAGGAACGACCCCGTGGGGCGGTCCGGGTCGGAGATGCCCGCGCGTGCGCGGCGCACCGCGTCGGCGACCGCCGTCACCGCGGGACGCTGCCCGATCAGCCGCTTGCCGAGCTCGTCCTCCATGCGCAGCAGCTTGGCGGTCTCGCCCTCGAGCAGCCGCCCGACGGGGATGCCGGTCCACGACGACACGACATCGGCGACGTCGTCGGCGCCCACCTCGTCCTTGACCATGGTGGGCTCTTCGCCGCCGGTCTCCTCCTCGGCGGACGACGCCTCCTCCAGGTACTTCTCCAGCTCCGGGATCTCCCCGTACATCAGCCGGGACGCCTCGGTGAAGTCGCCGTCGCGCTGGGCGCGGTCGGCCTGGGTGCGCAGGTCGTCGAGGCGCTCCTTCAGCTCGCCGACCCGGTTCAGCCCGGCCTTCTCCTGCTCCCAGCGGGCCACCAGGCCGTTCAGCTCCTCCTGGTGGTCGGCGAGGTCGGCGCGCAGCCGCTCCAGGCGCTGCACGGAGGCGGTGTCGGACTCCTTGGCGAGCGCCATCTCCTCCATCTTCAGCCGGTCGACGGTGCGCTGGAGCGCGTCGATCTCCACCGGCCGGGAGTCGATCTCCATGCGCAGCCGGGACGCGGCCTCGTCGATGAGGTCGATGGCCTTGTCGGGCAGGAACCGCGCGGTGATGTAGCGGTCGGAGAGGGTCGCCGCGGCCACGAGGGCGGAGTCGGCGATCTGCACCTTGTGGTGCGCCTCGTAGCGGCCCTTCAGCCCGCGCAGGATCGCGATGGTGTCGGCGGCCGACGGCTCGCCCACGAGGATCTGCTGGAAGCGGCGCTCCAGCGCGGGGTCCTTCTCGATGCGCTGCCGGTACTCGTCGAGCGTGGTGGCGCCGACCATGCGCAGCTCGCCGCGGGCCAGCATCGGCTTGAGCATGTTGCCGGCGTCCATGGCGCCCTCGGCGGCGCCCGCGCCCACCATCGTGTGCAGCTCGTCGATGAAGGTGATGATCTGGCCGTCGCTCTCCTTGATCTCGTTGAGCACGGCCTTCAGGCGCTCCTCGAACTCGCCCCGGTACTTCGCCCCGGCCACCATCGCCGACAGGTCCAGCGAGATCAGCCGCTTGTCGCGCAGGGATTCGGGGACGTCGCCCGCCACGATGCGCTGCGCCAGCCCCTCGACGACCGCGGTCTTGCCGACCCCCGGCTCGCCGATCAGCACCGGGTTGTTCTTGGTGCGCCGCGACAGCACCTGCACGACCCGGCGGATCTCGGAGTCGCGGCCGATCACCGGATCGAGCGCGCCCGCGCGCGCCTGGCCGGTGAGGTCCACGCCGTACTTCTCCAGCGCTCGGTAGGTCTCCTCAGGGTTGGCGGAGGTGACCTTGCCCGGGCCGCGCACGCGCTCGAACGCCTCGAGCAGCGCCTCGGGCGTGGCGCCGGCGTCGCGGAGCAGCCGGCTCGCCTCGCCGCCGTCGGCCGCCAGGCCCACGAGCAGGTGCTCGGTGGAGACGAACTCGTCCTCCATCTGCTGGGCGCGCTGGGCGGCGGTGTTCAGCGAGACGATGAGCTGCCGGGAGCTCTGCGGCGCGCTCACCGTGCTGCCCGCCGCCTTGGGCAGGCCGGCCACGGCCTGCTCGACCTTGGCCGCCAGATCGTCAGGGGCGGCGCCGACCTCCTTGAGCAGCGGCCGGATGATGCCCTCGCCCTGGCCGAGCAGTGCGGAGAGCAGGTGCACCGGCTCGACCTGCGGGCCGCCGTCCGTGGTCGCCCGCCGGACCGCTCCGGAGACCGCCTCCTGGCTTTTGGTGGTGAGTTTGTAATTCATGCGTAGCCGTTCCCTATGGCCCGTGCGGTCCGCCGGTAAGGCGGCCGTTCCCCGTTCCCCGTTCACCGCTCCTGGTCGGGCGGTGGCGGGGTGTTGAAGATCGTCACGCGGGTGCGCCGGACCGGGATCAGCTCCCCGCCCTGGGACGCCGACGACGCGCGCCGCGCCACGGCGCTGCGCGCCGCCTCGAGTTCGTTGTGCAGGTGGAAGATGTGGTCGCGCAGCTCGGCGACCTCGCGCTGCAACTCCAGGATCCGCTTGATCCCGGCGAGGTTGATGCCCTCCTGCTGCGACAGCCGCTGCACCACGCGCAGCATGTGGATGTCGCGCATGGAGTAGCGGCGCCCCCGGCCTGAGGCGCGTCCCGGCGAGACCAGGCCCAGCCGGTCGTACTGGCGCAGCGTCTGCGGGTGCAGCCCGGACAGCTCGGCGGCGACCGAGATCACGTAAACGGGTACGTCCTCGCCGAACGACGGTTCGTTCATGGCCCTCACATCCCCTTCGCCCGTGCCTCGAGACCTCTGCGCGGGTCCTGGTCGGCGGTTGCGGCGCGGAACTTCTCCAGGGCTTCGCGGGCCTCGCCGCTCAGCTCCTGCGGCACGGCCACCTCGACCGTGACGAGCATGTCCCCCGTCGTGCCGTCACGGCGGGTGGAGCCCTTGCCGCGGACGCGGAACGTGCGCCCGCTGGGGGTACCCGGGGGGATCTTGACCGTGACGGGGAGTCCGCCGAGGGTCGGCACGCGCACATCGGCGCCGAGGGCGGCCTCGGGGAAGCTCACCGGAACGGTGATGGTCAGGTTGTCGCCGGTCTTTCCGAACACGGGGTGCGGCTGCACGTGTACCACCACATAGAGGTCGCCGGCCGGCCCGCCGTTCTCGCCCGGTGCGCCCTTGCCCTTGAGCCGGATGCGCTGGCCGTCGGAGACGCCGGCGGGGATGCGGGCCGAAATCGTACGGGTGCTCTTGCCCCGGCCGCTACCGCTACAGGTGGGGCAGGGGTCGTCGACGACGAGCCCGCGCCCCTTGCACTCGCTGCACGGTTCGGACAGGGAGAAGCCGCCCAGGTTCTTGTTCTCGTGCCCGGTACCGGCGCACTTCGGGCACATGCGCGGCGCGGTCCCGGCCCGCGCCCCGGTGCCCTTGCAGGTGGGGCAGGCGGCTTCGCTGGTCAGCTGGAAGGAGCGGGTGACGCCGCCGGCCGCTTCGTCGAAGGTCAGCCGGGTCTCGGTCTCGACGTCGGCCCCGCGCCGCGACTGGGTGGAGGTGCGCCCCCGCCCGCCGAAGAGCCCGCCGAACAGGTCGCTGAGGCGTTCGCCGCCACCGCCGCCACTGCCGGCGCCGCCGGCCCCTCCGAAGAGGTCGCCGAGGTCGAACCCGCCGGGGCCGGTGCCGCCGTTGGGCCGGTAGGACCCGCCGAACAGCGAACGGGCGTCGTCGTACTCCTTGCGCCGCTTCTCGTCGGACAGGACGTTGTAGGCCTCGGAGATCTCCTTGAACCGGTCCTCGGCCTTGGGGTCGGCGGCGTTGGCGTCGGGGTGGTGCGCGCGGGCGAGCTTGCGGTACGCCTGCTTGATCTCGTCCTTGGTGGCCGTCTTTGAGACTCCGAGGACCTTGTAGTAGTCCTTCTCCAGGTAGTCCTTGGTGCTCATCGACGTGTGCCTTCTCCCGCTCAGCGCTCGGACTTCAACAGCAACAGGGCCGCGTGCGCGGCCCCGCAGGCCCTCGCCCGCCCCGGGCGCCCTGCGGCGCCCGGGGCGGGCCTTTGCTAGGTGTCGTCGCCGTTCCCGGCGTCGTCACCGGGCTCGGGCTCCGCGGGGGCCCCGCCGCCGGTTTCGGCGGTGTCGCCGGACCCCTCGGCCACGACGACGCGGGCCGGCCGCAGCACCCGCTCACCGATGAGGTACCCGGGCTGGAAGACCTCGATCACCGTGGGGACGGTGACATCGGGGGACTCCACCAGGGTCAGGGCCTCGTGCACGTTCGGGTCGAACTCGTCGCCCTTCTCCGCGTACTTCTTCAGCCCCAGCTTGGTGGCCAGCGACTCCAGGGACTCGCCGACCGACTTGAAGCCGCCGCTCAGCTCGCCGTGCTCGCGCGCCCGGCCGACGTCGTCGAGGATCGGCAGGAGCTCGCCCAGGACCTGGGAGAGCGCCTGCTCGCGGACGACGAGCCGGTCGCGGTCGACCCGCTTGCGGTAGTTGGCGTACTCCGCCTGGACCCGCTTGAGGTCGTTGGTGAGCTCGCCGACCCGCTCGCGCGCCTCGGCGAGCTCCGCCGCATCGGCGGTGCCCGCTCCGGAGCCGGGCTCCCCGGCCGCGGGTGCGGCCTCGGGCTCCTCGGGTGCGGGAGCGGCGGCGGCCTCCGCTGGGGTGCGGAGTTCGCCGGTCTCGGGGTCGATGCGCCGCTTGTCGCGGATCACCGGCCCTTCGTGACGGCCCTCGTTGTCGTTATCGGGCAGCGCCATTGGCTGTGCCTCCTTGGGTTCCGCGTCCTAGGCGCTTCAGGCGCTGCCGTCCTTCTTGGTTTCCTTGTCCTCGTCGACGATCTCGGCGTCGACGA
>NZ_JBHSBH010000013.1:92960-114702 GCF_042650565.1 Nocardiopsis sediminis
TCGTCGTCGGCGGTGGCCTGCGCGCCGGTGTCGGCGGCGCCTTCGGCGCCGGCCTGCTGCTGGCCCTGCCCGTAGATGGCGGAGCCGATCTTCTGGCTGGCCAGGGCGACCTTCTCGCTGGCGGTGCGGATGGCCTCGACGTCGGTGCCCTCGAGCGCCTTCTTCAGCTCGCCGACGGCGTCCTCGGTCTCGGACCGGACGTCGGCCGGGATCTTGTCCTCGTTGTCCTTGATGACCTTCTCGGTCTGGTAGACGAGGGACTCGGCGTTGTTGCGGACCTCGGCGTCCTCGCGGCGCTTGCGGTCCTCCTCGGCGTACTGCTCGGCGTCGCGCACCATGCGGTCGATGTCGTCCTTGCTCATGGCCGACCCGCCGGAGATCGTGACCGACTGCTCCTTGCCGGTGCCGAGGTCCTTGGCGGTGACGTTCACGATGCCGTTGGCGTCGATGTCGAACGCGACCTCGATCTGCGGGACGCCGCGCGGCGCCGGGGGCAGGCCGGTGAGGTCGAAGACGCCCAGCTTCTTGTTGTACTGGGCGATCTCGCGCTCACCCTGGTAGACCTGGATCTGCACGGACGGCTGGTTGTCGTCGGCCGTGGTGAAGATCTCCGACCGCTTGGTCGGGATGGTCGTGTTCTTCTCGATGAGCTTGGTGAACACGCCGCCCTTGGTCTCGATGCCCAGCGACAGCGGGGTGACGTCGAGCAGCAGGACGTCCTTGACCTCGCCCTTCAGCACACCGGCCTGGAGCGCGGCGCCGATGGCGACGACCTCGTCGGGGTTGACGCCCTTGTTGGGGTCCTTGCCGCCGGTGAGCTCCTTGACCAGCTCCACGACCGCGGGCATGCGGGTCGAGCCGCCGACCATCACGACGTGGTCGATCTTGTCGACACCGAACCCGGCGTCCTTGATGACCTGGTGGAACGGCTGCTTGGTGCGCTCCAGGAGGTCGGCGGTCAGCCGCTGGAACTCCGCGCGGGTGAGCTTCTCGTCGAGGTGCAGGGGACCCTCGGCCGAGGCCGTGATGTAGGGCAGGTTGATGGCGGACTCGCTGGAGCTCGACAGCTCGATCTTCGCCTTCTCGGCGGCCTCGCGCAGCCGCTGGAGCGCCATCTTGTCCTTGGACAGGTCGACGCCGTTGTTGTTCTTGAAGCGCTCGACCAGCCAGTCGACGACCGCCTGGTCCCAGTCGTCGCCGCCCAGGTGGTTGTCGCCGTTGGTGGCCTTCACCTCGACCACGCCGTCGCCGACCTCGAGGAGGGAGACGTCGAAGGTGCCGCCGCCGAGGTCGTAGACCAGGATGGTGGCTTCGTCCTCCTTCTCCAGGTGGTAGGCCAGGGCGGCGGAGGTGGGCTCGTTGATGATGCGCAGGACGTTGAGGCCCGCGATCGTACCGGCCTCCTTGGTCGCCTGGCGCTGGGAGTCGCTGAAGTAGGCCGGGACGGTGATGACGGCGTCGGTGACCTCTTCGCCGAGGTAGGCCTCGGCGTCGCGCTTGAGCTTCTGGAGCACGAACGCGCTGATCTGCTGCGGCGTGAAGCTCTTGCCGTCGATCTCGGTCTTCCAGTCGGTGCCGATGTGGCGCTTGACCGACCGGATGGTCCGGTCGACGTTGGTGACCGCCTGGCGTTTGGCGACCTCCCCGACGAGCACCTCGCCGTTCTTGGCGAAGGCGACGACGGACGGGGTGGTCCGGGCGCCTTCGGCGTTGGCGATGACCGTGGGCTCGCCGCCCTCCAGGACCGAGACGACCGAGTTGGTCGTCCCCAGGTCGATACCGACCGCACGTGCCATGACTACGTCCTCCGTCAAAGTTGAGTCTTACCGGCGTAAGTTTGCTTCGTCGGCTGCGCGCTGTCAAATGACTTGAGTCGGATCGACTCAACACATCTCACACAGTCCTTCAACGGAGGGGGTCCCGGCCGTTGTTCCCGCGTGCGGCGGGTTTTCGCTCCCCCGCCGCCGGCTCAGGGAGATCTCAGGGCATACCCGGACGCCGGGCCCCGGGGGTGCGGGGGTGTTCGTCCCGGCAGGGGAGCAGGGGTGCGGGCGCGCGGGATGGGGTGCGGGGCGGGGCGTGTCCCCGGCGGCGTGCCGCCTCATTACGCTGGGAGCACCTCGCGCGGTCCGGCCCTCGCGCCCACGCGGGGGCTACCCGCTAGTAACATCGGGGGGACTCCGATGTGTGGCGCACCGGAGCACGACACCAGGATGGGAGGCCGCGGGCGATGCTCTACATCGTTCTGGGGGTCGTCACGACCGCCTTCGCCGTGGTCGGGATCGGCATGTTCGCCTACGGCATCCGCCGGATGGTGCGGACCCTCGGTACCGGCCGCCCGATCGAAGCGGCCCGCAAGGGGCCCTTCGGGCGGCGGCTGACGAACACGCTGATCGAGACGCTCGGGCACACCCGCATGCTCAAGTGGCGGTGGGTCGGCGTCGCCCACTGGTTCGTCATGGTGTCGTTCCCCGCCCTGGTGTTCACCGTGGCCGAGGCGCACGGTGAGGTGTGGGACCCCCACTTCCACCTGCCGCTCATCCACGACTGGACCCTCTACGGCCTGGCCATCGAGGCCATCGCCGCGACCAGCCTCGTCTCGATCATCGCCCTGGCGGTCTACCGGCAGGTCAGGGGCGCCCGGAGGCTCGGCCGCGCGTCGCGCTTCGACAACTCCCGGCACTGGACGGCCTACTACGTCGAGGGCTACATCATCGCCCTCCTCGCCTGCATCTTCGTGATCCGCGGGTTCAAGGTCGCCATGGGCGACTTCCCGTTCCCCGTGTGGGCCACCCCCGTCTCCCACGCCGTCGGCGCCGTCCTGCCGCCCAGCGAGCCCGGCCTGGCCCTGGTGGCAGCGTTCAAGCTGGTCATCTCGTGGCTGTTCTTCATGGCGCTGGCCGCCGTGCTCACCATGGGCATCGGCTGGCACCGCTTCACCGCCCCGTTCAACATCTACTTCAAGCGCAACGACGACGGCTCCCCGGCGCTGGGCGCGGCGAAGCCCATGCTCGGCAAGGACGGCTCCCCGCTCGACTTCGAGGAGGCCGACCCCGACGAGGACCCCTTCGGCGTCGGCAAGGTCGAGGAGTTCACCTGGAAGGGGCTGCTCGACTTCACCACCTGCACCGAGTGCGGCCGGTGCCAGTCGCAGTGCCCCGCGTGGAACACCGGCAAGCCCCTCTCGCCCAAGAAGCTCGTCATGGACCTGCGCGAGCACGCCTACGCGAAGGCCCCCTACCTGCTCCAGGGCATCGACGAGGAGACCCCCGACATCCACGACGACGTCCTCTCCCTGCTCGGCAGGCCGCTGGTCGGCACCGAGGAGGAGGGCGGCGTCATCCACCCCGATGTCCTGTGGTCCTGCACCAACTGCGGCGCCTGCGTCGAGCAGTGCCCGGTCGACATCGAGCACATCGACCACATCCTCGACATGCGCCGGTACCAGGTGATGATCGAGTCCAGCTTCCCCTCCGAGGCCAACACCCTGCTCAAGAACCTCGAGAACAAGGGCAACCCGTGGGGGATGAGCGAGGACAAGCGCCTCGACTGGATCTCCGAGCTGGACTTCGAGGTCCCCGTCGTCGAGGACAAGCTGCCCGAGGGCACCGAGTACCTGTTCTGGGTGGGCTGCGCCGGGGCGCTGGAGGACCGCGCGAAGAAGACCACGAAGGCCATCGCCGAACTGCTGCACATCGCGGGCGTGAAGTTCGCGGTCCTGGGCGGCATGGAGGCGTGCACCGGCGACCCCGCCCGGCGGCTGGGCATGGAGTACGTCTTCCAGATGCTGGCCCAGCAGATCGTCGAGACGCTCAACGACGCCGGCGTCACCCGGATCGTCGCGAGCTGCCCGCACTGCTTCAACACCCTGGGCAACGAGTACCCGCAGCTCGGCGGCGACTACGACGTCGTCCACCACAGCCAGCTGCTCGCCAAGCTGGTGGAGGAGGGGCGGCTCACCCCGGTGCAGCCGATCGAGGAGAACATCACCTACCACGACCCCTGCTTCCTGGGCCGCCACAACAAGGTCTACACGCCGCCCCGCGACATCATGGCGCAGGTCCCCGGTGTCACCACCGTCGAGATGCACCGCCACAAGGAGCGGGGCTTCTGCTGCGGCGCGGGCGGCGCGCGCATGTGGATGGAGGAGCGCATCGGCAAGCGCATCAACACCGAGCGCGTGGACGAGGCCCTGACCACCGACCCCGACACGGTCTCGACCGCCTGCCCGTTCTGCCAGGTGATGCTGGGCGACGCGATCAACGAGAAGAAGTCGCGCGGCGAGGCCAAGGAGTCGCTCGAGGTGGTCGACGTGTCGCAGCTGCTGCTGCGGTCGGTCAAGGGCGACGCCGCCCCGGCGGAGGGCGAGGCGGAGAAGGAGAACGCCTGAAGCCTGCCGGGGGTGCCCGGGACCCCTCAGCCCGGGAAGTGGGGGCTGGGGGTCCGGCGGTGGCGGCGCGGGTGCGGGGGGCGCGGATCGCGGCGGGAGCGCCGGGGCAGCACGCCCAGCACCGCGTCGAGTTCGGCGATGGTGAGCCGGCGATCGGCCGTGGCCACCGCGATCAGGACTTCGGCGTAGAGCTCGATTTCGGCCAGCGCCACGCGGTCGTGCAGGCGCGTGTCGATGTCGGAGTCCAAAGCGCGCCCACCTCCGTAGAAAAGGGCTGCGGGGGCGCGACCCGCCCTGTACGTGGGGTGGCGGGAGGCGGCCCGTATCCCCGGAGCCCGCGGGCCGTGGAATCGGATCGGGCATCCCACCTGACGGTAAGGCTACGCTCCGGTAGCCCCGCGCCGCATGACCCAGACGGGCCATTCCGGGCCGCCGCCGGATAGTCCTCCGGCGGTATCCCCGCCCCTGGCCAGGGGCTAGCGCCAGTCCACGGCGGCGTGGCCGCGGGCGCGGGCAGCGTAATTCTCGGGGGTCGCGGCGAAGCCGGCGCGGTCGGCATCGGTCAGCTCACGCACGACCCGGCCGGGCACGCCCGCCCACAGGACACCGGGCGGGACCACCTTGCCCGGCGGCACCAGCGCGCCAGCCGCGACCAGGGCGCCGGCCCCCACCCGGGCGCCCCCTAGGACGATCGCGCCGATCCCGATCAGCGCCCCCTCCTCGACCACCGCCCCGTGCACCATGGCCTTGTGCCCGAGGCTCACGCGGTCGGCCAGGACCGCCGGCTCGCCGGGATCGGAGTGCAGGCCGCACTGGTCCTGGATGTTGACCCGGTCGCCCACGACGATGTCCTCGGTGTCCGCGCGCAGCACGCAGCCGTACCAGACGCTGCTCTCGGCGCCGATGCGCACGCGCCCCACCACCACGGCCCCCGGGGCGATCCAGGCATCAGGATGGATCTCCGGCCGGCCGAAAACGGCGTCACCCACTCGGGCACCGGACACATTCGACACGTCGCGCCTCCTTGGATCGCGCGAGAGTATGCCGTAACGGAATGGCCGATCGGCCCCGCGCCCCGCTGATCGCGCATACCTTAGTAGGCGAACTAACGGGGTCGTCCCGGCGGGCCGTGCGCGGGAGCGCTCCGGCCCGGCCATTGAGGGACGGGCGCGGCGCCACTACGGTGGTCGAACCCCTTCGCGTCCGCTCCGTCACACTTCGCACTGACTCGGGTTCCCTGCCGTTGTCGTCCGTCACACCCCAAGATTCGTCAAATAAGGGCCACAGATGAGTGTTCCGGGCGTTATGGGAATGATAGGCAGGGAGCCGGGCCACCTTCCCTGACTTGCCGTCGACCTGGTTGATTAGGACATGAACGAGCACACACCGGAAATCCTGCCGAACCTACTCCGAGAAGAAGCCTTCCCGACCGAGAAGCGCGGCTACAACAAGCGCCAGGTCGACGACTACGTCGTCCGCAACCACAACCAGACCCGCGACCTTCAGGAGCGGCTGGCACGGGCGCACGACGAACTGGAGCAGCTCCGCCGGGACCTCACCGAAGCCAAGGAGAAGGCGGCGGTCAAGCCCGAGCACGAGCAGATCAGCGAGCGCATGTCCACGATCCTCCGCATCGCCGAGGAGGAGGCCAAGGACAAGCGCGCCAAGGTCCAGGGCGAGGTCGAGTCGATCCGCGCCAAGGCCGACGAGGACGCCGCCCGGCGGATGAAGGACGCCGAGGAGCACGCCGAGCGCGTGGTCGCCAGCGCCCGGTCCGAGGCCAACGACATGATCACCAGCGCCCGCCAGGAGACCGAGCAGCTCCGGGCCCAGGCCAAGCAGGACAGCGAGCGCCGGATCAACGACGCCGAGGCCCGCGCCAAGAAGATCAACGACACCGCCGACCGCCGCCTGGCCACCCTGACCGCCACGCACAACGAAGCGGTCCGCCGGCTCGGCGACATGCACGGGACGCTGGCGGAGCTGCTGGGGGCCGAGAAGGCCGCGGGGCCGCTCGAAGCCGGGCTCTCCCGCGAGGAGCACGAGCAGGCCGCCGCGAAGAAGGCCGCCGCTTCCGCCGCGTCCGCCAAGCAGGGGCCGCAGAAGCCGCAGGGCGCTTCGAACACGGCCGAGCCGCAGAACCAGCAGAACGCCCAGGGGGGCCGCCCGGCCCAGGGCGGCCAGGGCACGCCCGCCGCGGCGCAGACCGGGCAGGGCGCGGTGCGCCAGCAGCCCGCTCCGCAGCAGCAGGCGGTCCGCCAGCCGTCCGGCCCGCAGGCGTCGCCGGTCCGCCAGCCGTCGGGCCCGCAGGCGCCGGTGAGCGCGCCCTCCGGCCCCCAGGCGCCCGTCGCGTCCAAGGGTGCCGCTCCGGCTCCCGCCGGCGGCCAGGCCACCGGCGCACCCGCTCCGGCTCCCGCCGATGACGAGGCCACCGTGCAGCTGAACCCGGCGGCGGCCGCGCAGGGGACCGCCGCCCAGCCGGTGCGCCCGGCCCCGGCGCGGCCCCAGGGCGCGCGCTACGGTGCACCCGGACCGCAGCAGCCCGCACCGCAGCAGGGAGCGGCGGGCGCCGCCAACGACCCCGGTGTCACCGCCATGCACCAGCGCTCCGACGCCGCTGCTCCGCAGCAGCCCGGCGGCGGCGAGGTGCACGAGGGGGTGCGCATCATCAAGCCGTAGGCGCACCGGCGCCCCCGCACGGGGGCGCCCGGCGGCCCGTTCACGGGCGCACCGCGCGCTCGTTCATGTCGGGCACCAGGGGGAGGCGGCCTCCTCCTGGTGCTTTTCATGCCTGGTTGGGGGGCAGGTCGGCCTTGTGGGCCACTGTCGGCTACGATGCCGAAAGCCATGATTATCCGCGCGGCCATCCGGTCCGACCTCGGTGCGATACTGCGGCTCCTTCGCGACCTCGGCGACACCACGCCCACGCAGAGCGGCACCGTCCGCATGTCCTCCGCCGCCGTCCGGGCCTGGACCCGGATGGAGGGCGACCCCGATCGCACGGTGCTGGTGGCCGAGCGCCGCGGGCAGATCATCGGGACCCTGGACCTGATCGTGGTCGCCAACCTCACCCATGACGCCCAGCCGTGGGCGGTCGTCGACAACGTCGTGGTCGACGCCGGGTGCCGGCGCCGGGGCGTCGGCCGCGCGCTGATGGACGACGCCGTCGACCGCGCGGCGCGCGCCGGCTGCTACAAGATCGAGCTGCTGTCCCACGAGAGCCGCGGCAGCGCCCACGAGTTCTGCCGCGCCCTGGGGTTCGCCGACTCCGCCGAGGGGTTCCGCCGCTACCTCTGAGCCGTCGCCACCTCTGCGTCGGCACCGGGGGGCCGCCCCGATGCCGGCGGCGGGTTCAGCTCCGGGAGCGCAGCGGTGTGTGCTTGAGGAAGAGCGCGAAGGCCAGGCCCAGCACGGCGATCGGGATGCCCATCAGGAACACGGTGTGCATGGAGTCGCTGAACGCCTGGAGCACGGTGTCCTGCACCGCTGCGGGCAGTGCCCGGATGGCCTCGGGCGACCCCAGGGCCGATTCCGACAGGCCCGCGGCCGGGGCGCCGTCGCCTGATGCGGCCTGGGCCTGCGCGGCCAGCGCGGCGAGCTCGTCGTGCAGGCGGGTCGTCATGACCGCGCCGAAGGCGGCGACCCCGACGGCGCCGCCCAGGTTGCGGAAGAACGACACCGCGGAGGTGGCCGCTGCCATGTCGGACCGCTCCAGGGCGTTCTGGGTGGCTAGGATGAGGATCTGCATCGACAGGCCCAGCCCCAGGCCGATCAGCGCGACGCCGGAGCCGACCAGCGCCAGGCTGGAGCCCACATCGAGCAGGGTGAGGGTGGCGAACCCCAGGCCCATCAGCACCATCCCTGCGACGGGGTAGACCTTCCAGCGTCCGGTGCGGCTGGTGAGGTATCCCGAGGAGATCGACGCAGCCAGCAGGCCGAGCACCATGGGCAGGGTCATCAGGCCGGAACCGGTGGGGCTCATCCCCTTGACGATCTGGAGGTACTGCGGGAAGTAGATCATCACCCCGAACATGCCCATGCCCACGGTGAGCGAGGCCAGCGAGGCCAGCACGAAGGTGCCGTTGCGGAACAGCCGCGGCGGCAGGATGGGGTCGGCGGCGCGGCGCTCGGTCAGGACCGCGGCCACGGTGAGCGCGACGGTGCCCCCGGCCAGGGCGAGGGCCGGCGCGGAGGTCCAGGCGAACTCCTTGCCCGCCAGGCTGAGCAGCAGCATCAGCGCGCTGGCGGCCCCCACGATGAAGGTGGCGCCCCACCAGTCGATCCGGGCGTCGCCGCGCGGGCGGACCGGCAGCCGCAGCAGCCGCTGGATGACGATGAACGCGACGACGGCGACGGGCACGGTGATGAAGAAGCACCAGCGCCAGCCCAGCGGGCTGTCGACGAGGAACCCGCCGAGCAGCGGCCCGGCGACGGTCGAGACGCCGAAGACCGCGCCCATGATGCCGGAGTAGCGGCCCCGTTCGCGCGGCTCGACGACGTCGCCGAGGATGATCTGCGGCAGCGCGGCCAGGCCGCCCGCCCCGATGCCCTGCACGAATCTGGCGGCGATCAGCCAGGAGATGTCCTGGGCGAACCCCGCCGCCACCGAGGACGTGATGAACACGACCAGGGCGATCTGGAAGAGGAGCTTGCGGCCCCAGATGTCCGACAGCTTCCCCCACAGGGGTGTGGACGCGGTCATCGACAGGATGGTGGCGCTGGCCACCCAGGCCAGCTGGTCCTGCCCGCCCAGTTCACCCACGATCGTCGGCAGCGCCGTGCCGACGATGGAGGTGGTCAGCATCGAGGTGAGCATGGCCAGCATCAGCCCGGCCAGGATCTCGGCCACCTGGCGTCTGGTGTACCGGGGCACCTCGACATCCGCGACATCCATGTCCGCGGGTAACGCCCCGTCGGCCCGTGCTCGCGCCACCTTCTGCTCCACTTCGCCGTCCCCCATGCAGATCGCCCATCCCTGCCCGGAACCGCTCCCTGTTCCCCGCTCAGCCTGCGGGGCGCCTTCCGAGCACGCTCGGATTTCCCCGCGCGGGGGGCGCTCTCGTGCGCCCGGTCGGCTCGCTGGTGCGCGGCGCGGCAGCGGCATAGCCGGGGCACGGCATGCCGAACCGCCCGCGCCACCGGGGGGAGGGGGTTCTCGGGTCTCCCCTCCGGTATAAGTAAACACTGTTGACTTGTCAAGCCGGAATGCTAGTCTTCATGGCCCGTGCAATTGCGAGGCGCGATCGCGAACGCCGTGAGCTGTAGGAACGGACGCCTGGGAGCCGTGATGGAGTCGCACGCCACAGATGAGTGCGCCGGCCGGGTGCGCGATCGGGAGGCCACCCGGCAGCGCATCCTCGACAGCGCCCGGGAACTCTTCACCAGCGAGGGCTACACCCAGGTCTCGTCACGGCGCATCGCCGCCCACGCGGGCGTCAACGTCGCGCTGATCAACCGCTACTTCGGCGCCAAACGCGGCCTCCTCGCCGAGGTCGTGGCCGAGGACGCCGTGTTCCCCGGCATCTTCGAGGGCGATCCGGCGGTGCTGCCCCGCCGCCTGGCCGAGCACCTGGTGCGCCGCGCCCACGGCCAGAGCACGCCGCTCCAGCGGGCACTGGAGCAGTCCGCCGGCGACCCCGACCTCCAGGCCGTCTTCCAGGAACGGCTGACCAACGCGATCATCGAGCCCTTGGAGCGCGTCCTCGACGGCGACGACGCGCGCGTCCGCGCGACCCTGGCGGCCTCGATGCTGATCGGCATGGGCATGGTGCGGCGCGTCGAGGGCGCGACCGCGATGGTCCGGCACGACCCCGACGACCTGATCGAGCGGATCGCCCGCGTCCTCGGCTGCTGCCTGGAGCCGGCCGCGGGGTGACGCCCGCGGCGGCCGGACATCCGGCGTGCGCCGCGAATCCGCACCGATGGAAATTCCGGCGAAGCGAATACCCATCCTGAATCCGACACGCCGCCGTTGGCGCTTGTGCCGGAATATGAATCGGTCTGTGCTTCCCTGGTGAAATGTGCCCGCCGCACGGATGAGATGCGGCAAACGAGGTGATTCACCGGGGGGACATATGACGGTGGTCAACGCATTAGCCCTGTATTCGCCCGCGCGAAGACCGAGACCGATGGTGCGCGTGGCATTGACCGTCTCCGCGATCGCGACGATCGCCGCAATGGGGCTGACCGTCCCGGAATCCGCGGCGGCCGACCACGTCCCACGCGCCGTTTCGGTGGCCGAAGTCGCCGTGGAACACGCGAAGAGCCGGGTCGGAAAGGCCTACCGGTTCGGCGCCGCGGGACCCGATGCATTCGACTGCTCCGGGCTGGTCCAGTGGTCCTACGGGAAGGCGGGCAAGAACCTGCCCCGCACCACCTATGATCAGTTCACCCAGGGGGTGTCCGTCTCCCGGGAGGAATTGCTCCCCGGCGACCTGGTCTTCTTCTACTCAGGGCCGGGTCACGTCGGAATTTACATCGGATACGACCAAATGGTGCACGCGCCGAGCACCGGAAAAAGCGTACAAATCGTCGACATGACCGAGTACTTTTTCGGCCAAATGGTCGGCGCCCGGCGCATTGTCTGACCATCTGATGGCACGCGCGCGCCCGGATGCGGCGCCGGTGAGAGCGGATCGCGGCCCGAATCGTGCCGCGGCGGGGACACCCGCGATCGGTCGATCACTTTCCGTATGCGAATCGATACGGTGGGTCTGCCGTCGCCCGTCACGCCGAAGGGAGCCGCCGTCCCATGGCCCGCCTCGTCATCGGCCGCGCCGGCGACCCCGGGCTCACGCCCGATCTGCTCGACGCCATGTTCCGGCTCCGGCACGACGTCTTCAAACGCCGCCTGCACTGGAACGTCGCCGCGGCCGGCGGCCGGGAGAAGGACCGGTTCGACGACCTCGACCCGGTCTACGCGATCGCCTGCACCGACGACGGCACGCTCATGGGGTGCCTGCGGCTGCTGCCGACCACCGCGCCCTACATGCTGGCCGACGTCTTCCCGCAGGCGCTGCGCGGCGAACCCGCGCCCCGCAGCCCCGACGTCTGGGAGATGAGCCGCCTCGCCTCGGTGACCGCCGTCGCGCGCAGCGGGCCCCAGGCCCAGGTGCCGCTCGGGCTGACCGCGTCGCTGCTGATCACCGGGGCGGCCGACTATGCGGTCCGGCAGGGGGTGCGGGAACTGTGCGCGTTCACCACGCCGGCCGTCGAACGGATCGGCCGCACTCTCGGCTTCCGCCCGTTGCGCTTCGGCGACGGGAGCCCCATCCGGTACGGCCGGGTGGCGTCGGTGGCGGTGCGCGTGCCGATCGGCCACGACCAGCGGGCCCGCGACCCTCTGGCCCTCCGGATCGGCGGGCGCTGACCGGGCGGAACCGGCCCCGGGACCCGGCCGGCTACCGGGTGGGGCTCGCCGAGACCCCGGGGGCGGGGTCGCCGGGCGGCGGGAACACGAAGCGCTGGCGGTCGCGCACGACCAGGACGTGGCCGTCGCCGGTCGCGGCCTCGACGTAGGAGTCCAGGTCGTCGGCCACGACGTCCTTCGTCTCGGCCTCCAGCACCACCTGCGAGGATTCGGTGTCGTCGGCGCTGCGGGAGTCGCCGTAGACGTAGCCGGACAGGGCGACGGCGGGGACGATCGACCGCTCGTCGGCGTCCTCGAACTCCCAGCGCTGCGCGCCGGTGGCGAGGTCGACCGCGATCAGCGACGCCGCGCCGCTGGCCTGCGGCAGCAGCAGGGTCCCCGTGGCGGGATCGTAGACGGTGCCGGTGACCTGCGCCGGGGTGAACTCGCGGTCGACGGGGTTGGCGCCGGGCTCGGTCAGTGTCCACAGGGTCGCGCCGTCGTCGAGGTCGTGCAGGGACAGCAGCGAGGGGTCCTCGGGGAAGCTCCAGCGCAGGAGCACGGTGGGGCGCGCCTCCGGTGCGCCGCCGTCGGGCTCCCCGCTCGCGGGCGCGTCCTCCGGCTCCCCGGCCGCGGTCGCTTCCGGGCCGTCGCCGGTGCCGGGCAGGTCGTAGTAGCCGACGATCTGCGGCTGCGGCAGCGGCACCCCGGAGTCCCCGGCGAGGGCGGGGTCGTCGCCGGCCACGCTCCACAGCAGCTCGCCGGTGTCGTCACCGATGTCGCGGGCCTGGAACAGGCCGGATCCGTCGGTCAGCAGCAGCGCGTCGCCGTGCGCGCCCACGGGGACGCCCAGGCGGTCGGGGTCCGGGGCCGCGGAGGGGGCGTCCGGGTCGCCGAACAGCGGTGGTTCGGTGTCGCCTTCCTCGCTGCCGTTGCCCTCGCCGTCGCCGCGGCCGTCGGGGTCGCCGGAGTCGCCGGGATCGGCCCCGGGCGGGGGCGTGAACGCGAAGTCCCAGATCTCCGCGCCGTCGGTCCCGCGCACGGTGAAGTCGCCGTAGGGGTCGTCGGCACTCCAGCCCTCGGGGCGGCGCACCACGACGCCGCCGACGTAGGAATCCCGCCCCCCGTCGCCCGACCAGACAGCCTCGCCGTCGTCGCCGACCACGGTGGTGGTGCCGTCGTCCCCGGTGAGGACGAGCACGTCGGACCCGTCGCGGTCGGTGCCGAACCCGTCGACCCGATGGCCGCCCTCCCACAGCGTGGCGCCATCGGCGGCGTCCTGGAGCACGTGCCGCTCCTCGCTGTTGGAGCTGATCAGGAAGGCGTCGCCGACCGCCTGGATCCGCACCCCCATGGGGTCGTCGAGGATGTCCGGGCCGTCCGAGCCCGGCCCGTGCAGGAAGCGCGAGGGCGCACCGGCCACCCCCGGCGGCGGCTCGCCGCCGAAGGAGGTGGGCAGCGGACGGGGCGACTGCGTCGCACCGGGCGGCTGCGCGGGCTCGCCCGTACAGGCGGCGCCCGCCAGCAGCACCGCCACCGCGGCGACCGGTACCCGCGGCCGGAAGCCCATGCCCGGTCACCCCCTGGGACGACGTCGTGTACCGGAATCCTAGAACGGCTTCCCGCCCGTGCACACGCCCGCGGCCCCTGCCCGTCACGCGTCGCGCTCCGCCGCCGCGCCGGGTCAGCCCGGCGGGTCAGCCCGCCGGGTCGTCCACCGGGACCTCGACCGTGGTCTCGCCCTGGGGGGTGCACTCGGCGCGGCCGCCGGTGGACTCGGCGAGCCAGGCGTGGAATGCGGCGACGTCGTCGTCGGCGAGGGCGACGTCGAACCGGACGTCCGCGGCGTACCGGACGTCGCGCACGTGGTGGGCCGACGCGTGCAGGTCGCTCTCCAGCCGACCGGCCAGCAGGTAGTCGGCGGCGACCTCCACGACCGGCAGCGTGCGCCGCTCCAGGACGCCGACCGCGTCGAGTGCGGCCGACACAGCCGCGCCGTAGGCGCGGATCAGGCCGCCGGCGCCCAGCTTGACCCCGCCGAAATAGCGGGTGACCACGGCGACGGTGTCGGTGAGACCGCGGTGCCGGAGCACCTCCAGCATGGGCAGCCCCGCGGTGCCCGACGGCTCGCCGTCGTCGCTGGAGCGCTGCACATCGGCATGGGTGCCCAGCACGTAGGCGGTGCAGTTGTGGGTGGCGTCCCAGTGCAGCCGGCGCCGCTCGGCGATGAACGCACGCGCCTCGTCCTCGCCCCCCGCGCGCTCCAGCGCGCAGATGAAGCGGGACCTGCGGATCTCGGTCTCGTGCTCGCCGCCGTGTCTGATCGTTCTCATAGCCGCCTCCGATCGTACGCGCGGCGGCGCCCCGGCCCCCGCGCAGTTGGGGGCCGGGGCGCCGGCGGGGAGGCGTCCCCTACCTCCCCGCCGGTGGGGCCGGACGTCCGCGCCGGTGCCCGGCCGCGGGCCGAGGGAAGCCACGGGGCATCGGGCACGGGGACGGTCCGGCCGGGAGCCCTGCGCGGCGGACGGTTCCGCGCGGGCGGTCGGGACTGAGTCGGAGGCGGACGGCGGCGGGCCGGCCCGCCGCCACACCGGGGCGTACGGCGGCGGACCGGGGCTCATATGGGCCTGGCGTCACTCGGCGTCGAGGTCCCTTTCCAGCAGGGCGGCCAGTTCGCCGAGGTGGGTGTCGGCGTCGTCGCCGTCGGCGGACAGGACCACGGTGTCGCCGCCCTTGGCGCCCAGGCTCATGACGGTCAGCACGCTGCGCGCGTCGACCGCGGAGCCGCCCTCCTTGGCGATCGTGACCGGCAGGCCGGTGCCCACGACCGCCTGGACGAACAGGGTGGCGGGCCGGGCGTGCAGGCCGACCGACGAGCCGATGACAGCGGTGCGTTCGGGCATGGGTTCTCCCTTAGGTCGTGGAGCCGTTGCGGCGGCGATGGGGGGATGGGTGGACGATGGCGGGGATGGGGGCAGGGCGGTCACAGCTCCTTGACGAGCAGCTCGCGCCCGGGCCCGGTGACGGACTCCACGGCGTCGATGTCGATGTCGCCGGGGCCGGGAACGGTGGTCCCCGGCAGGCCGACGGCGGCCGCCCCCCACGCAACGGCCCGCCGCAGCCTCTCCCCGGGCGGGCCGTCGGTGTGCAGGTAGCCGGCCAGGGCGCAGTCCCCGGCGCCGACGGTGCTGCGCGGGGTCACCGCCGCACCGCCCGCCCACCAGGTCCCGTCCCCGGTCACCAGCAGGGCGCCGTGGGCGCCCAGGGTCGCGAGGACGGCCGTGTTGCCCCAGGCCAGCACTTCGCGGGCGGCGTCGGTGACGTCGCCGATGGTCGGCAGCTCCCGCCCCAGCAGCTCGGCGAGCTCCTCGTGGTTGGGCTTGAGCAGGGCGGTCCCGCCCTGCCGGGCCGCCGCCTCAAGGGGGACACCGGAGGTGTCGATCGCGACCGGGACGCCGTGCCGCGCCGCCAGCCGGACCAGCCGCGGGTAGAAGTCGGCCGCGACCCCCGTGGGCAGGCTGCCCGCCCCCACCAGCCACCGGGGGCCGCGCTCCAGCTCGGCGTCGACCGCTCCGAGCAGGGTGTCGGTCTCGGCGTCGGTGAGGGCCGGCCCCGGCAGGTTCAGCTTGGTGGTGATCCCGTCGGACTCCGCGATGGTGATGTTGCTGCGGGTCGCCGTGGCGATGGGCACGGTGACGGCCGACACGCCCTGGTCGGCGAGGAGCGTCGACAGCCGGCCGCCGCCGGAACCCCCTACCGGCAGGACCGCGGTCGTGTCCTCGCCGTGGCGGCGCAGGACCCGCGAGACGTTGACCCCCTTGCCGCCCGGTTGTGTCCGTGCCCCTTCGACCCGGACCACACCGCCGCGGAGCAGCGCTCCGACCTCCAGGGTGCGGTCGACGCTGGGGTTGGGGGTGACGGTGAGGATCATGTGGCCCTGACCGGATGCGCGGTGGTGAACGTGCGTCTCATGGTTCGATCGTCACCTTGATGGCCTCGCCGGCGATGACGGTCTCGATGGCGGCGACCACGTCGTCGAGCGACTTGCGGTGGGTGATGAGGTCGGCCACGGGGACCGCGCCCGAGGCGATCAGTTCCAGCGCGCGCCGATTGTGGTCGGGGCTGGACCCGTTGGCGCCCACGATGGTCAGCTCCCGGTAGTGCACCAGGTTGGAGTCGCAGGAGATGATCGGGTTGTCCTTGGGCAGCCCGCCGAAGAAGCTGATCCGGCCGCGGCGCGCGGTCATCTGGAGGGCGTCCTCCTGGGCCTTGCCCGAGGCGGCGGCGGTGATGACGACGTCGGCGCCCCGGCCGTCGGTGAGCTTGCGGACCTCGTCGACCGCGTCGGTCTCCGCGCCGCAGATCGCGGCATCGGGGGAGACGGCAGCGGCGGCGGCGTCGAGCCGGCCCCGGTTCAGCTCGACGAGGAAGACGCGCTCGGCCCCGCGCGCCCGCGCCATTCGCACGTGCAGGCAGCCGATCGGCCCGGCCCCGATGACCACGACCGTGTCGCCCGCGCCGACCCGGGCGAGCTCCTGGCCATTGAGGACGCAGGCGAGGGGTTCGGCGACCGACGCCTCGGCGAAGCCGACCCCCTCGGGGATGCGGTTCACGCCGTCGACGGCCAGCACCTTCGCGGGGACGATGAGGTACTCGGCGAACCCGCCGTCGTAGTGGTAGCCCATCGACTCCTGGTTGGGGCAGATCGTCCGCCAGCCGCGGGCGCAGTCGGGGCACTGCCCGCACGGGATGGCCGCGATCACCTGGACGCGGTCGCCGGGCGACCAGTCGCCGGCGCCGTCGCCCACGGCGACGACCTCGCCCGCGATCTCGTGGCCGATCACGCGGGGCGGCGCGATGTGGTGGTGTCCGTGGCGGTGGATCTTGGCGTCGGTGCCGCAGGTGGAGCAGTTGCGCACGCGCAGCTTCAGCTCGCCGGGGCCCGCCTGCGGTTCCTCCGCCTGTTCGATCCGGATGTCTCCGGGCGCGTAGAAACGGGCGACCTTCATCGGGGCTCCTTCACGGGGTCGTCGGTGGTCTGGTCGTTGCCGGACGGGTCGAGCAGGGCGATCACGGTGTCGACGTCGGTGGCGGCACGCAGCGCCTTGGCCTGCTCGGGGATGGACAGGGTGGTGGCGAGGTTGGACAGCACGGTCATGTGCTCGCCGCCGCCGGCGGCGATCCCGATGGCGACGCGGACGTCGTTGCCGTCCCAGTCCACCCCGCCGGGGAACTGGAGGACGGCGAGGGCGGTGCGGCGCACCAGCGCACGGGCGGCGTCGGTGCCGTGGGGGATCGCGACCCCCTCGCCGATGTAGGTCGGGACCGACTGCTCCCGTTCGTGCATGGCGGGGAGGTACCCCGGCTCGACCGCGCCCAGCTCCAGGAGCAGGCGCCCGCACTGGTCGATCGCGTCGGCCTTGGATTCGGCCGTGCACCCCAGCCGCACGGCATCGGGGGTGATGCGCAGGGTCGTCTCGTCAGCCGTCAATGGCCTGTCCTTCCTTGATGGCCTTTTCCAGTCGGTCGAAAGCAGGGTCGCCCAGGTAGGCGTTGAAGGGCACGACGACCTTGCCGGGTGCGTTGCGCCGGGCCCGCTCGGCGAGATTGGTGTGGACCAGGACGACGTCGGCGTCGTCGGGGATCCGGTCCACCGAGGTGTGCGAGACGCCCACCGAGTAGGCGGCCAGCTTCTTGGTGAGCATCGAGGTCAGCAGGGCGCTGCTGCCCATACCGGCGTCGCAGGCGACGACGACCTTTTCGACCTGGGCTCCGTTGATGGTGTTCCCGCCGGCGCCGCTGTCGGTGTCCGTGTCGGCGTCGGCCGCGGCGGATGCGGCGTCGCCCGTTGCGTCGCCGGAGGGCGGGCTCGCGGCGGTGGCGGTCTCGTCCTCCTCCTTGTCCTTCCCGCGGCCGAAGCCGAGCAGAGCGCCGGCGATCAGGAAGGAGACGACGGCCGCCACGGCGACCCCGGCGATGACCCCGACGTGGCCGCCGCGGGGCGTCACGGTCAGGACCGCGATGATGCTGCCCGGCGAGGGGGAGGCGACCAGGCCGGCGCCGGTCAGCAGGAAGACCAGGATGCCGCTGGCGCCGCCGCCGATGGCCGCGAGGATCAGCCGCGGCTGGGCGAGGATGTAGGGGAAGTAGATCTCGTGGATGCCGCCGAAGAACTGGATGATGGCGGCGCCGGGGGCGGTGGCGCGGGTGGCGCGCGATCCGAAGAACATGCAGGCGAGCAGGATCCCCAGGCCGGGGCCGGGGTTCGGCTCGATGAGGAACTGGATGGCGCTGCCGTTCTCGGCGGCGTCGGCGACCCCCAGCGGGCTGAGCACGCCGTGGTTGATGGCGTTGTTGAGGAACAGCACCTTGGCGGGTTCGACGATGATCGACACCAGCGGCAGCAGGCGCGCGTCCATCAGCGTCTGCACGCCGGCCCCGAGGACCCCGGTGATGGACTCGATCACCGGGCCGACGCTCACCAGGCCGATGAGCGCCATGATGCCGCCCAGGATGCCGGCGCTGAAGTTGTCGACCAGCATCTCGAAGCCCGACCGCACGTGCGGGCGCACGGTCCGGTCGAAGAGCTTCATGAAGTACGCGGACAGCGGGCCGATGATCATCGCGCCGAGGAACATCGGGCCGTCGGTGCCGACCACGACGCCCACGGTGGCGATGGCGCCGACCACCGCGCCGCGCTGGCCGTGGACCAGGCGCCCGCCGGTGTAGCCGATGAGGACCGGCAGCAGGTACTTGATCATCGGGTCGACGAGCTGCGCCAGCGTCTCGTTGGGCAGCCAGCCGTCCGGGATGAACATCGCCGTGATCAGGCCCCAGGCGATGAAGGCGCCGATGTTGGGCATGACCATGCCGGACAGGTGGCCGCCGAAGCGCTGCACACGCGATCGCACGCGCTCCATGGCCGGGCGCTGGCGGTCGGGCGGTGGTGCGGGTTTCTCCTGGATCGACATGGGGCCTCCGGCGGTATCGGGCATCACCGAACAGCACCCTTTGGCGGGAGCGCCGGTGAAACGGGGGGTAATGGGGAAGGAAGGGGGTGGGGTCAGGCGAGGACCACCCGCGGGCCCATGGCGCGGATCTCCTCCGCGAGCCCTTCGGCGATCCCGGTGTCGGTGATCAGGCAGTCGAAGTCGTCGAGCCCGGCGAACCGGGTGAAGTGGTCGTTGCCGACCTTGGTGTGGTCGGCGAGCAGGACGAGGCGGCGGGCGGCGCGCACCATGGCGCGCTTGACCATCGCTTCGGCCATGTCGGAGGTGGTCAGGCCGCGTTCGGCGGAGACGCCGTTGGTGGCCATGAAGGCGACGTCGACGTAGGTGTCCTCCAGGACGCGCAGGGCCCAGTCGTCGACGGTGGCCTGGGTGCGCGGGCGCAGCCGCCCGCCCAGGACGAGGAGGTTGATGTTGGGGCGCGGTGTCAGCACCGAGACGATCGACAGTGAGTTGGTGACCACGGTCAGCTCGCGGTCGGCGGGCAGCTGGGCGGCCATGCGCCCGGTGGTGGAGCCGGCGTCGAGCAGGATCGCGCCGTCCTCGGGCAGCTCGGCCAGGGCCGCCTTGGCGATGCGTTCCTTCTCGGCGGTCATCACGGTGTCGCGGACCGTCAGTGCGGGCTCGAACCCCAGGCGCTCGACGGGGATCGCCCCGCCGTGCACGCGGCGCAGCACCCCGCGCCGCTCCAGCGCCGTGAGGTCGCGGCGCACGGTCTCATAGGTCACCTCGAACTCCGCGGCCAGCGCCGCGACGTCGACGCGGCCCTCGGTCCGCGCCCGGCGCAGCACCGCCTGCTGGCGTTCTTCGGCGTACATGTCCCATCACCTGCGTTTCACCGTGGTCGAGACCGATGCTAGGAGCTATGAGCTGGACCACACAAGACTTGATGTTGTTTTTTTTGGTTTTACTTGGCTTTGGTAGGTGTTCGCCGGTGGGACGGGTCGGTGCGGCCGCCCGCGCGCCGCGCGGCGGACGCACAATGGAGCCATGAGCGAACCCGGGACGGACGCCGACGATCCCCTGGCCGCGGTGGGCGTGCTGGCCGAGCCGCTGCGCCGCCGCCTCTACCGCCACATCGTGGACCACGGGGGTGACGTCACCCGCGCCGCGGCGGCCGACGCCGTGGGGGCGCAGCGCACCCTCGTCGCCTTCCACCTGGACAAGCTGGTCGAAGCCGGGCTGCTGGAGGTCTCGCGCGGCAAGGTCTCCGGGCGCGACGGGCCCGGGTCGGGGCGGCCGGCCAAGCTGTACCGGCGGGCCGGCCGGGAGCACAGCGTGCAGCTGCCGCCGCGCGACTATGCGACCGCGGCCCGGGTGCTGGCCGAGGCGGTGCTGCGCGAGGGAGCCGAAGACGCGCTGCATACGGCGGCCCGCGAAGAGGGGGTCCGCCAGGGGAAGGCGCTGGCCCCGGACGAGCGGCCCGACGCGGCCGGCGGCCTGGCGCGGTGCCTGGAGCGCAACGGCTATGAGCCGGCGCCCGACCCGGCCGACCCCGCGGTGCTGCGGCTGCGCAACTGCCCGTTCCACGCGCTGGCGCGCGACTACCCGCCGCTGGCCTGCGGGATGAACCTGGAGCTGCTGCGCGGGGTGCTGGAGGGGGCGGGTGCGGCCGGATTCTCGGCGCGGATGGACCCGGTGAAGGGCGGGTGCTGCGTGGCGATTTCCAAAAACAATGAATCTTGACATAGAAAGGCGGCGCGTGGTGTGCTGACCGGCATGAGCCCCTCCCACCACCTCGCCCAGCTCAACATCGGCACGTTCACCCACCCCCTGGACGACCCCCGGATGGCCGGGTTCACCGGCATGCTCGACCCCATCAACGCCCTCGCCGAGGCCAGCCCCGGTTTCGTGTGGCGCCTCGTCGGCGAAGGGGAGAACGACGCCACGAGCCTGCGCCCCCTCGGCGACGACGGCCCCGACACACTGATCAACCTCTCGGTGTGGGAGTCGGTGGAGTCGCTGTGGGAGTTCACTTACCGCACCGGCCACATCGACCTGCTGCGCCGGCGCCGCGACTGGTTCGTCCACATGAAGGAGGTCCAAGCGGTCCTGTGGTGGGTCCCCGCCGGGCACACCCCCACGGTCGGCGAGGCCCTGAAGCGCCTGGAGCTGCTGCGCGACCGCGGCCCCTCGGCGGACGCCTTCACCTTCAAGGACACGTTCCCTGCTCCGGCCCCCTGACCAGGGGCGGGGCCCCGCCGCGGTCCCCGGATCCGGATGCGGGTGAATCGGCGGTTCTCCCGTGACGATGCGGTCGCGTTGGGTAGCGTTCTGAGTGGATGCGCGCCCAACGACACCGGGAGAACGACGTGCCCCTGACCCGAACCTTCTTCGGCCTGGCCCTGTCCGTGCTGCTCCTTGCGGGGTGCAACAACGGCGGCGGGGGCGGCGGCGGATACGACGAGGGCAACGACGACGCCGCCGAAGGCGCCGAATCGGACGGTACGAACCGCGAGGAGTCGGACGGCACGAACCTCGAGGAGCTGGCCTCGGTGTCGGCCACGTTCGAGGCCGCCGACTCCGGCGCCGATGCGCTCACCTACTCCGAGGCCGTGCCCGAAGGCTCCACCATCGACGTCCGCGTCGTCGCCAACGTGGCCGGCGGAACCGACTTCTCCATCCGCCTTGACGGCCTCGAACCCGACCGCGACTACGGCGCCCACGTGCACACGGATCCGTGCGGGCCCGACCCCGACGACTCCGGCCCGCACTACCAGAACCGGGAGGACCCCGAGCAGCCCTCGACCAGCCCGCGGTTCGCCAACCCCGAGAACGAGGTCTGGCTCGACTTCACCACCGACTCCGACGGCGCGGGCGGCGCCCAGGCCGGGGTCACCTGGCAACCGCGCGAGGGCGAGGCCAACTCCGTCGTCGTCCACGAGCACCACACCCACACCGGACCCGACGACTCCGGCACCGCCGGAGACCGCCTGGCCTGCGTCAACGTCCCGCTGTAGCACCCACGCGCAGCGACCGGTATCCGCAGACGCCCCG
>NZ_JBHSBH010000013.1:114717-320141 GCF_042650565.1 Nocardiopsis sediminis
ATCCGGCGATGAGCCGCCGCAGGACCAGGCGCTCGGCGACGGTCCACGCCGTGCTGGTCGCCAGGTACAGCCCCGCGGCCAACGGGACGAACGCCGCCACGGCCACCGTCATGAACGACAGGTAGGTCATCACCTGCGCACCGGGCAGCGCGGGGCCGCCGCTCTCAGCGGCGGCCGCCATCGACGGCAGCACGAGCCAGCGCCGTGAGGCCCACGCCACCGCGGCGATGACGGCGAGCAGCGCCGCGAAGACCGCAACGGAGCCCGGGCCGGCCGCCGCCGCATCGCCCAGGGTGGCGCCGAGCGGCACCCCGCCCAGCGTCCAGCCGAGCAGCGCATTGGGCGCGCCGCCGATCTCGGGGGTGATGAACACCCCGTAGAGCACGATGAACACGGGCGACTGGGCGAGCATCGGCAGGCAGCCGGCCAGCGGTGAGGTCCCCTCCTCGGTGTAGAGGCGCTGCTGCTCGGCCACGAGGCGCTGCGGGTCCGCGCCGTGCTTCTTCTGGAGGGCGACCAGCCGCGGCGCCAGCCGGGCCCGGGCCTTCTCCCCACGGACCTGCGCGACGCTCAACGGCACGAGCGCGAGGCGGACGGCGGCGGTCAGGCAGACGACGGCGACGGCCGCGGCGGCCGTCCCCGCGAATGGGCTGAGCAGCGTGGTCAGCCCGGTGACGACAGAGGCGATCAGCCCGAGGGCGGTCGCGATCGGCGGAAACGTGTACATGGTGATGGTGCCCCTCGTCCGGCGGAAAGGAAGAACTAAAAACACGGCCGGGACGGCGACATGACGACACGGGCAGCGGGCGGCCCCGCGTGAAGGAGACACCCCGCAGGCCACGGCCGGGACGGCCCGTTCCAGGACCGGCCCTGCTGCGCGAGCAGCGACGACGCGTGTGTCAGGCGGCCGTCGGGGCGGCGCCCGGCGCTCGGGGGCGGGGCTTGCCGGGGGCGTCGGGGTCGCGCAGGGGAGGGGCGGCGGCGCGGTCGGAGCGGCGCCGCATGGCGTCGGCGCGGCCGCCTTCGGAGTCGGGAACGGGCCACGCGGCGACGCCGCGCACCGCGATCCAGGCGAGCGCGGCGCCCACGGCCACGAGGGCGAGCAGCGCGAACGACCCGGTGATGGGGCCGGCCGCATCGGTGAGCAGAACGTCGGCGGCCGGGAAGAGGAACTGAAGGAGGACGTACACGTGCACCACGGCGGCGCCCCTCCTTCCTCCGGCCGGACCCGGGCCGCGACCGCGGCCCCGACGCCACCCTATGCGGCCGGCCGCCCCGGTCGCCGCCGGCCGGCGGGTCCTCCCGTGGCGGGGCCGGGAAAGGGTGCCCGGAACGGCGACTCGGGGCTTAGGGACGGATCCTGCGACACACCCTCCCAGCTGTGGTGTTTCACGATCCGTTGTAGCTAAATGACAGGAAGTTCAAGATCATTCCGATCTCCGGCCCCGCTGAGAAGAGGGAACGAACGCCGTGCCGATCCGCCCCGCGAACCTCGCCACCATGTCCGCCACCATCGCCGGTGCGCTGGCCGGCATGTCCGGGCGGGACCGGACCCGGCCGGTCACGGTCACCTTCGAGAGCGGGCACCGCCAGGTGGTCGAGGGCGGGGGGTGCCGGGTGCTCGACTCCGACCAGGGCGGCGTCGTCGCCATCGAGACCGAGTCGCCCACCAAGTTCGCGCTGTACGCGGGCAACTCCTGCCAGGGCGCGCGGGCCGTCGCCTCCGGCAGCGGATCGGTCACCTTCGGCGACCCGCTGCTCGCCGGCGCCATCGTCCTGGGCTGAGGCCCCGCGGGCGGCGGAGCCCCTCGCCACCGTCGCGTCAGGGTTCCGCCTCCGTCGTCGAGCCCCTTCCTCGCGGGCGAGGCGGCGGACAGGCCGGCGGCGTCCGCCCCGCTGTAGTCGCGTCGGGCCTCCGCCCCGGCCGTCGAGCCGCGTCCCCTGCGGGGGACGCGGGACGGGCGCCGTAACGGACCGGCTGGAACACGCCAAGCGGTAGGTCCGATTCACAGGCCGCCGCCGCGCCATCGCACGGGAACGGGCGCGGACGCGGGGAAACGCCGACACCGGCGCGGCGGCGGGGGCGATCCGGGGTCGGACTGGGGCGCCCCGATTCAGCGGCCGTCCAGCGCGGTTATCTACCATCTCGGAATATGGGCACGACGGAGAGTGGCGCGGGACACCTCGCCCTGGGTGCGGAGTTCCCCCAGGCGACGCGGGAGCACTGGCGTGAACTGGTCACGGGTGTCCTGCGCAAGAGCGCCGCCGAAGCCGGCGCCCCCGCTCCCGACCCGGAGCAGGCGCTCTCCTCGGTGACCTACGACGGCATCGCGATCGCGCCGCTCTACACCGCTGCCGACGCCGCCCCGGGCGGCGGCGACCTCGACTCCGGCCACCCCGGCCTGCACCCCTTCACCCGGGGCGGGCGCCCTGAGGGGGCGGTGGCGGCCGGCTGGGACATCCGCCAGCGGCACGCCGGCCCCGGCCCCGCCGCAGCCCGCCGCGCGGTCCTCGCCGACCTGGAGAACGGGGCCACCTCCATCTGGCTCGCCGTGGGCGACGGCGGTGTGCCGGTCACCGGGATCGGCGACGTGCTCGCCGACGTCCACCTCGACCTCGCCCCCGTCACCCTCGACGCCGGCGCCGAGCACGCCGCCGCGGCCCGAGCCCTGCTGCGCGCCTGGGCCGACCGCGGCGTCCCCGACGCCGCTGTCACGGGCGGCCTGGGCATCGACCCCCTCACCGCCGCCGCCCGCACCGGCGCCCCCGCCGACCTCGCCCCCCTCAGGGAGGCCGCTGCCGCCTACGCCGCCCGCCACCCGGCGCTGCGGCTCGCCACCGCCGACGCCACCCCCTACCACGACGCCGGCGGGTCCGAGGCGCAGGAGCTCGGCGCCGCCATGGCCGCCGGCACCGCCTACCTGCGCGCGCTCACCGAGGCGGGGCTCGGCCTCGCCGACGCCGCGGCGCGGCTGGAGTTCCGGTTCGCGGCGACCGCCGACCAGTTCCTGACCATCGCCAAGCTGCGCGCCGCCCGCGCCATGTGGGCCCGGGTCACCGAGGCGTGCGGCCTGCCGCCGGAGCGACGCGCGATGCGCCAGCACGCCGTGACGTCCGCCGCGATGATGACCCGCCGCGACCCCTACGTGAACATCCTGCGCACCACCCTGGCCTGCTTCGGCGCGGGGATCGGCGGCGCCGACGCCGTGACCGTCCGCCCGTTCGACGACGCCCTCGGCGTCCCCGACGACTTCGCCCGCCGCATCGCCCGCAACACCCAGACGCTGCTGCTGGAGGAGGCGCACCTCGCCCGGGTGATCGACCCCGCGGGCGGGTCCTACTTCGTCGAGCGCGCCACCGCCGACCTCTACGCCGCCGGGTGGGCGTTCTTCCAGGAGCTGGAGGCCGCCGGCGGGATGGCGGCCGCGCTGTCGGCCGGCCTGGTCGCCGAGCGCGTGGACGAGGTGTGGCGGCGGCGCCGCGACGCCATCGCCCGCCGCACCGACCCGCTGACCGGCGTCAGCGCGTTCCCCGATCTCGACGGCCCCGTCCCCGACCGGCCCGCCGCCCCCGCTGCGGGCACCGCGCCGGGCGCCGCGCCGGCCGCGCTGCCGCGCCGCCGCTACGCCCACGACTTCGAGGCGCTGCGCGACCGCTCCGACGCCCACCTCGCCGCCACCGGCGCGCGGCCCCGCGTCTTCCTGGCGACCCTCGGCCCGGTCGCCGCGCACACGGCGCGGGCCGCCTTCGCCGGCGACCTCCTGCGCGCCGGGGGGATCGAGCCCGTCGGCGGCGACACCGCGGCCGGCGCCGGCGAGGCGGTCGCCGCGTTCCGCCGCAGCGGGGCCCGCGTCGCCTGCCTGTGCGGCTCCGACGCCGGCTACGCCGAGCAGGCGGCCGGCACGGCGGCCGGGCTGAAGGCCGCCGGGGCCGAACGCGTCCTCATGGCGGGCCCGCCCGTCCCCGCCTACCGCGACGCCGGGGTCGACGCCTTCTGCTCCACCGGGTCCGACGCGCTCGCCCTGCTGGCGGACCTCCACGACACCCTGGGAGTGGGCCAATGAACGACTCCACGGCGTCCGGCACCGCACGGGCGCACATCCCCGACTTCAGCACGGTCGCCCCGGGCGGCACGGCCGCGGCGCCGGGCGGCGCCGGCGCCTGGGCGCGCGCCCTCGAACAGGCCACCGGCAAGGGCCCCGACGCCCTGGAATGGGAGACCCCCGAGGGCATCGGCGTGCGCCCGCTGTACACGCCGGCCGACCGCGACGGCTTGGACTTCCTCGCCACCTACCCCGGGATCGCCCCGTACCTGCGCGGCCCCTACCCGACGATGTACGTGACCCGGCCGTGGACGATCCGGCAGTACGCCGGGTACTCCACCGCCGAGGAGTCCAACGCGTTCTACCGGCGCAACCTCGCCGCCGGGCAGAAGGGCCTGTCGGTCGCCTTCGACCTCGCGACCCACCGCGGCTACGACTCCGACCACCCGCGGGTGGCCGGTGACGTCGGCATGGCGGGCGTGGCGATCGACTCCATCCACGACATGCGGCGGCTCTTCGACGGCATCCCGCTGGACCGGATGACCGTGTCGATGACGATGAACGGCGCGGTGCTGCCCATCATGGCGCTCTACATCGTCGCCGCCGAGGAGCAGGGGGTCCCGCCCGAAAAGCTCGCGGGGACCATCCAGAACGACATCCTCAAAGAGTTCATGGTCCGCAACACCTACATCTACCCGCCGCAGCCCTCGATGCGGATCATCTCCGACATCTTCGCCTACACATCCCAGCGGATGCCGCGCTTCAACTCCATCTCGATCTCCGGCTACCACATGCAGGAGGCCGGGGCGACGGCCGACCTGGAGCTGGCCTACACGCTCGCCGACGGCGTCGAGTACATCCGGGCCGGCAACCGCGCGGGGCTGGCGGTCGACGCGTTCGCGCCGCGGCTGTCGTTCTTCTGGGCCATCGGGATGAACTTCTTCATGGAGGTCGCCAAGCTGCGCGCGGCCCGGCTGCTGTGGGCGAAGCTGGTCAAGGGGTTCGCGCCTGAGAACGCCAAGTCGCTGTCGCTGCGCACCCACTGCCAGACCTCCGGCTGGTCGCTGACCGCCCAGGACGTCTTCAACAACGTCGTCCGCACCTGCGTCGAGGCGATGGCCGCCACCCAGGGCCACACCCAGTCGCTGCACACCAACGCCCTCGACGAGGCGCTGGCCCTGCCCACGGACTTCTCCGCGCGCATCGCCCGCAACACCCAGCTCGTGCTCCAGCAGGAGTCGGGGACCACCCGCGTCATCGACCCGTGGGGCGGCAGCCACTACGTCGAACGCCTCACCCACGAGCTGGCCGAACGCGCGTGGGCGCACATCGGCGAGGTCGAGCGCGCCGGCGGCATGGCCGCCGCCATCGACGCCGGGATCCCCAAGATGCGCATCGAGGAGGCGGCCGCGCGCACCCAGGCCCGCATCGACTCCGGCCGCCAGCCGGTCATCGGGGTGAACAAGTACCGGCCGGAGAGCGACGAGGAGATCGAGGTCCGCAAGGTCGACAACTCGCGCGTGCGCGCCGAGCAGCTGGCGGGCCTGCGCCGGCTGCGCGCCGAGCGCGATGACGACGCCGTCCGCTCCGCCCTGGACCGGCTCACGGCCGCCGCGGCGGGCGCCTCCCACGGCACCACCCTGGAGAACAACCTGCTGGCCGCGGCGGTCGACGCCGCCCGGGCCAAGGCCACCGTGGGCGAGATCTCCGAGGCGATGGAGCGGGTCTTCGGCCGCCACTCCGGCCAGGTCCGTACCATCCAGGGTGTGTACCGCGAGGAAGCGGGCGCGTCCGGCGACGCCGCAGCGGCCATGGCCGCCGTGGCCGGCCGGGTGCGCGCGTTCGAGGAGAACGAGGGCCGGCGCCCGCGCATCCTGGTCGCCAAGATGGGCCAGGACGGCCACGACCGCGGGCAGAAGGTGATCGCCACGGCCTTCGCCGACCTCGGCTTCGACGTCGACGTCGGCCCGCTGTTCCAGACCCCCGAAGAGGTGGCGGCGCAGGCCGCGGAGGCCGACGTGCACATCGTCGGCGTGTCGTCGCTGGCCGCCGGCCACCTCACCCTGGTCCCGGCGCTGCGCGCGGCGCTCGCGGACCTCGGGCGCGAGGACATCATGATCGTGGTCGGCGGCGTCGTCCCGCCCGCCGACACCGCCGAGCTGCACGCCGCCGGGGCCGCCGCGATCTTCCCCCCGGGGACCGTCATCGCCGAGGCCGCCGCCGGGCTGCTGGACCGGCTGGCCGAAAGCCTGGGGCACGCATCCTGACCCCGCCCGACCGCCACCGCACCGGAGGGGGCCGCCGCGGGGCGCTCCCGCACCGCCGCCCGTCAGGACCCCGATGAGCCGACGCACCATCGACATCGACGCCTACGCCGAAGGCGTCCGCGCCGGGCACCGGCCGACCCTGGCCCGCGCGATCACGCTGGTCGAGTCGCGCCGGGCCGACCACGCCGAGCTGGCGCAGCGCCTGCTGGTCGAGCTGCTGCCGCACAGCGGCACGGCGCACCGCGTGGGCATCACGGGGGTGCCGGGGGTCGGCAAGTCCACCTTCATCGACGCGCTCGGCACCCGGCTGACCGGGCGCGGGCACCGGGTGGCGGTCCTGGCCGTCGACCCGTCGTCCACCCGCACGGGCGGCAGCATCCTCGGCGACAAGACGCGCATGGCGCGGCTGTCGGTCGACCCGGCCGCGTTCGTGCGCCCCTCTCCCACAGCGGGGACGCTCGGCGGTGTGGCCCGCGCCACCCGCGAGACGATGGTGCTCTTGGAGGCCGCGGGCTTCGACGTCATCCTCGTCGAGACGGTCGGGGTGGGCCAGTCGGAGGTCGCCGTGGCCGACATGGTCGACTGCTTCTGCTTCCTCGCTCTGGCCCGCACCGGCGACCAGCTTCAGGGCATCAAGAAGGGCGTGCTGGAACTCGTCGACGTCGTCGCGGTGAACAAGGCCGACGGCCCGCAGGCCGACGACGCGCGCAAGGCAGCCCGCGAGCTGTCGCGGGCGCTGCGCCTGCTCCAGCCCGTCCACCCGGCCTGGCGCCCGCCCGTGCTGACCAGCAGCGGGCTCACCGGCGAGGGCCTGGACGAGGTGTGGGAGGCGGTGCTGGCCCACCGGCGGGCTCTGGAGGAGGCCGGCGCGTTCGCCGAGCGGCGCAGCGGCCAGCAGGTGGGGTGGATGTGGTCACAGGTGCGCGACCGGCTGATGGACCGGCTCACCCGGCACCCCGGTGTGCGGGGCCTCACCCCCGGGGCCGAGGAGGCCGTGCGCGCGGGCGACCTCACCGCCACGCTCGCGGCGGAGCGGCTCTTGGCGGCGTTCTTCGCCGACCCCGGAGCATCGGGTGACCGCGACTCCGCGTGACCGGGGCCACGTCCCCCGGGGGCGCAACACCCCGATTCGGAGCGTACGTTCGGGAGATTGGGTCCGACCGCAACGAATCCTCGTCGCAAATGACGTGTGTGGGGGAAAATATCTTGCGCATCGGCATTCCCGTCGGGTGAATCGCCTAATACCGTGAGTGGTCAAAGCCCTACGGCAGCAGGCGGCCGGAGCCCGTCGGCGCGCCGGACGTCCCCGCCGTCGCCCGCCGGACGCCGCCGCACGGGGAGTGCGAGCGGACCCCCTACCGGAATCCGCCGTTTTCCGTATGGTTAGCAAGGGGAACCCCTCATCTACACGTGGGGCTGGGAGGAGTGAACGTGCACAGGCTTGGGCTGAGCACCCGGGTCGAGAACCACAGCGTGATCGTGAGCGTCGAAGGTGATCTCGACATCGCGACCGCAGGCGACCTCCAAGAGCATGTCCTGTCCGCTGTCGACGAGAACGGCCCGTGGCTGATCCTCGACTTCTCGCAGCTGGAGTTCATGGACTCCAGCGGGCTGAACGTCGTCATCAACGCCTACCGGACCGTCAAGGAGCACGGTGGCAGCCTGGCGCTCGCGGCACCGAACGAACGCGTCACCAAGGTCGTGCGCCTCGTCGGTCTGCACCGCCAGGTACCCGTGCACACCACGGTGCCGGCCGCCGTCAACGCCATGGAGGCGTTGGAGCAGAAGCAGCAGGCCGGCTGATACCGCCGCCGTCCGGCAGCCCTGCCGCGGCGATCGTCCGGGCCCGTCGTCGCGACGGGTCCGTTCGCCGTTTCCACGACCCGATGGAGGAGCACCGCCGTGCCCCTGTGGTGGAACCACAACAGCCACTACCACGACCACCTGCTGCGGCACGTGCCGCCGGGGTGCGGCCGCGCGCTCGACGTGGGCTGCGGCTCGGGGCGCTTCGCCCGGAGGCTGGCGGGGCGGGCGGCGGCCGTCGACGCGATCGACGCCGATGAGGGCATGATCCGCCGCGCCGAGGCCACCACCCCGCGGCGCCTGAACATCCGCTACACGCGGACCGCCCTGGACGACGCCGGCATCGAGCCGGGCGCCTACGACTTCATCTCGGCGATCGCCTCCATCCACCACATGCCGTTCGCGCCGGCGCTGCGCACCCTGGCCGCGGGGCTGGCGCCCGGCGGCGTGCTCGCCGTCGTCGGGCTCTACCGCGAGGAGACCCCCGCCGACCTCGCCGTCGCGGCGGCCGCCCTCCCGCCGCAGGTGGCGATCGGCGCCGGGATGCGCGTCGCCCGCGCGCTAACGGGGGTCGCCGACCCCTCCGTCCCGGACCTCTCGGCGATGCCCATGCGCGACCCCGAGATCGGCCTGCGCGAGATCAGGACCGCCGCGGCCGACACCCTCCCCGGGGCGCGCGTACGGCGCCTGCTCTTCTACCGGTACTCGCTCACCTACACGCGCCCGGCGTAGCGGACGAGGGGCGGAAGGGCCGGTCAGCCCCGGCGCTCGAACACCATGCGGTCCAGCCCGGGGCCGTCATAGTCGGCGACCGGCCCGGTGACCGCGAACCCCATCGCACGGTGGAACGCGATCGACCCGGTGTTGACCGGTGAGGTGACCGCCCGCACCACAGGGCGTCCCCTCTCGGCCGCACCGGCCAGGAACCGCCCGTACAGCCCGGCCGCCAGGCCCGATCGGCGCAGATCGGGGCGGACCGCCACCATGTGGATGTAGGCGGCGTCCGCCGCAGCGGGGGAGTCGAAACCGACCAGGAACCCGGCCGTGCCCGCGGTGTCCTCGGCGAACAGGCTCGTGGGCGCGAAGTGGTCGAGGAAGAGCCGCGGCAGGATGTGGGAGATGGGGCGGCCCCACCAGGCGTCGGCCACGGCGACGATGGCCGCGTGGTCGCCGGGGCGCGCGGTGCGGATGGCGGCGGATGTCATGGGGCCATCATCGCGCCCTCGCCGTCGTGGCACGGGGCGGGGAGGGGGTCCGGGGTGAGTAGGGTCGGACCATGCCGACACCCGACTTCGTCCTCCGGCTGCGCGACCACGTGGGCCACGGGCCCCTGTGGCTGACCGGGGTGACCGCCGTCGTGATCGACGACTCCGGCGACATCCTGCTGCACCGGCGGGCCGACGACGGCCGGTGGTCCACCCCCGGCGGGATCCTCGAACCCGGCGAGCAGCCCGCCGAGGCGCTGGTCCGCGAGGTGTGGGAGGAGACCGGGGTGCAGGTGGTGCCCGAGCGCATCGCCAGCGTGTTCACCGAGCCGCCCTTCACCTACCCCAACGGTGATCAGGTCCAGTTCCTCGACATCGCGTTCCGCTGCCGCCCGACCGGCGGCGCGCCGCGCCCCGACGCCGAGGAGTCCCTGGAGGTCCGCTGGTTCCCGCCCGGGGACCTCCCGGAGCTGGACGACCGGGTCCTGCGCCGGGTACGGCTGGCTCATGGTGAAGGGGCGGCCTGGTACGTGACCAGCGGTGCGGAGCCGCGAGCCGACGAACGAGCGGAGGCGGCGCCGCCCCAGGCCGCAGGCCCTTTCCGTGGGGCCGTTGGAGCGGAGTGAGGAAGCGGGGCGACCCGGGGGCACAGAGCCCGAACCGGAGCCGCACCCAGCCGGTCCTTGAATTCCGCGGTGCCGGGGGTGCAGGCCACGCCGCACCCCCGGCACCGGACGGACTCGCAGGTCAGGGGCCGTCGACGACCATGGTGCCGGCGGCGGGGACCTGGCCCAGGGCGCCGGTTCCGTAGTTCTGCTCGACGCGGGACCGCTCGGCCGAGTTGGGGACCGCGTTCGTGCACGACGTGCCCGCGGTCGAGCCCGACATCAGCGACGAGCACGGGCCGGGCTTGATGTCCGGCAGGCCGAGGCTGTGCCCCAGTTCGTGCGCTGCGATGCGGGTGACGTCGTGGCCTTCGTCCACCGCCTGGCTGCCCATCTCCACGCGGGCCGATCCGCCGGGGCGCACCGGGCCGAGGGTGGCCTGCGGCCACCCGTCGGTCGCGATGATCGTGATCTCGGCCCGCTGGCCCGGGGCGGCCTCTTCGATCTGGACGTTGGCGACGCTGTCGTTCCAGACCTGGACGCCGGCGGCGATCTCCGCCTCGTACTCGGTGGCCTGGTCGGCGTTGTAGGTGATCGTGGTCGCCGCCTCCGCCGCCGGAGCCGCGTCGGCGGGGGCGGTGGTGGTCGACGCCGAGGCGGCGGGCAGCCCGCCGGCCAGTGACAGCGCCGCCGCTGCGGCGGCGGCGAGGGCGCACGCGGAAGTGCGTCGCAGCATTCGTGTCTCCTTGGGGGTGGGGGAGGATCCTCAACTGCGGGGGACCCTGTGGGGTCTCGGAGAGAGTACGCGCCGCTACATATCGCTACAAGAGGGGTAAGGGGTATCTGACCCTTCCGGTCGGCACCGGGCGTGCCGGCCTTCGCTCGGCCGGCCCCGCTGCCGATAGAAACGGCACGGCACCCGCGCAAGAGGGGAGCGCGGGTGCCGTGCCGGGGTGTCCGGGATCAGCCGGCCGCGGACGGAGCGGCCTTCTTGTCACCGGAGGTGTCCGCCTCGGAGTCGTCGCCGGCCGGGTCCGCCGTATCGGCGGCGGCACCCGCGGCCTCGCCGTCGCCCTGCGGGGCGGCCTCGGCGCCGCCGTCGACGCGCATCAGCTCGTCCATGTTGATGGAGTTCGGGTTGTCGAGCACGTGCGCCAGCCGCTCACGGTCGAGGTCGCCGGTCCAGCGGGCGATCACCAGCGTGCCCACACCGTTGCCGATGAGGTTGGTCAGCGCGCGCGCCTCGGACATGAACCGGTCGATGCCGACGATCAGCGCGATGCCCGCCAGCGGGATGACGCTGTCGAACGCGGCCAGCGACGCCGCCAGCGTCACCAGCCCGGCGCCGCTCACGCCCGCCGCGCCCTTGCTCGACAGCAGCATGAACAGCAGCAGGCCGACCTGGGTCCACACGCCCACCTCGACGCCGGTCGCCTGGGCGATGAAGATGGCGCCCATGGTCATGTAGATGGCCGTGCCGTCGAGGTTGAAGGAGTAGCCGGTCGGGATGGTCAGGCCGACCACCGACTTCTTCGTGCCGGCCGCCTCCAGCTTGGTCATCATCCGCGGCAGCACCGACTCGCTGGAGGAGGTGCCCAGGACGATCAGCAGCTCGTCGCGGATCAGCCGGATGAACTTCAGCAGGCTGAACCCTGCGACGCGGGCGACCAGGCCGAGGAACCCGACGATGAACAGCACGCAGGTCGCGTAGAAGCTGAGCATGAAGTAGGCGAGGCTGCTCAGGATCTGGCCGCCGTATTCGCCGACGGTGTAGGCCATGCCGCCGAAGGCGCCGATCGGGGCGGCGTACATCACGATCTTGATGACCCCGAACATGACGTCCTGGATCGTGGTCAGGCCGCGGATGGCCCCCTCGGCTCGCTTGCCGAGCATCGTCAGCGCGCAGGCGACCAGGATGGCCACCACGAGCACCTGGATGAGCTGGCCGTCGACGAAGGCCCCGAAGAACGACTCGGGCACCAGGTGCAGGATGAACCCGGAGATGCCGTCGGCCTCGGTCGAGGTGGCCTCGCTGATGGTGTCGGCGGCGGCATCCTCGTCGAAGGACATGCCCAGGCCCACACCGGGGCGCAGGACGTTGATGGTCACCAGGCCGATCGCCAGGGCGATCAGGGTGGTGGCGATGAAGTAGGTCACGGTCCGCAGCGCCAGGCCCCCGGCCTTGGCGAGGTTGCCGAGGCCGGCGATGCCGACCACGACGGTACAGAAGATCGTCGGCGCGATGACGACCTTGACCAGCTTGATGAACAGGTCGGCCAGCCACTTCATCTGCGACGCCTGCGCCGGGAAGAGGATGCCCACCGCGATGCCGAGGGCGATGGCCACCAGGACCCAGAAGTACAGCTGTCGGGTGAAGCGCTTGCGCGGTGCTGGTGCGGCGGCGTCGCCGGCGGGCGGGTCGGTGCGTCGCAGAGACGGCACGGGGACCTCCTTCATCACGGAACTGCGGGGGATGTGCGGGGCATCACGTGATGCTCGCCACTGGCCGCCGTAACAGGCAAGCCACGGGGGTGAAACTTCAGATTCACCTGACATTTCGCGCCGGTGGGTGAACGAAGATCACCGGATGTGACCGGGAGCACGGCGGTGCGGCGGCGCCGCACCGGCCCCCGCGCAGGCTCCGCGGAGCGTCTTGATCAGACGCAGGAGTGCCGCTTGCGCGCCAGCACGAGCCCGCCGCACGACGCCAGGACCACGATGCCTGTGGCGATGTTGACGATGACCTGTGACCCGGCATCGGGGAGGAACGCGGCGATGACGTTGCCCATGACGGCGACGGCGAGCACGGTCCAGAGCAGAGCCCTCATGATGATGTCCTTCCAGGCGGAGGCGTCGACCTTCACCTGCAACGATGCCGTCCGGGGCCAGGCGGGGCCATGGCGCCCATGACCGGATCGGGGGTGTAGCCCGCTCCACCCCCGGCCGCGGCCGGCGCCGGGACGGCCCGGGGTGCGAGCGCCGGACGGGGTGCCGCGGCCTGCTGATCTAAGCTGCGGGTGTGAGTGGACACCCGGACGTGGCGCGCCGTTCCGTCCTGGTGGGCGGCATGGCCGTGCTGGCCGGATGCGGCGGGCGCGCGGTGCCCGACCTGCCCGAGCTGGTGCTCGCCACCGGCCCGCCGGGGGCGGTGTTCCGAGAGATCGGCGCCACGCTGGCCCGGCTCCTCGACCGCGCGCTCCCCGATACCCGCGTGGTCGCCCGCGAGACCGCCGCCTCGGCCGACAACATCCGGCTGCTCCACGACGGCGCGGCGCAGGTCGGGTTCTCCAGCCTGGACGCCGCCGTGGGCGCCAGCGGGCGTCCCCCCGAAGGCATGGGCGCGCTCGGCCGGCTCTACGACAGCTTCCTGCACCTGGTGGTCCCGGCGGACTCCCCGCTGCGCTCCTACGGCGACCTGGACCGGCACCGGGTCTCCTTCGGCGCCGACGGCTCCGGGACGGAGTTCATCATGACGCGGCTGGCCGACCTGACCGGCCTGGACGTCCGCGAGACGCTGCTCGACCAGGCCGACTCGGCCGACGCCCTCACGACCGGCGACCTCGACGCGATGTTCTCCCTCACCGGGGTCCCCACCCCCGCGGTCGCCCAGATCACGGCGGCCGGGGGAGCGCGGCTGATCGGGCTGCGCGGCCAGGCCGACCGGCTCGCCGACGCCTACCCGGCCCCCTACATCCCGGCGACCATCCCGGCGACCGCCTACGAGGACGTGCCCGCCACCCCGACCGTTGCGGTGCCCAACATCCTGCTCGCCCGCTCCGACCTGCCCGACGAGGTCGCCCGGATCATCACCGAGACCGTGTTCACCCAGTCCGCCGCGATCGCCGCCGACCGGCCCGAGGCCGCCCACATCAACGTCCGCACCGGCATCGCCACCGGCCCCGTCCCCCTCCACCCCGGGGCGGAACGGTGGTTCCGCGACCGGAAGTCCTGACGGCGTGCTCCCCGCTCTGCCTGCCCGCTCACTCGGGGAGGGCGGGCGGCGCCCCCGGGAGCCGGATCAGGACGTCCAGGCCGTAGCCGTCGGAGTGCGGGCGCGGCAGCCCCGGGCCCAGGCGCAGCTCGCCGCCCGCGGCCTCGACCAGCTCGGCGCAGATCGCCAGCCCCAGGCCCGTCCCCGGCACGTTCTGGTGCTTGGGCGACCGCCAGAACCGGCGCAGAGCCTCCTCGCGCTCCTCGCGGTCGAGCCCGATGCCGTCGTCGCTGACGTGCAGGTCGACCATCTCGCCCTCCGCCGCACGCAGCACGACCCGCTCTCCCCCCGACAGCCGGATCGCGTTCGCGACCAGCTCGTCGAGGACGCTGCCCAGCCCGCCGGGTGGCTCCAGCAGCCGGATCCCCGCCGGCACCCGCGCCTCCACGGCCACCCCGCGCTCCGCGCCCAGGGCGCGCCACCGCTCCAGCCGGGTGCCGAGCACGAGGTCCAGCTCGACGGGCTCGGCGTCGCTGAAGCTCTCCAGCCGCGTGGCGGCCAGCAGGTGGTTGAGCATCCGGTTCATCGCCTTGAGCTCCTCCACCGCGTCGTCGTGGACCTCGCGGGCCTCCTCGTCGCGCAGGAACGGCCGCAGGTTCTCCACCGCCAGGCGCAGGCTGGTGAGCGGGTTGCGCAGCTGGTGGGAGGCGTCGGAGACGAACGCCCGCTGCCGGTGCAGGGCCCGCTCGACCACGTCGACCATGGCGTTGAACGACGCGGCCAGGCGCCGCAGCTCCGGCGGCCCGCCGGCCTCGTCGGCGCGCACGGTGAGGTCGCCGTGGGCGACGCGCGCGGTCGCGTCGTCGAGCCGGTGCACCGGGCGCAGCACCCAGCGCGACACCGGCCAGGTCACCGCGGCCAGGCCGGTCAGCGGCACCAGGCCCAGCAGCGCCATCCACCCCCAGCTGGCGAGCACCGACGTGCGCAGGTGCCCGGTGTCCGACGCGGCCACGACCACCCCCTCGACCTCGCTGTCCCGCCCCACCGGCTCGGCGAGGATCAGCGGGCGGTCGTCCCACGGCCACAGCGCGGTCGGGGGCTCCGGGCGGAACCCGGCGAGCGCGTCGTCGACGACGCGCCGGGTCCCGGCGTCCTCCAGGTACGTGAGGAGCTCGCCCTGCCCGCTGGAGCCGATCACGACCCGGCCCGAGGGGTCGAGCAGCGCCACCGGGAAGCCGTAGAGGTCCTCGTAGCGCTCCAGCTCCATGCGCAGCGCCTCGGTCCGGCCGGTCTCCAGAGCGGTGTCGGCCAGCGACGCGAACCGGCCGATGTCGTTCAGCCGGTCGACGTAGACCTCCCCGGTCTGCTGCTGGGCCACCAGCGTCGCCAGCGGCACGCCCAGCGCGGCCACCAGCACGAACGCCAGAGGGAGCAGGATGACCAGCAGCCGCTGTTGCACGCGCTACTCCGGCCCGGTCCTGACGTGCAGCCGGTAGCCCACCCCGCGTGCGGTGTGGATGCGCAGGTCGCCGCCGAGCTTGCCGCGCAGCGCCGCGATGTGGGTGTCGAGGGTGCGTGAGGACGCCTCCCAGCCGACCCCCCACACCTGGTCCAGGATGACGTCGCGGCCGACGACCGCCGGAGCCCGCTGCGCCAGCAGCGCGAGCAGGTCGAACTCTTTGCGGGTGAGGGACAGCGGCACGCCGTCCACCTCGGCCTCCCGGGAGTTCAGGTCCATGCGCAGCGGCCCGAGCGTCAAAGGGGGCTCGCTGCGCTCGGCGGCCGACCGCGCCGCCCGGGTGCGGCGCAGCACCGCGTCGATGCGGGCGAGGAGTTCGGCGATGCCGAACGGTTTGACGACGTAGTCGTCGGCGCCGGCGCGCAGGCCGCGGACGCGTTCGCGCTCCTCGGCGCGGGCGGTCACCGCGATGATCGCGGTCTCGGAGCGCTCGCGCAGCCGGCGCAGCAGGTCGATGCCGTCGGCGTCGGGCAGCCCGAGGTCGAGCAGCACGACGTCGGGCTCCGGCGCGCGCAGGGCGTCGGCCGCCGAATTGACCCGGTTGACGTCGAAGGACGCGTTCCGAAGCGCGGTGACCAGACCTCGCGCGACCCGGTCGTCGTCTTCGACCACGAGAATGCGCATCGTCCGACATGGTAGAACGCGCCTGGTCGCATAGCCCCCACTCCGGGCCGCGCCCCTCCCGCGCGGCCCGGCCCCGCGGTCACGGGGCGGGGGCGGGCATCATCCCCATAGGCGGCGCATGGTCCAGTGCTCGGTGGCGGTGTCGAGCGTGATGTCGGCGATGCTGGGCCGGCCCTGGTCGGACTCGGCGGCGACCCGCACGAGCCGGATGTCGGTGCCGCCGGCGCCCGGGCCGCCGGGGGTGCCGTTCCCGGTGTTCCAGGTGCCGATGATCCGCCGGACGCGGTACATCCGCCCGCGCCAGGCGAAGAAGGCGGGGTGGCCGCCGGTGGTCGATCTGACGTCGATCCGTTCGTTGTAGAGACTCACCCCGGCATCCTATCGAACACAGGTTCGAATCAGGATCGGCCCCCGGGTGTCCCGGCATCGGACACCCTAGATCTTCGGGCCGGTGCGGCGCGGCACCACTTTGCGGCGCATCCTTGGTTCGACCTGGATGACCTGCGCTGATGGCCGGGATATCGGTGGACCGCGGAGCCCCGTCGGCGTGTCGCGCCCGGGGCGGCGGGCGCCCTCCGTCCGGCCGACCGGTATGCCTATTCTTGTGGGGCCGTAGGACACGGGGGCGGGGGGTGAGCGGGGAGGTGAGCGTGACCGGCGGACAAAACGCGGCGACCGGAGGGCCGGGGGCCGACGGGGAACGCGTGCCGGTGCCCGGCCGGCTGCTGGCGGCGGCCACCCGGCTCTTCGCCGAGCAGGGGTTCGAGCGCACCTCGGTGCAGGAGCTGGTCGACGCCGCCGGCGTCACCAAGGGCGCGATGTACCACTACTTCTCGTCCAAGGACGACCTGCTCTACGCCGTCTACCAGCGGCTGATGTCGCTCCAGATGCGCCGGCTCACCGAATTCGCCGCCGCACCCGGTCCCATCGCCGAGCGGGTGCGGGCCGCGGCCGCCGACCTCGTCCACACCACGGTGGACAACCTCGACGATGCGGTCATCTTCTACCGCTCCATGCACATGCTCTCCGCCGACCGCCAGGCCGCGGTGCGCAAGGAGCGCCGCCAGTACCACGAGCTCTTCCGCTCGATGATCGAGCAGGGCCGGAGCGAGGGGGTCTTCCGCTCCGACGTCCCCGCCGACATCGTCGCCACCCAGTACTTCGGCGCCGTCCACCACCTCGGCCGCTGGTACCGCCGCGACGGCGAGCTCGACGGCCCGGCGCTCGGCGAGCACTTCGCCGGCCTCCTCATGGCCGGGCTGCGCCCGGTCTGAGCCGGGCGGGGCATCGCCGGTCCGCGCGGGCTATGGCGCGGAGCCCGTCCACACCCTGTGGACGTGCCGCGGTAGCGGCATGCGCCGGCCTCAGCCGTGCTCGTAGCGGCGCAGCTCCTCGGCGAGCAGGTCCAGGAACGCGTCGACCTGCGCCGGGTCGTAGCCGGGCCGGGCGCGGGTGGTCGCGAACTGCACGCGTTCGACCTGGGTGGCGTTGAGCGGGGCGAGGTCGGGGCGCCCGTTCAGCAGCGCGCCGAGGGTGGCCTCGGCGCGGTCGAGGAACGTGTCGACCTCGTCCTCGTTGTACCCCGTGGTCAGCCGGGTGGTCGCGAACCGCTTGCGCCGCACGTCCTCCGGGGTCATGGGCGGACGGTCACCGCGCGGGACGGGCGGCGGGGGCGGGACCGCGCCGAAAGGGGGAAGGGCCGCGCCGCGGCCGGGTGGAGGCCCGCTGGGCGGAGCGGTGCGCGGGCCGGGCCCCGGGCCGGGACCAGGACCGGGGCCGCGTCCCTGGCCGGTGTGCTGGGGGCGGGGCGGGCCCGCAGGCCGGCCCGCGGGCGGAGGGCCCGGACGCGCTCCGGGCCCCGGCTCCCCGGGTTCGCCGCTCAGCCCGCGGGAGCGCAGGTCGGCCACGATGACGTCGAGGAACTCATCGACCTCGTCCTCGTTGTAGCCCGGGTTCAGCCGGGTGGTCCGGAACCGGGCCGCCTCGACCTCGGCGGCGGTGATGAGCGGGCCGGTGCGCGGGCCGCCCTGCAACGCCACGAGCGTGGCTTCGACCCGGTCCAGGAGGTGGTCGACGTCGTCCTCGTTGTAGCCCGGCCGCAGGCGCACCGTACGGAACGTCTTGTTGCTGATGTCCGAGGGAGTCAGGGGCATGCCTCTATTGTGCCGACCGAGCCGTTCCAGGGGAGGGCGTCCTCGGCAAAGTCAGCGGCCGCCCCTGGCCGCCGGGCGATCGGCGGGCATCGCCCGCGCGCTTCAGCGCCGCGCAGAGGTCGTCGACGAACGCGGTCACCTGGCCGCGGTCGAAGCCGCGCAGCACAACGGGCAGGTCCGCGCACCGCTCGCGCAGCTCCGCCGCCGTCGGGCCGGCCGCGACCCGGCCCCCTGCGCGGATGGCGGCGACCGCGTCCACCCCTTCGACCAGCAGGGCTTCGACCTCGTGCCGGTCGTAGCCGCGCAGGACGACGTCGAAGCGCGCCGCCGCGAGGTCGGGCCACGGCCCGTAGCCCGCCTCCTCCGCACCCGCTTCCGCCCCCGGGGCGCCGTCCCCGGCGGGGGATTGCAGTTCGGCGATCATCCGGGCCAGCGCGGAGTCGACCTGAGCGCGGTCGTAGCCGCGCCGGGCCACCCGCAGCGCGCCCGCTGCGGCCCGGGCGCGCCCGGCGACGGAGCCGTCGCCGGTGTCCGCGGTGCCGCGCCGGGCCGCCAGCGCGCGGGTGAGCCCTTCGACCAGGCGATCCACCTGGCGCCGGTCGTAGCCGCGCCGGGTGATCTCGAAAGAGGGCGAGCCGGGTGAGGAGCGCAGGAGGGAACCGAAAAGGGGGGATGATTCGCTCATACCGTCATTGTGCGGTATCGCCTGCGCGGCAAGGGATCCCGACCCTCCCATGTCGTGCGCGACCGGCCGGGGCCGGCCGCGCACGGGGTCACCTGGAGCCGATGTTGCGGACCGCGGCCTCGGTCCGGCCCCGGATCCCGTTGCGCACCTCGTCGCGATCGCGCTGCGCACGGGCGCGCTGGTTCGCCGGCGAGTTGCGCTCCCGGTTCCGCTTGGCCGCGGACAGCTCGCGCGGGCTCATCCGGCGGGGGGAGTCGGTGATGGGCGTCTCGGCCTCTTCGGACATGGGCGGGCCTTCCATAGGGGGCGGCGTTCGTCGGGCCCCACGATAGGGCTCCCTCCCGCAGCGGGAGGCCGCGCGCCGGGCCGGGGGAATGGACCCGGCGGCCGAGCTAGCGGCTCAGGTAGCGGGCGATCCCGGCGGCGACGGCGGCCGAGGCGGTCTCGCGCCACTCGGGGTCCGTCAGGTTCTCCGCGTCCTCCGCGTTGCGCATGTTGCCGGCCTCCAAGAACACCTTGGGGACCCGGGACATGTTCAGGCCGCCGAGGTCGGTCCGTTCGTCCAGGCCTTCGTCGGCGAGGTAGTCGGCGGGCGGCTGGCCGGCCCCCGCCTCGAACTCCGCCCGCAGGTCCTCGGCCAGGTCGCGCGAGGGCTCCACGATGTCGTCGGTGTAGCCCTCGACCCGCCCCGGCGCGATGACGTGGAAGCCCCGGCCGTCGGCGGGGCCGCCGTCGGCGTGGATGGAGACGGCGGCGTCGGCCTGCGCCTCATTGCCGATCGCCGCCCGCTCGTCGATGCAGGGGCCGACCCCGTCGTCGTCCTCGCGGGTGAGGAGCACCGTGGCGCCGTCGGCCTCGAGGTGGTCGCGCAGCCGCTGGGAGAAGTCCCAGTTGAACTCGTGCTCGGTGTAGCCGTCGTCGGTCTCGGCGCCCACGGTGTCGCACGCCTTGTCCTCGGGTCCCGCCGGGACCAGGGCGTTGATCTCGTCGCTCGCGTCGGCGTTGCCGCCGTTGTGGCCGGGGTCCACCACCACGGTCGTCCCCGCGAGAGGGCCGTCGCCCGCCCGGCCCTGCTCGGTGTCTCCTTGTTCCCCCTCCTCGTCCTGGGCGCCGTCGTCGCCGGAGCCCCCGGGCGCATCGGGGGCGGGCAGGGGCTGGGTGGCGGTGACATCGGGGTGGGGGTGGTCGTCGCCGGACACCGCCGAACAGGCGGAGATGGTCATGAGGGCCGCCGCGGCGAGGATCGCACCTCGCAGCGGCCGCCCCGGCACGGGTACGTCGCTGTCGCCGTTACGCATGATCCTGGAAGACGTCCTCGTGTCGGAAGGTGTGGGGGCCACCCAACCTAACGGGTCCCCGGGAACGCCCCACGGCTCTCTCGCGTCATATCGTGAGAGAGTACGGCACGCGCGACAACAACCGAGGTGACATCCATGCGCAAGAGCAACAGGGCCGCCGCGGGCGCTGCGGCCTGGCAGGTCGTGAACGACAAGGCGCGCCCGGACGCGCCCGGTGTCCTGGAGCGCGTCGGCGCGATCCCCCGCATGCTGGGGGCGCGGATGCGCGGCCGCTACACCGAGATCCCGGCATCGCGAGTGACGCTGTTCATCCTCGCGCTCCTCTACATCGTGTCCCCGATCGACGCCGTCCCCGAACTCTTCATCCCCTTCCTCGGCCTCGCCGACGACATCGGCGTCGCGGTGTGGCTGACGGCGGGCCTCATGTCCGAGACCGAGCGCTTCCTCAAGTGGGAACGGGGCACCTCCTACGTGCAGGGGCACGTGGTCGGCTAGCCCCGGAATCCACCCACCGATCCGCACCAGAACGGGTCCCGCGCCGCCGGCGCGGGACCCGTTCCGGTGTCCGGGGGCGCGCCCCCTGTGCCCGCCCCGCCGTCGACGCGCGTGACACGGCCGCGTAGCGTTTCCAGTTGCATGTCCTTTGCAATAAGGGAGAGGGAACGTGACGCGACGCCCCCCATCCGCGATCGCCGCGGGCGCCTGCCTGCTGCTGCTGACCACCGCCGGATGCGCCACGGCCCAGCAGGGCGGTCCGGCCGACGGCACACTCACCTACGCCCTGGGCGACGAACCCCAGGAGTTCAACCCGGCGCTCATCGACGAACACCTCGACCCCGTCACCGAGATGGTCTTCCGCGGGCTCACCGCCCACGACGCCGACAACGAGATCGTCCCCGCCCTGGCCGAGAGCTGGGAGGTCGCAGACGACGGCCGCACCTACACCTTCGCCCTGCGCGAGGGCGTCACCTGGCACGACGGTGCGGCGTTCACCGCCGCCGACGTCGTCTTCACCATCGAGGCGGTGCGCGACGGCGGGTTCGCCACCAGCAACAAGTTCGCCGACGTCGACGACGTCCGCGCCGAGGGCGACCACACCGTCGTCGTCGAGCTGAGCGACCCCGCCCCCGCTCTGCTCGACACCCTCTCCAACGGCATCCTGCCCGAGCACCTCCTGGCCGATACCGGGATCGACGACCCCGCGTTCGGCGAGCACCCCGTCGGCACGGGCCCCTTCCGGCTCGACACCTGGCGGCACGGCGAGTACGCGTCCCTGAGCGCCTTCCCCGACTACTACGGCGGCCCGCCGGGGCTCTCGGGCATCACCATCACCTACGTCCCCGACGCCGCCGCCCGCCTCATGCGGTTGCAGAACGGCGAGGTCGACGCCGCCGCCCTCGAACCGCAGCAGGCCGGCGAGGTGCAGGGCGGCGACCGGATCCGGCTGGAGGTCTCGCCCACCGCCGACTACCGGGGCATCATGTTCAACATGTCGGCGGACCACTGCTGGTCCGACGCCCACTGCGACGACCCCGCGCCCCGCCGCGCGATGAACCACGCGATCGACCGCGACGCCGTCATCGACGGCGTCCTGCACGGGTACGGCTCGCCCGCGCTCGGCCCGCTCGACCAGAGCCCGTTCGGCACCGATACCGCCGGCTACTCCTTCGACCCCGGGCGGGTCGAGGAGATCATGACCGAGGGCGGGTACCGCAGGAACGGCGACGGCGTGTGGGCCAAGGACGGGGAACCGGTCGCCTTCGACCTCACCACCTTCGCCGAGGACGGCGTCCGCGCCGCGATGGTCGAAGTGCTCGCCACCCAGCTCCGCGACCAGGGCTTCGACGTGACCGCCGACCCCCGGCCGCGCGATTCCGTGGACTGGGCGTCGCTGGACACCTTCCTCGTCGGCTGGGGCACGCCCTACGACCCCGACGGATCGCTCTACGGCCCCTTCCACTCCTCCGAGGCGCTCGCCGAGGGCGGATCCAACTACGGGAGCTACGCCGACGACGCGGTGGACGACGCGCTCGACCGCGGCCGCGGAACCGGAGACCCGGAGGCCCGCGCTGCGGCCTACGCCGACTTCCAGGAGGCCATCGCCGAGAACCCGCCCTATGTGTTCGTGTCCTACCTGGAGGCCGTCAACGCGGTGCCGGCCGGCCTCACCGGCCTCCGGCAGCGCACGCTGGCCCACCACGGCTACGGTTTCTTCTGGAACGCCGAGGAGTGGTCGTACCGCGGCTGACGCCGGGTGAAGGAGGGACCCCGTTGCCCCATCTCGGACTGGTGGCCCTCGTCGTACGCGACTACGACGAGGCGATCGACTTCTACGTCGACCGCGTCGGCTTCGACCTGCGCGAGGACACCGTTCTCGGCGACGGCAAGCGCTGGGTGGTCGTCGCCCCGCCCGGTTCCAGCGAGACCGCCGTCCTGCTGGCCCGCGCCGCGACCCCGGACCAGGCCGACCGGGTCGGCGACCAGACCGGGGGACGCGTGGGCCTCTTCCTCAACACCGACGACTTCGACCGCGACCACGCCCGGATGACCGCCGCCGGGGTGGTCTTCGAGGGGGAGCCCCGGCACGAGTCCTACGGCACGGTGGCGGTGTTCCGCGATCTCTACGGCAACCGCTGGGACCTGATCGGGCTCCGCCGGTGACCGCGGCGCGGTCGGGGAGAGCGGCGGCCGGCGGATCCCGCGCACGGCCCGCCCACCGCGGCCGGGTGCCGGGGGCGGGGCCGCCGCACTGGCGGTCGGCGGTCCGCCCGTGAGCCTCGGCTTCCTGCTGCGCCGCCTCGCCGGCGCCCTGGTGGTGTGCGCCGGGCTGTCGGTGTTCTGCTTCCTCGCCCTCGACCTGGCCCCGGGGGACCCGGCCCGCGCGGCGCTGGAGGCGCGCTCGGGCGGCCGGCCCGTCCCCGAGGCCGCGGTCGAGGTGCAGCGCGCGGCCATGGGCCTCGACGACCCGCTGCCCGTCCGCTACGCCGACTGGCTCGGCGGGGTCGTCCGCGGCGACCTCGGCGTCTCCTACCTGCACGGGCGCCCGGTGGCCGGGGAGATCGGCGCGGCCCTGCCGTGGACGCTGCTGCTGGCGGGGGCCGCCACGGTCGTCAGCCTGGTCGGCGCGGTCGCGGTCGGACTGGTCGCCGGGCTCACCCGCAGCCGGGGGCTGCGCCGCGGGATCGAGCTCACCGTATTCGCCCTGGGCGGGGTGCCGGGCTTCGTCGGCGCGCTGGTCCTGCTCTACGTGTTCTCGGTGCTCCTCGGCTGGTTCCCCGCCGGGGGCCTCGGCCGGCCGGGGCAGCAGCCGGCCCTCGCTGTCGTGGCGTCGTCGGTGACCCTGCCCGCGATCGCGCTGGCCTTCGGCCACCACTTCGGGGTCTACGTGCGGCTCGTGCAGACGGGGGTTGCGCGGGTGCGCGGGTCGGTGCACGTGGCCAACGCCGAGGCGCGCGGCCTGGGGCCCTGGACCGTGCGCCTGCGCCACGTCCTGCGCCCGGGGCTGGTCCCTTTCGCCGCGCGCTTCGGCGTGGGCGCGGCGCAGCTGCTGGCGGGCGCCTACGCGATCGAGGTCGTCTTCGCGTGGCCGGGCATGGGCCGGCTCGCGCTCGACGCCGCACAGACGCAGGACTACCCGGTGCTCCTCGCCGTTGTGCTGGTCACCGGGGTGACGGTGGTCGCGGCCGGGCTGGCCGGCGAACTCGCCACGGCCCGCCTCGACCCGCGCATCCGCCTCTCCCGAGACGGCGGCCCGCCCGCCCGGATGTGACCGCATCCGGGCGGACGGCACGGCTCACGCTGCGATCGTGTTCCGGATCCAGTCTTCGTATGCTGTGACGTCGGTCCAGATCGCCGGGCCCGTGGAGCACAACGGGTCGCTGTCGTAGTCTCCGTCGCGGCTGGTGGCGCCGATCAGTTCCCACCCGTCCGGCCCGCGCCGGATTTGCGGCCCGCCGGAGTCGCCATAGCAGGCCTGTGCGTCCTCGGTCGGATGCTGAGTGCAGATCTCGGTGGCACCGTCGAGGCCCGTGCACCGGTCGCCGGAGACGATCTCGGTGTCGAGCTCCTGGAGGACGGAGCGCGGCTCGGGGCAGTCGTCACCTTCGCATGTCGCGCCCCACCCCAGAAGGCGGGTCGGGGTCCCGGCGCCGCCCGCCTCCGGTGCGATCGCGATGGGCTCCTGCTCCACCGGCTCGGCGAGTTTCACGAGGGCGATGTCGGCGACCACCGTCAATTCATCCAGGTCATAGTCGAAGTCGGGGTGGGTGACGATCCGGGAGATCTCCGCCTCGGTGCCGCCGCTCGTGTGGTCGTTGCTGCCGATCCGAGTGGTGATCTGCTCCGGTTCGGACCCTTCCACGCAGTGGGCCGCGGTCACCACCCATTCGCTGTCGATCAGCGAGCCGCCGCAGAAGTGCTCGCCGCCCTGCTGGAGGCTCACCATGAACGAGTACTCCTCGGTGGCGTCGACGCCACCGATGATATTGGTCGACATCTCCTCATCCCCGGCGTCCGGCGCGGCTGCCGCCGGGGCCTGCGCCGCCGCGGCGAGGAACGCCGCGGCGCCCAGCGCGCCTGCCGCCGCTACCACCCGGCGCCTCGCGCCGTGCTTGCGGGTCGTTTGTCTTAGGCCATCAGCCATGTCGGGGGGCCCTTCGTGTCCGGTGTCCTGGTGGTCGTCGCAGGGCTCGGCCGCGCCGGTCCCCGCTGCCGTCTCCCGGCTGCGCCAACGCTAGGACCGCAATGGGAGCGCGCACATCCGGCCGCAGAAGGATCCCGGCCCCGTTCAAACGTCGGTGCCACTGCGGCTTCGCGAACGTCTCCGGAGCTGAGGCGCACCGACTTTCGTCGGCCGGGTCGCGGTACGGGCCGTGACGATTCCCGCCGCCCCTCCTCCGGGCCGGGCGCGGCGGGCCGGAGAGGCGTAAGCGACGGTCTCCGGAGGTCGTGATCCGGGCATCCCGGGACAGGCCAGGTGGATCGTGAGGGGTCATTGAGCAGCGTGCGGCCCGCGTGAGTGTCTGGTCGCTGGAGCGTGAGTAGGCGTACTCATGCGCGCTCCGGACGTCGCGTCCACAGTGGGGGAATGGAAGATGATGTACGAGGTACACAGGGCGGGCATCCATCGCCGATGGACTACGACCCCCGGTGGTATGTGGTCCCCCGCGCCTTCACCGTGCTGGCCGTGATCGCCGCACTTCCGACGTGGTTCATCGTGATCGGGGTGGGGTTGTACGACTGCTATAGCTTGAGCTGTGCATCAAGTGACGGGCATGTGCCGGTCTGGGCCGCGATCCTGGCGCTGCTGTGCGTGGGACTCACCTGGACATGGCCACGCCGATACGCATTTGAATCCGCGAGGTGGTTGTTCGGGATATTCGCCGTGATTCTCGTGTGCACGGCGATCGGGCGAAGCCTGTCCTCGTGAGCTCGCGCATCCCCGGGGCTCCGCGCCGTGTGTCCCTTGTGCCGACGCTGAGACCGCGAGCACAAAGGGGGACGTCAGGCCGGCGCGCCGTGGAGGACCGCGACGCCGCCTTGGGGGAGGTGGAGGACGTCGGCGGGGCGGCCCGACACGAGGTCGGTGGCGCCGGGGCGGAGGCCGAGGCGGGCCGGGGCGATCGTGTGGTCGTGTTCGGTGTGGTTGAGCACGAAGACCCAGGTGTCGTCGCCGCGCACGCGGCGGACGACCTCCACGCCGGGGGCGGGGGGTCCGGGCGCGTCGGCCGGGGGTGGGGCCGCCCGGGCGAACAGGAGTTCCAGAGCGGCGTCGGGGAGCCGGGTCGAGACGTACCAGGCGCTGCCCCGCCCGACCGCGTTCCGGGTGATCGCGGGCCGGCCGGTCAGCGGGCCGGAGGCGTAGCGGGCGACCGCCTCGGCGGTGCCGGTGTGGACGAGTTCCGACCACTGCCGGCCGGACACGGTGCCGGCGCGGCCGGTGTCGTGTCCGTCGTCGTCGCCGTCGTCGCCGGGGCCGCCGGCGTAGTCCCCGTCGCCGGGGCCGCCGGGCGTGTGTCCGGACTCGGTGCCGGCCCAGGCCACCGCGACGGTCTCGTTCGTGTCCAGTGGATGGAAGCGCTCCACGCGCACGCCGAGCAGGTCGCGCAAGGCGCCGGGGTATCCGCCCGTGATGACCGTCCCGTTCGGGTCGGCGGTCCCGCTCAGGAACGTCACCACCAGCGTGCCGCCCGCTTCGGCGTAGCGCCGGAGCGCCGTGGCGGCGGCCCCGGAGGTGAGGTAGAGCGCCGGGACCACCAGCAGCGGAACAGCGGGCGGGTCGGCGCCGGGCTCGACGAAGTCGACGGTCCGGCCCGAACGCCACAGGGCGCGGTGCGCCTGGGCGACGAGGTCGCGGTAGTCCAGCCCCCGGGCCGGGAGCGACCCGCTCTCCAGCGCCCACCAGCATTCGGGGTCCCACACGATCGCGGCGTCTGCCACCACATCGGCGTCGCCCGCCCCGGCCAGGCGGGGCAGCAGCGCCCCGAGGTCGCACATCTCCCGGAAGACCGCGGAATCCGGTCCGGCGTGCGGGACCATCCCCGAGTGCCACTGCTCGGCGCCGCCGTGCGATTCCCGCCACTGGAAGAACAGCGCCCCCTGCGACCCGCGGGCGACGTGCCCGAGGGCGTGCCGCAGCGTCTCGCCCGGGGCCTTGGGCACCGTGCGCGTCCCCGTGTAGGTGACGCCCGCCGCCTGCTCCATGGCCAGCCACGGGCGCGCCACGGGGGGCTCACCCCCGGGCGCGGGGCGCCGCCGCTGCGGCGCTGCCGCCCACGAGCGGGCGAGATCGGCGGCGAACGCGGTCTGCTCGGCGGCGCCCACGCCGACGGCGTCGGGATAGGAGTCCACCGCGACCAGGTCGAGGTCGTCCGCCCACTCCCACGGGTTCACCGGCACCCAGCTCCCGAACGCGAAGTTCGTGGTGACGGGGACGGTGGGCGTGGCGTCGCGCAGGGCGTCGCGCTGGGCGCGGTAGTTGGCGAGCATGGCGCCGGAGAGGAAGCGGCGGAAGTCGAGCACGTGGGCGGGGTTGGGCAGGTACTGGGTCGCGCGCGGGGGCTGCACCTGCTCCCAGCCGGTGTAGTGCTGGCTCCAGAAGGCGGTCGTCCACGCGTCGTTGAGCGCGTCGAGCCCGCCGTGGCGCCGCTGGAGCCAGTTCCGGAACCCGCGTGCCACGTGGTCGCAGTGGCACCAGGTCCCGTACTCGTTGTGCACGTGCCACAGGGCGAGGGCGGGGTGGCCGGCGTAGCGGGCGGCCAGGGCGCGTGCGATCCGGACGCAGGCGGCGGTGAAGGCCGGGGCGCATACGCAGTAGGTGTCGCGGCTGCCGTGCGTGAGCCGGGTGCCGTCGGCCGCGACGGGCAGGGCGTCGGGGTGGGCGAGGCCGAACCACGGGGGAGGGGAGGCCGTGGGCGTGGCCAGCGCGGCGGCGACCCCGTTGGCGTCGAGCCGGTCCAGGAGGCGGTCGAGGGGGTCGAAGTGGAACCTGCCCTCGGCGGGTTCCAGGAGCGCCCAGGAGAAGACCCCCACGGTCACCAGGGTGACCCCGGCGCGGCGCATCAGCTCCATGTCCTCGGTGACGACGGTTTCGGGCCACTGCTCGGGGTTGTAGTCGCCGCCGAACCACAGGCGGGGGGTGGGGGCTGGACCGCGCATGCGGATTCTCCTTATTTTGGATAGACAACAAACTAATTCCCTCGGTTGGAGTGCGGAAGCCCCGCGAGGCGGTGGGGCGGACGTGCAGAGGGGGAAGGGGCCGGGAATCGGCGATGGGCGAACGGCATTGCGCAGGGGCGGTCGCGAGAGCAGGGACGGCCACGGCGGCGGACCCGCCACCGGAGGCGAGAGAGGTGGTCACGCGCCATCCGGTCACCGACTGGGAGGACGCGCTGATCACCGGGAACGGCCGGCACGGGGCGCTCGTGCACGGCGGGGCGGGCGGCGCGCGCGTCACCCTGAGCCATGAACGCCTGTTCCTGCCGACCCTGGAGCCGCTGCCCGCACCCGCGACCGCGGCGATCCTGCCGGAGCTGCGCGACCTGCTGTCGAGAGGCGAGGGCCGGGCCGCGGCGCGGCGGATCACCGCGCTCGCGGCCGAGGAGCACCCGGGCTATGCGCAGACCCGATGGATCGACCCGCTGATCGCCGCGGCCGTGCTGTCCTTCGTCCCTGATCAGCCCAATGGCGGCACCCTGCTGCGCCGGTGCGACCACGCATCCGGCCTGGTCACCGAGGAGTACGGCGACGGAACCGTGCTGCGAGCGGTGGCGTCGCGCGCCGACGACACCGTCGCCGTGGAACTGTCGCGAGCGGCGGGCGGCCTCACCGACCGGGCCCCGGCCGGTGGACTGAACGGGCTGCTCCGCCTGTCCCTCATCGACGGGGAACCACCGGTGGCCTTCGAGGTCGAGAGCCGTGTCGGGCCCGACCTGCTGGCCCTGCGGGTCGGCTTCCCCGGCCGACCGGCAGGGAGCATCCCGGGGTACGCGGTGACCTGCGAGGTCACGACGGAGGACGGCGCCGTCGCCGGCGGCCCGGACGGAATCGAAGTCCGGGGAGCGGCCCGGCTCCTCGCGGTCGCCCGCGTCCGCGTCGGCGGCCCGGGAGAACAGGCACCACCGGCGATAACGCGGCTCTCTCTAGGTCACGCTCGCATCCTCGCATCCCCCTTCGACCGGCTGTTCCTCCACCACAGGGCCGTCCACGCCGAGTTGTTCGGCCGCTTCCGGCTGCGCCTGGGGCGCGCCGGCCAACAGGCCGCCGCCGCGCCGCAACCGCCCCCCACCACCGACGGACTCACCTCGTCCCCGTGCAGCCCGGAACAGGTGGAACGGCTGGTCGACGCCGGGCGCTACGCCGTGATCGGCTCCTGCGGCGATCTCCCGCCGACCCTCCAGGGCGTGTGGAGCGGGACATACGACCCGCCGTGGCGTTCGGGGTACACCCTCGACGGCAACCTCGCGTCGGCGGTCGCCGCACTGCACCCCACCGGTGTCCCCGAGCTGATGACCGGTCTGTTCGACCTGCTCGACGGTATGCACGCGGACTTCGCCGACAACGCCCGCCGACTCTACGGCTGCCGCGGCATCCTGCTCCCCGCCCACCTGTCCACACACGGCCGGCACAACCACTTCACCGAGGAATGGAGCCTGACGTGCTGGACCGCCGGAGCGGCCTGGCTCGCGCGGCTCCACTTCGACCACTACGCCTACACCGGCGACACCGCGTTCCTGCGCCGCCGCGCCCTGCCGTTCCTCACCGCGGCCGGTGAGTTCTACGAGGACTTCGTCACCGCCGACGGTTTCCGCCCGTCGTACTCACCGGAGAACACCCCGGGCGACGGCGACGCGCAGGCGTGCGTCAACGCGACGATGGACATCGCCGCGGTGCGCGACCTGGCGCGCAACCTGATCCGCACCCACCACACCCTGCGCCTCCCCGGCGCCCGCAGGTGGGCGCGGCTCGCCGCCCGGCTGCCCGGCTACCGCATCGGTGCCGACGGCGAGCTGGCGGAATGGGCCACACCGGCCGGGCCGCGGCGGCAGACCGACCACCACGGCCACCGCCACGCCTCCCACCTCTACCCGCTCTGGTACGAGCCCGACCCGGCCTTCGCCGACCCCGCCCTGCGCGCGGCCGCGGTGCGCGCCGTGCGCGCCCGGCTGGCCTGGTGGCGCGGCCAGGGGTCCGACGAGATGGCGTTCGGCCTGGTCCAGCTCGGCCTGGCCGCCGCCCGCCTGGGCCTGGCCGACGACGCGCACACGACCCTCGCGCTGATGGCCGAACGCTACTGGCGGCCCACCATGGTCTCGACCCACAACCGCGGCGCGCTGTTCAACACCGACATCTGCGGCGGCTTCCCGGCGGTCGTCACCGCCATGCTCGCGGGGTCCGCGCAGGGCCGCCTCGACCTCCTCCCCGCCCTTCCGGCCGCCTGGCCCGAGGGCGAGGTCACGGGGCTGCGCGCCCGAGGCGGACTCACGATCGACCGCCTGACGTGGGCGGACGGCCGCATGTCCGCCGACGTGACGGCGGCGGCCCCTCGCCGCAACCTGATCACCACCCCCGACGGTGCCCGCCACACCGCCGACCTCCGCCCGGGCGAACCGGCCCGCGTGGAGGCTGATCTGCCCGTTCCCCGGGGCTGACCGGTAACGGGAGGACCGGCCGGCCGGCGCAGTGCACGTTCAGGGTGCGGTGGTGTCGGCCTCGTCGAGTCCGCGGATCGGAGCGGCGGTCTCGATGCCGTCGCCGTGCACGATCTGGCGCATGCGGGAGACGTCGGCGAAGGCGGCCTCGAGGGGGTGCGCGGCCAGGCGCGAGATCGCGGTCCCGAACTTGGCCATCGAACTCGTGCCGGGGATTGAGATCGAGAGTTCGTCCCGCGCCTCGAAGGTCTGCGCCTCGACGTCGCCGGGCAGGGCCGCGAGGGCTTTCTCGTCGGCTGTGACGGGGACCTTCACCAGCCAGTGCGGGCCCTCGGCGGTGTTGCTCCGCCTCCTCTGCTCCGGTGTCTCGTTGGCCCAGGTCCGCCAGGGGGTCCCCGACACCACCCCCCCGCACGACTCCACGGCCGCGACCACCTCCGCGACCGTGGCGGTGAATGCGGCGTCGGCCGGCCCCCAGTCGCCCGGGTCGTCTCCGGCGGAGGGCCCCGGCACGGCCTTCGACACCACCGACATCTCGGGGGCGTGGCGCACGCGCGGCTCCGGCCATGCGCCGAGGAGCACGCGCGCGTCGCCGATCGCCTCGTCCTGGGCCCGGCGCTGGTGCTCCATCTCCCCGATGTGCCGCTGCAACAGGTCGGACGCCGTGTCGGGCTCGTCGAGCGCGCGCCGGACGAGCTTGACGCTCATGCCCGTTCCGCGCAGCACGGTGACCAGCATCGCCTGCTCGACCTGATCGAACGTGTACGACCGGTAGCCGGTCTGCTCATCGACCTCGGCGGGGACGAGCAGGCCCTCGGAGTGGTAGAACCGCAGCGTCTGCGGCGTCAGGTGGCACATATCGCTGAAATCGCTGATGGAGAGCATGGCACCAGGATCGGCCTTGTAGTAACCGCAAGGTCAACCCGGAGGATGCCGCCCCTACCGCCCGCGGCGGAAGTCGAGTTGCGTGATGCCGTTGTAGCCGTAGCTCTCGGGATGCATCTCGTACAGCGCCACGCCGGCGACGGACGGCAGCACCCCCAGCGTGCTGCGCAGGAGCTCGTAGGTCTGCGCGATGAACCGCGCCTTCTCGTCGGCGCTGTTGGTGCCCACCGTGATGCTGACCTCGACGTGCGCGCCCGTGGCGCCGGTGACGAGTTCGCCTCCGACGTAGTAGCGGTCGGCGGGCACCAGGTTGAGGTGGACGGTGGTCCGCTCCAGCGGCTTCTTCAGGGTGGTGACCGCCAGCTCGGTCAGCCCCGTGGCAAGCGTCTTCTGGGCCGCGGGGGAGAGGTCGGGGTCGCTGATCGTCGCGCGGATGAACGGCATGCCCCCACCCTGCCGCGATCAGGCATGACGGGTCCAACGACTTTCGCTCCGGGGCTGTGTGACTCGACTCTCCGTGCACCCATAATTGAACGATGGTACAACTAGTACGTTCGTTCAATTAGTTAGACGCCGGAGGCGCAATGAGCACGAGACGGTCGGCACCCGCGGGGCGGCGTGAGTGGGGTGGTCTTGCTCTGCTGGCGCTGCCGACCATGCTGTTGGGGCTTGACGTGACGGCGCTCTACCTCGTCGTTCCGAGCCTGGCCGAGGACTTGGACCCGACCGCGACGGAGACGTTGTGGATCATGGACGCCTACGGCTTCTTCATCGCGGGGTTCCTGATCACGATGGGGACGCTGGGCGACCGGGTCGGACGGCGCCGGCTGCTGCTGATCGGGATGGCCGCGTTCGCCGCGGCATCGGTCTTCGCGGCGTTCGCCCCCAGCGCCCTCTGGCTGATCGTGGCGCGGGCGGTGCTCGGAGTGGCCGGAGCGACGCTCATGCCCTCGACGCTCTCACTGATCAGCACCATGTTCACCGACGTCCGGCAGCGGGCGCTGGCCATCGGCGTGTGGGCCACGATGTTCGCCCTGGGAATGGCGGCCGGCCCGGTCGTGGGCGGTGTGCTCGTCGCCGGCTTCTGGTGGGGCGCGGTCTTCCTCATCGCGGTACCAGTTGCCCTGCTGGTGCTGGCCGGTGCGCCCGCGCTGCTTCCGGAGTTCCGGACGGGTGGCGGCCGGCTCGACCTGGTGAGCGTCGGGCTGTCCCTGGCCGCGCTGCTGCCGGTCATCTACGCGATCAAGCACGCGGCCTCCCACGGTCCGGACGTTCAGGCGCTGGGCGCGGTCGTTCTGGGCGGTGGCGCCGCGGTCGCCTTCGTCCGCCGCCAGCTGCACCTCGACGAGCCGCTGCTGGACATGAAGCTCTTCACCGGCCGGGCGTTCTCCGCGGCCTTGGCCGTCCTGCTGATCGGCCTGGCCGGTTTCGGCGGGGTGATGTACCTGGTCACCCAGTACCTGCAACTCGTCGCGGGCCTCTCACCGACGACGGCCGGGCTGTGGATGGGGCCACCCGCACTGGCCATGCTCATCGGGGCCATCGGCGCACCCCTCGCGGCCCGGCGCGTGTCACCCGGCGTCGTCATGGCGGCGACCCTTGCGCTGTCGCTGTGCGGATACGCCCTGCTGGCCGTCGCCGGGACCCACAGCACACCGGGCGTGGTCGCCGGATTCGCATTCGTCTACCTCGGGCTCGGGGTCATCGCCGCACTGGGCACCGACATCGTGGTGGGTGCGGCACCCCCCGAGAAGTCCGGATCGGCGGCAGCGCTCTCCGAGACCGTTCAAGAACTCGGCATCGCAGCGGGGGTGGCGCTCCTGGGCAGCCTCACCACGGTGATCTACCGGAGCACGGTCGAGGCTCCGCCCGGGCTGTCCCCATCAGCGGCCGAGACCTACGGCGACGGTCTCTCCGGGGCGGTGTCCCTCGCCGATCGGCTGCCGGCCTCGGCCCTCGACCCCGCGCGAACCGCGTTCACCAGCGGACTCAACACCGCCGCGGTCATCGCGGGTATCGCCATAGCGGCCGCTGCGCTGGCCTGCTTCACGACCCTGCGGCACGTCCGGCCCCTCGACGACGCCGCCGACCGCGAAGCGGAGCCGATAGCCTCGACCCGCGGGAGCGGCGACGACGGGTGAGGCAATGGCGGTTGAGGACGGCACTGTCGATGGGCGCACACTGCGCGGTCAACGCCGCCGGGCCCAGATCATCGAGGCGACGCTCGCGATCGTCCGCCGCGACGGCGCCACCGGCGTCAGCCACCGGGCGGTCGCCAAAGAGGCCGGGATCACGACCAGCCTGACCGTCTACTACTTCGCCACCCTGGATGATCTCCTGGTCGCCGCCCTGACCAGTGTCGCGGACGCCTACACGGACCGCATCCGCCGGATCATCGATACCGACGACGACCCGCTCGGCGGGCTCTCCCGGCTCATCGCCGAATCCGCCGGCCCCGGCCGTGAGCGGGCCCTCGCCGAACGGGAGCTGTCGACCCTGGCGGCGCGCCGGCCCGCCCTGCGGCCGGCCGCGCGCCGCTGGCGCGACAACGTCGCCGAACTCGCCCGGACACTGACCGCCGACCCCGATGCGATCGAGGCCTGCGTCGCCCTGTCCGACGGCCTGTGCACGGCGATCCTGCTCGACGACCACGGGGCCGACCCCGGCCACATCCGGGCGGTCCTCGCCAAGGCGCTCTTGGGCGGCGGCGAGTAGCCGCTCCGGACCCGGGGCCGGGGGCGGTTCACGTCTCTGCTCCGCGTCGTGGACGTCGTGCCCGCACCACCCGGTCCTCCGGCGCCCGGCGGGCCGCGGAGCTACGGGACCATGGCGCGTACCACCGACCCCACCAGGACATCGATCTGCTCGGGCGTGGGGTCTCCGAGCCGGCCGTCGAGCAGCAAGAGGCTGAGCCCGTGCACCAGGGCCCAGATGCCGATCTTGAGGGCCTCGCGGTCCTCGGGAGCGGCGAAGCCGGCGATGCGCGCCGTCACCACGGCCTGCGCCGCATCGGAGGCGGCCGTCACCTCCGGCCGGCCGACGCACGGATGCCCGAACATCAGGTGGAAGAGCCCCGGGTGGTCGAGGGCGTAGCGGACGGTCGCGCGCGCCATCGGCGCGATCGTGCTCGCCAGGTCGGCCGGGCCGGCGGTCCCGCCGTCGCGCTCGGTGTCGGCGGACGCATCGCCGATGCGGGCCGCGAGCTCCGTGAAGCCGTGCGCGGCCAACGCCGCCAGCAGCGCTTCCTTGTCCCGGTAGTGGCGGTACGGGGCGTTCGGGGAGACACCCGCGTGCCGGGCCACCGCCCGGAGGGACAGCGCATCCACACCGTCGGCGTCCAGCAGGTGCAGAGCGGACCGGAGCAGGGCGGCACGCAGATCACCGTGGTGGTAGCTCCGCCGACCGGATGTTGACACTGCCCACTTCCTTGCTTCATTGTTGACGCTGTACACATTGTGCGTCGTCGCAACGGCGCGACCCTGGTGGACGGAGTGTGCCACGTGCCCGGGATCGGTGACCGACTCGTCCTTCCCAGCGGACTGAGTCTGCCCAACAGGCTGGTGAAGGCCGCGATGGAGGAGAACCTGGCCGTCGCCGGGCAGCTGCCCGGCGAGCGGCTGGTGGAGCTGTACCGGCGGTGGGCGCTGGGTGGGGCAGGGCTGCTGATCACCGGCCACGTCATGGTCGACGGGCGCGCGCTCGCCGACCCCTCCGACATCGTCCTCCAAGAGGGCACGCCGCTCGAACCGTTCCGGCGCTGGGCCCGGGCGGTGCGCGACCACAACGGGCGGGTGCTTATGCAGATCAACCACCCCGGCCGCGTGGTCAACTCCGACATGCCGGGGCTCGCCCTGTCGGCGTCCGACGTCGCCGTCGACGCCGGGCGCTACTCCCGCATGTTCGCCCGGCCCCGGGCCATGACCGAGGCCGACATCCGGGACGTCGTCGCCCGCTTCGCCGGAACGGCCGCGCTGGCCGCCGACGCCGGGTTCCACGGCGTCGAGATCCACGCCGCACACGGGTACCTCCTCGCCCAGTTCCTCTCCCCGCTGACCAACCGGCGCACCGACCGCTGGGGCGGGGACCTCGGCGACCGGGCGCGCTTGCTGATCGACGTCGTCCACGCCGTTCGCGCCGCGGTTCCCGGCGGCTTCGCGGTGGCCGTCAAGCTGAACACGGCGGACTTCCAGCGAGGCGGGTTCGACGAGGGGGACGCCGTCCAGGTCGTGGACCGGCTGGCCGCGGCAGGCTGCGACCTGGTCGAGCTCTCCGGCGGCTCCGTCGAGAGCCTGGCGACGCACGGGCACACCGCCGACGGCCGCACCCTGGCGCGGGAAGCCTACTTCCTCGACCTGGCCGCCGGCATCATCCGCACCGCGCCGCTGCCGGTCATGGTGACCGGCGGGGTCCTGCGGGCCCCGGTGGCCCGGCGGGTCCTCGACCAGGGCGGCTCGCTGGTCGGTATGGCGACGGCTCTGGCCTATGCACCCGATCTCCCGCACCGGTGGCTGCGCGGCGAGGAGGCCGTCGTCACGCCGGTGCGGTCGCGGTGGACGGACAAGGCGCTGGCCGCCACTGCGACCCAGGCGGCGGTGCGCGACCGGCTCGCCCGGCTCGGCGGCGGATGCGGCACGCACCGGGACCCCTCACCCGCCGCGGCGCTCGTGCGCGAGCGGCTCCACCGCCGCCGAGCGCTGCGCCGCTACCGCCGCTGGTACTCCCGGCAGGTGCAGGGCGGCGCGCCGGCGGCGCAGTGCGTTTCCGACGGCTCGCGGTAGCCCGCGCCCGGGCAGCGGGGACCGGTCACCCCTGCCGGGTGTCGTACTCCTCGCGGGCGTCGTCGATGCGGGCGATGTTCTGCTCGGCCCAGTCGTGCACGGCGTCCATGACGGGCAGCAGGCTGCGCCCGAGCGGGGTGAGCGCGTAGTCGACGCGCACCGGGACGGCCGGGGTGACGGTCCGGGCGACCAGTCCGTCGCGTTCGAGGCCGCGGAGCGTCTCGGTCAGCATCTTCTGGCTGGCCCCGGCGATCGCCCGCGCGAGTTCGCCGTAACGGCGCGGGCCGCCGGCCAGCTCTTTCACGACGACGGCCACCCACTTGTCGCCGATGCGGTCGAGCAGGCGGTTGGCCGGGCAGGCGGCGAAGCGCTCCTGATACGAGATCCGGGCGTCGGCCCGCCGCTGGGCTGCGGTGCGTGTGCCCATGGCATCCCTCCGCGTGCGTTGGCCACTGTGAAGTGCGTACTCCCCTTCCAACGGTAGCGCCGACTAGCGTCGCCGGTCAGAAGCCGGATCACTGCACGACAAGGAGCATGCGCACCATGACGACCACCGCCATCCTCGGTTCCGGGAACGTGGCGCGCGCCCTGGCCGAGGGGCTGCGCCGAGCGGGGCACGAGGTCATCGTCGGGTCCCGTCGCCCGCACGAGATCGCCGCCGAATGGGCCGGGCCGGGGGTGCGCGTCGCCTCGCTCGCGGATGCGGCGGGAGCGGGCGAACCCGTCATCAACGCGCTGCCCGGCTCGGTGTCGGTGGACGTGCTCACCGGCGTGGCGGAGAAGTTGGCGGGCAAGGTCGTCATCGACGTCGCCAACGCCGTGGAGCTCGATGCCGGCGGCTTCGCGTCGGCGCTGCGCTACCCGGAGACGAGCCTCGCCGAGGAGCTCCAGCGGGCGCTCCCGGACGCGCGCGTGGTGAAGACCCTCAACACGATGCACGAATCCGCGATGGCCGACCCGGCCGGGCTGTCCACCCCGCCCACCGCCTTCGTGTCCGGGGACGACTCCGAAGCCAGGAGGACCACCGCCGGCCTCCTCACCGACCTGGGCTGGCGGCCGGAGTGGATCATCGACCTCGGCGGGATCGGGACCGCCCGCGGCCCCGAGGCGTTCGTCCTGATGATCGGCGACCTGGTCCGCGCACTGGGCCCGGTGCCGTTCGGCCTGTCCATCGCCCGGTGACATCCATCCGAAGGGCCGCTCGCCCACGCGAAGGGGGAGCGGCCCTTCGCCGTGTCCGGGGCAGAGCGCTCCGGGGCAGGATCGTGCCGCGGACTCCGCCGATGCATGACATCTGTCATGCCCGACCCGTGCGGGGCAGGGAGAAAACCCATGATCCGTGACACTCTGTCACGGATCTGCTCCGGCTTAGGTTCGGAGCATGCACCCCGATCACGACAACCGATTCCCTCCGCCTCCGCCCTACGGGCCGGCCGGCGCGTACGCCGCCGCCCCGGATCCGGGAGCCGCGCAGACGCCTTCATACGCACCAACCGATCCGGCCGTGCCGAACCGGCGCCGCCGCGCTCCGCGGCCGATCCCGCCGGGCCTGGAGTACCATCGCATGCTCGCCGGTGAGAAGCGCCGCATCGTGCGCGGCATCCTCGCCATCGTGCTCCTGCTGGCCGGGCTGTACGTGTTCAGCTTCGCCAGCGTCGGGGCCGCCGTCTTCATCGACACGCAGATGGGCCGGGTCAACCCGGCGAACGGTGGCACCGACTACACGCCGGTGTACCACGGTTTCTCCATGTTCGGGCTCGCCCTGCTCGTCCCGTGGAGCATGTGCATCCAGCGGTGGCTCTACGGAGTGAAGGGCCCCGCGCTGCACTCCGTGGTGTCGGGCTTCCGGTTCGACGTGTTCGGCCGGGCGCTCCTGATCATCGGCCCCGTCTGGCTGATCGCCGTCGTCGTCATGAACGCCGCGACGCCGACCGAGCAGACCTACTGGCCGATCGCCGACCTGGTCGGCATCATCGTCACCACCCTCCTGCTGGTGCCTCTACAGGCGGCCGGCGAGGAGTACGGCATCCGCGGACTCGTCTTCCGGGCCGCCGGGAGTTGGAGCCGCGGGCCGCGCCTGTCGGTGTTCGTCGGTGTCCTCGTCTCCAGCCTGGTGTTCATGGTCATCCACGGCGCGGACGATCCGTGGATCAACATCTGGTACTTCACGCTCGCCGTCAGCCTGGCCGTCATCACCTGGCGCACCGGTGGCATCGAGACCGCGATCGTCATCCACGCGCTGCTCAACACGGTCACCTTCCTCTACGCCACCGCCATACACTCCGACATCGGGGGCAGCATCATGGACCGGTCGGCGGGCACCGGGTCGCCCATCCTGCTCGTGCCCATCATCACCGTTGTCGTGATCGCGGCGGTGGTGTGGCTGCGCACGCGGCGGACCGGGCCCGCCCTGACCCCCGCGCCCGTCCCGCCCCATCCGTACGCGCACCCCGCGCAGGTCGCAACGGCACAATGAGGGGCATGAACGATGCGCCGCTGGTCGGCGCACGCAGGTTCGAGGCCTACGTGCGCGGGTCCGCCTACCTCGCCGTCTCGGTCCCCGCGGGCAACGTGCTCGGGACCGTGCGGTGGGCCGATCGGCTCGCCGGAGCCGACCTCGCCCTGTGGGTCGCGGCGGCCGTGCTGTCCCTCGCCCTGACCGCCGGGAACATCTTCGTCACCAAACGCTGTATCGACACCGTCGTCGGGCGCCCTCGGCGGCTGCCCGCCGGCGTGGTCGTGGTGTGGGCGGTGGCGCTCGTGGCCCTGGTCGGCGTGGCCTTCCTGATCCCCCTGTCCACGATGGGCATCACGGTCGCGGCGGCGATCGGTTCGGTGGCCGCGAGCTTCGTGCCCGTCCTGGACGCGCGCCGCACGCTGCTGCTCAACGCGGCGGTCGTCGTCCTCATCGTCCCGCTCGTGGGCATCGCCGACATCGCGCTCCTGCTGGTCGGGGCGGCCGTGACCAGCAGTGTTCTGTGGGTGTGCTGGTCGAGCGTGTGGCTGCTGCGGGTGCTGCTGGAGTTGCAGGCGGCGCACGCCGACCGGGCCGCGCTCGCGCTCGCCAACGAGCGCCTGCGTATCGCGCGCGACCTGCACGATGTGTTCGGCCGGACCCTGGCCACCATGGCGGTCAAGAGTTCGCTGGCGTCCGAGCTCGTCGAGCGGGGGCGCGCCGAGCAGGCAGGCGAGGAGATCGCCGGGGTCCGGCGGCTGGCCGAGGAGGCCGGGACGGAGGTCCGCCGCGTGGTGCGGGGCGAGTTGCGCACGACCTGGGAGGGGGAGGTGGCGGGCGCGCGGTCGCTGCTGGCCTCCGCCGGGATCCGCTGTACCGTGGCCGGTGACCCCGTGCCCGAGGAGTGCGCGCAGGCCCTGGCGTGGGTCGTGCGCGAGGGCGTCACCAATGTGCTGCGCCACTCGGCGGCCACCCAGGTCACCATCGCGACCGCCAAGGAGGACGGAGGGGTGCTCCTCACCGTCGCCAACGACGGGGCCGGATCCGCGCAGGCCGCCGCCGCGGACGGACGTGCCGCCGACGCCGGGACGGGGCTGCGCTCGATGTCGGAGCGGATCGGCGCACTCGGCGGGCGCCTGGCCGTGCGCCGCGACGGCACCTGGTTCCTGCTCGACGCCACCATCCCGTTCCCGAAGGAAGCCCCCGCATGACCCGCATCCTCGTCGCCGACGACGAACACCTCATCCGCGACGCCATCGCCGGGCTGCTCGACCTGGAGGACGGCTTGGAGGTCGTGGGCCGGGCGGCTTCCGGCGACGAGGCGCTGGCCACGGCGCTGCGGGTCCGTCCCGACGTGGCCCTGCTCGACCTCCAGCTGCCCGGGCCCGACGGCATCGAGGTGGCCCGCCGCCTCGCGGTGGAGCTGCCGGAGTGCCGCTGCATCATCGTGACCTCCCACGGCCGGCCCGGCTACCTGAAGTCGGCACTGGCCGCGGGGGTGCGGGGCTTCCTGCCCAAGACCGTGTCCTCGCGCACCTTCGCCCAGGTCGTACGCGACGTCGCGGCCGGCGGACGCTACGTCGACCCCGAACTCGCGGCCGAGGCTATCAGCGCGGGCGACTCCCCGCTCAGCCCACGCGAGAGCGACATCCTCGCGTTGGCCCGCGACGGCGCCCCGGTCGAGGAGATCGCCCGCCGCGTCTCACTGTCCCGGGGGACCGTCCGCAACCACCTCGCGGCCGCCATCGCCAAACTCGACGCCGCCAACCGCCACGAGGCCGCACGTATCGCGGCTGAGCACGGGTGGATCTGAAGCATCCGGCCGTTGTGAACTGTGGAGGGGGATTGGGCGACGGCTTAGTCCTCCTGCTTCGTCCTGACGCTTATTTCATTGACGGACGGAAGCTCGGTGGGAGGCTCATCGGTGACCCAGGCATATTCGAGCCCCGAAATCTTTCCGTCTGAAATCCAAAGGATAAGTTCGCCTAAGTACTCGCCACTGGAATCATACACAAGAGCTTCGATTGGTGCGGGTCCATTGGCCAATTCTGCTGGAGTGGATCCCGGAGGGATGTAGACATCAAAGCTTGCTGAGTCCCGCCCCCACGTCCTCGACATACGAGCCAGCGAAGCCTGGTCGTGGAGCTCCTTGGCGCCTTGGAATTGGGCGGAGGTGAGGTGCTTGAGTACTGTCCTCTTGTGATTGTCGAGAGGGATCGTTTCTCTTGTCATTATTCTGGATGCCTTAATTTCCTCTTTCTGGAAATGCGGACGGGATGAATGCCGTGCCAATTCGGGGGACTCCGTTTACCATGGCTCCTCGAATGGTGACCTGCTCGCCTTCTATGATTCGGGAGACCTCGAACCTTCCTGACTGGGGTAGATCAGCGGCATCCCCGAGGCTGTTGACAATCATCCTCATCGCCTCAGACCTCCCTCCTGCTGCTTCGACCAGGTTTCCAAATCCGTGCTTTTCAGGGTCGATCACGTGCTCTAGCTTGGCTTCTGTGTTCGCCGACGCGAACGTCTGCTGGAGGGTGTCAGGACCGACTTGGCATGATGCGTTGGAGTTGTGAACCAGGAGCGACCGGGCTCCTGCGAGCACATAGTAGGTGCGTACGTTGGCGATGGTGAGGTTGTGGACCCGCTGGTCCCTGGTCGTGTCGACCTCGACTGAGGTGATCTGGGCCCAGGTGCCGGTGGAGGTGCGGAGCCAGGTTCCTGGTTGCAGGTCGATGGCGTCGACCCACTCGGCCGCCTTTGGCGCCCAGAAGGGGTGTTCGTCGGTGGCGGTGATGGTGTCGGTCGTGCCGTCGCCTGAGTCGATGGTGAGGGTGACCAGGGTCTTGAGGCCGTCTCCGGTGATGGTGTCGGTGACCTCGCGCGGGCCCTCCTCACCGGTCAGGGGGTCGAAGGCCAGGACCTCGTCGCCCACGACGACGTCCTCGATGGGCACGCTCGTGCCATCGGCCAGCAACACCCCGGTCCCGGGCACGAAGCTGTTGCCCGTGGGGCAGGCGGTGCCATCCCGGTCGTTGTCCTCATCGCGGTCCTGGTTGTTCCCATCCCTGTCGGTGTCGGTGTCGGGGCGTTGGGGTGGGCCGTCGGCGAGGTTGGGAGCGTCGGGGTCGGTGCGGACGTTGGGGATGTCGGGCAGGCCGCGGGGCAGGGGGATCTTGATGCCGGGCATCGCCGACAGCCCGACGTCCAGGAAGGATTCGGTGATGGCCTCGGTCCACTGTCCGTCGGCGTACTGCTCGCGGCGGTCGTCGTTGGCCAGCAGCGCGGGCAGCGACTGCGCGCCGGGGGCGTCGAGGTAGGCGTAGGTGGCCGCGTCCCAGGCGAGGCCGGCTCCGGCTCCCAGCCAGTCACCGTTGTTCCAGGCCTCGCCGTGGGTCGCCCAGGACTGGGCCACATCCTCCTGGATGTCGGCGGCGATTCCGTTCACCATGTTGGCGGCGGTCTCATTGACCGGGGTGGTGAACAGGTCGACGGCGCCGTTGACGGCGTCCTCGCCGCGCTGCACCACCACGTCCCCGGCGCGCGAGCCGATACCGGCGGCCTCGTCGGCGAGGTCGCGCAGGCCCTGGGTGAAGTCGAGGTCGGGCATGCTGCCACCGGGCAGGGCGCTGGTGAACCCCGCCGGGGTGACGCCGAGTCCATCGCCGTTGTTGAACGCCGGGGTGAAGCCGGTGTCCTCCGACCCGGGATCGGGACCGGTGTCCTGGACGCCCTCGGCCGCTTCTTCGTCCCCTTCGCCGGCTGCCTCGACTCCGTCGTCGCCTTCGGCGCTGACGGAGTCGAGGGCGCCCTCGATGAGGCCGTTGACGCGGCCGGGGATACCGGCGGTCAGCACGACCGCGGCGATCGCGGCCACGAGCAGGATGACCGCGCCGTACTCGACGAAGCCGGCACCGCGCTCGGGGTCGTGAATCCTGCGCAACACGGAGGCATCACCTGGGGGGAGGGAAACGGGGCGGGGGATCAGCGTGTGGGGGTGACCCGCAAAGGCGGGCCGGGTCGGGGTCAGCCGCGCAGGTAGGCGCGGGATCCGGGGCGCAGGGTCAGGTAGCAGATCAGCGCGGGCAGGATCAGCTGGGTCAGGGCGCCGAAGTCCCCGCCGAGGATCGTGGTCAGGGTCGCCAGCATGGCCACCGCCGCGTAGGCCGGGACGGCGTAGATGAGCCAGGCGCGGCCCGGGGCGAGCAGGAAGCCCAGGATGAGGGTGAGGACGGCTTGGAGGACGTAGGCGACGTAGGCGATCAGCAGCGTCGCCTGGTCGGCGGTGCGGACGATGGCCACCGCGAACAACGACAGCCCGATGCCGCTGATCACGAACAAGAGGACCCGGACGGTCTTGAGCTCGGTCGGCATGGCGGCGGTGGACACAGGACGGGCTTCCTCAAGTGGGGGGATACGGGCATCTGGGGAGATGATTCGTTGTCACGACCGTAGCACCCAGGGTGGACATTCCATGGTGAGAGGGTGTGTGCGGGTCCGGTTGTGGACAGATCACGATATGCAGGAGCACCGTGTCCAGCCAGTGAATTTCAACGAGCGGCGCGGCCCTGCCTCCCCCTCCGGAGGCAGGGCCGCGGGTCATGGCCGGGCGTCGTCAGGCCGCTCGGGTGTCCTTAGTGGACCAGGTGAGGGTGAAGGTGACACCGGTGCGGGGGTGGGGGAGCGCGTCCCAGGTGTCGGCCAGGTAGTCGATGAGGGTGATTCCTCTGCCGTGCTGCGCCATGGGGGTGATGGGGCGCTGGAAGGGCAGTGTCCCGCCGGCGGGACGGCCCTCGTCGTCGACCTCGATGGTGATGGTGCCCTGGCGGAAGTACAGCCAGACGGTGAAGGTGCCGCCGCGGCCGCTGGCGGTGTAGCGGACGGCGTTGGTCACGGCCTCCGAGACCAGCAGCACGGCGGAGGCGATGGTGTCCTCGGGGATCGAGAACCCGTCGTGGGTGGTGAGGAGGTCTTCGGTCCAGATGCGGGCCTCGCGCACCTGCTCGGCCCAGCCCGGGAAGCGGCGGGAATAGGTCACCATTCTCACCACCCCTGCACAGCGGCGAGCCACCCGAAACGGAACAGATACGGACGAATTCGGGTGCTTCGGTTCCTGGAGATAGACTGGTTCATTGTCATCAGCTCCTTGGGTTTTAGCTGGTGTCCATGCCCCGGGCGGGTCCGATCCGTCGCGGGGCGCCTTGATGCTCAGCGTCCACCACGGGAAACGGTGAACTCCAGCGATTGACCGGCTTTGGGATCTATCTGGGAAGGCATGGAAAAGAATGGAGGTGTCTGGTAGAACCAAGTACCATGCCTGAAAAAGAGCTGCCGGATTGGACGAAGTTCGGTCGTGAAGTTCGCCGACTGCGCTCGCAAGCTGGGCTTTCGCTCAGCGACGTATCATCGAGGATGAACATCTCGATCGGCATGCTAAGCAAGATCGAAAGAGCCACCCGGGCGCCCAAAAGGGATACGGTGGGCGAACTCGATCGGGTCCTTTGTACAAACGGATCGTTGATGCGGCGCTGGTCAGACGTGAACCGAAAGGTCGCCGACCCAGACTGGTACCGGCGAGTTGAAGACGCCGAGGCCGCGGCCGTAGAGATCCGTCTGCACAACCCGACGCTTATCCCGGGGCCTTTGCAGGCTCCGGAGTACACCCGCGAAGTCCTCAACTACGGTCGCCCTCTGGACAGCGATGCCGACATCAACGCCTTGCTTGAGTTGAAGGCCAAGCGAGCTGAGCGGGCGCTATCCGGTGGTGACCCGCGATTGACCGCGTTGGTACCGGAGATGGTCATCAGAGACTGCGTCGGATCCCCCAAGACGGCATCCGCTCAACTGCGCCACCTGGTGGATCTGCAAGAATCAGGCAAGGTCACCATGTACGTCATCCCCCGGGGTGTACCAACGCACATCAGTTTGTCCACCGGCAGCTTCTCCCTCATCTCGTTCGTAGACAGGATGCCGACGGTCTTCGTTGAGTCCGCTAGCGGTGGCGAGCTGATCGACCATCCACCCCGGGAGATCCAGCGCTTCGTGTCAGTGTTCGGACTGCTACAAGGGTGGGCCCTATCGCCTGCGGATACCCTTGGCTTGATCAGAGAGGCATGTCATGGATTCTCAGTGGAGTAAGTCCAGCTACAGCAACGCGGGATCGGACTGCGTCGAAGCACGCGTCGATTTCCGCGAGGGTGTACAAGTCCGTGACACGCAGTACCCGGCGCACGGTCACCTGGCGTTCCCTTCGTCTGAGTGGCGCGCCCTGCTGGCTGATATCGACTCCCTGTAGTCCCCTCGTCCTCCCCGGCCTCCGCCCCCTCGGTGGAGGCCGTTGTCATGTCCGCTGGTGGGCGGATTGGCGGTTGACGTTTTGTTGGTTGTGTGTCCAAACTAAATCACGAGGCCGTTAGCAGCAGCATTCCCCCCAAGGAGTCTGATGTGACACCGGCACCCCCGCCATCCCCCGCTGATCCCCATCGCCCGGCCCGGCGGTGCCCCCCAGGCGTCACGGTCGCTGCCGCCGCAGCTGTCGCGTTGGCCGCCTCGCTCGTCTCCGTCTCGTCGGCTCCGGCCGCCGCGGAGGACGCCTACACCTGGGACAACGTCGAAGTGGTCGGCGGCGGCTTCATCCCCGGCGTCGTCTTCAACGAGTCCGAGCCCGACCTCATCTACGCCCGCACCGACATCGGCGGCGCCTACCGGTGGGACCCCGCCGCCGAGGAGTGGGTCCCGCTGCTCGACTGGGTCGGCTGGGACGACTGGGGCTACTCCGGCGTCGCCGCCCTTGCCACCGACGCCGTCGACCCCGACCGCGTCTACGCCGCCGTCGGCACCTACACCAACGACTGGGACCCCAACAACGGCGCCGTCCTGCGCTCCGCGGACCGCGGCGAGACCTGGGAGACCACCGAGCTGCCGTTCAAGATCGGCGGCAACATGCCCGGCCGCGGCATCGAGCGGCTGTCCATCGACCCCAACGACAACAGCGTCCTCTACCTCGGCGCCCCCAGCGGCGAGGGCCTGTGGCGCAGCACCGACTACGGCGCCACCTGGGCCGAGGTCACCGCCTTCCCCAACGCGGGCAACTATGTGCAGGACCCCTCCGACACCTCCGGCTACCTCAGCGACAACCTCGGCGTGACCTGGGTGGCGTTCGACCCCGCCAGCGGCGGCGCCGGGCAGCGCACCCAGGACATCTACGTCGGGGTCGCCGACAAGGAGAACACCGTCTACCGCAGCACCGACGCCGGCGAGACCTGGGAGCGCGTGCCGGGCCAGCCCACCGGGCACCTGGCCATCGAGGGCGTGCTCGACCACGAGAACGGCCACCTCTACATCTCCACCAGCGACACCGGCGGCCCCTACGACGGCGCCGAAGGCGACGTCTGGCGCCTGGACACCGCCACCGACGAGTGGACCCGCATCAGCCCCGTCCCCTCGGAGTCGGAGGACAGCCACTACGGCTACGGCGGCCTGGCCATCGACCGCCAGAACCCCGGCACCCTCATGGTGGCCACGCAGATCTCCTGGTGGCCCGACATCCAGATCTTCCGCACCACCGACGGCGGCGCCACCTGGACCCAGGCGTGGGAGTACACGAACTACCCCGAGCGCGCCAACCGCTACGAGATGGACATCTCCGCGTCCCCGTGGCTGACCTTCGGCACGGACCCGGAGCCCCCGGAGATGACCCCCAAGCTCGGCTGGATGACCCAGGCGCTGGAGATCGACCCCTTCGACTCCGACCGGATGCTGTACGGCACCGGCGCCACCCTCTACGGCACCGACGACCTCACCGCCTGGGACCGCGACGAGACCTTCACCATCGAGGTCAAGGCCCGCGGCATCGAGGAGACCGCGGTGCTCGACCTCGCCGCCCCGCCCGATGGCGCCCCCTTGCTGTCGGCGCTGGGCGACGTCGGCGGGTTCCGCCACGACGACCTCGCCGCCGCCCCCGACCTCATGTACACCCAGCCCACCCACGGCAGCACGAACTCCCTGGACTTCGCCGAGCTGGCGCCGGAGCGGGTCGTCCGGGCCGGCAGCGGCGACGAGGGGGTCGCCCGCATCGGCCTGTCGTCCGACGGCGGCGATACGTGGCGGGCCGGCCAGGAGCCGGGCGGGGTGACCGGCCCCGGGACGGTCGCCATGGGCGCCGACGGCTCCCGCGTCGTGTGGAGCCCGGACGGCGCGGGCGTGCACGTCTCCACGGACTCCGGCTCGTCCTGGACCGCCTCCTCCGGCGTCCCGGCCGGTGCCCGGGTGGAGGCCGACCGCGTGAACCCGCAGGTCTTCTACGCCTTCTCCGGCGGCGCGTTCTACACCAGCACCGACGGCGGAGCGACCTTCACCGAGTCGGCGGCCGCCGGCCTGCCCGCCCAGGGCGACGTGCGCTTCGCCGCCGTCCCCGGCCAGGAGGGCGGCGTGTGGCTCGCGGGCTCCGGCGACGGCTCCGGCATGTGGCGCTCGACCGACGCGGGAGCGACGTTCACGCCGGTGGAGGAGGTCGACGAGGGCGGCTCGGTCGGGTTCGGCGCCCCGGCGCCCGGGGCCGACCACCCCGCCGTCTACACCAGTTCGATGATCGACGGGGTGCGCGGCATCTTCCGCTCCGACGACGCCGGCGCCACGTGGACCAGGATCAACGACGATCAGCACCAGTGGGCGTGGACGGGCGCCGCCATCACCGGCGACCCCGACGTCTACGGCCGGGTCTACGTCAGCACCAACGGACGCGGCATCGTCTACGGCGACCCCGCCTGACCGCCGCCGTCCGCGCAGGAGTGCACGCCCGGGTGCCCCACGGCCATCCCCCGCCTGGGCGCGCACCGCACAAAGACGGCGGGCCGGGAACGCCCGGCGTTCCCGGCCCGCCGTCCGTCCGGGCGAGGGTGCGGAGCGGGTCAGCCCTTGACCGCGCCGATGATGACTCCCTTGGTGAAGTGCCGCTGCACCAGCGGGTAGATGACGGTGACCGGCACCAGCGCCACCACCACGATCGCCATCTGGATGGCGAGGTTGGGCGGCAGTACGGTGCTGGCGGAGGTGTCCACCACCGACGCGCTGGTCAGCGAGCCGCCCTGCTGGACGTACTGGCGCAGGATGAGCTGGAGCGGCCACATGCGGTTGTCGTTGATGTAGAGGATGGCGTTGAAGAAGGCGTTCCAGTAGCCGACCGCGTAGAACAGCCCGATCACCGCCGTGACGCCCTTGGACATCGGCAGCACCAGCCGGGTGAGGATCCGCCATTCGCTCGCCCCGTCGACCCGCGCGCTGTCGCCGATCTCGGCGGGGATGTTCATGAAGAACGCCCGCATGACGACCAGGTTGAACGCGCTGACCGCGGTCGGCAGGATCAGCGCCCAGTAGGAGTCGATCAGCCCCAGCGAGCCGACCAGCAGGTACTGCGGGATCATGCCCGGGGTGAACAGGAAGGTCAGCAGGACGGTGAACAGCAGCGGCCGGTGCCACAGAGACGCCGGCCGCGACAGCCCGTAGGCCGCCAGCACCGTGGCCGACAGGCTGACCAGGGTGCCCGCGGCGGTGACGCCGAGGCTGACCAGGACGGCGCGGGTGACCACCCCGCCGGCGAACAGCTCGGTGTAGGCGGCGAAGGAGATCCCCTGCGGGACGAGCACCAGCCCGCCGGCGTCGTTGACCGCTGATGCGGGCGACAGGCTGGTGAGGACGACGACGTAGATGGGCAGGGCCACGACCGCCGCGATCGCGGCGAGTGCCAGGTTCTTGCCGGCGCGGCCGGCAACGCCGGGGGGTTCGGCCCACACGGGGCGCGGATGCGTGGTGGTCATGAGCGTCGGTAGATCCCGTCCTCGCCCAGGCGGTGGGCGACCTTGTTGGCCACCAGGATGAGCAGCAGCCCGATCACGCCCTTCACCAGCCCGGCCGCGGCACCGTAGCTGTAGGCGGCGGTGGTCAGCGTCCGGTGGTAGATGAACGTGTCGAGGACTTCGGCGGCGTTGGCGCCGAACGCGTCGCGTTGCAGGAAGAACTGTTCGAAGCCGACGTTGAGCGCGTCGCCGAGCCGCATGATGAGCAGCAGCACGATCACGGGGCGCAGCGCGGGCAGGGTGATGTGCCACATCCGCCGCCACCGGCTCGCGCCGTCGACGGCCGCGGCCTCGTAGAGGTTCTGGTTGATCGCGGCCAGCGCGGCGAGGAAGATGATCGTCCCCCAGCCGGCGTCCTTCCACACCACCTGCGAGGTCACCACGAGCAGGAACACGTCGGGGTTGCTCATGACGTCCAGCGCCTCGTAGCCGTTCTGCCGCAGCAGCTGCGAGATCAGCCCGGCCCCGCCGATGATCTGCTGGAACAGGGTGACCACGAGGACCCAGGAGAAGAAGTGCGGCAGGTAGACGATGCTCTGGAGCAGCAGCCGCAGCCGCGGTGACATGACGCTGTCCAGCAGGATCGCCAGCCCGATCGGGATCGGGAAGTAGAACACCAGCTGGAAGGTGGTGATCAGCACCGTGTTGCCCACGGCGTGCCAGAACGAGGAGTCGGTGAACAGCCAGTAGAAGTTGGTGAACCCGACCCAGGGGCTGCCCAGGATGCCGTCGTAGACGTTGTAGTCCTGGAAGGCGATGATGTTGCCGGCCGTGGGCGTGTAGTGGAAGACCGCGAGCAGGCCGAGCGCCGGGACCGCCATCAGCAGCAGCTGCCAGTCGCGCCGGAGGCGGGCGAGCAGGGGGACGCGTGCGCGCCGGCCGGGGCGGGGGGAGGTCCGCGGGCGGGCGCCGCGACGGGGACGCGGGGTGTCGCTCGCGGAGGCGGGGCCGGGGCCCGTGCGGCCCGCTGGGGAGGGCGCCTGCGGGGCGTCGCCGGTCCGGGGGTCAATCACGGCCGTGGTCCTGGAGGACCTGCTGGTAGAACTCGCGCCCTTCGTCGCCGCCGTCGCGCCGCCATTCGGCGATGACGTCCTCCAGCTCGCGCACCTCGCGGCGGCCGCGGATGATGTCCATGACCTTGTCGGTGGTGGGGGTCTCGACGCTGCTGTAGTTGTTGGGCCGCTGGATGCGGATGCCCTCGAAGGGGTCGTCGCCGGAGTACCGGATGGCGTCGTTGAACCACTGGCTGCGCGGCTCGACGTAGTCGGGGTACTGGCTCTCCACGATGGGGGAGGGGCGCCCGCTCAGGAACAGGTAGCCGTTGCCGACCTCCTGCCGGCCCAGCTCGGTGAGCTGCGGGGCGCCGTCGACGTACTCGAAGTGCTCGCCCTCGGCGCCGAAGCGGTAGGTCAGGTACTCCTCGGTGCCGAACGGGGCGGCGCAGTAGTTGAGGATCTGCAACACCTCCTCGACCTGCTCGGGCTCGAACCCCTTGCGGACGAAGACGCAGTGCTCGGCGGGGGTGTTGCGGTGCATGTCCGGGTCGTCGCCGTCGCTGCCGAAGACAGGAAGCAGCGCCAGGCGGAAGTCGGGGTTGTCGGGCAGGACGCCCTGGTAGGCCTCGATGATGGCGCTGGTGGCGTCCTGGTCGACGAGGATCCGCCCGGAGTTCAGCAGCTCCTTGTTGTTGGTGCCGCCCCCGGCGATGTCGGGGTGGACCAGGCCGGCGTCGTAGACGCGGCGCAGGAACTCCACGCTGGCCGCGAACTCGGGGGTCTCGACCTGGTGGACCAGTTCGCCCCCGGTGTAGCGCCATTCGCGCGGCGCCCCGAACACCTGGCGCATCACGCGGTAGAAGTCACCGAAGGCCCACCGGTTGCCGTCGGGGTCATTGATCTCCTCGCCCAGCTCGAAGAACTCCTCGGGGGAGGTGGGCAGGGGCAGGTCCAGCTCCTCGAACAGGTCCGCCCGGTACAGGAACCATTCGGCGAAGGGGCTGGCGGGCAGGGGCACCCCGTACAGGTGCTCGTCGAAGATGCCCCACTTCCAGGCGTCGCTGCTGAGGTTGGCGAGCATCGGGTAGGGCTCGACCGCGTCGCCGGCCAGGAACGGGGTGAGGTCCTCGAACAGCTCGCCGGCGGCCCGGTTGAACTGCGGGATCAGGTTGATGAGCCAGTCGGGGACCATCGTGATGTCGGCGACGTCGCCGCCGGCGATGACCGCGTTCATCTTGTCGATGATCGTGTTGCCGTCCTGGAAGTTGAACTCGACGGTGGCGCCGAGCTCCCGGTTGACCAGGTCGTAGTGGGAGTTGTCGCCCAGCCCCGGCGGTACCGGCCCCCACAGCGGGGGCATGGCGGTGTAGGAGCCGCCCGAGCCCGGGGGAGCGGTGATCGCGTCGACCGCCCGGGGGTAGGAGGTGAAGGCGTCGGGGGCGCCGTCGGTTCCGGGCAGGTCGGGGGCGGGCCCGTCGAAGGGGATGAAGGTGGGGATGAGGCCGTTCAGCCGGTCCGCGCCGGCCGCCGAGCCCGCCCCCGGTCGCGGTCCGTTGGGCGCGCAGGCCGAGAGCAGGCCGCCGGAGAACGCGGCGGCGGTTCCGGCCCCGGCGAGGCCGAGGAAGCGGCGGCGGTCGAGCGTCATGCGGGGTCGGGGATGAGGGGGCATGGCACGTCCTTCGCTGAACTCGGACAGGGGGTCCGTGGGGGGTAGGAAAGTCGCGTTCGCATCGCCTAGAATTAGTTTGCGGTCTAGACAAACAAATTACTCGACGGTGACCTACCCCACAAGATCCGGCCTCCAGGGGTGGCCGGATACCCACGGGAGCGGGACGGACAGTGATCACACCCTCCAGGGATCCACATCGTGTGGACGCGGCCGACGTCCGCAGCACCAACCTCGCCGTGGTCCTGCGCTGCGTGCGCGAACTGGCCCCCTGCTCGCGGGCCGACATCGCCGCGGCCACCGGACTCAACAAGACGACCGTCTCCAGCCTCGTATCCGAACTCCTCAAACGCCGGCTGCTGCGCGAGGTCGGCACGGCCGGCAACAGGGTCGGGCGCCCCGCCGTCCTGCTCACCCTCGACGGCGCCTCCTACGCCGCCATCGGCATCGAGGTCAGCGCCGACTACCTCTCCGCCGTCGCCGTCGACATCGCCGGGCGCACCGTGCTGTCGTGGCGGCGCGCCCTGCCCGGCGCCACCGGCTCGCCCGCCCGCGCCCTCACCGCCGTCGCCTCCCTCACCCGCCGCGTCGTCGCCCGCGCCGAACGCGACGGCCGCCGGGTCCTGGGGCTGGCCGTCGCCCTGCCCGGCACCCTCGGCCCCCAGCCCACCGGCCCCGGCGTCTCCCCCGACCCCACCACCACCGCCGCCCGCGACTGGCGCGACGCCGACTTCGCCGCCGACCTCGCCGCGGCGCTGCGCCTGCCCGGCCTGCACGTGGAGACCGGCAACGACGCCGACTTCGGCGTGCTCGCCGAACACCGCTACGGCCAGCACGCCGGCACCGCCGACCTCGTCTACCTCACCGGCGGCGGCGCCCTGGGCGCCGGCCTGGTCATCGACGGCGCGCTGCGCGCCGGCAGCGCGGGCTACAGCGGGGAGATCGGGCACATCCCGGTGGACCCCGGCGGCCCCGCCTGCCACTGCGGGCGCCGCGGCTGCATGGAGGCCGTCGCCGGGATCGCCGCCGTCATCCGCCGCGCCGCCGCCGACCCCCAGACCCCCGACATCGGCGGCCGGCCACCGATCGCCGAGATGGAACCGCTCATCGACGAGATCACCGCCCGCGCCCGCGCGGGCGATCCCGCGACCCTCGATGCGCTCACCGGCGCCGGCCGCGACCTCGGGGCGGGCATCGCGATCCTGGCCAACGTGCTCGACCCGCGGATCGTGGTCCTCGGCGGCCACTACGCCGAGCTGGCCCCCTGGCTGCTGCCCGCCGTCGCCGCCGAACTCCGCGACCGCGCGATCGCCGCCGAGCACGGCGGCTGCCGCGTCGTCGCCTCCACCCTGGGCCTGGACGCCCCCGCTCTGGGCGCCACCGCACGCATCCTCGACGCCGTGGAGACCGGCCGGCTGCCCGGCGACCCGCACACCCCCGCACGGATCCGCGGCGGCCGCGCCCCGCTCGACCCCTCACGCGCGGCCCCCGTAGCCGGGCGCCCCGCGCTCCAACCCCCCGTGCCCACCGCGACAGACGGGACAGCCCGATGAACGCACCCGCGGACGCCCCCTTCCGCGACCCCGGCCGCCCGCTGAACGAGCGCGTGGCCGACCTGCTCGCCCGGCTCACCCTCGACGAGCGGATCGGCCTGCTCCACCAGTACCAGGCGCCGGTCGAGCGCCTGGGCATCGGCGCGTTCCGCACCGGCACCGAGGCGCTGCACGGCCTGGCCTGGCTCGGCCCGGCCACGGTGTTCCCCCAGGCCATCGGGCTCGCCAGCACCTGGGACCCCGGCCTGGTGCGGCGGGTGGGGGCGGCCACCGCCGACGAGGTCCTGGCCTTCCACGCGAAGGACCCCTCAGGGGCCGGCCGCAATGTGTGGGCGCCCGTGGTCAACCCCCTGCGCGACCCCCGCTGGGGCCGCAACGAAGAGGGTTACTCCGAGGACCCCTGGCTCACCGGCGTGCTGGCCACCGCGTACGCGCGCGGCCTGGCCGGCGACGACCCCCGGTGGCTGAAGACCGCACCCACCCTCAAGCACTTCCTCGGCTACAACAACGAGACCGGGCGCTGCACCACCTCCAGCAACCTGCCGCCGCGCGTGCTGCACGAGTACGAGCTCCCCGCCCACCTGCCCGCCCTGCGCTCCGGTGCCGCCGTGGCGATCATGCCCTCCTACAACCTGGTCAACGGCCGCCCCGCCCACCTCAGCCCGCTCATCAACGACGTCCTGCGCGCCGCCGCCCCCGGCGACATCCTGGTGGTCAGCGACGCCTACGCGCCCGCCAACCTCGTCAACGAGCAGGGCTACCACGACGACCTCGCCCACGCCTACGCCCACGCGCTGCGGGCCGGGGTCGACAGCTTCACCCAGGACGACGACCGGCCCGGCCCCACCCTGGGCCACCTGCGCCGCGCCCTCGACGAGGGCCTGGCCGACCCCGCCGTGGTCGACGACGCCGTCCGCCACATCCTCGGCCTCCGCTTCCGCCTGGGCGAGTTCGACCCCGAACCCCCCTACGCCGGGATCGGCTCCTATGAGGACACCGTGAACAGCGCGGCCCACCGGGAGCTGGCCCGCGAGGCGGCGCGCCGCTCGATCGTCCTGCTGAAGAACGACGGCCTGCTCCCACTGTGCGCCCCGCGGCGGGTCGCCGTCATCGGCCAGCTCGCCGACGACGTCCAGGAGGATTGGTACAGCGGGACGCTGCCCTACGCCGTCACCGCCCGCGACGGCATCGCCGCGCGCACCGAGACCGTGTTCTGCGAGGGCGTCGACCGCATCGCCCTGCGCAGCGGCGGCGGCCACGTGACAGCGGGCGACGACGGCGGCCCGCTGCGCCTGGCGGCAGCGCCGGGCACCGGGCCCGCCGCCGCCTCGGCGGCCTTCGACCTCTTCGACTGGGGCGGCAGCGCCTACGCGCTGCGCGCCGCCGCCGACGGCCGCTACGTCTCGGAGAGCGACGACGGCACCCTCGTCAACGACGCGCCCGGCCCCAACGGCTGGGAGGTCCGCCAGACCTTCCGCTTCCAGGAGCGGCCCGACGGCTCGGTCGTGCTGTTCCACATCGCCACCGGGCACTACGTCACCGTCGCCGACGACGCCGTGCTGCGGCTGACCGCCGATGCCGACGCCGCCGCGGCCTTCACCGTCGACGTGCTGCGCGACGGCGCCGCCGAGGCGGCGGCCCTCGCCGCCGACGCCGACGTCGCGGTGGTGGTCGCGGGCGACCACCCGCTGGTCAACGGCCGCGAGACCGAGGACCGCCGCGACCTGGACCTGCCCGCCGCCCAAGAGGCGGTGCTGCGCGCGGTGCACGCCGCCAACCCCGCGACCGTGCTCGTGCTCACCAGCGGCTACCCGTTCGGCATCACCTGGGCCGACGAGCACGTCGGCGCGATCGTCTGGTCCGCACACGGCGGCCAGGAGTACGGCAATGCGCTGGCCGACGTCCTCTTCGGCGACGCCGAGCCCGCCGGCCGGCTCACCCAGACCTGGTACCGGTCGGTCACCGACCTGCCCGACCTGCTCGACTACGACATCATCGCCGTCGACGCCACCTACCTGTACTACCTGGGGACGCCGCTCTACCCCTTCGGCCACGGGCTGGGCTACGGCACGGTGGACTATCGCGACCCGCGGGTGGACGTGGCCGAGGGACGGGTCACGGTGCACGTCACCGTCACCAACACCGGGGAGCGGCCGGCCGAGGAGGTCGTGCAGTGCTACACGCGGCAGCGGCGGTCGCGGGTGAAGCAGCCGCTGCGCCGGCTGCGCGGGTTCGGCCGCGTCCGCCTGGAGCCGGGGGAGAGCCGCACGGTCGAGATCGCCTTTGACGTCGCCGACCTCGCCACCTACGACGTCGCGCGCGACCGGTTCGTGGTGGAGGACGCCCCGCGCAAGGTCCAGATCGGGCGCTCGGCCAAGGACATCCGGGTATGCGCCCCGCTCGATGTTCCGGGGGAGCCCATCCCGCCGCGCGACCCGTTCACGGCCGCGCCCTGGCGGGCGACCGCGCACGACGAGTACCACGGCGTGGTGCTGTGCCCCTCGGGGCGGGAGCGGGGCGAGGCGGTGCGCTCCGTCGAACCCGCGGCGTGGGCGGCGTTCCGCGACGTCGACTTCGGCGACGGCGCGGCGGCCTGCCGGCTGGCGGTCAACGCCCTGGCGGGCGGCACGGTCGTGCTGCGCCTGGACGACCCGATCAGTGGGCCGGTCGCCGGCTCCTGCACGGTCCCGCCCGAGGCCGACCGCTACACGTTCACCGAGGTCGAGACCGCCCTCACCGGCGCGCGGGGAACCCGCGACCTCCACCTCGTCTTCGAGGGCCCGGACATCGCTGTCGCCACGCTCGGCTTCACCCGCGCGGTCTGACCGGGGAGGGCGGGCCCGGCGGGGACGGGGCTCGGGGTCACTCTCCGGAAAGGGCGGTGCGGTAGGACTCCAGCCGTTCGGCCAGCTCGGCAGGGCGGGAGAGCATGGGCATGTGCCCCGCGGGGATCTCGTCGGGGGTGATGCCCAGGCGCTCGCGCGCCACCCGGCGCATGAACCCGGCCGGGAAGAGCCGGTCGTCGCTACCGATCAGGACCCGGGTGGGCACGTCCGGCCAGGCATCGAGCGGCCACGGCTGGTGGGAGGGACCGTCCGACTGCTCGCGGTCGCGCTCGCGCAACCCGGCGGCGAGGTCGGGCGGGACGTCGTGCAGGAAGTCGTCCCAGAGGTCGCCGACCGTGCGGCCGTCGCGCTCGGCCTGTTCGCGGCGGGCCTGCGCCTGGCCGGTGGCCGCCCACCAGTCGGCCAGGGTCTCCCCGGGCTTGGGGATCATGGCCTCCAGCAGCACCAGAAGGTCGACCGGTATCCGCGCGCACACCAGCGGGGCGGTGAATCCGCCGAGGGAGTGGGCCACCACGACCAGGTCCGTCCGGTCCCCGATGGCGTCGACGACGGTGTCGGTGTATTCGGCGAGCCCGGCAGCAGGGTCCTCACACGGCAGGTCGACGGCGACGACCTCGTGCCCGCGCCCCCTCAGGTCGTCGGCGACCGGATGCCAGTACCAGGGATCGCACCCGGCACCCGGGATCAGTACGTATGTGGCCATCGAGCGGAACCCCCCGCATCGCCATCGCCGGCGCCGCAACACCGGGCCTACCTGCCCCCGCACCTTAGGGTCTGCTTGCGACAGTTCTCATGAGCGCCGCGTGCTCGGAATCGGCGACTCCCCCGACCCGTTCCCGGCCTCGGTCAGGTGCGGGCGGGTTCCGGGGCCGGGGCGGGGAGGGGGAGGCGGCCGCTGTCGAGGGCGTCGACCAGGGCCGTCGCGGCGCCGAGGGCCGCGGCGCCGAGGCCCAGCTCGGAGGCCTCCACCCGGCAGCCGCCCGACTCTGCGGCGAACGCGTCCTCGGCCAGCGCCGCACGGCAGGCCGGCAGCAGCCAGGGGGACAGCGGGACGAAGTGGCCGCCCAGCACCACCGCGCGGGGCGCCACGATGTTGACCAGGACCGCCGCCCCGCGCCCAAGGTGGGTGCCCGCGTCCTCCAGGGCCGCCACCGCGACGGGGTCGTCCGCCTCGGCGCGGCCGGCGGCGGCCGCCACCAGCTCACCGATGGCGGCACCCGACAGCGGGCCGGACGGCACCAGGTCCGGGACGGCGCCGCGCAGAACGGCGCCGAGCCCGGCCACCGCCTCCAGGCAGCCCCGGCGCCCGCACGCGCACTCCGGGCCGTCGGCGACCACACGGATGTGGCCGATCTCCCCGGCGAAGCCGGTCGCGCCCCGCACCGGGGCGCCGCCCATCAGCACGCCCGCGCCGATGCCGACCTCCCCGGTGATGTACACGAGGTCGGGGGTCCCGCGCAGGTGGCCGCTCCGGTACTCGGCGACGGCGCCGAGGTTGGCGTCGTTGTCGACGAGGACCGGCATCGGTACGGCGCCCGCCTCGGCCAGCAGTGCGGTGAGGCGGTCGCGCAGCGGGACGTCGCGCCAGCCCAGGTTGGGGGCGCGGATGACGGTGCCGCTCGGCGCGTCGACGAGCCCGGGGACGGCCGTGCCGGCGCCGATGACCGTGCGGCCGCGCAGCTCAGGGGTGTCGAGGACGGTCGTGAGCGTGTCGGCGATGCGGCGGGCGCAGGCGTCGGGCCCGGCCGCGCGCGCGTCGAAGGGGACGTGGGTGCGCAGCAGCTCCCGCTCGACCAGGTCGACGGCCGCCACCGCCAGGTAGTCGACGTTGACCTCCACCCCGACGGCGGCGATCGCGCGGTCGTCCAGCGCGAGCATGACCCCGGGGCGGCCCACCCGGCGCTCGGCGGCCCCCTCGCCGGTCTCGCGCACCAGCCGCCGGGCGATGAGGTCGGCGACCAGGCTGGAGACGGTGGACTTGTTGAGCCCGGTCGCGGCGGCCACTGCTGCACGCGAGCACGGGGCGAGCTCGCGCACGGCGCGCAGCACCACCCCGAGGTTGGTCTCCCGCACCGCCTGGAACCCGGCGGGCCCCGAATGGGCGCTCACCGCGTCGTCTCCCCCTCGTCCCTCGCTCGGCCCCTCCACCGGGCCCGCAGCGGAGCGCCGCCCGCCGTGGCCGCCGCCATCGCCGCCGCCCGCCACCCGGCCCCGGCGACACTCCACGGGCCGCGCGGTCCGAGCCCACGCAACGGCCCTGCACCCCGCGCCCCCGCCCGTCCACAGTAGGCGATCCCACCGAACCCACCGCGCAGCCCAGCAGCGCACCCCCGTGGCCGGGGCTCGCTCTGGCCGAGGGCGGGGCTGCCGGTGCGAAGGGGCGGAGCTTAAGCTACGCAGATGCGAATGATTCGCAGTAGGGTGCCTTCTCTCCGGCGGCTCCGGTGGGGGCGACCGGGCGATGCCGCGGGTGGTCCCCCTGACCTTCCGGATCGCGGGGCCCGCGGAGCGGCCATCGCGGGTGGGGTGCTCGTCGTCATGGGGGCGGCGGCCCTGGGGGCGCCTTGGCTGGCGCCGTACGATCCGGTGGCCACCGACACCGCAGCGATCTCGTTGCCGCCGGGGTCGCCGGGGCACGTGCTGGGCACCGATTCCCTTGGGCGTGACCTCTTCTCCCGGATGCTGCACGGTGCGCGGCTGTCCTTGCTGGTCGGGCTCGGGGCCGCGGCCCTCACGGTGGCGGCCGGGACGGCGCTCGGGGCGGTGGCGGCAGTCGGGCCGCGCTGGCTGGACGCGCTCATCACCCGGACCGCCGACGCGCTCTTGGCGCTGCCGATGGTGCTGATGGCGCTCACCCTCGCCGCTGTCGCGGGGCCCTCGGTGGCCACCGTCGTGGGGGCCATCGCCATCACCGCCTGGATGCCGGTCGCGCTGGTCGCCCGCGCCGAGGTCGCCGCGCTCCGAGAGCGCCCCTTCGTGCGCGCCGCCACCTCGCTCGGCCTCTCGCGCACCCGCGTGTTCGTGCGCCACCTGGTGCCCAACGCCCTGCCGCCGATCGCGGCCATCGCGGCGTTCGAGGCCGGCCACGCGATCCTGACGGAGTCGACGCTGAGCTTCCTCGGCGTCGGCATCCCGGTCAACCGGCCCAGCTGGGGCAACCTGCTCACCGACGCGCGCGCCCACCTGCTCACCGGCCAGTGGTACACCGTCGCGTTCCCGGCGGCGGCGATCGTGGCCACCATCGTCGCGCTCAACGCCGTCGCCGCCGGGTTGGACCGCCGCGGCCCGGTCGAGGGGCGGACCTGGTGACCTCCGGCGCTCACGGCGCCCGGGTTCCGGTCATGCCGCGCGACTCGTTGCGGGCCGGTCGGCGATGGGGGGTTGCGGGCCAGGAGACCGCCTCCGGACGTCCTGGCCCTCGCGGGTCTCGGGTTCCGGTCATGCCGCGTGCCGTGTCCCGGGCTGCTCGGGGATCGGGGGCGGACCGGTGACCGGCCCGGAACGCGCGGGGCCCGTTCTCGACGTGGCCGGGCTCGGCGTGCGGGTCGGCGGGCGGGACGTCGTCGCCGGGCTCGGCCTCCGGCTGGCCGCCGGGGAGGTCACCGCGCTGGTCGGGCGCAGCGGCAGCGGGAAGAGCCTCACCGCGCGGGCGCTGATCGGCCTGCTGCCCGACGGCGCCCGCGCCCGGGGCAGCGCGCTGCTGGACACCGGCGCGGGCGTCCACGACCTGCTCGGCCTGCCCGCGCATCGGCTGCGCACGCTGCGCGGGAGCGGAATCGGCTACGTCTTCCAGGAGGCGCAGGCGAGCCTGAACCCCACGGTGACCGTCGGCACCCACGTGCGCGAGACGCTCGCGGCCCACGGGGTCCCGCGGGCGCTGCGGCGCGGGCGCGGGCTCGCGGCGCTGAGCGAGGCCGGGATCGCCGGGCCCGAGCGGATATGGGCCGCCCGCCCCTTCGAGCTGTCGGGCGGCCAGGCCCAACGGGTGGCGCTCGCACTGGCGTGCGTGCTGGACCCGCGGCTGCTGATCGCCGACGAGGTCACCTCGGCCCTCGATCCCGTGACCCAGGCCCGGGTGCTCGACCTGCTCCGCGACCGGACCGCGGGCACCGGCCGGGCGCTGCTGCTCATCACGCACGACCTCGCGGTCGCCGGGCGCTGGGCGGACCGGGTGGCGGTGCTCGACGGCGGCCGGATCGTCGAGAACGGGCCCGCGGACGCGGTCCTCGGCGCCCCCGCCCACCCGTTCACCGCGGCACTGGTGCGCGCCGCAGGCGGCCTCGGCCGGCCCGGGGACGGGGGAGAGGCGTGCGACGAGGGACGCCGCCGCCTCGAAGCCGCCCCGCAGGCCGAGCGGGGTGCGTCGTGAGCGCCGTGGTCGCCTGCCGCGGGGTGGGCCGGACTTTGGGGCGGCGGGGCCGGTGGGTCGAGGCGTTGCGCGGGGTGGACCTCGACATCGGTGCCGGGGAGTCGGTGGCGGTGGTGGGCGCCAGCGGGTCGGGGAAGTCGACGCTGCTCGGGGTGCTGGCGGCCCTGGACCGGCCGCAGGAGGGGCGGCTGATCGTCGGCGGGGTGGACGTGTGGGCGGCGCCCGAACGCGCGCGCAGAGCGGTCAGGCGCCGTTTCGGGTGGATCCCCCAGGACGCGCTGACGTCGTTCGACCCCCGCTACCGGGCGGGCGACGTCGTGGCCGAGGCGCTGCCGCGCGGGACCGCCGACCCCCGCGGGGCGGTCGCCGGGCTATTGGAGCACGTGGGGCTGCCCGCTCACCTGGCGGACCGGCGTCCCGCCACGCTCTCGGGCGGGGAGCGGCAGAGGGTGGCCGTGGCCCGGGCTCTGGCCGTGCAGCCCGATGTGCTGCTGGCCGACGAGCCCACCGCCGGCCTCGACGCCCCTGCTCAGGAGCGCGTGCTCGACGCGATCGCCTCGGCCGGCCGGGACCGCGCCCTCGTCCTGGTCACCCACGATCTCCGGGTGGCCCGCCGGATGGCCGGGCGGGTGGTGGTCCTCGATGCCGGCCGGGTGGTCGACGACGTGCGGGCGGACGGCCTGGAATCGGGCGGCCCGGTGCTCGCCCGGCTGCTGGCGGCGACGCCGTCGCTGTGATCGGGCACCGCCCGGTGGGGGCGCTCGGGCGCAGGGCGCCGCGGTGAGTCCCGGGTTCAGGCCTGTCGGTGCAAAGGGACCGTCACGCCGGGGTAAGGGGTCGGTGCAGGCAACAGCCCCTGTGGGCGCGGCCCTGTGGCGGTGTGGTCGCGGGGTGTGATGGGTACAGCCCGAGGGCGGGCCGCCGGCACAGGCGACCCGCCCTCATGGAACGGGGTTGTGAACTTCCCCCGGTCTATCCCCCCGGATACGGCACGTGCCGGGGAGATCACTCCGAGCGCTGGTTGGGGATACCGGCCAGCAGAGCGCGGACCTCGGTCTCGCGGTAGCGGCGGTGGCCACCCAGGGTCCGGATCGAGGTCAGCTTGCCCGCCTTCGCCCAGCGCGTGACGGTCTTGGGGTCCACGCGGAACATGGTGGCAACCTCGGCAGGGGTCAACAGGGGCTCCGCCTCGGGCGTGCGAGTTGACATGTGTACGGCCTCTCCTCCTGGATCTGTGTGCCGATCCTGAGCCTTATCCTGGCACTTGGCCCGGATGTCCAATATTGCCCTCTAGGTCTATATTGGCATCACCCGAGGTGATTACGCGACCACTTAACGCGACTTTGTCGGATGGGAGGTCGCAAAGTCGCCCATGGTGCGCGTCACGCTGAGTGATTCTAGCGACACGTTTAGTGGCATGTGGCGTATTCGGTCAAAACTTCGTTCTCCGGCCCTGTTTTTCTCGATCCGGCGGGCCGAAAGTGCTACGGGGGATCGGGCTGAAACGGGTCCGGAAGCCCGGTGCCGCGACGGTCGTCACCGCCATGGCCAGGTCTTTCGCGAAGCGGGGCGGCCGCGCGAGGTCGCCGGTCCCATCTTGTCGGCTGCTGGCCCCGTTCGCGCGGAACCGCGGCGGGGCATGGGGTTTCGATTACGCAGAGTGCGCTCTGTGACGGCACGAACACAGTCTATGTCGATGTCTATGCACTGGTATGCCCAGTTTCGACAAAGTTGATGCGAACTGTGAAGGTCGTCCAAACCTATCCCGCTCTGACGTGCGACGGATTCGGCGCCCCCCGTGAAGAAACCTGGTACACCAGGTTGGCGCCCGGCGTGGCGTACACCCGCAGAACGTGACAGGGCTTCACATTCGGCCCCAGAGAACGGTCACACTCGGTCGACATCGGGACCCACCGGGCCACCCGGATCAGCCGGGCCGGCCGCCGCCCCTGCCCGGGCCCCGGCCGGACCGCGGGCCCCACCCTCAGTTGGCGTGCTCCAGCGCCTGGACGTCCTTCCACCGCCGGGTCACCCGGCGGTACATGGCGACGGCCACCTCTTCCTGCCCGGTCTCCAGGCCGGCGATCGCGGCGGCGACCTCGGCCACCGACTCGTCCTCGCGCAGCCGGTCGTCGCCGAGCAGGTGGACCAGGCCCCCGTAGTCCAGTTCGAGCAGCGCATCGGGGTGGGCGACCCCGGAGAGCCAGTCGTCCAGGCGCTCGGCCGCGATCAGCGCCGTGCTCTCGCCCACGTGCTCCTGGAGGACCTGGATCGCGCGGTCGAGCCGCTCGCGCGCGAGCGCCATCTCGGTCACGTACAGCAGGGTGCGGGTGGGCGCCTGCTCCGGCGGCCCCGCCGCCGCGGCGCCGCCCGCCGGGTGGTCGGCGCGCGCGGCGTCGTCGGCCGCCGGATCGGTGACACCGAGGATGAGGCACCGCTCCTTGGCCTCGAAGGGCGCGAACCAGGGCAGCGGGACGGTCCAGGTGCTGGTGAGGATCTGGGTGCGCAACGGCTCCCCGCGGTCGCGCCACGCCTCGAACTCGCGCTCGGCGGCGTCGGCCACGGAGTCGGGCAGGTAGACCGGTGCGAGGGCGGCGGGGGTGGCGGCGTGGAAGTCGCGCAGCCCCAGCCACGACCGCAGCCGGGTCTGCCACGGGCAGATGTAGAGCTCACCGCCCATGCGGCGGACATAGGCGTCGCGGCTCTCCTGCTCGGGCGCGGGGATCGGCGGGGTCGCGACGAGCCGGCGCAGGCTCTCGGCGTGCTCGGCCGCGACGGCGTGCACCCGGCGCGGACGGTCCGCGGACTCCGCGTAGGCCCTCCAGTAGCGGCGCTCCGGAAGGGAAAACGCGGCAATGGGCTGGTAAACGCGGAGATAGGCGGTGTAGGGCAGCACGCTCGCATCGTGGCATATATTGCGGCGTGCGGCACCCACCCCGGCCGCGTGCCGCGGCGCCATGACACGCCCGGGCGAGGGGCACACCGACCGGTTAGGCATGGGCGGCGTAGGCAGGTCGGGTCCAAACCGGGTACGGTTGTATCCGTACGTAAGCTGGCGCCTGTCGTCAGTGCGGTGACGGCCGTCAGCCCGGTATTGCGGTTTCGCTAGTGATCTGGGGTTTCTCCAAACCCAATCGTTGAGGGGGTCGAGCCAATGGGGCGCGGCCGAGCCAAGGCCAAGCAGCAGAAGGTCGCTCGGAGGCTGAAGTACAGCTCCGGCGGTACCGACCTTGAGCGGCTGCGGGCAGAGCTGGGTGTCGCTGAGGAAGACGTGTCGCCGACGGAGCCGTCGGACGACACCTATGAAGACCCTTACGACGACCTGGTCGACCGTTATGCGGATCTCGCCGACAACAAGTATCCCAACAGCGGCGACGCTCCGGCGGAGCCAGAGTCCGGTCGTCCGGACCGGCATCGCTGATCCGTCGCCTCGCGCCGTCGGCGGCGCGCATCATCCGCATAACCGGGTCCGCTGATCCACAGGCACGCATAGCCGGTTCACCCCCCGCTCGTGGGGTGAACCGGCTATGCCTGTTCTGGGAGTAGGTTCCCCCCATCAGCGCCCAACCGCCCCCGCTGTCACGGGTGCTCGCCATCGAGCCGCACCCCTTCCGCCCCTGCTGTCACCGTCCCCGCGACCCAGGCGTCCAGGCCGCGCTGCGCGAGCAGGGCCAGGGCGCGGTCGGCGGAGTCGGCGGCGGTGATCGCGGCCATGCCCACGCCCATGTTGAACGTGGCCTCCATGTCGGCGCGGCTGAGGCCGCCGCGCCCGGCCAGGAAGCCGAAGACCGGCGCGGGGGTCCAGGTGCGGCGGTCCAGGACCGCCCCGGTGCCTTCGGGCAGCGAGCGCGCCAGGTTGGCGGCCAGGCCGCCCCCGGTGATGTGCGCGAAGGCGTGCACCTCGACCTCGTCGGCCAGCGCGAGGCAGTCCTTGGCGTAGACGCGGGTGGGCGTGAGCAGCACTTCGCCGAGGTCGGCGCCCAGCTCCGGGACGCGGGTGTCGAACTCCAGGCCGGCCTGGTCCACCACGCGGCGCACCAGCGAGTAGCCGTTGGAGTGCAGCCCCGATGACGCGATCGCGATGACGGCGTCGCCCTCGCGCACGCGGTCGGGCCCCAGGATGCGGTCGGCCTCGACGATCCCGGTCCCTGCGCCGGCGAGGTCGTACTCGTCGGGGCGCATGGCGCCGGGGTGCTCGGCGGTCTCGCCGCCGATCAGCGCGCATCCGGCCTGGGCGCAGCCTTCGGCGATGCCGCCGACGATCTCGGCGATGCGCTCGGGGACCACGGCCCCGCAGGCGATGTAGTCGGTCATGAACAGCGGCTCGGCGCCGCTGACCACGAGGTCGTCGACCACCATGCCGACCAGGTCGATGCCGATGGTGTCGTGCACGTCCATGCGCTGGGCCAGCAGCACCTTGGTGCCCACGCCGTCGGTGGAGGTGGCCAGGACGGGCGCCCGGTACTTGGCGGTGTCGAGGCGGAACAGCCCGGCGAAGCCGCTGGCGTCGGTGACGAGCTCGGGCCGGCGGGTGCGCGCCACGTGCCGCTTCATCAGGTCGACCGCGCGCTCGCCGGCGGCGATGTCGACCCCGGCCGCCGCGTAGGCGGCCTGTGTGGTGTTGGCACCCTCTGCCACGTGGAAAACCTCTCAAGCGATCGTGCCCGTGCCCCGCGGCCGCGGGGACGCCGGACGCGCCCCGGGCCGGAAGGCGGCCCCGGGGCGTGCGGAAACTACGGTCGTCCGGCGACCAGTGGCCCGTTGTCGGGGGTGCCGCAGTTCTTCTCCAGGAGGTACTTGCCCCGGGAGTCCTCGTCGACCTCTATGGGGTAGACGCCGTCGAAGCAGGCGCGGCACAGCCGGTCCTTGGGCACCTCGGTGGCCGACACCAGCTCGTCGAGCGGGATGTAGGCCAGGGAGTCGGCGCCGATGGAGTCGCGGATCTCGTCGGTCGAGAGGTTGCCCGCGATCAGCTCCGCCCGGGTGGCGAAGTCGATGCCGTAGTAGCAGGGCCACATGACGGGCGGGCTGGAGATGCGCACGTGCACCTCGGCCGCGCCGGCCTCGCGCAGCATGCGCACCAGCGCCCGCTGGGTGTTGCCCCGGACGATGGAGTCGTCGACGACGACCAGCCGCTTGCCGGCGATCACCTCGCGCAGCGGGTTCAGCTTCAGCCGGATGCCGAGCTGGCGCAGGGTCTGGCTGGGCTGGATGAAGGTCCGCCCGACGTAGGAGTTCTTCACCAGGCCCTGGGCGAACGGGATGCCGCTGCCCTCGGCGTAGCCCACCGCGGCGGGGGTGCCGGACTCGGGCACCGGGATCACGAGGTCGGCGTCGGCCGGGTGCTCCTTGGCCAGGCGGCGCCCGACCTCGACCCGGGTGGTGTTGACGTTGCGGCCCGCGATGGTGGTGTCGGGGCGGGCCAGGTAGACGTACTCGAAGAGGCAGCCCTTGGGCGCGGCCGGCGCGAAGCGGCGCGAGCGCACCCCGCGCTCGTCGATGGTGAGCAGCTCGCCGGGCTCGATCTCGCGCACGAAGACGGCGCCGACGATGTCGAGGGCCGCGGTCTCGCTGGCCACCACCCAGCCGCCGCCGAGGCGGCCCAGGACGAGCGGGCGGATGCCCTGGGGGTCGCGGGCCGCGTACAGCGTGGTCTCGTCCATGAAGGTGAGCGAGAACGCCCCCTGCACGCGCGGCAGCAGCTCCATGGCCGCTTCCTCGGTGCTGCGGTCGGGGTTGTCGGCCAGCAGGCTGGTCAGGACCTCGGTGTCCGTGGTGGCACCGCGCCGGTCGCCGGGCAGCATCGCCGCGAGCTCGGGGGTGTTGATGAGGTTGCCGTTGTGGCCGAGGGCGAGGCCGCCGTCACGCGCCGTGTAGAAGGTGGGCTGCGCGTTCTCCCACACCGGCGAACCGGTGGTGGAGTAGCGGCAGTGGCCGATGGCCAGGTGCCCGCGCAGGGAGTCGAGGATGGCCTCGTTGAAGACCTGGGAGACGAGTCCCATGTCCTTGTAGACGACGATGCGCTCGCCATCGCTCAGGGCGATGCCCGCGGACTCCTGGCCGCGGTGCTGGAGCGCGTACAGGCCGAAATAGGTGAGCTTGCTGACTTCTTCGCCGGGAGCCCAGACCCCGAACACCCCGCAGGCGTCCTGCGGTCCGCGTTCGAGTGGATCGATGTCCATGGTGAGCCGGCCGTCGGGTTGCGACACACGTTCAGCTTAGTGCCTGGACGTGGGCAACGGGTCAGGAGGGGCCCGCCCGCGGGGGCGGGCCGGGGCCTCAAGGCAATGGCCACAGGGGAAGCAGCGGTTCCAAGTCGGCCCGGATCCCGCTGGCCGCGACCTCGTGCGCGGCGACGGCGTCGCGCCATTGCCGCCGTCCCCCCGCCAGCGCCAGCCAGGTGATCGGGTCGGTCTCGACGACGCCCGGCGGGGTACCGCGGGTGTGCCGGGGGCCCTCGATGACCTGGACGGCGCCGTACGGCGGCACGCGCACCTCCAGGCTGTGCCCGGGGGCGCGCTCCGCGAGCTCGGCGAGGGTGCCCCGGACCGCGGCGCGCACTGCCGCCCGCTCGGGGTCGAGGCCGCGCTCGCGGGCGCGCAGGACGGCGCCCGTGCACGCGGAGAGGACGAGCGAGGGCCGGTCCGGGCCCGCGTAGGCGGGCTCGCCCAGGGCGGTGAGCTGGGCGTCGAGTGCGGCGCGCAGGGCCGCGTGCCGCCGCTGGGCTGGGGTCGTCTTGGCCGGCATGCCCCGACCCTACCGGCGCCGCCCTCAGGACCCCTGCTTCAGGCGGTGAGCTGCGGATACGGTCCGGTGTCAGTCGCCACGGGGAGGTTGCCCCGAGGGCCACACGGAGGGAAACTGTCGCGGGAGGCAACATGTCCGGACACGGGGGTGAACGCCCGATGTCGATCGCAGGCAGGGCCGGGACCGGCCGCGTTCACGCGTACCCGGAGCCGCCGTCTCCCGGGTCACCTGGGGGGAGATCCGGAGGGCGGATGCGCCGGGCAGGGCGCGGTACCCCGGGTACTACTGTGATCCGCGCCGCGGTCCGCGCGCCCGCGGTGGCCGGTGCGGCCGGGCGGATCCCGGATCCGGCCATGGCGGCCGGGCCCGGCCTGGTTAGGATGAATATCCCGCTGCGTCGGCATTGCCATGCCGCCGGGCGGTGCACGTGGACAAGGAGTGAAACGCCACCGGGGTCGCGGCGCCGGGGTGCCGCAGGGCACGTCCATGCCCACACAGCGACCCTTTTGCCCGATTTGTGCCCATAACATCCTCACGGACGATCACCGCACTTCGGGAGATAGATGTGCGCCTGCGCCTGACCCCGCGTGATGACACCTACTACGAGATGTTCGCCGACTCCGCGAACAATCTGGTCATCGCCGCACGCCTGCTGGTGGAGCTCATCAGCGAGGGCGCCGACCGCGATGCCATCACCGAGAAGATGCGCGCCTGCGAGCACGCCGGCGATGAGCGGACCCACGCCATCATGCGGCGGCTCAACGAGAGCTTCATCACCCCATTCGACCGCGAGGACATCTACCGCCTGGCCTCCTGTCTCGACGACGTCATGGACTCCATGGAGGCCGCGGTCGACCTCATCGGCCTCTACGGGCTGGAGCGGCTGCCGAAGGGCATCATCGACCAGGTGGAGGTCCTGGAGCGCGCCGCGGAGCTGACCGCCCAGGCGATGCCGCGGCTGCGCTCGATGAAGGACCTCACCCGCTACTGGATCGAGATCAACCAGCTGGAGAACCAGGCCGACCAGATCTACCGGCGGCTGCTCGCCCACCTGTTCAGCGGCGAGTACGACGCCCTCACCGTGCTCAAGCTCAAGGACGTCATCGAGGAGCTGGAGACCGCCGCCGACGCCTTCGAGCACGTCGCGAACACGGTCGAGAGCATCGCGGTGAAGGAATCCTGACCCTCACGGAACCCGACCCCCACCGTGCCCCCTGAGACCGCGACCCTCGCCGCCGTTGTGCTGGCGGCGCTGGTGTTCGCGTTCACCAACGGCTTCCACGACGCGGCCAACTCCCTGGCCACGGCCGTGTCGACCCGCGCCCTCACCCCCCGCGCCGCCGTGACCATGGCCGCCTCCATGAACCTGGTCGGCGCCTTCCTCGGCGAAGGGGTGGCCCGCACCATCGGGCGCGACATCATCGCCCCGCCGCACGGCACGGACGGCCTGGCGGTGCTGCTGGCCGCCCTCATCGGCGCCATCGCCTGGAACGTGGCCACCTGGTACAAGGGCATGCCGTCCTCGTCGTCCCACGCCCTGGTCGGCGGCATGATCGGCGCCGCCCTGGCCTCGGCGACCACCGTCGAGTGGCGGGGCGTCGCGATCGACTTCGCGGTGCCGATGGTCGTGTCGCCGCTGATCGGCGGGGTGGTCGGCTACCTGGTGATGCTCGCCATCCTGTGGGGGTGCCGCAACACCACCCCGCGGCGCGTGAGCCGCAAGTTCCGCATCGCCCAGAGCGTGTCCGCCGCGGCCATGGCGCTCGGCAACGGGCTCCAGGACGCCCAGAAGACCATGGGCGTGCTGGTGCTGGCCCTGATCACCACCGGCTACCAGAGCACCTACGACCTGCCGCCGTGGGTGGTGGTGTCGGCGGCCGTGGCGATGTCGCTGGGCACCCTGACGGGCGGCGGCCGGATCATGCGCACCCTGGGCCGGCGGGTGATCCGGCTCGACGCCACCCGGGGGTTCGCCGCCGAGAGCACCGTCGCGGTGGTCTCCTACGCGACCGCGTTCATCTGGCAGGTGCCGATCTCCAGCACCCACACCGTCACCTCGGCGATCATCGGCGCGGGCGCCACCCGCCGCCTGTCGGCCGTGCGCTGGGGCGTGGCCGGCGACATCATGGGCGTCTGGCTCATGACCCTGCCGGGGTCGGCCGCGGTCGCGGCGGGCGTCTACGGCGCGCTGGTCCTGCTGATGCGCTGACCCGTCCCAGGTCCCAGCCTTTTGGTCACGCCCCGAACGCGCAACGGCGCGCGCCCCCGGACAGAGACGCGCGCCGCGCAGGCGCGGGACCACATCAGCCGAAGCGGCCGGTGATGTAGTTCTCCGTCTCCTTCTTCTCGGGCTTGGTGAAGATCTTGTTGGTCTCGTCCATCTCGATCAGCCGGCCGGGCTTGCCGGTGCCCGCGAGGTTGAAGAACGCCGTCTGGTCGCTCACCCGGGCGGCCTGCTGCATGTTGTGGGTGACGATGACGATCGTGAAGCTCTCCTTGAGCTTGGAGATCAGGTCCTCGATCGCCAGCGTGGAGATCGGGTCCAGCGCCGAGCAGGGCTCGTCCATCAGCAGCACGGCCGGCTCCACGGCGATGGCGCGGGCGATGCACAGGCGCTGCTGCTGCCCGCCCGACAGGCCCGCCCCGGGCTTGTTGAGCCGGTCCTTGACCTCTTCCCACAGGTTGGCGCCGCGCAGCGACCGCTCGACGACCTCGTCGGCCGCCCGCTTGGCCATGCGCTGGTTGTTCAGCCTGGCCCCGGCGATCACGTTGTCGTAGATCGACATGGTGGGGAACGGGTTGGGGCGCTGGAAGACCATCCCGATCTCCCGGCGGACCGCGACCGGGTCCACATCGGGGCCGTAGATGTCCATGTCGTCGAGGAGCACCTTGCCCTGCACGCGGGCGCCGGGCGTCACCTCGTGCATGCGGTTGAGGGTGCGCAGGAAGGTCGACTTGCCGCAGCCCGAGGAGCCGATGAACGCGGTCACCGACCGGGGCTCGATGGTCATCGAGACGTCCTCGACGGCCATGAAGTCGCCGTAGTACACGTGGAGTCCGGAGACGTCGATGCGTTTGGCCACTGGAAGTCCTAGGTGAGTCGGAGAGAAGCGGGCGTGCGGGTGCGGCGGGCGCTCATCGGCCCGCCTTCGGGGCGAAGAACCGCGAGACCAGCCGGGCGGCGAGGAACAGCAGCATCACCACGAGGATCAGGGTGAGGGCCGCGGCCCAGGCGCGCTCTTCGGCGTAGACGCCGGCGTCGCCCGAGGAGCCCATGGCCCGCACCTGCTGATAGATGAACACCGGAAGGCTCATCATTTGTCCCTCGAAGAGGTTGCCGTTGATCCGGGTCGACGCGATGCCCGCGGTGAGGATCAGCGGGGCGGTCTCGCCGATGACCCGCGCCAGGGCCAGCATGATCCCGGTCGTGATCCCGGCGATCGCGGTCGGCAGCACCACCTTCACGATGGTCAGCCACTTGGGCACGCCCAGCGCGTAGGCGGCCTCGCGCAGCTCGTTGGGGACCAGCCGGAGCATCTCCTCGCTGGAGCGCACGACGACCGGGATCATCAGCACCGACAGGGCGATCGCGCCCGCCGCGCCGTTGGTGTTGCCGGGCCCGAAGAGCATGATCCACAGGGCCACGACGAACAGGCCCGCCACGATCGAGGGGATGCCGGTCATGACGTCCACGAAGAACGTGATGGCCGTCTTGAGCCGGCCCTTGCCGTACTCCACCAGGTAGATCGCCGTCATCAGGCCGATGGGCACCGAGATCAGCGCCGCGAACCCGGTGATCGCCAGCGTTCCCACGATCGCGTGGTAGACGCCCCCGGCGTCCATGCTGGGGATCACGCCGTTCATGGACACGCTGAGGAAGTAGCCGTCGAACCGGCGCATCCCGTTGACCAGGACCGTCCACAGCAGCGACACCAGCGGCACCATGGCGATGGCGAAGCAGCAGTAGACGACCCCGGTGACCAGGCGGTCGACGGCCTTGCGGCGGTTCTCGACGACCGTCGACGCGATGCCGATCCCGGCCAGGTAGACCAGCGCCGTCAGGACGGCGAGCGCGGCCGGGTGGAAGGCGCCCACGGCGAACAGCAGGCCGGCCACGACGGCGGCGGAGACCGTGAGCAGCGCCGCGGGGAAGAACCGCGGCAGCGAGCCGGTGAGCAGCCGCGCCGCGTCGGGGCGCGGGGAGCCGGAGGGGCCCGCCGGCGGGGTGGTGGTCGTGGTGGTCATCTAGGAGAACTCCTTGCGCCGCGCGACGATGAAGCGCGCACCCATGTTGACGGCCAGGGTGATCGCGAAGAGCACCAGCCCGGCGGCGATCAGCGCGGACACGCCGTAGCCGGTGGCCTCGGGGTATTGCAGCGCGATGTGCGCCGCGATGGTCTGGTTGCCGCTCTGGAGCAGGAAGGGGGAGATCACCAGGGCGGGGGAGAGGATCATCGCGACCGCCATGGTCTCGCCCAGCGCGCGGCCGAGGCCGAGCATCGCGCCGCCGATGACGCCGGGGCGCCCGAACGGCAGCACCGCCGTGCGGATCATCTCCCAGCGGGTGGCCCCCAGGGCGAGGGCGGCCTCGCGGTGGGACTGCGGCACCTGGTGGAACACGTCGCGCGACATCGCGGTGATGATCGGCAGGATCATCACGGCCAGGACGATGCCGGCGCTGAGCATGGTCCGCCCGGTCGCCGACACCGGCCCGGCGAACAGCGGGATCCACCCGAGGTAGGTCTCCAGCAGCCCGTAGAACGGCCGGAGCTGGCCGACCAGGTAGACGACGCCCCACAGGCCGTAGACGACGCTGGGGATGGCCGCCAGCAGGTCCACGATGTAGCCGAGCAGCGAGGCCACGCGGCGGGGCGCGTAGTAGACGATGAACAGCGCGATGCCGATGGCGACCGGGGTCGCCAGGACCAGCGCGATCGCCGCGGCCAGCACCGTGCCGAACGCCAGCGCCGCGACGCCGAACGCGGGCGCCTCACGGGTACTGGCGTCCCATTCGGTGGTGGTGAAGAAGTTCGCCGTGTTGGCGCGCAGCGAGTCCACCGACTGGATGATGAGGAACGCTGCGACGCCCGCCAGGATCACCAGGATCAGGATGCCCGCGCCGCGGGCACTGTTGGTGAAGACGACGTCGCCCATCCGGCGCTTGCCCTTGGGGATGCGGGCCGTCGCGGACGAGTCCGTGGTGGTCATGTTCAGCGGCTCCGGTCGAAATCGGTCAGGATCAGGGTGTGCCCGCGGGAGGCTGTGCCGACCGCGCCGGCGGCGACGGGTGCCGCCCGCCCGCTCGGCGTGGCTGACGTGCGGTGACGGCGCCCCGTACATTCTGAAGTCTGCCCGGGGTCGGCGCCGCCATGCCGGGCGGGCCCAGGGGTGTGGACCCCCGAAACGCCGCTAAGGGCGGGGCCTGCACCCTTCGGTGCGGACCCCACCCGAGCGGAGATCGGTGGCGCGGAGATCAGGCGCCGGCCGAGATCTGGTCGATGGTGGCCTGGATGGCGTCCCGCGTCTCCTGGGAGAGAGGGGCGGAGCCGGCCTCGTCGGCCGCGGCCTGCTGGCCGCTCTCGCTGTTCACGTAGCTCAGGAAGCTGCGGACCAGGTCGGCGTCGGCCTGCTCGGCGTACTCCAGGCAGGCGACCTCGTAGGACACCAGGACGATCGGGTACACCCCGGCTTCGTCGGTGGTGTAGTCGAGCTCGACCGCGTGGTCGTTCTCCGTGTTGCCCTCACGGGCCGGGGAGGCGTCCACGATCGCGGCGGCGGCCTCGGGGCTGTACTCGACGAACTCGTCGCCGACGCCCACGGCCGCGGTGCCCAGCTCACCCACGTGGGAGGCGTCCACGTAGCCGATGGTGCCCTCGCCGCCCTCGATGGCGCTCACGACGCCGGAGGAGCCCTGCGCGGCCTCGACGGGGTCGATCGGCCAGTCGCCGCTGACCTCGTGCGGCCAGGCGTCGGGGGCGGCGGCGGCGAGGTAGGCCGCGAAGTTCTCGGTGGTGCCGGACTCGTCGGAGCGGTTCACCGGGACGATGTCGCTGTCGGGCAGCTCGACGTCGGGGTTGTCCGCGGCGATGGCCTCGTCGTTCCACTTGGTGATCTCCTGGTTGAAGATCCCCGCGATCACCTCGGGCTTGAGGTTGAGGGAGTCGACGCCCTCCAGGTTGAACGTCACCGCGATCGGGGCGACGTAACCCGGGAGGTTGACGACCTCGGAACCGGCGCAGCGCTCGGTCGCCTGGGCGGTCTCCTCCTCGTCCAGCGCGGCATCGGAGCCGGCGAAGGCCACCGCACCGTCGATGAACTGGGAGCGCCCGGAGCCGGAGCCCACGGAGTCGTACTCGAGAACGGCGCCCTCGCAGGCGCCCTCCCACGCGGCCTTCCAGGCCGCCATGGCGTTCTCCTGGGAGCTGGCGCCGGCGCCGGAGAGGGTGCCGCCGCCCTCGGCACACTCGACGTCGGCGGCTGCCGCGCCGTCGGCGGGGTCGACCGCCTGGTCACTGCCGCAGGCCGAGAGCGCAAGGGTGCCGGCGAGGGCCACCCCTGCGAACGTGCCGTACTTGGAGAGCTTCACAGCCCCTTTGTCCTTCCTCTGGACTTCGTCACCTTTGGGCGAGTCCATCCGATGACCTCGCCGAATGCGACGGTAGGTAGGGGAAGTGACCAGCTCTCCCGAAGAGGGTGAACACAAGGTGAACGACGGTGAGGGTACGGCGGAAGGGAAGGCGGCCCGGTGATGGATGTGAGGTGAACCACGCGAAAGTCACGCCGACACGCCGTTCGCCACCTGCCCGCGTGACTCGCGATGTGCGATCCGCTACGCCGTGTGTGCGAATCCGCTGGTCGCGTGGGGTGTGGCGGATGATGTCGCGTACATCACGTCGGTGGCGAACACCCGGAATCCCAGCGACTCGTAGAGCCGCACCGCCGAGCGGTTCTCCTCGTCGGTGTACAGCAGGACCCACGGCAGCCCGCGGTCGCGCAGGTAGCGCAGGCCCGCCACCGTGAGGGCCCGCCCCAGTCCCGTTCCCTGCCAGGCCGGGTCCACACCCACCACGTAGACCTCGCCGACCGGGACATCGGCCAGCCCGGCGCCGTCGGCGTGCACCTTGGTCCAGTGGAAGCCCGCCAGCGCGCCCGACCCGGCGTCCTCGGCCAGGAAGAACCCCTCAGGGTCGAACCAGTCCTCGGCCTCGCGCTCCAGCAGGTCGGTACGCGTCAGCGCGCCCTGCTCGGGGTGGTCGGCGAAGGCGGCGCCGTTGACCCGCAGCCAGGCGTCCTCGTCGGCACCGGGCACGAAGGTCCGCAGCCGCACCCGGTCGCGCACCTCGGGGCGCAGCACCGGCTCCGGGAGCTCCGCGGGCGCCTCGCCGTCGAGCCGCAGCCGCATCTTGAACAGCCCGCGCACCTGCCGCCAGCCCGCCGACCGGGCCAGCGCCACGGCGCCGTCGAGGCGCCCGTGCGCCCACACCCGCAGCCCCGAGGGGGAGGTGTCGGCGGCCAGCGATCCGAGCAGCGCCGCGCCGTGGCCGCGTCGGCGGCGGGCGGGCGCGACGACCAGCTCGCCGGAGTCGGGCTCGCCGGGGGTGCGCTGGGCGAAGGCGAACCCGGCCGGCCGCGCGCCGGGCTCGTCATAGAGCAGGTGGAAGCGGGCCGAACCGTCGGCGGCGCCGTGCCGGACGCGCAGCAGCGTCTGCTCCGACAACGGCGCGACGCCGTCGTGCCGCTGCGCCTCCTCGGCCAGCGCGACCACCCCGTCCGCCTCGCGCTCGTCCAGCCGTCCGGTGATTCGCACGTTGTTCATGGGACGACCCTAAATGGCGGGCACCGTCGGCCCAGGTACCGGGCGGCCCCGGTACCTGGGAGGCGGTCAGGTCCTGCGGCGGCGGCCCTTGTAGGCGGCGCCGATGCGCACCCGGCGCGTGGGCGAGAGCGGCGCGGAGAGCAGCAGCAGGAGCAGCAGGAACAGCAGCAGCACGGCCGGGGTGACGGCGGGCGAGACCGCAGGTTCGCTCGCCGACGCCGCGGCGGTGTCGCCGTTGCCGTCGCCGCGGTCGCCCGGCTCAACGGTGGGCAGGTCGGCGAGGCCGCCGTCGCCGAGACCGGGGCCCGGCGGGTCGAGCGGCGGCAGCTCGGCGGCGCCGGAGGGCAGCTCGGGGCGGTCGCGGTCGTCGGCCTCGCGGTCGTCGGGATCGCGGGTGGTCACCGGGCTGTGCGGCGGCGCAGGGGGGCGGCTGGCCGTGGCCGTGGAGGACGGCCGGCCGTCCTCGGACGGGCCGGCGGACGGGGAGGAGGACGAGGGCGGCGCCGAGGGGCTGCCGGAGGGTTCTTCCTCGGGGGGTGACGGCGTGGGGGCGGGCGATGTCGGTGACGGGGTGGGCTCCGGCGTGGGCTCGGGAGCGGGGTCGGACGGCTCGGGGTCGGGGTCGGGGGACGGCTCGGGAGACCCCTCTTCCTCCACGGTCACGCGCACCGGCGCGGTCTGCACGGCGACGGCTTCGGCGGCGACGTCGGCGCATTCGGTGTCGCCCGTTGCCGGGGCGTACTTGAGGGTGGCGGTGACGTCGACGGTCTCCTCGGGCTCGCCCGTGACCTCGGCCGAGGCGGGCGAGGAGCCGGCCGCTCCGCTGGAGGTGAGCTCGCCCACCGTGAAGCCGTTGTCGGCCGCGGGGTCGAACAGGCAGAACCGGGTGTCGGGGTCGTCGGGCTCGCCGGTGACGCCGAGGGTCAGGCTGGCGGTCTCGCCCGCGGCGACCTCGGCGTCGTGGGCGATGAGCGTGACGGTCGGGGTGGTGTCGGCCCAGGACGGAGCGCCGAGGGCGACGAGGGTCGAGCCGATGAACAGGGTGCCGAGGGGGACCGCGGCGATCCGCCGCAGGGGCGGGCGCGGGTGGGCAGCGGAGGGCTCCGTGCCGCTCTGCATGGGTGTGGCCTCCTCGGTCGGTCACTCTCCATGGCCGCGCAGCGGATGACCGGGGTCAGGCGGTCACCTCGCCGACAGTGCGCCATCCTAAACGGTGCGTTCCGAAATTCCGAGACCTTTCGGGCCACGCGCCGATGCCGGCCACGCCGGCGGGGGCCGGGCCCCTGGAACGGGGCCCGGTCCGGATATCAGCCGACGGTGGGCGCCGGGTGCGGCACCGCGGGCGCCTCGTGCTCCCCCTCCATGGCGGTGTCGCCGGTCTTGGCCACGGGGTCCGGGACGAACCGGTAGCCGACGTTGCGCACGGTCCCGATCAGCGACTCGTGCTCGCTGCCGAGCTTGGCGCGCAGCCGCCGCACGTGGACGTCGATCGTGCGGGTGCCGCCGAAGTAGTCGTAGCCCCACACCTCCTGGAGCAGCTGGGCCCGGGTGAACACTCTGCCGGGGTGCTGGGCCAGGAACTTGAGCAGCTCGAACTCCTTGAACGTGAGGTCGAGGATGCGGCCGCGCAGCCGCGCGATGTAGGTGGCCTCGTCGATGACGAGGTCGCCGCGGCGGATCTCGTCGGGGTCGTCGGTGCCGGCGTCGGCCTGGCCGATGGCCAGCCGCAGCCGCGCCTCGACCTCAGCGGGACCGGCGGTGGTCAGCAGGAAGTCGTCGACCTGCCAGTCCGGTGTGAGTGCGGCGACCCCGCCCTCGGTCAGGATCGCGATCAAAGGGCAGTCGAGCCCGGTGGTGTCGAGTAGGCGGCAGAAGTTGCGCACCGCGGCCAGATCGGTACGGGCGTCGACCAGAATGGCGTCCACGGGCGTGCTCGCGGCGCGGTCGCCGCCCGAAGCGAGCAGCGCACCGGCCTCCGCGGGCGCGACCCGCACCGAGTGCAGGAGCAGTCCGAGGGCGGGCAGCACGTGGTCCGACGGTTCGTTGGAGTTCGTCAGTAGCAGCAGATGGCTCATGCGTTTCTTCCCGTCACCCCGCATGTCGCGGTCGAACGAAGGCGCCATTGCCCCCGGTGGAGAATATTTCGAGTACGTGCCTCCGACGTGTACAAGGATAAACAATCGATGGCGAGCGGAACCATCCGGTACTGGGCGGCGGCCAAGGAAGCCGCGGGGACCGGCGAAGAACAGGTCGAGGGGAACACCCTCGCTGACGTGCTGGAATCGGTACTGGCTCGGCGATCCGGCGACGACCGGCTCGCGCGGGTGCTGGCCCGGTCATCGTTTCTGATCGATGACCGGCCGGTCGGGACACGCGCGCATTCCGGCGTGGAATTGACCGACGGGTGCGTTGTCGAGGTGCTGCCCCCGTTCGCCGGCGGGTGAGCCCCGAGGTGAGCTGTCAGTGGATGGAGCGAGCGGAGAACCGGAGGCGGGCATGTGGCTGAGCCGGCGGAACGCGGTGTGGGCGCCGGGACGAGCGGCGGACGCCAAGGCGCAGGCGCGACGCACGGAGGGTGAGGGGGACGGCGTGACCGGTACCGGACGCGATGAGCGGCCCGGGCCCAGGATCGTCATGCTCGGCAAGCCCGGCTGCCACCTGTGCGACGACGCGCTCGCGGTGATCGAGCGCGTGGCCGCCGACCTGGGGGTCGGCCACGACGTGCGCGACATCACGCAGTCCTCCGCCGAGGAGCGCGACGAGTACTGGGACAAGATCCCCGTGACGTTCGTCGACGGCGAGCGGCACGACTTCTGGCGGGTCAGCGAGCAGCGGCTGCGCGCCGCCCTCGAGACTTAGATTCCCGGTACCGGGCGGGGCCGGGTCCCACCACCGCCCTCGGGTCCCGGGAACCCCGCGAGGAACGGTGATTCACGCCGGGACATCCGCTCGGAGCACGCCGCCGGCCTGTTACGCAGTGGAGTTCTCCCTTCGGCCACCCCACTTTGTGCGTGCTTTCACAAGGGCGTAACCTAAGGTCCGAATCACTCCCGGCCGGGGTCTTGACAGGTGGGCAGCGAGCCCGTTAGGGGGCGCCGGACCCGCGTCGGCCCGGACGACGACCACGCACCGCCGATCCCGCCCAGGAGCGTACGCCAGTGACCCCCCGTACACCACGGCCCCGCGAGAGGGGCATCCCGGAGGCGACGGTCGCCCGGCTCCCGGTGTATCTGCGCGCGCTCCAGGCCCTCAACGAGCGGGGCACCCCCACAGTGTCATCGGAGGACTTGGCCTCGGTCGCCGGGGTCAACTCCGCCAAGCTGCGCAAGGACCTCTCGCACCTGGGCTCCTACGGCACCCGGGGCGTGGGCTACGACGTCGACTACCTGATCTACCAGATCTCCCGTGAACTTGGTCTCACCCAGGACTGGTCGGTGGCCATCGTCGGGATCGGCAACCTGGGCCGCGCGCTGGCCAACTACGGGGGCTTCGGCACCCGCGGATTCCGCATCGCGGCCCTGCTCGACGCCGATGCCACGGTCGTCGGCGACAAGGTGGCCGGGCTGTCGGTGGGGCACATCGACACGCTGGAGGCGGTCGTCGGCGAGGAGGCGGTGTCGATCGGCGTCATCGCCACGCCCGCCGCGGCCGCGCAGGGGGTGTGCGACCGCTTCGTCGAGGCGGGCGTCACCAGTGTGCTGAACTTCGCGCCGGTGGTGCTCAATGTGCCACCGGGCGTCGATGTGCGTAAGGTCGATTTGTCGATCGAACTCCAGATTCTCGCGTTCCACGAGCAGCGGAAGTCCGATGGACACGCCGGCCCCGAGTGGGCGGGCCCGGTGGAGGGCCCCGCATGACCCGCCGCCGGAGCCACGCCGGCCGGGGGCAGCGCGGGTGCGCGGTCCCGGCGGCAGCAGCGCAAGAGGTACGGAACACCGCGATTCCGCCCGCATTGGAGTGCAGATGAGTGTCCTCGCCGTCGGTCTGAGCCACCGCAGCTCGCCCGTGGCGCTTCTGGAGCGGGTCGCCCTCGACGGGCCGACCCGCCTGGAGGTCATGTCGGAGATGGTGCAGGCGCCGTCGGTCAACGAGGTGCTGATGGTCTCCACGTGCAACCGCACCGAGGTCTACGCCGACGTCGACAAGTTCCACCCCGCCGTGGCCGCGATCACCGAACTCCTGTCCTGGCGCACCGGCGTCCCCCTCAGCGAGCTGTCGCAGCACGCCTACGTGCACTACGAGGAGCGCGCGGTCCAGCACCTGTTCTCGGTCACCTGCGGGCTCGACTCCATGGTCGTCGGCGAGGGCCAGATCCTCGGCCAGGTGCGCAACGCCCTCAAGGACGCCCAGGCCGGCGGTGCGCTGGGCCGGGTCCTCAACGACCTGGGGCAGCGCGCCCTGCGCGTGGGCAAGCGCGCCCACACCGAGACCCACCTCGACCACGCCGGCGCCGACATGGTCGGCCTGGGCCTGGCCGTCGCCGGAACCCGGCTGGAGCGCGGCCGGAGTGCCGGGGCCGCCGGGCCGCGCGCGGCGTCCGCGCCCGGCGCCGCCGCGGCGCCCGCCGGCTGCCCGGTCGGCGGCGGAGTCGCCGGCTCCGGCCACGCGGCGGCCGACGTCGCCGCCGCCGTTCCCGAGCCGCAGCCCCTCACCGGGCTGCGCGTCCTCGTCCTGGGCGCCGGGTCGATGAGCGCGCTGGCCGCCAACACCGTCGCGCGGCAGGGCGCCGGGTCGGTCATCGTCGCCAACCGCACCTTCGACCGCGCCGCCCGGCTGGCCGAGTGCCTGACCGAGGCCTACGAGCCCATCCGCAGCCGGGCGATCCCCGCCGGCGACGCCCCGGTGGTGCTGCCCGAAGTCGACCTCGTCATCTCGTGCACCGGGGCGCAGGGGCTCGTGCTCACCCGCGACCAGGTCCTCGGCGCCGTGGGCGCCGACCGCCGCCGCCCCCTCGTCTTCCTCGACCTCGCGCTGCCCCGCGACATCGACCCGGCCGTGCGGAAGCTGCCCGGCGTGCACCTGGTCGACATCGAGGACCTCCGCCAGGCCGCCGCCGAGGGCGCCGACGACACCGCCGGGCGCGCCGGCGCCATCTCCGTCGTGCGCGAGATCGTCGACGAAGAGGTCGCCGAGTACCGGTCGGTGCGCCGCGCCGAGCAGGTCGCCCCCACCGTCGTGGCACTGCGCAGCAAGGCCCGCACGGTGGTCGACACCGAGTTGCAGCGGCTGAACGGCCGCCTGCCCGACCTCGACGACAAGACCCGCGGCGAGGTCACCCACGCCATGCGGCGCGTCGTCGACAAGCTGCTGCACCAGCCCACGGTCCGCGTCAAGGAGCTGGCCGCCCGTCCCGACGGCGGCTCCTACGAGGCGGCCCTGCGCGAACTCTTCGATCTGGACCCGGCCGCACCCGAGGCCGTGACCCGCGCCGAACCCGTCCAGCAGCCCGCCCCGCTCGACCGCGCGGGCGGCCCTCAGGAGACCCGACCATGACCACCGCCGCCGCACCGGCGCGACTCGGCACCCGCCGCAGCACCATGGCCACCACCCAGTCGCGGATGGTGGCCGACCTCATCACCGCCCGCACCGGGGTGCCGATCGAGCTGGAGCCGATCACCAGCTTCGGCGACGTCACCAAGGCGCACCTCACCCAGCTCGGCGGCACCGGCGTGTTCGTCACCGCGCTGCGCGACGAGCTGGCCGCCGGGACCGTCGACTTCGCCGTGCACTCGCTCAAGGACCTGCCCACGGCCCCCGCCGACGGCCTGGTCCTCGCCGCCATCCCCGAGCGCGACGACCCGCGCGACGCCCTGTGCGCCCGCGACGGCCTGAAGTTCGCCGACCTGCCCGCCGGCGCGACCGTGGGCACCGGGTCGCCGCGCCGGGTCGCCCAGCTGGCCGCCCTCCGCCCCGACCTCGCCTACGTGCCCATCCGCGGCAACGCCGAGACCCGGCTGGGCAAGGTGACCTCCGGCGAACTCGACGCCGTGGTGCTCGCCTACGCCGGGCTGGTCCGGGTGGGCCGGGTCGACGACGTCACCGACGTGTTCGAGCCCGAGCAGGTGCTGCCCGCCCCCGGCCAGGGGGCGCTGGCGGTCGAGTGCCGCACCGAGCGGGCCGCCGCCGACCTCGGCTACCTGGCGTCGGTCGACCACGCCGCCACCCGCGCCGCGGTCACCGCCGAGCGCACCGTCCTGGCCGAGCTGGAGGCGGGCTGCGCCGCCCCGGTCGGGGCGCACGCCCAAGTGCTGGCCGACGGCGGGCTGATGCTGCGGGCCGCCGTGGTCGCCACCGACGGCACGGCCGCGGTGCGGCGGGCGCGCGCGGCCGCGGTCGACCCTGATGACGCCGGCGCGGTCGCCGCGGCCGAGGGGCTGGGCCGCGCGCTGGCGCGCGAGATGATCGCCGCGGGCGCCGACCGGATCGTGGCGGCCGCCGAGGCAGAGGCGCAGGGCGCCCGGCCGTGAGCCGGGCCGCCGCGGGCGCGGCGGCCGGGTGGGGGAGCGGCGTCCCGCCATCATCGAACAGGGACGGGGACGCCGGAGCAGAGGAAGCAAGGAGCGAGCGCACAGTGAATCCGCAGAGTGAGACCCAGGAGTCCGAGCCGATGGCGCAGGCCGCGCCCGCGGCCGGGCACGTCGGCCTGGTCGGGGCCGGGCCCGGCGCCCCGGAGCTGCTGACCCTGCGTGGCGCCGCCCTGCTGGAGCGGGCCGATGTCGTCATCCTCGTCCGCGAGCCCGGCCCCGAGCTCGCCCGGTTCCGCCGGGAGCTGCTCGTCCACTGCCGTGAGGACGTCCAGGTGGTCGAGCCCGCCGAGTGCGGCGGCGAGATCGACGCGCTCGCCGTCGGCCACGCCCGCGAGGGGCGGCGCGTGGTGCGGCTCTACAGCGGCGACCCGCTGTTCGGCTGCCGCGGCGCCGATCTCGCCGCGGCCTGCCTGCGGGCGGGCGTGGAGTTCGAGATCGTGCCGGGGCTGTCCTCGGTGACCGCGGTCCCCGCCTTCGCCGGCATCCCGCTGCTGCCCAAGGGCACCGGGGAGCTGCGCGTGGCCGACGGCCGCCAGGCCGACCTCGACTGGGGGCGCCTCGCCGACGGCGACGCCACGCTGGTCGTGCTCTTCCCCGACATCGACGAGGACGACGACGGCCACCGGCCCGCCCTGGGCTACGACCGCCTGTGCAAGTCGCTCATCGCCGCGGGCCGGCCGGGCACGACCCCGGTCGCCGTCACGCGCATGGGCAGCACCACCGAGCAGAGCACCGTCCTCAGCTCCCTCTCGCGGCTCACCGCCGACCTGAAGACTGCCGACGCCAAGGGCAACAACATCACCGCACCCGCCATGTTCGTCATGGGGCCCGGTGTCGGCGGGCAGAAGGACCTGTCGTGGTTCGAGGGACGCCCGCTGTTCGGCTGGCGCGTCCTGGTGCCGCGCACCAAGGAGCAGGCGGCGCACCTGTCCGAGCAGCTCCGCGGCTACGGCGCGGTGCCCGAGGAGGTCCCCACCATCTCGGTGGAGCCGCCCCGCACCCCGCAGCAGATGGAGCGCGCCGTGCGCGGCCTGGTCACCGGCCGCTACCAGTGGGTGGCGTTCACCTCGGTCAACGCCGTCAAGGCGATCCGCGAGCGGTTCGAGGAGTACGGCCTGGACGCCCGCGCGTTCGCGGGGGTGAAGGTCGCCGCCGTGGGCGAGCAGACCGCCGCCTCCCTGCGCGAGTTCGGCATCCAGCCCGACCTCCTGCCCCCGCCCGACCGCCAGTCGGGGGCGGGGCTGGTCGAGGTGTGGCCGCCCTACGACGCCGAGCTGGACCCCATCGAGCGGGTGCTGCTGCCGCGCGCCGACATCGCCACCGAGGCGCTCGCGGCGGGGCTCGCGGACCTCGGCTGGGAGGTCGACGACGTCACCGCCTACCGCACCGTGCGCGCCGCGCCGCCGCCCGCGCCCATCCGCGAGGCGATCAAGGGCGGCGGGTTCGACGCGGTGCTGTTCACGTCGTCCTCCACCGTGCGCAACCTCGTGGGGATCGCGGGCAAGCCGCACAACACCACGGTGATCGCGGTGATCGGCCCCGAGACCGCCAAGACGGCGGCGGAGTTCGGTCTGCGCGTCGATGTGGTCGCGCCCAAAACCTCGGTTTCCGCCCTAGCGGAGGCGCTTTCGGAGTACGGTGCGGCTCAGCGGGCCGAGGCCGTCGCCGCCGGGAAGCCCGTCCTCAAGCCCAGCCAGAAGCGGCGCGGCAGGCGGCGCAAGACCGTCTGACCGCCCGCGCCACCCGCCCTGTTCGACCGTCCATCCGTCCGGCGCCCGGCCGCCCCGCCGCACGGCGGCCCGGGCGCCCCGCAGACCCAGGGGGTCCGACCCACCCATGAGCGCCCGTTTTCCCGTGGTACGTCCCCGCCGGCTGCGCCGCACGCCCGCGCTGCGCCGGCTGGTGGCCGAGTCCCGGGTGCGCCCCGAAGACCTGATCCTGCCGATGTTCGTCAAGGAGGGCATCGGCGAGCCGAACCCGGTGGGCTCGATGCCGGGCGTCGTCCAGCACACCCGCGACAGCCTGCGCGCGGCGGCGAAGGAGGCCGCCGAGGCCGGGGTCGGCGCGATCATGCTGTTCGGCATCCCCGAGTTCAAGGACGAGCGCGGATCGGCGGCCGACGACCCGGGCGGCATCGTGCAGCAGGCGCTGCGCGACCTGTCGTCGGACCTGGGCGACGACATCGTGCTCATGGCCGACCTGTGCCTGGACGAGTACACCTCCCACGGGCACTGCGGGCTGCTCACGCCCACCGGCGAGGTCGACAACGACGCCACCCTGGAGCGCTACGCCGCGATCGCGGTCGCGCAGGCCGCGGCGGGCGTGCAGGTCGTGGGGCCCAGCGGCATGATGGACGGCCAGGTCGGGGCGATCCGCACCGCGCTGGACGGCGCCGGCTACACCGACGTCGTGATCCTCGCCTACGCGGTCAAGTACGCCTCGGCGTTCTACGGGCCCTTCCGCGAAGCGGCGGAGGGCGCCCCCCGGTTCGGCGACCGCACCGGCTACCAGCAGGACCCCGCCAACGTCCGCGAGTCGCTGCGCGAGGTCGAGCTCGACATCGCCGAGGGCGCCGACATGGTCATGGTCAAACCGGGCCTGGCCTACCTCGACGTCGTGGCCAAGGTCGCCGAGCACGTCCGGGTGCCCGTGTCGGCCTACCAGGTCAGCGGCGAGTACGCGATGGTGGAGGCCGCAGCCGAGCGGGGCTGGATCGACCGCGAGCGCGCCATCCTGGAGACGCTCACCGCCTTCCGGCGGGCCGGGGCCGGGCAGATCCTGACCTATTGGGCCACAGAAGCGGCGCGCATGCTCCGCTGACGGGAAGAACCGCTTCCCGGCCGGATCGGGTCCCGGGAGCGCAACGGGACACGGGACACGGATCCGAGACGGGAACGGGGCATCGATGGCAGAGGTCATCTACCGTCGGCGGCGGCGCCGGCAGCCGGTGGTCAGCATGGTGGACGCGGCGCTGGAGTACGCGGCCCTGGGCTGGCCGGTGTGCCGCGGCGCGGCCCCCGCCACGGGCGGCGGGCGCGCGTGCGGCTGCGACCGCATGGGGTGTCCTGACCCCGGCGCGCATCCGATGTCGGCGGCGTGGGGGCTGGAGGCCACCACCGACCCCGACACCATCCGGCGCTGGTGGTCGGCCACCCCCGAGGCCAACGTGATCCTGCCGACGGGCCGCGTCTTCGACGTCTTCGACGTCCCGGCCGGTGCCGGGGTCATGGCCCTGGCCCGCATGGGCCGAGCCGGGGTGCACGCCGGCCCGGTCGCGGCGGTCGACGCCCAGCGCTACCTGTTCTACGTCGCCACCCGCTCCCCGGCCGACGAGGACGAGTGGTGGTCCTGCCACCTCGACTGCGTCCCCGAGACCATCACCGACACCCCGGGCCTGCGCTGGCACTGCCGCGACAGCTACGTCCTGGCCCCGCCGTCCCCCCTCCCATCAGGCAACACCGTCGCCTGGATCCGCGCCCCCCGCACCGGCGAGGCCCAGAACGACCTCCCCGACCCCATCGCCGCCCTCGACATCCTCTCCGACGCCTGCGAGGAGTTCATGTCGTAGCCGCCCGCTCGGGCGCGGCCTACGGCAGCTCCAGCTGTTCGTCGCTGATGAGGATGCCGTCGTCGTCGCTGTAGAGCCAGGCTTCCGGGGTGAAGACCGCGTTGCCGAAGGCGACCGTGGTGTCGAGGACCCCCGCGCCGGTCTTGGCGGACTTGCGGGGGTTGGAGCCGAGGGCCTTGATGCCGAGGTCGATCGTGGCGAGTTCGGCGACGTCGCGGACGGCTCCGTGGATGATGACCCCGGCCCATCCGTTCTCGGTGGCGGCGCGGGCGATCATGTCGCCCATCAGGGCGGTGCGCAGCGATCCGCCGCCGTCCACGACCAGGACCCAGCCCTCGCCCGGCTGGTTGAGCTGCTCCCGGACCAGGGCGTTGTCCTCGTGGCACCGGATCGTGGCGATCGGGCCGTGGAACGCCCGGCGCGCGCCGAACTGGCGGAACTGCGTCTCGCAGCTGGCGAGCGCGTCCCCGTGCGCGTCGATCAGGTCGGCGGTGGCGTAGACCTCGGTCATCGTGCTCCCTCAGCGGATGGTGCGTGCGGTGGCCCCCAACCTACGAGATCCCTGGTACTGCGTGCCGCCCGGGTGAGCGGCCCGCTGACGGCGGTCCCGTGCGGCCGCTCCCGGGCCGGTCGCGGGGCGACCCCGGGCCGGTCCCGGACGGATGACCACCGGTGCCACACTGGACGGGTGGGTACACAGAAGACTTCAGTTGAGCTGTTCGAACGCGCGAGCGCCGTCGTCCCCGGCGGGGTGAACTCGCCCGTACGCGCCTTCGGCGCGGTCGGCGGGACCCCGCCGTTCATGGTGGCGGGCGAGGGCCCGTACCTGACCGACGCCGACGGCCGCAGCTACGTCGACCTCATCTGCTCCTGGGGGCCGCTGATCCTGGGCCACGCGCACCCCGCCGTCGTCGGCGCGCTGCGCGAGGCGGCCGGGCGCGGCACCTCCTACGGGGCGCCGACCCCCGGCGAGGTCGAGCTCGCCGAGGAGATCGTGGCGCGCACCCCGGCCGAGAAGGTCCGCCTGGTCAACTCCGGGACCGAGGCCACCATGTCGGCGATCCGGCTCGCCCGCGGCGCCACCGGGCGCAGCAAGGTGGTGAAGTTCGCCGGGAACTACCACGGCCACGTCGACGCCCTGCTGGCCGCCGCCGGCTCCGGGGTGGCGACCTTCGCCCTGCCCGACTCCCCGGGCGTCACCGGGGCGAGCGCCGCCGACACGATCGTGCTGCCCTACAACGACATCGAGGCCGTGGAGCGCGCGTTCGCGGAGTCCGGCGGCGACATCGCCTGCGTGATCGCCGAGGCGTGCCCGGCGAACATGGGCGTCGTCCCGCCCCGCGACGGCTTCAACGCCCGGCTCAAGGAGATCACCGCCGCGCACGGCGCCCTGCTCGTGCTCGACGAGGTCCTCACCGGCTTCCGCGTCGGCCCCTCGGGCTGGTACGGCCTGGAGGGCGTGACCCCCGACCTCACCACGTTCGGCAAGGTCATGGGCGGCGGCCTGCCCGCTGCGGCCTTCGGCGGCCGGGCCGACCTCATGAACCAGCTCGCCCCCCAGGGCCCGGTGTACCAGGCCGGCACCCTGTCGGGGAACCCGCTGGCCACCGCGGCGGGGCTGGCCACGCTGCGCAACGCCACCCCCGAGGCCTACGCGCACATCGACCGCGTGTCCGCGCAGGTGGCCGCCGAGGTCGGCGCCGCGCTCGGCGCCGCCGGGGTGCCCCACCGCATCCAGCACGGCGGCAGCCTGTTCACGGTGTTCTTCACCGACGCCGAGGTCACCGACTTCGACGGCGCGCGCGCCCAGGACACCGGCGCCTTCGCGGCGTTCTTCCACGCCATGCTGGACCAGGGCGTCTACCTGCCGCCGGCCGCGTTCGAGGCGTGGTTCTTCTCGGCCGCCCACGACGACACCGCCATCGACCGCGTGGTGTCGGCCCTGCCGAGGGCGGCCCGTGCGGCGGCCGAGGCCGGCACCGGATCCTGACCCGGGTGCCCGGCCGCAGGCGCGCCGGGGCCCGCAACGGCGCGCCCGCGATGGCGGCGGGGCGGGCGGAGATCGATAAGTTGGACCCGACGCCGCCCGCCGGCGCCCCCTGTGCCCAGTCCCCGCAGGTGGGGCGGGTCCGGAGCCGCGCCGCCGCATGATGACAACCGACAAGGAACGGCCGCCCGACATGACCACGACCACCGTCGTCCACCTCCTCAGACACGGCGAAGTGCACAACCCCGAGGGGATCCTCTACGGGCGGCTGCCGGAGTTCCATCTGAGCGAGACCGGCGTCCGCATGGCCGAGCACGCCGCCGCCTGGTTCGCCGGGCGCGACATCGCGGCCCTGTACTCCTCGCCGCTGGAGCGTGCCAAGGAGACCGCGGCGCCGGTGGCCGACGAGTTCGGGCTGGCCATCCGGCTCGACGACCGGCTGATCGAGGCGGCCAACCGGTTCCAGGGGATGGCGCTGTCGAGCCGGTCGCTGACCGACGTCCAGGTGATGCGGCGGCTGTACAACCCGTTCCTGCCGTCGTGGGGCGAGCCCTACAGCGAGATCGTCGCGCGCATGGTCGATGTCATCAAGCTCGTCCGCAAGGAGGCGTGGGGGCGCGAGGCCGTCTGCGTCAGCCACCAGCTGCCGATCTGGATGGCGCGCCGGGCCGCCGAGCGCAAGCGGCTCTGGCACCGGCCCGACCGCCGCCAGTGCAACCTGGCCAGCGTCACGTCGCTGACCTTCGAGGAGCACCGGCTGGTCAGCGTGGGCTACAGCGAGCCGGCCGCAGAGCTGTACAGCGCAGGGCGCACGGTCCCCGGCGCCTGAGGCCCCGCGCCTCACGGCGGCGGGCCTGTGCCGTCCGGCGCGCTCGCGTGCCGGCCTGCTCCTCCAGTGGATGCCTGGACATCTTGGCGGAGAGGGTAGGCTGGTTCGTCGGGTGCGGCGTTGGTTTATGGCGCGCCACGCGCGCCGTGTCCCTCTGGGCGACGCGCCGCCGCATTCTTCCGATGGCACTCCGTGCCCTTAGCGCGGGCAGTGCCGTCGTGTCTCTTTTGTCGTTTGCGAGAGGTGATCCCATGGGTTCCGTCATCAAGAAGCGCCGCAAGCGCATGGCGAAGAAGAAGCACCGCAAGCTGCTCAAGAGGACTCGCATCGCGCGTCGCAACAAGAAGTAGGCTGGTTCGTCGCTCCGCGGACGCCCCCGCTGCGCGGCCGAGGCCGACGCGGAGACACCCCCTTCATCGCGAACCCCCTACGTCGGAGGCGTGTCGTCATGGGCCGTGTCGTCCTGGTCACCGGTGCCTCCCGCTACCTGGGCTCCCAGGTCGCGGAGGCACTCGCGCGCGAGCCCGGCGTCGACCGGGTGATCGGTGTCGACCCCGCCCCGCCCCGCCATCCGCTGGGGCGGGCGGAGTTCGTCCTCACGGGCCTGCACGACGACGGCGTGAGCCGGGTGGTCCGCGAGTCCGGGGCCGACACCGTCCTGCACCTGGGCCTCACCGCGGCCCTCGCGGGCACGGGCAGCCGGGCGGCGGTGCGGGAGAACAACGTCCTGGGGACCATGCAGCTGCTCTCGGCCTGCCAGCGGTCCACCACCGTCCGTCGGCTGGTCGTGCGCTCCAGCGCGGCCGTCTACGGCTTCTCGCGCCGCGACCCCGGGCCCTCCACCGAGGACCTGGAGGCGCGGCCGCCGCCGCGCTCGGCCCACGCCCAGGACGCGGCAGAGATCGAGCTGCACACCCGCGGGCTGGCCCGGCGCCGGCCCGACATGTCGATCGCGGTGCTGCGCTTCGCCAACGTCATCGGCCCGGCCACCGAGACCCCGCTGACCCGGTACTTCGGGCTGCGGTTCGTCCCCACCGTGCGCGGCTACGACCCCCGGATGCAGTTCATCCACGAGGACGACGGCGCCGAGGCCGTCCGCCGCATGGCGCTGGGCGACCGCGACGGCGTGTTCAACGTCGCGGCCCCCGGGTCGCTGCCCCTGTCGCAGTGCCTGCGCCGGGTGCGCGGGCACGGGCTGGCGGTGCCCGAGCGGGGGCTGAAGGTGTTCGGCGGCCTGGCCCGCCGCACCCGGCTGGGCTACTCCCCGGAGCAGCTGCGCGTGCTGTGCAATGACCGCGTCCTCGATGTCACCAAGCTCGAACGCGCCATCGGCTGGACGCCCGCCTACAGCTCCCAGGAGGCGTTCGAGTCGTTCCTGGCCGCCGGAGCGGCACCGGGCGGACCCGCCCGCGGGCGCCGGGGCGGCCACCACCAGGCGCCGCGCGTGCCCGCGGCAGTGGGACGCTGACCGCCGCTCCACAGCGGGCACCCTGCCCCGTGCGCGACGGCCGAAGCGGCCCCGCAGGCGCGGAAGGGCCTAGGCCCTGTTTTTCGGATCATTCCGGGCTCGCGACCACCAGACGCCGCCTCGCTGCGCCGATTTCGCTCGAACAGCCAACCAGGCTGACCTTCGCGAATCGTCTTGCGACGCGACGCCTGGAGGCCGCTCGCTTATCCGAAAGCATCCAAAAAACAGGGCCTAGAACGGTCTGCGGCGCCGCATCATCCCCACCGCCACGCCGCCCGCCACCGCACCCGCGACCGCGGCGGGCAGCCCCACGCGCAGCGTCGTGCGGTGCCGACGGAACTCGTGCACCGGCCACCCGTGCTTCTTCGCGTACTCGCGCAGCGAGTCGTCGGGGTTGACGGCGTTGGGGTGGCCCACCACCGACAGCAGCGGCAGGTCGTTGCTGGAGTCGCTGTAGGCCGTGCAGGTGGACAGGTCGAGCCCTTCGGCGCGCGCCAGCGCCCGGATCGCGGTGGCCTTGGCGGGGCCGTGCAGCAGGTCGCCGACGAGCCGGCCGGTGTAGGTGCCGTCGACGGTCTCGGCGACCGTGCCCAGCGCGCCGTCGAGGCCCAGCCGCCGCTTGATGATGTCGGCGAGCTCGAACGGGGTCGCGGTCACGAGCCACACCCGCTGCCCGGCCTCGATGTGGCGGCGGATCAGCCGGTGCGCGCCCTCCCAGATGCGGTCGGCCATGGTGTCGTCGTAGATGTCCTCGCACAGCGACACGAGGTCCTTGACGTCGTGCCCGGCCACGAACGCGAGCGCCGCCTCGCGGGCGGCGTTGATGTGCTCGGGGCGCTCCTGCCCGCTGATGCGGAACACCATCTGCCCCCACGCGAACCGCAGGAGGTCGCGCGTCGTGAAGAGGTCGCGCGCGGCCAGGCCGCGGGCGAAGTGGTAGATCGACGCGCCGCGCATCAGCGTGTTGTCGACATCGAAGAATGCGATCGGTGCGGAGGGCGCGGCGGATACGGTGGGCGCTGAGGCCTGGACGGGCAGGCCGGAGCCTTCGGCGCGTGCGGCGGCGGGCGCGGCCCCGGCTGAGGGGCCCTCGTTCCCGCGCTCGTCGTCGGCAGCGGCGGTGGCGGCTTCCCCGGCGAGGGCGGCACGGCCGTTGTCGTCTCGTCGGAGATGGCGCGGCATGATTCGAGACTACGGCCCGCCGGTGGTCGCCCATGCGTCCTGGCGGAGGCGGGACGATGTCTCGTGAGGTAACTCACAACTCAATCAGCGGATTACGCCCAACGTGCCGGTAAATGCTCATTTCGGGTGGATGAATCCCGCTCTGAGTTCACGTCGAGTACCCAACGTGCACCATGATTAGCGGGATGGTCGAGGTAGGACTGGCATTCGTCTGCGCGTTGGTGGCCTGGAGCGCCGCCGCCGCGCTGATCGCGCGTAGTTACCGGAGCCCCCGCCTGCACACGGCGGCCTGGGTGGCCTCCGGCGTGTCCATGGCGATCGCGCTGAGCGCCGCATTCCCCGGAGCGCTGCTGGACTTCTCCAGCCTCACGTTCCGCGTGTTCCAGATAGGCATCGGGCTGCTCGGCCCGCTGCTGCTGGCGTGGGGCGTGGTGGAGTACGCGGTGGAGTCGCCGCGCGTGCGCTTCGGCACCCGGCTGGTCGTGACCACCCTGACCATCGTGCCGCTGGTGGTCCTCAGCATGGACCGGCTCCGCGGCCAGTTCGACGGCGGATACCCGCCCATGGCCGACCACTACGACATCATCCCCCGCGGGGCACTGATGCTCGTGCACGTCTTCGCCGCCGTGGCGGTGGTGGGCGGCGCGATCCTGGTCTGGACATCACTTCGCGACCGGCCCCGGATCGCCGGCCACCGGCTGTCGGTGATCGGCCTGATCGGGCTCGCGATCCTGCTGGAGATCGTGGCCAGCCGCTTCGGCCTGGGCTCGTTCGGCCAAGTGATGCTGCTCGGCGCGGTGGCCAGCCTGTGGGGGGCGTTCACACGCTCCCAGAACCCGCCCCAGGAGCGATCCGGCAGGCGGCGGGGTGGCCGGCGCCGTTCGGGTGACGGCACCGTCGGCCACGATGACGATTCCGAGGCGGAGGACAACGTGTGGGGCAGGCGCCGCAAGGCCGACGATTACGACGACTACGACGATGACGGCTACGACTACGACGACGAGCCCGCGGCGCCCGCGCCCCGGGTGGCGTCGCGGCTGCGCGGAATCATCACGATCTACACGCTCTACGACGGCCGCGGCGACACGTTCGACGACCTCGCCGACGACGTCGTCGACGAGGTGTCCCGCCGCGAGCCCGACACCCTGCTCTTCGCGTGCCACACGGTGCCCAGCGCGCCGCAGCAGCGCATCGTCTACGCGATCTACCGCGACGAGCTGGCGCACGAGGAGCACGAGCAGCAGCCGCACGTCGTGGAGTTCGTCCGGCGCAGCGCCAACTGCGTCGTTGCGACGAATGTGATCGAATTGGCGCTTTCGGGGGCTTCGGCGGCCGACAACCTTCCGGGTATGTTGATGCCGCGCTGACCAGCGGAGAAGCCCGTTCCTGAGCGATCGGTCAGAGTTGGCTGGGAATCCGCCCCGGAGAGCGGAGGTAAGAGGCGCGTGAAGTACCCTTCCTTAGACCATTGAGTTCGGCGCCGGTCGGCGCCGTCGTGGTGCGGCCCCCGATCCCCCGTGCAGGAGGCGGGCCGAGCCCCGGAAACAACGGGAGCGTGCTGGAACCCCGATGCGTAAGTTCCTCGTCTTTCTGGTATTTCTGCTGATCATGGTGGCCGTCGCCGATCGCGGACTGCACTACGCCGCGCAGAGCGAGATCGCCACCCGCGTCGGTCAGCAGTACGAGATGGCTTCGGAGCCCGAAGTCACCATCGGCGGTTTCCCCTTCCTGACCCAGGCCATCGGCGGGGAGTACTCCGAGATCCACATCGTCACCGGGGCGATCACGGTCGAGGACATCCAGCTGGAGCGGGTCGACGTCACCGCGCGCGAGGTGCGGGCGCCCCTCGCCGACCTGCTGACCGAGCCCAACGTCGTCGCCGGCAGCGCCGAGGCCAAGGTGATGCTGCCCTACAGCGAGCTCCAGCGGCGGCTGCCCGAGGGCATCGTCATCGAGAACGAGAACGGCAGCCCGCGCATGACCGGCGACCTCGCCGAGGGCGGCTTCAGCGTGCCGGTGTCGGCCGACCTGGAGGTCGCGATCGAGGACGACACGATCACGGTGACCCCCACCGACCTCCAGGTCGGCGAGTCCCAGTTCGACATCGCCTCGGTCGCCCAGGAGCGGCTGACGCTCTCCTTCCCCGTCCCCCAGCTGCCGTTCGGCCTCCAGGTGACCGGCATCGAGGCGCTGCCCAACGGTGTCGAGGTCTCCGCCGAGGGCACCGACGTCCCGCTGGTCGGCGGCGACCCCCAGGCCTAGCCCGTGGAGCCCGGGCAGCTCACGGGGGCGGCGGTCGCCCTCACCACACTGCTGGCGGCCCTGTGCGCCGGCCTGGTGTGGCGCCGCGCCAACGGACGCTTCCGGCCCACGGCCGCGGCCCGGGACGCCCGCCCGGGCGCAGCGGCGGACCCTGCGGGCACCACCGGCGGAGCGGAGAACGGGGGCGGCGTGCACGAGGCGGACACCGCGCAGAACACGGCCCTGACCGCCGAGGACATCGGCGCCCCCCTGGGCGGGCGCGCCACCCTCGTCCAGTTCTCGTCGGCCTTCTGCCAGCCCTGCCGCGCCACCCGCCGGGTGCTGGCCGACGTGGGGGCGATGGTCGAGGGCGTCGCCCACGTCGAGATCGACGCCGAATCGCGGCTCGACCTGGTCCGGCGGCTGAACATCCTGCGCACCCCCACCGTCCTCGTCCTCGACGCCGGCGGGAACGTGGTCCGCCGCGCCTCTGGCCAGCCGCGCAAGGCCGACGTGATCGCGGCCCTGGGAGCGGCGGTCGACCGGGGCGCCCCGCCCGCCTGAGGCCCCCGCCGGCCCTCGCCCGGCCTCCTGCCGGAGCCCGGCCCGTGCCCCGCCCCCGCCACCCTGCGTGGCCCCGCGGTGCCTGTGAGGGGACCCACCCGTGACATCCGCGCCCCCACCCCGTACGATCGTGATCGTGACTTCTCCGACGGGCGCGTTCCTGACCAAGCGTCGCGCGGTCGACTTCTGCCACGTCGCCACCGCGCTCTGTCGCGCTGCCCGCTAGAGCGGAGCCCCGCGGCGCACTCCGCGCCCGTCCCGGATCCGGCCGCACCTCCGTGCCGCCACTCGACCCCCTCCCGCTCACCCATCTGGGAAGCCACACATGCAGGTCGACCCTCGGGGGCAGCGATTCGCCGCAGCCCTCACCACCGTCGTACTCGCCCTCGTCCTGATCACTCAGAACGCCTGGCCGCTGGCCGCGCAGGCGCTGGTGTTCGCGATCGCGGTCGCCGCCGGCGTCCGCTACTCGCCCTACGCCCTCGTCTTCGCATCGCTGATCCGCCCGCGGATCGGCCCCCCGGCCGAGACCGAGGACGCCGCACCGCCGCGCTTCGCGCAGGGGGTCGGCCTGGCCTTCGCGCTGGCGGGGCTGGCGGGCTTCGCCTTCGGCCTGCCCTGGCTCGCGCTGACGGCCACCGCGTTCGCCCTGTTCGCCGCCTTCCTCAACGCCGCCTTCGGCTTCTGCCTGGGCTGCGAGATGTATCTGCTGGTCCGCCGGCTGCCCCTCCCGGGTAGGGCCTCCTAGGAGACCCGCCGTCCGGGGCCCGGTCACCGGCCCGCCGACGTTCCGACACCGCCTACTGCACAACGATCAATGGAGGTTCCCCATGAGCCGCTCCGACGTCCTCGTGGACGCCGAATGGGTGGAGGCCCACCTCGACGACGACAACGTGGTGCTCGTCGAGGTCGACGAGGACACCTCGGCCTACGACAAGGGCCACATCCGCAACGCCGTCAAGATCGACTGGAAGAAGGACCTCCAGGACCCGGTCCGCCGCGACTTCGTCGACAAGACCGGCTTCGAGAAACTGCTCTCCGAGCGCGGCATCTCCAACGACGACACCGTTGTGCTCTACGGCGGGAACAACAACTGGTTCGCGGCCTACGCCTACTGGTACTTCCGGCTCTACGGCCACCAGAGCGTGAAGCTGCTCGACGGCGGCCGCAAGAAGTGGGAGCTCGACTCCCGCGAGCTGGTCGAGGCGGTGCCCGAGCGCGCCGCCGCCACCTACACCGCCCAGGACCAGGACACCGCGATCCGCGCCTTCCGCGACGAGGTCGTCGCCGCGATCGGCACCAAGGACCTGGTCGACGTGCGCTCGCCCGACGAGTTCGTCGGCAAGCTGCTGGCCCCCGCGCACCTGCCGCAGGAGACCTCGCAGCGCCCGGGCCACATCCCGACCGCGCGCAACATCCCGTGGGCGAAGACCGCCAACGAGGACGGCACGTTCAAGAGCGACGACGAGCTGCGCGAGCTCTACACCGAGGCCGGCGTCGACCTGGACAAGGACATCATCGCCTACTGCCGCATCGGCGAGCGCTCGTCGCACACCTGGTTCGCCCTGCACGAGCTGCTGGGCCTGCCCAACGTGAAGAACTACGACGGCTCGTGGACCGAGTACGGTTCGCTGGTCGGCGTCCCGGTGGAGCTGGGGGAGGCCAAGTGAGCGCCGACAGCTGCGGAGCGCCCGTCGGGGGCGTCGCCCTCGCCGACGTCGACGCGGGCGACCAGGCGGTCATCCAGGGCGTGGTGCGCCGCGACGGCGCCCCGCTCAGCGGGGCCTACGCGCGCCTGCTCAACGCCTCCGACGACTTCGTCGGAGAGGTCGCCACGGGCGGCGAGGGGACCTTCCGGTTCTTCGCGGCCGACGGCGAGTGGAAGGTTCGCGTTCTGGCGTCCAAGGGCTTCACCGCCGAGTACACGGTGACGGCCGAGACCGGGAAGGTGATCGACCTCCAGGTCGACGCCTGAGCCGACTTCACAGGCCACACTCGGCGCCGGGGCCGCGGGACACGTCCCCCCGCGGCCCCGGCGCCGAGCGCTGTCCCGGGGCGTTCGGTGCCTGCCGGTACGGCCTGACCGGGTGGGCTCCGCCGGCCTGAGGGCCGGGAGCGCGGGGGATCGGGCCGGACGGTGGCCCGCCGGATGCGCCCGGTATGTTCGGGGGGTCGCGGCAAGGAGGCCACCACCCCTCATGAACGCCCTCGTCGTCGCCGCCGTTCTGGCGTCCGCGCTGCTGCACGCCGTGTGGAACGCCATCGCCCACGCCATCACCGACCGGCTGCTGGGGTTCGCGCTCATCGGCGCCTCCGGGGCGGCCTGCGGGGTCGTCCTGGCCGTGTTCTCGGGCCCCGTGGCCCCCGCAGCCTGGCCGGCGCTGCTCATCTCGGTCGTCCTGCACGTGGCCTACATGGGCTTTCTGATGCTGTCCTACCGGACCGGGGACTTCGGCCAGGTGTACCCGCTGGCCCGCGGCACCTCCCCGTGGGTGGTGGCGCTGGGGGCCGCGCTGCTGCTGGACGAGGAGCTGTCGCCGCTCCACCTGTGCGGGGTGCTCGTGGTCTCGGCCGGGCTGACGGCCCTCGTGTTCGCCTCAGGGCGTCCCGGACGGGCTCAGGCCCCGGCGCTGGCCGCCGCGGTCGTCACCGGGCTGCTCATCGCCTCCTACACCATCGTGGACGGCTACGGGGTGCGCGCCTCGGGTGACCCGCTGGCCTACATCGCCTGGCTCATGATCCTCGAAGGGCCGTACTTCATGATCGCCGCGGCCCTGCTGCGGCGCGGCCGGCTCGCCGCCCAGCTGCGCCCCGTGTGGTGGATCGGGGCGCTGGGCGGGGTCGTGTCCGTGACCGCCTACGGGCTGGTGCTGTGGGCGCAGACCATCGGGACCCTCGCGAGCATCGCCGCCCTGCGCGAGACGAGCGTCGTCTTCGCGGCCGTCATCGGCGCGCTCTTCTTCAAGGAGCGCTTCGGCCGCGTCCGCATCGCCGCGGCCGCCGCCGTGGCCTCCGGCATCGTGCTCCTCAACCTTTGAGTACCGATTGTGACCGGCGAAAACGCACGATGACCGCCCGAACGGCGACAGATAACGGGCAATGCCTGCGAGTTCGGCCAACTCCGTGACAAGCGCGCGGCCTCCTGGCACGATTCGCTCGTATCCGAGCGGACGCGGACCCGGCTCCCCTGCGCCGGGTGGGAGGTGCGGCACGGTGGGCGACTCCCCGGCTGGAGTGCACGGCGGCCCGACCTATCTGGGGTGGCGGCACGAGATCCTCATCCCCGAGCCGGGGCCGCCGCCCCGGAGACCCGCCCCCGCGGACCCCGAACCGGTCCGCGAGGAGTGGATGCTGGTCCAGCGCGAGACCGAGGTGCGCACCAACCGCCCGCTGCTGATCGCGCTGGCGGGCCTGTGCGCGCTGGCCCTGCTGTGCGTCCTGCTATGGCCCCTGCGGGTGCTGCCGGGGGTGATCGCCCTCGGCGGGGTCCTCGCCTGCGTGCTCGTGGCGGCCCCCGTCTCGGTGGCGCTGCTCCAGGGGCGCCGGGTCGCCCGGGACCGGTCCCGGCGCGAGCAGGAGCGCATCGACGCCGAGCGCCGCGCCCGCGAGCAGGAACTGCGCGAGCGGCAGGAGGAGCACGCCGCCCTCTACAACGCCTGGCACGACGAAAAGCGCGCTTTCGAGGCGCAGCCCCGCTGGTACGCCGTCGCGGTGCCCGCCGGCGTCGCCGTCGTCGCCGTTGCCGGCGGCACCGACGCCGGATGGTCGGCCCTGCTGACCACGGTCGGCGCGTCCCGCCTGCGCGGCGGCGGCGACCTCACCGTGGTCGACCTGTCCGGCCGGGCGGTCGCCGGCGACCTGGCGTCGCTGGTCAAGCGGTCCGGTGTGGCCCCCAGGATCTGGGTGCTGCCCGCCGACCTGCCGCGGATGAGCCTCGGCACCAACCTCCCTGCGGCGCAGCGGGCACGCATCCTCGCCTCCGTCGCCCGCGCCTCCCGCGGATCCGGCGACCCCGAGGCCGACCGGGCGCTGCTCCTGCGGCTGTTCGACGTGCTCGGCCCGGACGCCAATGTCACCGCGCTCATCGGCGGCCTGCGCGCCCTCGCCGCCCCCGATGACTCCGCCGCCCCCGCCGACGACCCCGCCCTGCGGCTCCTCACCCCCGCCCAGCGCGCGGAGGTGCGCGCCCGATGCGGCGACGACCGCGCCGTCCTGGAGCAGGCGTGGGAGCTCGAACACCACCTCGCCCCGTTCGAGGGCGTCGGGACCCGCTCGGCCGAGGAGCCCTACGCCCAGGTCAAGGTCATCGCGACCGACCGCGCATCCGGCGACGCCGCCGCCCGCGCCTACGGCACCTACACCGTGGCGTCGCTGAGCGAGCTCCTGGAGCTGCGGGCGGCCCGCTACAGCGGCGCGACGGCGCCCGCCGCACCGGGGTCGTGGGCGCACACGATCGTCGTCTGCGGCGCCGACGCGCTGCCCGGCGACGAGGTGGACCGGCTGTCCCGCGCGGCCCGCGGCGCGGGCACCGGGCTCGTCCTGCTGTTCCGCGAACCCGGCGGGGCATGGGAGCGGCACAGCGGCGCCGAGGGGAGCCTGCCCGTGCTCATGCGCCAGCCCGACGCCGACGCTGCGGTGCGCGCCGCCGACGCGGCCCTGCCCTCCGGCGGCACGGTCGGGCTGCACCCGCTCACCGAGGTCATCGGCGAGGCGCTGAGCAGCGCCGTCGCCGACAGCTATGTGGAGGACCCGGCCGAGGGCGTCACCGCCCCGGTGGCCATGCGCAACGCGGCGACGTCGGTCGCGCCGCTGGACCTCGTGCGCCACGTCCGCGCGGCGTCGGCCTGGGGGCGCGCCACCGCCCAGGCGGAGGGAATCGACGACCATGCGGCAGCGGGGCGGCTGCGCCCCCTGCGGGTCGACGCCCACGGACTGCGCACCCTGCCTCCGACGGCGCTGCTGCTGCCGGGCGCGGACGGGCCCGTGCTCGCGGACGCGAACCCCGGCATCCTCACGCTTCCGGCGACGACCCTGGGCACGGTCGAGGCGGCCCGTGCCGCGGGCCGCCCCTCCGGCCTCGTCGCGGGGCCGGCCGACGGCGACGACGAGCCCCCGGCCAACCTCGGCCCGCCCCCGGAGCGCCTCGACTGGCGCTCGGCCTGAGGGCGCCCGCTCCCGCCGGTGCGGACAGCGGTGACAGGGGGACCCGTGCGACGGGCGTGTTCGGCGGTGGGCATCGGGTCCGGCCCTATCGCGCCCCCGTCTCGCAACGGTCTCGCTCCGGTCTCCGGGAGGGCACTGGAGCGGGCTGTAGCGCACGGTGAGGCGCCGGCGGATGCAGCGGCCCCGGTCCGCCAGGGTGCCCGTTCGCGGGCCGCTGGCAATAGGCTAGGGACGCGACCGCGACCCGCTCCGGGGCGGATGCACCGCCGACCCCGGCACGGAGGGGACCGCCCGGCGCGGTCCGGACCCTCCGCGTCCGGCTCCGGCGGTCCGGCCACCCGGCGGCGCGCCGCGGTCGGCGGCGCAGGAGCCACCGCCTGCTCCACCAGGCGCCTCGTACCGCACTCCAGCGGGTACGTTCAGCAACAACCGAGTTGGGGATCATGAGCGAACTTCCCTTGCGCGCCCAGCTTGCCTCGGTACTGGGCAAAGGCGCGGCGACCCTGTCCCGGGCCACCGGCCGCGGCGACGGCTCCGTCATCGGGGGCCGGATCGCGCTGAAGGTCGAACCGGACCTGCTCTCCAAGCTGTCCCGGGGCCGGCGGCTGGCGCTGGTGAGTGCCACCAACGGCAAGACCACCACCACCCGGCTGATCGCGGCGGCGCTGCGCGAGCTCGGCGAGATCGCCACCAACGAGCACGGCGCCAACATGCCCACCGGCCACATCACCGCGCTGTCCAACCACCCGCACGCCCGCAACGGCGTGCTGGAGGTCGACGAGAAGTACCTGCCGCAGGTGCTGCGCGCCACCAACCCGGCGGTCGTCGTGCTGATGAACCTCAGCCGGGACCAGATGGACCGCGCCTCCGAGATCAACCTGCTGGCGAAGAAGTGGCGCGACGCGCTCGGGCAGAGCGAGACCCACGTCATCGCCAACGCCGACGACCCCCTCGTCACGTGGGCGGGCCTGGGCGCCCGGCACGCGACGTGGGTGTCGGCGGGGCAGCGCTGGAAGGAGGACTCCTGGTGCTGCCCGGAGTGCGGCGGGCACCTCAAGCGGGAGCCCGACCCCCACTGGGAGTGCCCGGAGTGCGGCATGCACCGCCCCGACGCCACCTGGACGGTCGACAATCGCAGCGACGTGGTCGTCGACCCCAACGGTGTGCGGCTGCCCCTCCAGCTCAACCTGCCCGGTGACGCCAACCGCGCCAACGCCGCCATCGCGCTGGCCACGGCCGCCGCCTACGGGATCCACCCCAAGCAGGCGCTGCCGCGGCTGCGCGAGATCCACTCGGTGGCGGGGCGCTACACCTCCATCGTCACCAGCGGGGTCGAGGTCCGGCTGCTGCTTGCCAAGAACCCGGCCGGCTGGCTGGAGTCCTTCGCGGTCCTGGACCCGCCGCGGGTGCCGGTGATCCTCTCGGTCAACGCCCAGATCCCCGACGGCAAGGACACCTCCTGGCTGTGGGACGTCGACTACACCGTGCTGCGCGGACGCCGCGTGTTCGTGATGGGCGAGCGCCGCACCGACCTGGCGCTGCGGCTGGAGACCGACGAAGTGCCGTTCGAGATCGCCGACCGCGTCGACCAGGTCCTCGCGCAGCTCCGCAGCGAGCAGCCCGACATCACCAAGGTCGACGTCATCGCCAACTACACGGCGTTCCAGCAGATCCGCACGGCCTACGGCCGCGTGCAGTAGGAGGAGGCGACACATGAGCGACACCAGCAGCGTCCTGCGCATCGTCTGGATCTATCCCGACCTGCTCAGCACCTACGGCGACCAGGGCAACGCGCTGATCCTGCGCCGGCGGGCCGAGTTGCGCGGCATCCGGACCGAGATCGTCCACGTCCACTCCAGCGACGCGGTCCCGGTCGAGGGCGACATCTACCTGCTCGGCGGCGGCGAGGACCGCCCGCAGATCCTCGCGGCCGAGCGGCTGCGCGCCGACGGCGGCCTCAAGCGGGCGGCCGAGCGCGGAGCGGCGGTTTTCGCGGTCTGCGCCGGCTACCAGATCATCGGCGAGAGCTACGGCGACGACGCCGACAACCCGCTGCCCGGGGTGGGCATCATCGACATCCGCAGCGGGCGCGGCGAGACCCGCGCGGTGGGCGAGATCGTCGCCGACTGCGACCCGGCGCTCGGCGTCGGTCGCATCACCGGCTTCGAGAACCACCAGGGCCGCACGGCACTGGGTCCGTCGGCCCGCCCGCTGTCGCAGACGGTGAAGGGCATCGGCAACGACGGCCACACGGAGGGCGCCTACCAGGGCCAGGTCCTCGGCACCTACCTCCACGGCCCGGCACTGCCGCGTAACCCCGAGCTTGCCGACATGCTCCTCCGCTGGCGCGTGGGCCAGATCCAGCCCCTCCAGCCGTCCTGGGGCGAACAACTCCACGAGGAACGCCTCGCCGCGGCCCTCTGACGGCGGAGACCAGGTACAACGACGGCGGGACCGGCCCGGAATCGGGGCCGGTCCCGCCGTCGTTCAGCGGCGCTCCACTGTCAGTCGCCGTGGTAAAGGCGGAGTGGATCGATCAGCTGGATCCGGGGGTCGTCATCGGCGAGGCGCCGTAGTTCGTCCGTGAAGCCCGCGCTGCTGTAGCACTCCAGGCGGGTGGTGTCGGTGGCGGCGCCGCGTGCGGTGAGGAGGGTGCGGATATGCCGGAGGCGTTCGAGGTGGCCCATTCCCATGACGTCGTTCCATTTGGCCTCGCCGATGGCGAGCAGCGCCTCGCGGCCGTCGCCGTTCTCGCCGTGGACCGCGACGTCGACTTCATGTCTGGTCTTGGCGCTGGGGTCGTTGACGGTGCCGCCGGCGACCCGGGTGACCTGTCCGCCGTGGGTTTCGGGAGAGGCGTGCCAACGGGCCCACTCGCGGCAGATCCGTTTGAAGTGCGGGGCGACGACCCTACCGCGGAAGGTGGGCTGGGCGCGGTGCCAGACCTCGGGGGCGCGTCCGGGGCGTTCGAGGTCGCCCCAGGCGGGGCGCATGACCGCGTGGTAGAAGGCGACGAGGGGTTCGGCGATGCGGTACGCGGAGCGGTTGCGGCGGAAGGCGTCGGCTTCGTGGGCGATCATGCCGACGTCCTGGAGGACGCTGAGCGGGTGCGCTAGGTCGGTGGCTTTACGGCCCAGGTAGTCGGCGATGCCGCCCCGTGCGGCGTTTCCCGCGGCGATGGCGGCCAGGACGGAGTGGTAGAGCGCGGTGTCGTGGAGTTCGGGTTCTTCGGCGAGCAGGTAGCGGGCTTCTCGGAAGAGCAGGCGGGCGGGGTTGAGGACGGCGCGGGTGACCCAGGCGTCGAAGTCGCCGGGGCCGGTGGGGGTATCGCCCTGTGCGAACTCGCGGCGGTAGGCGGGGGTGCCGCCGACGATGGCGTTGGTGAGCAGCGCGGTGTGGGGGTCGGTGATCTCCCAGAACTCGGCGGCGAGGCGGAAGTCCAGGGTGGGGACGACGAGTTCGAGGCCGGCTCGGCCGCGCAGTGGGGCGTTGCCGGCGAGGAAGCGGCCCATGAAGGACAGGGCGGAGCCGCACAGTAGGAGTCGTACGGGGGTGTTGGTGTGCTGGGCAGTGGGGTCCAAGGCGCGCTGGATGATGGAGGGGAGGGCGGGGGATGCCTTGGCCAGGAAGGGGAATTCGTCGATGACCGCGACGGTCGGGCCGCCCGGGGATGCGATGCGCATCAGCTCGGTGACGGCCTCGTCCCAGTGGCCGAAGCGGAACGGGGTGGGCTGGCCGCGGTAGCGGGCCAGGGCCTCGCCGAACTGGCGCAGGGCGTCGGTCTCGGTGGTCTCGGTGGCGGTGAACATGAAGCCACCGCCGGCGCGGGTGAGAGCGTCGAGGAGGAAGGTCTTGCCTTGGCGGCGCCGGCCGGAGACCACGCCGAGGGTGGCCCGGGGTCCGGGCAGGGTGGCGAAGCGGGTCAGCTCGCCCCACTCGAAGTCACGGCCGAACATCTCGGCGGGCTTGTCCACCGCGCACCTCGCCTAGAAGTTGTATAGGTGCGCTTATTATAACTCGACCTATACAATCTCACGCTGGGCGGCGGCGCAGGGTGATGTCGGCGTTGGCGCCGGTGTCCGGTGGCACGATGACCTCCTGGGCGGCGGCGATGCCGTCGACCGTGAACTCGGCGTCGACGGGGACGTTGCGCTTGACCAGGCCCAAGGCGATCGGGCCCAGTTCGTGGTGGCGGGCCGATGAACCCACCGTTCCCACCTTGCGGCCGTCGAGTTCGATCGCCGCGTCGCGCTCCGGCAGGCGCTCGGCCGTGCCGTCGAGGTGCAGCAGGATCAGCCGCCGCGGCGGGCGGCCGAGGTTGTGCACCCGGGCCACGGTCTCCTGCCCCGGGTAGCAGCCCTTCTCCAGGTGGACCGCCGACCCCACCCAGCCCATCTCGTGGGGGATGGCGCGGTGGTCGGTGTCGAGTCCCAGCCGCGGCCGGTGCACGGCGATCCGGTGGGCCTCATACGCCCACAGGCCCACCGGGCGGACCCCCGCCGCGGTCAGGGCCTCGGCCACCGGGACGACGCAGTCAGCGGGCAGCAGGAGGTCGGTCTCGTCGTCGGCCTCGCGCACAAGGACGTCGGCGCCGCCGTCCGGCTCGGCTGAGGCGTTCCCCGCGGCCTTCGCCGCCTCCAGCGCCGTCGCGAGGGCGGCGGCGCGGTCGGGGCCGGCCAGGGTGAGGACGCGGCGTTCCGTGCTGAGGTCGGCCACCTCGACCCGCAGCATGAACCGCATGGAGTCGAGGAAGGCCGCCAGCTCCTCAGCGGCACCGGGCTCGGTGTGCGCCCACACGGCCGTGCCGTCCTCGATGATCGACAGGTGGAACCGGATGTGCCCCTTGGTGTCCAGCACCAGGGCCTCGGTCGACGTCCCCGGGGCGGTGCCGGTCAGGTACTGGCTGGTGAGGCTGTGCAGCCAGCTCAGCCGGTCGGGGCCGGTGACCCGCACGACGCCGCGGTTCCCGCGGTCGATCCAGCCAGCCCCGCGTTCGAGGGCGCGCCCCTCCTGCGCGGGCTCGCCGTAGTGGGCGGCGACATCGGCGTCGGGCGCCTCGGCGGGGACGGCTCCGGGACGGGACAGCAGCGGCGAAGTCATACCCCTCATGGTATTCATCCCACGGATCGGCGGTGCGGCCGGCCGGGTCCGTCCATCACGTGCATTCCTCGGCCGGTCCTCGCCGCCCCGCCCGCCCACCGCTCACTTCGCGCCGCAGGTCCGGCACTCTCCGAAGATCGTGAGGTGGCGCGCGTCGGCCTCGAAGCCCGAGTCGCGGCGGAGCCGCCGCACGAGGTCGTCGGCGAGGTCCAGCGGGGAGTCGGTGACCTCGCCGCAGGAGCGGCACACCACGTGCAGGTGGTCGGCCTCCTCGGCCAGGTGGTACGACGGCGAGCCCGCGCCCAGGTGGGTGTGGGTCACCAGGCCGATCCGCTCCAGCAGCTCCAGCGTGCGGTACACGGTCGACAGGTTGAGCCCCGACGCGGTCTGCTGCACCCGCGTGCAGATGGTGTCGGGCGTGGCGTGCTCCAGCTCGCGGACCGCTTCGAGGACGAGCTGCCGCTGCGGTGTCACGCGGTAGCCGCGAGAGCGCAGTTCCTCACGCCAGGTGTCGGGCGACATGCCCCGAGTCTACGAGCCGGCGGCGGCACCGCCCCGCCGGGCCGTCCGCCACCGCCCCGCCGGGCCGCCGATCGCCGATCCGTGGCGGGGCCACGCCCCCGAGCCGCCCTGTGGACCACCGGAGACGGAAAAGCCCAGCTCAGAGCCACTTTCGCGGGCATTCGCGACTCATCACAAAAAACATTTGCCCCGCCCGTGGCACCGCACGTACTGTCGGTCCCACGCAAGAAAGGAGGTGATCCGGGCTTTGAAGACGTCTCGGACATGCGAGGTGTCCGTCCGCTAGGACGACACGAGTGATCGGATCGCTCCGGCGAATCCACGACGGACACCGAGACCCCCGGGTCGCCGGACCTTGTCCATCCGGCACGGACGGCGCCGCTCAGCGGCACCGGCCAGCCCGGGGGTTTACCCATGCCTGCTTCCTGCTTCCTGCCCGCACCGGTTCCCCGAATACGGCCGATCAGGGCCCGACCCGGTGTGCGCCCCGGCGGGTACGCAGGTGCCCGGCCCTTCAGGCCTTCTGGCCGCCCACCTGCTTGAGCTGGGCCGACATGAACGACCTCAGCTCGTGGCCGTCCGCGGCGAGGTCCCAGGCGTAGCCGAGGGTCCCGCGGTCGTCGCCGAACAGGCCGTAGAGGCGGTGCCCCGCGGTCACCTTGCGGCCGGTCTCGGTGTGCAGCACGACGTCGGTGGACAGCTCCACCCGGTGCGCGAAGACCGTGCCCACGTAGACCTCGGTGTAGCCCTCCGGGTGGGAGATGAGCACCTCGGTGTGGATCGCGGGGGTGCCGGGGGCGGAGGTGTTCTCCGGCTCCGCCTCGGACGGGCGCACGCGCCAGTACCCGGACTCGGTCGTCCAGAGTTCACCGGGCGTGCCATCGGCCGTGAGCCGCCACACGCTGCTGCGGTAGTCCAGGTGGGGACCGCCACTGTGGGTGAACTCGATCTCCTGGCCGAACTGGAACTCCTCCAGGTCGGGGTAGCCGGCGACGCCGACTCCCTCCCAACGGCCGATCAGGAACGATATCTTCGCGAGATCGGGGTGTACCTCAGGCTGCATAATGTCCGAGGGTAGTGGCGCGGGACCACCGGCCCGTACACCCGCCGCGACCAGACCCGCCGGCCCACCGGCCGGACGGGCGGATCCATCGGCCCCCGCGATCCTCCCTGTTCTCCCCGCACGGTACGTTATCAATCTGTAATTCATGGTCCGGTCGCCCCGATCCGATATGACGGTGTTCCACGTCCGCGGGGGCGGAGTACGAGGCCCGGACCCCGCCGGACGCCCGCCGTGGCCGAAGCCACCGCGGCGGCTGGTAACGAGCATGCCGATCCGCGGTGCCCCTTTGGGCTACCCGCGGTGGGCACGGCGGATGAGACGAGAAGAGGCGGCCTCACATGCTGGCGATCGGGACGGCCCTGCTCATCGGTGCGGCGATCCTGGCCCCCTTGGCCATCCGCGCCGTGCGCCGGTGGTCTCTCCAGAAGGCCGTCGCCGACCTGCGCCCGCGGGCACTGGCGACCCTGGCCGGACAGAGGGTCGAGATCACCGGACTGGCCGCCCCCGGCCCCGACGGCGTCATCGAGTCGCGGCTCGCGCGCACCGACTGCGTCTGGAACGGGCACGAGGTCCTGCGGCACTACTGGTCGCTGACCCGCGACGCCGCCACCGGCGAGCGCGACCGCGAGCGGGCCTGCGACTCCATCGCCGACCACGGCTCCGATGAGCTCTTCGGCATCGTCGGCCGCGGCACCGCCGGGCGCGACACCGTCCCGCTGCTCATCGCGCCCGAGGACGCGGCGCTGTCCGGCCTGGACATGTGCCTGCAACGGGTCGTGGGGCGGCCGCAGAGGGGCGTCCCCGCCCCCGCGGACGACCTGCTGCCCCGCGTCAAGGGCCGTATCTCCGGGCTTTTCCGCGGCGAGACCATCGAGTTCGAGTACCGCGAGTGGGTCCTGCGGGCCGGCGACCCGATCACCGTGCACGGCACCGTGGAGCTGCGCGACGGCCACCCGGTCGTCACCGCCCCCGCCGACGGCCGGTTGCGCATAGAGCGGACCCCGGCGCCCGAGGCGCCGCAGAGTCGCCCCCGCGCCGCCGACGCCGTGCTCCTCAGCGGGGGCACGCTGGTCTCGGCGTGCGCGGGGCTGCTGTTCATGCTCGCGGGCGCCGCCTGAGCGGCCGCGGCCGGGGGCCGCGCCCGTCGGGGTTCCGGCCGGTCCCGGCCCCCTGCCTCGGACCGTTCTCCGGGTGGGCGCCACATCACACGGGGCCGCGCAGGGACGGCTCCGGCCGCGCATTACGCTGGCGGCATGAGTCGAGCTCTGGTGATGAAGGTCACGGCAGGTCAGGACGGTCCGGAGCGCTGCAACCAGGCGTTCACGGTGGCGGCCACGGCGGTGGCGAGCGGGGTCGATGTCTCCCTGTGGCTGACCGGTGAGGCGAGCTGGTTCGGCGTCCCGGGCCGCGCCGAGGAGTTCTCGCTGCCGCACGCCGCCCCGTTGACCGACCTCCTCGACATCGTGCTCAAGGGCGGCCGCGTCACCGTCTGCACCCAGTGCGCCGCCCGCCGCGAGCTGACCCAGGACGACCTGCTCCCGGGCGTCCGCATCGCGGGCGCCCCCACCTTCGTCGAAGAGGTCATGGCCCCCGGCGTCCAGGCGCTGGTGTACTGACCCCGGCCGGACCGCGCTGTCGGCGCACGTGGCTAGGGTGGGCGCCGATGCCGATCGAAGGAGCGCCGTGTCCGGCCAAGAAGAGTTGAAACCGCTGATCAGCCTCGTCCCGCCCGGTCACACGGAGGCCGGGCCGGTGGACTGGCGAGCGACGGAGGAGGCGCTCGGGACCGGCCTCCCGAGCGACTACAAGGCGTTCATGTCGGTCTATGGCGCGGGCAACATCGGAGATCTCGTGATCCTGGGCCCCCTGCCCGTCGACTATCCCCAATGGGATCCCGGGAGCATCCTGGACGACACACCTGAGTTCCGCCTCTTATGGGAGGAGGACGGTGGCGTCCCCGGGATCACAGCGGACAGCAGCGCCGTCCTGCCGTGGGGCGTCGGCTGCAACGCCAACCACCTGGGCTGGCTGACTCTTGCCCCGGATCCCGACGAGTGGCCCGTGGTGGCCTGGCGTCGGCAGGTGGCCTTCGGCGATTCCGAATGGAAACTCTTCGACTGCTCCATGGTCGGCTTCCTGACCAAGATGATGCGTGCCGAATTCGATGAGTGCCCCCTCGGTGACACCTCCCTATGGGGCAGGACGGCGCCTTTCGTGCACTGGCGCGAGCGGCAGCGACGCTGGCTCGCCGGCCGCAGCCCCAAGACGGGTGAGCCGGACCCCGTGGTGCAGGACTTTCTCACGCGGCCCGCGCCCTGATCCCCGGAACGAACCGAAAAGCCCCCTACTCGCGGAGAATCCGCGGGTAGGGGGCTCGCGGTCGGATCGGGCTACTTCTTGCCCTGGTTCTTGACGGCCTCGATGGCCGCGGCGGCGGCCTCGGGGTCGAGGTAGGTGCCGCCCGGGGTGCGGGGGCGGAAGGCGTCGTCGAGGTCGTAGACGAGCGGGATGCCGGTGGGGATGTTCAGCCCGGCGATGGTGGCGTCGTCGATGCCGTCGAGGTGCTTGACCAGCGCCCGCAGGGAGTTGCCGTGCGCGGTGACCAGCACGGTGCGGCCGGCCGCGAGGTCGGGGACGATCGAGTCGTACCAGTAGGGCAGCATCCGCTCGACAACGTCGGCCAGGCACTCGGTGCGCGGCATCAGCTCGGGCGGGAGGTCGGCGTAGCGGCGGTCGCCCACCTGGGAGTAGGCGTCGTCGTCGGCGATGGGCGGCGGCGGGGTGTCGTAGGAGCGGCGCCAGACCATGAACTGGTCGTCGCCGTACTCCTTGCGGGTCTGCGCCTTGTCCTTGCCCTGGAGCGCCCCGTAGTGGCGCTCGTTGAGCCGCCAGGACCGGTGCACCGGCAGCCAGTGCAGGTCGGCGGCGTTGAGCGCGATGTCGGCGGTGCGGATCGCTCGCCGCAGGACCGACGTGTGCACGATGTCGGGCCGGAGGTCGGCGTCGTACAGCAGCCGGCCGCCCTTGCGCGCTTCCTCCTCGCCGGTCGTGGACAGGTCGACGTCGACCCAGCCGGTGAACAGCCCTTCGGCGTTCCAGACACTCTCACCGTGTCGCAGTAGAACCAGAGTCCCCATGGGGGCCACCCTAGCGAGTCGCCCGGCCCGCCGGGGGACCGGGGGATGAACGATTGGTCTACGCCAATCCGCGCCCGGATTCCCGGGCGCCTTCGTCCCCGTTCACCCCGGTGACCCGGCCCGGTGGGCCGCCGTCTCCGGGGCGTCCCCTGCGTCCCCGTCGTCGGCCGCCTCCTCTATGTCCTCCCGCTCGGCCGCCGCCCTTCCCGGGGCGCCCTCCCCCTCCACCAGGTGCCGGAACGCCTCCAGGTGGCGCAGGCTGTGGCCGCCTTTGCGGCGCCACTCCCACTCGCGGCGGATCGAGGACGCGAAGCCCCGCTCCAAGGCGGGGTTGAAGTTGTCGTCGGAGTAGGTGAGCGCGCACCCCAGCAGCCGGTCGACCTCCTCGGGGGTGACCCCGGCCAGCGGCAGCCGCCCCGTCAGGTAGACGTCGCCGGCGTCGTCGGCGCTGAACGCCATCCCGAACATGTCCCGGTTCTTGCGCATGAGCCAGCGGTAGAACCCGCCGTGGTTCTCGTCGGGGCGGCGGCAGAAGAACGTGGTCAGCAGCAGGCTGTGCTCGCCCACGCCCAGCCAGACCACGGTCTTGAGCTTGCGCCGGCCGGGCAGCGTCACCAGGAACGCGTCGGGCCGCGGGCGCTCGTACTCCAGCTCCGCCTCGGTGACGGCCGCCTCGATCGCGGTGATGGCGTCCGCCCGCGCGTCCGTTGCCATGCGCTCGTCCCTCCCGGCCTGCGGTCGGGCCGTCGCCGCCCGCGCCGCCGTGGTCATTGGCCCGCCGCGATCGGCAGCGGCGCCCCCGTCAGCGTCCCACGGTAGACGCCCAGCAGCCCGTCGACCGTCGCCTCCCAGCTCAGCCCGGCCGCGTGGGCGACGGCGGCCGCGCCCATCCGCGCGCGCCACGCCGGCTCGGCGATGACCCGCTCCAGGACGCGGGCGTAGTCCTCGGGGTCGTGTCCGTCGATCAGCACGCCCGAGACGCCGTCGCGCACGGCCGTGGGCAGGCCGCCCACGCGCGCCGCGACCACCGGTGTCCCGCACGCCTGCGACTCCACCGCCACCAGCCCGAACGACTCCGAGTGCGACGGCACGACCGTTGCGGCGGCCGCGCGGTAGTAGTGGGCGAGCTCGCGTCGCGACCGCGGCGGCTCCATGCGCACGATCCCGGCGATCCCCAGCGACCGCGCCAGCTCGGCCAGGCGCCGCGGCTGGGCGGTGTCGCCGCCCGACAGCCCGCCGACCACCGCCACCACCAGCCGGCCGCGCAGCCACGGCGCGCGCTCCAGCAGGGCCGCGGCCGAGCGCAGCAGCACGTCGGGCGCCTTGAGCCGCTGCACGCGCCCCACGAACAGCAGCAGCTCGGTGTCCTCGGGCAGCCCGATGCGGCGAAGCGCCGCCCGGCGCGGGCCGGGGGTGAAGACGTCCAGGTCCACGCCGGGCGGGACCGTGCTGATCCGGCGCGGGTCGGCACCGTAGTGCTCGACCAGCTGGGCGGCCTCGACCGACGTGTTGGCCACCAGGTGGTCGGCGTGGCCGACCACCTGGTCCTCGCCGCGGATGCGCGACTCGGGCTCGGGGGCGTCGCCGTCGGCGAGCGCGAGGTTCTTCACCCGGGCCAGAGTGTGCATCGACTGCACCAGGGGCACCCCCCAGCGCTGCGCCGCGGCCAGCCCGGCCCGCCCGGAGAGCCAGTAGTGGCCGTGCACGAGGCCGTAGTGGCCCGGTTCGTTGCGCGCCTCGGCCTGGAGAACGCCGAAGATGAACGGGCACAGGTACCCGGCGAGCGCGTGCTTGTCGAGCTTGCCGAAGGGGCCCGCCGGGATGTGCCGCACCGTCACCCCCGGTGCCATCTCCACCACGGGCGGCTGGTCGGGCCGGGTGGCGCGGGTGAAGACGTCGCTGGCGACCCCGCGCCGGGCCAGCCGCGTGGCGACTTCGACCGCGTACACGTTGAGCCCGCCGGCGTCGCCCGTTCCGGGCTGGTCCAGCGGGGAAGTGTGGAGGCTGATCGAGGCGATCCGCCGGGGAAGTGGCGGGTTCCCGGTGGTCGCGGAGCCCTCCTCGGGCATGCCCGTGCTGTCCGGCACCACTGCTGTCGTCCCCTTCCCGGTGCACCGCCGCGGTCGGCGTCCGCGGCCTCGCGCGCACCTGCGCTTCTCAACAGCGGCGGCGGCGCACAGTGTTCCCATGATGACCGCCGGGCCGGGCGCGGCCCGCGCCAGGGGTGGGGGATCGGTGCCCCCACAGCACGCGCGCCCGCCCCGTGGTAGTCACCACAGGGCGGGCGGTGCGGACGTTGCGTGCGGCGGGCCCGCGCGCGGTCAGTGGCTGTCGGCCGCGGCGTCGGTCCATCCCTCGGTGAGGAAGTCCACGGACTCGCGGAAGGTGGGCCGCCAGGTGTCGAAGTTGTGCCCGCCTTCGGGGTACTCGGTGCGGACCTCGATGTCGCGCTCCTGGAGCAGCTTCTCGAAGCGCTCGGCTTCGCCGTTGATGCTGCCCTCCTGGAGCGGGGTGTGGTCCTCGGTGCCCTCGACGAGCATGAACCGGATGTCGCGCGCCTCGGGGTCGTCGAGCAGCTGGTCGGGTGCGTGGTCGTCCGGGTTCGGGCCGAAGGTGCCGCTGGGGTCGTCGACCTTGAAGTACCCGGCCCAGCTCACCGCCTGGGAGTAGAGCTCGGGGTTGCGCAGCGGGAGAGCCGCGGCGCCGTAGCCGCCCATGGAGAACCCGCCGATGGCGCGCAGGGAGCGCGGGCGCTCGTTGTCGCCCTCGACGGCCTTCACGGCCTTCTCGGTGACGAACGTCTCGATGTTGAACTCGCCGTCGACCTGGTCGCCCCACTCGGTGTCGCGGCCGCCGACCTCCTGGCCGAACGGGGCCGCGATCACGAACTCGACGCCGCTGCGGCACATCTGCTCGTCCATGGCCGGGCCGACATCGGCGTCCTTCACGGTCATGTGCGTGGTCGTGGAGCCGTGCAGCAGGTAGAGGACGGGCAGGTCGGCGCTGTCGGGGCCCGGGGGACGGCGCACCCAGACCGGGCGCTTGCCGTCGGGCGCCCCGGCGTCGGGCACCTCGATGATCTCGTCGGTTCCCGGCTGGTCGCACACGGCGACGTCCCCCGGGCGGGCATCCACAGCGGCCTGGCCGGAACGGTGGGCGTCGCCGGGGTCGGCGTCGCTCAGGGGCAGTGCCGCGGCGGAGCCGCGCTCGGTGGCCGCAGAGCGCTGCTCCTCGCTCTGGGCGGCGGCGAGCACGCCCGCCGTCGCGACCACGAGAGAGGACGCCACAAGGACGGAGGTTCTGCGAGAGAGTGTCGTGAACAAAGCCGGATCCTAAGGTCAGGACGGGGCTTGCGGTCGGATTCGGGTGACCGCGCGGTCGAATGCCGCGAATGCCTCCGTGGTGAAGAGTACGAACCTGATTTCACCCACTGTAGTCGAGGAAGCAAACGCGGTGCGTATCGCGACATCCGCGGCGTGCTGCATGGGCCACCCATAGGCACCTGCGGAAATGGCCGGGAAAGCGATGGATTGGGCGCCCAGTTCGTCCGCTATGGCAAGGGACTTTCGGTAACACGCTGCAAGCAGATCGGTTCGATCCTCGGTGGCGCTGTGGACGGGGCCGACCGTGTGGATCACCCAGCGTGACGGAAGGTCGCCCGCGGTCGTCGCCACCGCCTCGCCCGTGGGCAGGCCTTTGCCGTGGGTCGTGGCGCGCACCCGGCGGCAGGCGGCGAGGATCTCGGGCCCGCCTTTCCGGTGGATCGCGCCGTCGACACCCGAACCGCCCAGCAGCGACGAATTCGCGGCGTTGACGATCGCGTCGACGCGCTGGTCGGTGATGTCACCCTTGATGAGCCGGAGTTCCATTCGAGCAGCCTGTTTCCGTGCAGAATTGTCGAAATCATCGACGGGCGGCGCCCGTCCATGAGGCGAATATCACCACTCATTGTGTGGCATATACCATTCCGGCGGCGCTGTCGGCGGGCCGGTGGCGAATGGATCATCACTCTGTGAGATGTGTCAATATCTCAGGGTAATCAGGGAGGGGATTCATGTACACGGCCGCCCGGCGGGCACCCGCGAGCCCGGTCAACATCGTTCTCTCCGCCACCAATGCCGGCATGGGCGAGGCGGTCGTGGTCGTGGGGTTCGTCCGCGACCACCACCACAACGGCGGCCGTCTGGTCACCACCCTCCAGGGCATGGTCGACGACGGCTCGTTGCAGCGCCTGGTCGCCGACTACCGCGAGCGCGAGGCGCGCCGGGCCGAGATCCAGGACCTCCGCGGCCGCGGCGCCGAGGCCGAGCGCTCCTGTCCCCGCTGCGACGGCGCCGGAGGGCGCGGCGACGGCGACCCCCTCTGCTACTTCTGCCGCGGGACGGGATCCGTGTCATAGCCGTGGCGGCAATGGATCCGGCCCCGGCGGGGTATGCCTGTGACGTGCAACGGGCACCCTGCGACGTTGTGTAGTACTACGGGAAGTAGACTTGGCGCATGAATCGGCTCGGTGACCTGGAACGCGCGGTGATGGAGGTACTGTGGCAGAGGAACGAGCCGCTGACGGTCCGTGAAGTAGGGCGCGCCCTTTCCGAGCGCGACCTTGCCCACACGACCGTCATGACGGTGCTCGATCGACTCGCCAAGAAGGGGGTCGTCGCCAGGGCGCGCGAAGGGCGGGCGTGGCGCTACCGCCCGGCAGCCAGCCGGGAGAACTACGTGTCCGAACTGATGTTCGACGCCCTGGGGCAAACAGGCGACCGCGATGCCGCCTTGGCGGCTTTCGTTCGTTCGATGAGCGGGAATGAAGCCGAAACGCTTCGCCGCGCACTCGCGGAAATCGACGAGCCAAGGACGTAGCCGTATGGTCAGTGCCGCTCTGCTCACCACGATCGCAGTGGGCTGTTTCATCGCCGCGGCACGACTTCGCCGGGCCCACTGGCCCGTGCGCGGCCCCTATGTGGCCGTCATCGCCTGGCAGGCGCTGGGCCTGGCCTGGGGGATCTCGACCATCGGCGCGCTGCTGGCCTTCGGCCTGGCGCCCTACGGCAGGGGCGTCTTCGGGGGGCTGTTCGCCCTCTACACCGATGCCGTCTCCCACGACCTCTACCTCTCCGAACTCGCCGGCACCCCGTTCGGCGCCACCCAGGTCGGGGCCATCGTCGTGGCGTTCGGCCTGACCCTGCTGCTCTTCTCGGGGCTCATCGCCTCCTTCGTCCAGGTCGTCCGGGTCCGCCGGCGCCACCACGACCTCCTGGGGCTGGTCGCCCGCGACGACCCCGCGGTCCCCGGCGCCCGCATCCTCGACCACCCCGCCGCCGCGGCCTACTGCCTGCCCGGCGTGCTGCGCTCGCAGGTCGTCGTCAGCGCCGGCGCGCTCGAAGTGCTCGACCGCAGCGAGCTGGCCGCGGTCCTCGCCCACGAGCACGCCCACCTGCGCCAGCGGCACGACCTCGTGCTCCTGCCGTTCTCCTCGCTGAAGCGCGCGTTCCCGCACGTGCGGATGGTCGAGACCTACTACAGCGCGGTCGCCCTGCTGATCGAGATGTGCGCCGACGACCAGGCGCGCCGGGAGCGCTCCGCCAAGGAGCTCGCCATGGCGCTGCTGCGCTTCGGCACGAAGGGCGCCGCGACCGTCCCCGCCGGCGCGCTGGCCGTCACGGCAGGCCAGCAGCCCGATGTCGTCACCCGGGTGTCGCGCCTGCTCAACCCGGCCGAGGAGCTGTCGTACCCGCAGTCCGCGGCGGTGCTGCTGTCGGCGCTCACCCTGATGGCCACCACGGTGGCGCTCTGGCACCTGCCGATGTGAATCCGTGCCCCTGCGGGCACGATTCCGGCTTCCTGGGCGTTTACTGTGGGAGAGCCGGTGGAATGCCTCCGGCCGACCATCCGTCACACCAAGGTTCGGAGTTCCTCGTGGCCGGTATGTGGCTCGTGTACCAGATCATCTACATTGCGATCTTCGTCACGTCCCTCTACGCGTTCATCGAGGCCCTGCGCACGCCCGCACCGGCGTTCCCGGCCATGGACAAGCAGACCAAGAAGCTCTGGGTGGGCCTGCTCGGGGTCGCCACGGGCCTCTCACTGCTCGCGGTCGCCTCCGGGACCGGCATGCTCACCTTCCTCGCGCTGATCGCCGCCCTCATCTTCATCCTCGACGTCCGCCCCGCGGTCCGCAACGTCGGCCGTTCCGAGGGACCATACGGCCGCTGGTAGCCCCGCTCCCGCGCCCGCCGCGGCCCCGCGCGGCTTCAGCAGGGGCACGCCCCTGACCTCGCCCAGCTGTTCCAGCGTCGCCCCCGGGTCGCGCAGGAGCAGCGGGTGGCGGTCGAAGTGCTCCTCCTCCGCGCGCTCCATCGTGTGCACATCGAGCCGCCCGCCGGTCCGCACCACCAGCAGCGGCCCCACCCGCACCAGCGCCTCGGCCGCGGCCTCCAGCGCGCCCAGCAGCACCGACGCCGCCTCGGCGCGTTCGGCGTCGCGCCCGCCGAGCGGGCGCCCGCTCGGCCGCGCCTTCAGGGCGTGGTCCAGCTCCTCCAGCCGTGCCTCGACCTCCGCCCGGCTCGCGGGCCGGTCCGTGGTCACCCGCGACCGCCGGAACCACGGGTCGCGCTCGGCGGCCAGCCGGGTCGCGGTCCGCCACCCGAACGCCCGCAGCAGGCCCGTCACGGCCTCCTCCACGGCGCCGATGGCGGTGTCCTTGACGACGGTCACCTGCACCTCCAGGCCCGGGTGCAGGTCGATCCCCGGCCCCATCGCCGTGCGCAGCCGCGCGACGGCGGACTCGACCGCCGCGCGGTAAGCCGGGTCGTGGGTGTAGAAGGAGTGGCCCAGGATCTCGGGGGCCTGCGCCTCGCCCTTGCGCACGTCGTAGCTGCGGGGGTCGGGCAGCGGCTCGGCGTAGCCGACCTTCCCGCAGTCGGCGCGGATGGGGCCCCCGATGGCGTCGGTGGCCCGCCACAGGTTGCGCCAGCCCGACACGCGGTCGCGGACGTCGGCGAGCGCGCCGGGGCCGAAGTAGGCGGGGAAATAGCGGGCGTAGAGCCGGTACAGCGGCGAGCCGTGCGTGATCAGCGCGACGCCGTCGCGGCAGCGCGCGGGCAGCTGCCACACCGTCGCCGCGGCCAGCACCGAGCCCTGGGAGTGCCCCGACAGCACCACGCCGGTGCCGTCGTCGTTCATGACGGCCACTCGCGCCACCAGCTGCGGCACCGCGCGTTCGGCATAGGACGGCGGCGCCAGCGGGTGGGCCACGCGCGGCCAGAAGGTCCCGATGTCCCAGAGCACCCCGACCCCCTGGCGGGTGGGCCGGTTTCGGTAGGCGCTGCGGCCCAGCAGGACCAGCCCGACCAGGAACACCGCGCCCAGGAAGGACCCCACGGTCACCATCGCCGTGACCGCCTCCTGCGCGGGGCCGCCGCCGCCCATCCCGGCGGCGACGGGCGGGAGGTACTGATACCCCGCCGGCCCGGCGGTCAGCCGCCCCGTCCACACCGCGTACAGCACGAGGGCCACCAGCGCGACCACCGGGATCAGCAGCGCCGCCAGGCAGGCCGGGAGGGTCTCGGTGAGGCCGCCGATCGCCCGGCCGCGCGCGATCTCGCGGGTGCGCTCCGCGTCGCGCGGGCGCGCGTAGGTGGCGGCCACGGTGTCGAGCTCGTCCTCGGCGCGCCTCCTCAGCAGGATGAGCAGCACGGCGGCGATCACCAGGGCGATCACCGCCTCCATGGTGAAGGCGACCTGGAGCCAGGCGTAGGCGCTGGGCGGGCGCAGCGGGACGCAGCCGGCCGCCTCGGCGCCGGGGTAGAAGCAGCCGCCCAGCAGGCCGGCGGTCTGGTAGACGATCGCCGCGGAGAACACGCCGCCCAGCAGCGCACCGAACACCGCGGTGACGGGCCCGGCCATGCCGTCCAGCGCGGCGTCGTCGTGCGCCGGGTTGCCCCGGAACAGGACCAGGGCGGCGACCGCGAGGACCACGGCGAGCACGCACTGCACCGCGAACAGCGAGTTGAGGAAGCTCGCATAGCCCGGCAGGCGCCCCCCGGCCGCCCAGTCCGGCCGCGGGAGGAACACGTAGGCCAGCGCCAGGACGAGCAGCGCCAGTGACGCGTTGCGCAGCGCGGCGCAGGTGAAGTCGGCCCGCCGGTTCCAGCGCGGATCGGTGCCCGGGACCAGCACGCTCGCCGTGCTCAGCGCCAGGGCCAGGGCGAGCAGCCCCGCGAGGACGGTGCCCGCCGTGCGCGCCCCGGCCGTGCCCTCGGCGGCGTCGTGGATCAGGGCCGGCATCACCAGCAGCGCCGCGACCACACTCAGGGCCACGGCGATGTGCGCCGACCGCAGCCGGCCCATGGTCTCGCTGTTGCGCCAGAACCCGGGGTCGCTGAGCGGGGCGGTGTCGTGGGGGAGCGGCGCGTGGGGGGTGTCGGCGACCTCGTAGACCCCGCTCGTGCGCCGGGAGAGCCGCCACAGCACCGCCGTCACCGCCAGGGGCAGCAGCGCGCCGATCGCGAGGGCCGGGCCCGGCCGGGAGAACGGCGCGCCCGTGGCGGAGAGGAAGCCCAGCAGCGGGCGGTGCGCCGCGCAGCGGTCCCCCCACCCCGAGCACTGCCAGCCGATGAGGTCCATGCCCACCCCGGCGGCGGCCAGCACCAGCAGGCCGGTCAGGGTCAGCGCCAGCAGCCGCACCGACAGCCCGTACACCGCGCCCGCGCCGATGTGGGTGCGCGACCGGGGGCCGTCGAGCCGCCCCGGGCGCATCCAGTAGGCGATGTTCACGAGCATGAACGGCAGGAGCAGCAGCCACAGCGCCCGGGAGGAGCGGCCGGAGGTGAGGTTGCCCCACGCGAAGATCTCGCGGCGGACGCCGGGGACGGTCTCGGTGTCGCGCTTGTGCCGCCATCGGAAGAACGCGGCCAGCCCGTCGCCCGAGACCTGCATGGCCGGCTCGACGTCGAGGAGCTCTTCGGCCTGGCCGCCGCTCACTCCGTGAATCCGCAGCTCTACTATGCGCTCATCCGGCATGCGACGATTTTCACACGGGTGATCCCCTATTGCTCCCCGCGGGCCCCCGGCCGGATCCGGTCGCAACGCCTTTCACAGCCGGGGATGTCGCGAGTCCGGGCCGCTGTGCGGCCGGCGGCCGCAGGGTCCGGCCCCGCATCACAGCGGGTACGCCAGGTCGGCGCGGTCACTGCACCAGCGACTCGTCGGCGACCTGCCAGGTGTTGCACGCCCCCGCCGACTGGCGCTCCAGCCCGTGCTCCATCCACAGGATGCTGTTCTCCGCCGAACCGTGGGTCCGCTCGTCCTCGGGCCCGTCCTCGCGGTCGGCGGTCGACGACGCGTCGTCGATGACGCGGTCGATGGCGGCCTTGTCGAGCGGGTAGCTCACCCGCACCGAGCCCAGGAAGACCCCCGCCAGGCAGTTGGCCTGGAGCTCGCTGCGGCGGGTCCACGCGTTCTGGTCGGTGACCTCGGTCTCCAGCCGGCGCTGCTCGTGGTAGTACTCCAGCAGCCCGGACTCGCCCTGCACGTGGTGGCCGTACTCGTGGGCGAGCAGCGACGCGTAGACCGCGCTGGTCTGCACGCCGTTCCACTTCTCCACGACATCGGAGGTCCCGATGTAGATCCCGGCGTTGGCCCGGCAGTAGAACGCGCCGGCCGCCGAAGGGTAGTCGCGGCAGGGGCTGGTCCCCGGCTCGGTCCAGAAGATCCGCTCGGGCGGCTGGAAGGGGATCCCCGCCTTCGCGAACTGGGTGGCCCAAGCCTGGTCCAGGCAGTCGGCGACCGCGTTGAGGAACCGGTCGACGGAGCCGGGGTCGTCGACGTTCATATCGGGCGCCGGGCACGGCAGCGGCGACAGCCGGCCGGTGTCGTACAGCGGGTTGTCCACGAGGGCGGCCTCACCCGTGGGCCGCCGGGCGCCGGCCTCGTCGGCCGGGACCCCCGAGAGCCCTCCGGAGCCGCCCGCCCCGGGCCCCGGCGACGGCGCCTGCGACGGATCGGCCGCGGACTGCGGGCCGCCCGGGGTGTCGGCCCCCATGGTCACCCAGGTCAGCGACGCCAGCGCCAAGACGAGCGAGGCCAGCGCCGCATAGAGCGCCACCCGGCCCTCGGCGGGACGCCGCCGCCGGGCCGGCTGCTCGCCGGGGCCTCCCGGGCCGCCGGAAAGCCCGCTCATGCCCGAATCCACGATCGCCCCCCGGTCTCCGTCAGGCGGTCCCTCGGCGGATCGCGATCATTCGACCACGTCCTCCGGCGCCGCCCACGTGTTGCAGGCGGCAGGGTCCGCACGGTCCATGCCGTGGGCCGTCCACATCCGCCCGTTGCCGGGCGAACCGTGTGTGCGGTCCTCGGCGGAGTAGTCGCCGCGCAGTTCGGCATCTTCGAGGATATGCGCATGTTCCTCCCGGCCGATGGGGAAGGACTCCTCGGCCGCGCCGAGGAAGGCGCCGCCCAGGCAGTTGGCCTGGAGTTCGCTGCGGCGCGTCAGCAGGTCGCGCTCGTTCCCCGAGGCCGCGCCGCGGGCGGTGTGGAAGTAGCCGAGGATCCCGGCCTCGCCCTGCACGTGGTGGGCGTACTCGTGGCTGAGCAGGAAGGTGTAGGCCTCGGGGTACTCGCTGTCGCCGGAGTTGCGCACGATGTCCTCGACCCCCAGGTACAGGCCCTTGTTCGCCTGGCAGTAGAACGCCGCCGTGCCCTCGGTGGGGTAGGTGCCGCACGGGCTGCGGCCCGATGCGTACCAGTAGACCCGGTTGGGCGGCTCGAACTCCAGCCCGGTGCCGCCGAACTGCTCGCTCCACGCGGTGTCGAGGCAGTCGGACATCTCGTGCAGGAAGTTCTCCATCGACTCTTTGTCGTCGGCGTTCAGGTCCGGCGCCACGCAGGTGACCTCGGCCATCTCCCCGCTGTTGTAGAGGGCGCTCTCGGTGAGCACGGCCGGGTCGGACCCGGCCGCCGGGGCGTCACCGTCGGGGACGGGCGCCTCCGCGGCGGGCTCGGGCGCCGCCTCAGCGGGCGGGCCCGCCGGCGCGAACACGGCGGAGACCGCGAGGAACGCCGCCAGCCCGATCGCGCCCAGGCCGGTGGCCAGCACCAGCGATACCCCCAGGCCCGGCCGCTGCGGCGGCCGGCCGACGGGCGCCGGGCGCTCGTAGCCCTCCCGCACGCGGATACGGCCCGGAACCGTGGCGGTCCCCGTGTCAGTGCTGTGCCCGGCCATCGAGCCGAATCACCTCCTGGCTCCCCCCGTGTCCCCGGCCCCCCGGCCGGGCGGCCGTCGTGTGCCCGGCCACCACGATTATGGCGGTATCAGGTGACAGGTGACGTTGCGGCACAGTGTGCCGGGCGAGCCGGATGGGGCGCGCCCCCGAGCCCGCGCGCCCCCGGACCACGCCGGCCCGGCGGAGCGGATAGGCTCTGGCGCCATGAGGAGGGTGGGAATCGTGCGGCCCGTGTGCGCCGCGGCCGCTGCGGCCGTCGTCCTGTGCACCGCCGCCCCGGCCGCCGCGGCCGCCCCCGCCGGCTCCGCGGCCAGCCCGGAGACCCACTCCTCGGTCCCGCTCGCCGGCGACTCCACTATCAGCAACGCCATCCTGCTCGAACTCGGCGCCGACGGCGTCCTGCACGGCCAGGAGACCCTGAGCTTCGGCGACGGCGCCCCCGACGAGTTCACCCGCACCTTCACCGTGCGCGAGCCCTACGACACCGCCCACGACCGCGTCTTCGAGATCACCGGCATCACCGCCCGCGACGCCGACGGCGGCGAGGTCGACGTCGCCACCCGGGACCACGACACCACCCTGGACCTCACGATCGACACGGGCGGGGCCGAGGCCGTCGTCCTCGAATACCAGGTGCGCGGCGTCCTCGACCCCATCGGCGACGGGGTCGAACTCGAATGGGCCGCGGTCGGCGGCTACAGCGCCCCCGTCGCCGAGACCACCGTCGCCGTCGACGCCGGGGTGCCGCCCGTCGCGCTCTCCTGTACAGCGGGGGAGCCGCGCAGCTCCATCTACTGCACCTCCTCCGACATGGGCGGCCACCAGGGGCTGCTCGCGCGCTTCCTCCAGAACGACATGGACACCGGCGACCGCCTGGACATCGTCGTCGGCTACCCGCCCGGAACCGCCCCCGGCGAGCCCATCCTGGACCGCACCTGGTCGCTGACATCGGCGTTCGCGATCACCCCGGTCACCTCCGGGGTGTTCGGGCTGGTGCTGCTCGTCCTCGTGGGCGGCCTGGTGGCGCTGATCCGGCTGCGCGGGCGCGACGAGCGCGCGCTGAAGACCCAGGCGGCCGCCGGCGACAGCGCCCCGCTGCTGCCCGACGGCGCCCCCGGAGCGCTCCGCTTCCGTCCCCCCGACGGCGTCCACCCGGGCCAGATCGGCACGCTGATCGACGAGCAGGCCGACGTCGTGGACATCACCGCCACTGTGGTCGACCTCGCGGTGCGCGGCCACCTCACCATCCGCGAGCTGCCGCACGCCCGCTTCTCCGCCGTCGACTGGCGGCTGGACAAGTGCCCGGGCCCCGTCGACGACGAGCTGCTGCCCTACGAGCGCCTGCTGCTCGACGCGCTCTTCCACAACTGGCACCAGGTCAAGGTGTCGGAGCTGGGGCGCAGCGACTTCCCCGCGCGGCTCACCGAGGTCCGCGACGAGCTCTACCGCGACATGGTCCGGCTCCGCTGGTTCGCCAACCGCCCCAACCTGGAGCGCAACCGGTGGGTCGGCGCCGGGATCGCCCTCACCGTCGCCGGGGTCGCGCTCACTGTGGTGCTCGCCGTCTTCACCCAGGCGGCCTTCACGGGGCTCGCGGTCGTCATCGCCGGCGCGGCCGTCACGGTCGGGGCGCAGTACATGCCCGCCAAGACCCGGCAGGGCAGCGTGGTCTTCGCCCACACCCTGGGGTTCCGCGCCTACCTGCTCAGCCCCGAGGCCGAGCACGTCCCGCAGGGCAACCGGGTCCACCTGTTCTCCCGCTACCTGCCCTACGCGATCATCTTCGACAACGTCGACCGCTGGGCGGGCATCCTGTCCTCCGCGGGCCGCGACGAGCTGGAGGACGAAGAGCTCCCCTGGTACGTCGGGCCCGAGGAGTGGCGGCTCGAGGACTTCACCGACTCCATCAAGTCGTTCACCCTGACGCTCACCGGCGTCATCTCCAATACCCGGCAGTTCCGCACCCTCGCCTGAGGCCGCGGTGGAAAGGACGCGATGCGCGCGGTCGTGCAACGAGTCGCCCACGCCAGTGTGACCGTGGGCGGCGAGACCGTCGGCGAGATCAAGGGCCCCGGCCTGCTGGCGCTGGTCGGCGTCACCCACACCGACACCGCGTCCGAGGCGCGCCGCCTCGCCGAGAAGATGTGGCGGCTGCGCATCCTGGACGGCGAGCTGTCCTGCTCCGACATCGGCGCGCCCCTGCTGGTGGTCAGCCAGTTCACGCTCTACGGCGACGCCCGCAAGGGCCGCCGGCCCACCTGGCAGGCCGCCGCGCCCGGGCCCGTCGCCGAACCGGTGGTCGACGCGGTGGTGGACACCCTGCGGGGGCTGGGCGCGCACGTCGAGACCGGGGTGTTCGGCGCGGACATGTCGGTCGCGCTCACCAACGAGGGGCCGTTCACCGTCCTGCTGGAGGTATGACAACGGGCGCAGCGGCCCGCCGGAGCCCGCCGCCACGCCGCCGCCCGCCCGCTTCCGGGGCTACTCGGCGTGGCCCGGCTCGAACTTGTAGCCGAGCCCGCGAACGGTGACGATGAACCGGGGGTCGCCGGGGTCGCTCTCGATCTTCGCCCGCAACCGCTTCACGTGCACGTCCAGGGTCTTGGTGTCGCCCACGTAGTCGGCGCCCCAGACGCGGTCGATGAGCTGCATCCGGGTCAGCACCCGCCCGGCGTTGCGCAGCAGCACCTCCAGCAGCTCGAACTCCTTCAAGGGGAGCTGGATGCCCTCGCCGCGGACCGTGACGACGTGCCGCTCCACGTCCATGCGGACCGGCCCGGCCTCAAGGGCGCTGGGCAGCAGCGGCTCGTCCTCGCCGCGGCGGCGCAGGACGGCGCGGATGCGCGCGACCAGCTCCCGCGAGGAGAACGGCTTGGTGACGTAGTCGTCGGCGCCCAGTTCCAGGCCGACGACCTTGTCGATCTCGCTGTCCTTGGCGGTCAGCATGATGACGGGGACATTGGACTTCTGCCGCAGGGTCCGGCAGACCTCCGTGCCCGGCAGCCCGGGCAGCATCAGGTCCAGCAGCACCAGGTCGGCCCCGGTGCGGTCGAAGGTCTCCAGCGCCACTGTCCCGGTCGGTGCAACAGCGACCTCGAACCCCTCTTTGCGGAGCATGTACGACAGGGCATCGCTGTAGGATTCCTCGTCCTCGACGACGAGTACGCGTGTCACTGTGCCGCCTCCCGATCGGTGTTCTCCCCGGAGCGCTGTCGCTCCCGGGTCTCCGGGCGGGGCAGACGCAGTGTGAACGTCGACCCCGACCCCTCCTTGCTCCACACGGTGACTTCGCCACGGTGGTGGGTCATGATGTGCTTGACGATGGCCAGGCCGAGGCCGGTGCCCCCGGTCGCCCGGCTCCGGGCGGCGTCCACGCGGTAGAACCGCTCGAACACGCGTTCCAGGTCCTGCGGCGGGATACCGATCCCCTGGTCGGCGATGCTGATCTCCACCGCCTTGTCGGTCACCTCGACCGACACCGAGACGCGGGTGCGCTCGGGGCTGTAGGCCACGGCGTTGGCCACGAGGTTGCGCATGGCCGTCACAAGCAGGCTTTCGTCGCCCATGATGACGACGCCCTCGGTGCCGCTGGCCACCAGGGAGATCTGCTTGGCGTCGGCCGCCATGCGCACGGCGTCGAGCGCCTCCTCGACGACCTCGCCGATGACGACCTTGTCGGGCTCGGCCATAGGCTCGGCGCCCTGGATGCGGGAGAGCGTGATCAGGTCCTGGATGACGCTCGTCAGCCGCGCCGCCTCCTGCTGCATGCGCCCGGTGAAGCGGCGCACCGCTTCGGGGTCGTCACTGGCGTCGGCGACGGTCTCGGCGAGCAGGGAAAGCGCTCCCACGGGCGTCTTGAGCTCGTGGCTGATGTTGGCGACGAAGTCGCGGCGGACCGCCTCGACCCGGCGCCGCTCGGTCTGGTCCTCGGCGAGGACCAGGACCAGCCCGGTCCCGCCGAGCGGGGCGACCCGGACGGCGAAGGACGTGGCATCGGGGCCGAACTTGCGGACGGCCACCTCGATCTCGGTCTCACGGATCACGCCGTCGCGGCGCACCTGGCGGGCGAGGGCGAGCAGGTCGCTTATCACCAGCTCATCGCCGCGGACGATCCCGTAGGCGCGCGCCGCGGAGCTGGCCCGCAGGACGCGGTCGGCGGGGTCGAGCACCACCGCCGACGACGGCAGGGCCGCGAGGACCTCGGCGATCCCCGGCGGCAGCGCCGAGGGGCGCTGCGGCTCCTCGGGCGCGCGGTTGCGGCCCGTCTCGCTGATCCGGAAGGCGAGACCGGCCGCGACACCTGTCACGAGCCCGACGAGTCCCGCGATCGCGGCCAGCAGTTCTCCTTGCACGTTTCGATCGTAAGCGGGCGGAGCCCGGCTTTACCCGTCTGACCATGTGTTACAACCGAGGTTCCGCAGATATTCACCGATGCTTCCGAAGTGATTAAGCTACGACCTGGGACGATGTAAGCCATGCGCGACACTTATCATGAAGGTCTGGATTCGCTGAGTGACCGCCTGGTCGAGATGACCCGGCTGGCACGGCACGCGATCGCCCGCGCGACCACGGCCCTGCTCGATGCGGACCTCAACGCCGCCCAGGAGGTCATCTCGGGCGACGAAGAGCTCAACCGGCTCGACGAGGAGATCGAGACCACCGCCTTCGACCTGATGGCGCGCCAGCAGCCCGTCGCGACGGACCTGCGCACGATCATCACCTCACTGCACATGGCCGGCGACCTCGAACGCATGGGCGACCACGCCGTGCACATCGCCAAGATCGCCCGGCGCCGCCACCCCGACTCCGCCATCCCCGCCGAGCTCCGCTCCACCGTGCTGGAGATGGGCCACCAGGCCGAGCTGCTCGTCGTCAAGGCGGGCGACGTCGTCGGCAACCGCGACGCCGACACCGCACTGGAGCTCGACGCCGACGACGACCGCATGGACAAGCTGCGCAGCAAGCTGCTCAAGCGGATCCTCGACCCCGGGTGGTCGCACGGCGTCGAGGCGACCATGGACGTCACGCTGGCCGGCCGCTTCTACGAGCGTTTCGGCGACCACGCGGTGCACGTTGCGGACAACCTCGTGTACATGGTCACCGGCGAGAAGCCGAAGGACTACGAGCCCGAGGCGTAGCCCGGAGATCGGCGCTCCGTGGCGAACATCACGTGCGCAGGCGCCGCGACGGGGCGCCGGAGAGGCGTGGAACAAGGGGCGGAACCGCGGTTCCGCCCCTTTCGCGTGCGGGGGACCGCCCGCCGGGCGGTCACTCTGCGTGCCCGGTCGCGAGCGCGGCGACCGGTCGCAACCCTGTCCCCGGAGGCTTTCCGGGAGGTGCGGAAGCACCTCGTGTAAGCTTTGTCAAGACCTAAAATGCGCCTGTGACCTGCGTGGACGTAAACCGAATAGGTACGTTAAGTCACAGATTCGTGGTACCCTTGTGGTAGCGGAAGGGGTACTTGTCACATGACTTTCAAGGTCGGCGACACCGTTGTCTACCCCCATCATGGGGCTGCTCGCATTGAGGCGATCGAGACTCGCACCATTAAGGGTGAGGATAGGACCTACCTCGTCCTCCGGGTCGACAAGGGTGATCTTACGGTACGCGTGCCTGCCGAGAACGCCCAGGACGTCGGCGTGCGCGACGTAGTGGGCCAGGAGGGCCTGGACAAGGTCTTCGAGGTGCTGCGCGCGCCGCACACCGAGGAGCCCACGAACTGGTCGCGGCGCTACAAGGCGAACCTGGAGAAGCTCGCGTCGGGCGACGTCAACAAGGTGGCCGAGGTCGTCCGCGACCTCTGGCGGCGCGACAAGGAGCGTGGGCTCTCCGCCGGTGAGAAGCGCATGCTCGCCAAGGCGCGGCAGATCCTGGTGAGCGAACTCGCCCTTGCCGAAAAGACCAACGAGGACAAGGCCGAGGCGCTTCTCGATGAAGTCCTCACCAACTGACAAAGGCCGTAAAGAACCACTGCATTCATGGTGAAAATACCTCGGGTGGGCGTCGGAACCGACGTCCACCCATTCATGTCGGGGCGCATTCTTTTCCTCGCGGGCCTTCAATGGCCCGGGGAGGACGGCGTCAGCGGCCATTCCGACGGCGACGTCGCGGCGCACGCCGCGTGTGACGCTCTGTTCTCGGCCTGCGGGCTCGGCGATCTCGGTGCCCATTTCGGCACCTCGGAACCCCGCTGGAAGGGGGCTTCCGGCGTCGAGCTGCTGACCGAGACCGCCGCGCGCGTGCGCGCGGCCGGGTTCGAGATCGGCAACGTCGCGGTCCAGGTCATCAGCAACCGCCCGAAATTCGCCCCGCGGCGGGCCGAGGCCGAACGCGTCCTCTCCGCGGCCGTGGGGGCGCCGGTGAGCGTCTCGGCCACCACCACCGACGGACTCGGCCTGACCGGCCGCGGCGAGGGCATAGCCGCGGTGGCCACGGCTTTGTGCGTGCCGGTAGACGACGATAGGGCTGAGAAGGCCTGAGAACGGGGTCGGCGCAGGCGGGGCGGGCCCCCGGGGAACGCCCACGCCGGACGGGGGACAGGGGCGGGCGCGGTATGTGCGGGCCTCAGTCCTGCGGCGGCCGGGGCTCGCTGCGGACCCGGCGCGACGGCGGGTCGGGCGGCGGGAAGCCCGCCATGGGCATCCGCCGCGGCTTCAGCACCATGGGCCGCTTCTCGATCGGTGCGGCGGCGGGGAAGGCGGGGCCTGAGGGCGCGGGAACGGAGTCGGTTTCGCCGGACTCGGCCGCCTTCTCGGCCTTCCCGGTCGGCCGGACGCTTTCGGCCGGCTGTTCCGCCGGCCCGGGGGGTGCTGCGGGCCCGGACGGGGTCACGGGAGCGAGAGGCTCCGTCCGCGTCGAAGGCGCTGGGCCGCGGGTACCGGCCCCCACAGCCGCCGGCGACGCGGCGATCCGCGGAAGGGGCAGCCCCCGTGCCGGAACGGGGTCCGGCTCCGCTTCATCGTTCGTCGGGTCGCCCGCGGCGAGGTCGTGCACGAACCCCTCGTCGGCCGCGTCAGCCGTGGCGGGCTCCCCGGTCGCGTCCGGCCCGGCAGGGCGGGCGAAGGGGCGGCTGACGGGTCGCACCTCCGCGGCCCGCTTGATGGCGTTCACCCCACCGGCCGGGCTACGGCGGGGCAGCTCCGTGTCATCCGGCTCATCGGCCGCATCGGGGCCGCTCTCAGCGGCGGCGGCCGCCTTCGTGGGCCGGTCCTCAACAGCGATGGCAGGGGTGTTCGCGGCCGTGGCAGGGGCGTCCGAAGTCGTGCCGCGGGTGTCCGCGGCCGAGGCGTGGGCATCGGCGGTCGTGGCGTCGGCATCCGCGGCCGCGGTGTGGTCCTCCGTGCCCGTGGCGCGAGCATCCGCGGCCGTGGCGGCCGGGCGATCCGCGGCGGCCGACGGCAAGGGCTCGGGCGTATCGGGGAGGCGGCTTCCGCTGGGCGGGGTTCCGGGGTCGGGGTCGGTCAGGTCGGCCGGCTCGCGCTCGGCGGGCATCGGGGGTTCGGCGGGCACCCGAGGCGCCGGGGATGCGGTGGCCTCGTCGGGCTCCGGCGGTTCCGGGCGGCGCGACCGGTGGTGCCGCAGCTCATCCTCTTCCAGCACCCGCACGGGGGGCTCCGCCCCGCCCCGGCGCGCATCCTGAGGGCGCGGCCACAGCGGCGCCGGTCCGCGGCCGCGCCTGCGCGCGGGCCGTTCGCGGTCGTCAGCGGGCGGCGGCACGGGCGCGAGGCGCGCGGTGTCGGTCACGTCGTCGCCGCCGCGGCGGTCCTCTCGGCCGTCCCCTGCCCCTTCACCTTCACCGGGGTCATCGGCCGCCGCGGGTACCGGGTCGAGCACGTCGGTCGGGTCGTCGGGGCCGGGCTCCGGCCGGGGCGCGCGCGGCCGGGCCCGCCGGTTCCGTTCCGCGCGCTCATCGGGGAACTCGCCCCGCGCGTGCATCCACACCCACAGGAAGATCCGGAACGCCGCCAGCAGCGCCACCCACGGCGCCACGGCGGTCAGCACCACGGCGACCTGCGGCAGCAGGCGCTGGCCGGTGGTCTCCAGCGCGCTCGCCCCCGCGGCCAGCAGGATCATCGCCAGGATCAGCGCGTCGACCCACAGCCGGCGCGACCGCGGTGCTGCGCGCAGGACGTAGCCGGTCCAGAACGCCATGAGCAGCAGGAGCGTGAAGCCGCCGGGGTAGAGGTGGGCGGACCGGGCATCGACGCCGCCCTGGCGGGCGATCTGGTAGATGCCGTTGTAGGACAGCAGGACGGCGCAGGCCGCGATCACCACGACACCGAGCCCCGTCAGGGCGATGGCGGCGAAGCCGGGGCGGCCACCGGGCTCGGGCGGGTCCGGGACGCGGCGGGCACCAGGGGTTTTCGAAGAGGATTCAACGGCCATCGTGCGCAGAAGGGTAGCCCAGCAAACGGCGCGAACACGAGGATCCCCATGAAACTGACCGGAACTCGCGGCCCCCGCGAACAGATCGGAAAAGGAAATTCCTCCAGTTCGCGGGTGGGGGCTTCGCTCAGGGTCACGGAAGTGCGGCCGAGGGTGGCTCGACCTGCCGGATTCTTCACATGCCCGCGCCGCTAATTGCGGATGTCCATTTCGCCGCGTCTTTCCGCCCTGATGGCGCCGATGCGGGCACGCAGACCCCCTAATCCGGGGGCGACCGGCGTCTCGCCGCACGACCGTGGTAGGCGCGGGAAAGGGCTACCCTTGAGGGTGTGAGTCTGCGCTTCTACGACACCAGTGCCCGCCAGGTCCGCGACTTCACACCCCTGCACCAGGGGTGTGCCTCGCTGTACCTGTGTGGTGCCACGGTGCAGGCGCCTCCGCACATCGGGCACATCCGCTCGGGTGTGAACTTCGACATCCTCCGGCGCTGGCTCACCTACAAGGGCCTCGATGTCACGCTGTGCCGCAACGTCACCGACATCGACGACAAGATCATCCGTGTCGCCCAGGCCGAGGGCGTGCAGTGGTGGGCGGTCGCCGAGCGCAACCAGCGCGCCTTCACCGCCGCTTACGACTCCCTCGGCTGCCTGCCGCCCTCGGTGGAGCCGCGGGCCACGGGGCACGTCCCCGAGATGATCGAGCTGATGCGCCGGCTGATCGACCGCGGGCACGCCTACCCCGCGGCCGACGGCTCCGGCGACGTCTACTTCGACGTGCGGTCGTTCCCCACCTACGGTTCGCTGTCCAACCAGCGGGTCGACCAGATGCGCGCGTCCGCCGACTCCGACTCCGACCGCGCCAAGCGCGACCCCCGCGACTTCGCGCTGTGGAAGGGCGCCCGCCCGGGCGAGCCCAGCTGGGACACCCCGTGGGGCCGCGGGCGGCCGGGCTGGCACCTGGAGTGCTCGGCCATGTCCACCAAGTACCTGGGCGCCACCTTCGACATCCACGGGGGAGGGCTCGACCTCGTCTTCCCGCACCACGAGAACGAGCTCGCGCAGTCCTCCGCGGCCGGCGACGGCTTCGCCCGCTACTGGCTGCACAACGGCCTGCTCACCATGGGCGGCGAGAAGATGAGCAAGTCGCTCGGCAACTCGCTGCTGATCCCCGAGATCCTGCGCAAGGTCCGCCCGGTCGAGCTGCGCTACTACCTCGGCCAGGCCCACTACCGCTCGGTCATCGACTACTCCGACGACGCACTGCGCGAGGCGGCGTCGGCCTACCAGCGCATCGAGGGCTTCCTCACCCGCGCGACCGAGGTCATCGGCGCGGTCGAGCCCGCCTACCGGGTGCCCGACTCCTTCGCCTCCGCGCTCGACGACGACCTGGGGGTCTCCCAGGCGCTCGCCGTCGTGCACGGCCACGTCCGCGACGGCAACACCGCCCTCACCGAGGGCGCCAAGGAGCGGGTGGCCGACCACGCCGCCCAGGCCCGTGCGATGCTGTCGGTCCTGGGGCTCGACCCGTTGTCGCCGCAGTGGGCGGGCGGCGACGGCGCGGGGCTGCGCGACGTCGTCGACGCGCTGGTCGCGGTGGCCCTGGAGCAGCGCCAGTCGGCCAGGGCCCGCAAGGACTACGCCGCGGCCGACGGCATCCGCGACCGCCTCCTCGAGGCGGGGGTCGCCGTCGAGGACACCCCGCGCGGGCCGCGCTGGGAGCTGCGGCGCGGCTAGCGGGCCCGGGGGCGCCACCCCCGGCGGGCCGCAGCCCGCCGGGAGCCCGGACCTGCCCGCACGAACGACCACCACACAACGGGGCCGCCACCGGTTCCGGCATGCACGCGTGCGAAACGATCAAGGGGGAGGACGGCGCTCATGCCGGCGAAGAAGAGCAAGAAGGGCCCGACCAAGGGCAGCGGAGGCAAGGGGCGCCGGTCGCTCGAAGGCAAGAAGGGCACCCTGCCCGCTGAGGAGCGCCACTGGTACGGCGACCGCAAGCGCTCCCGCGCGGCCGCCCGGCCGCAGGCGCCGGGCGGCCCCGGTGCGCAGGACGGCGGGCGGCCCGGTGGCGCGGCTCCGCGCGGCGGGACCGGGCCCGAGCTGCTGATCGGCCGCAACCCGGTGGTCGAGGCGCTGCGCGCGGGCGTTCCGGCCGCGAAGTTCTTCCTCTGCAACAGCCTCGACCCGGACGCGCGCGTCACCGAGGCGGCCCGCCTCGCTGGCGCCGCGGGGATCGAGATCCTGGAGGTCACCCGCGCGGAGCTGGACCGCCGCTGCGAGAGCAACGGCCAGCCCGGCGCCGCCCACCAGGGGGTCGGCCTCCAGGTGCGGCCCTACCGCTACTGGGACCCGGCCGACCTGCTCGACGCCGCCCAGCGGGCCGACACCCCGGCGCTCATCGTCGCCCTCGACGGCGTGACCGACCCGCACAACCTCGGCGCGATCACCCGCTCGGCCGCCGCCTTCGGCGCCCACGGGCTGCTGATCCCCGAGCGCCGTTCGGCGGGCGTGAGCATGGCGGCGTGGAAGACGTCGGCCGGCACCCTGGCCCGGCTGCCGGTCGCCCAGGCCACGAACCTCACGCGCACCCTGGAGTCCTACAAGAGCGAGGGCCTGTTCGTCGTCGGCCTCGACGCCGGCGGCGACACCCCCCTGGACCGCCTCGACCTCGCGACGGGCCCGTTGGTGGTCGTGGTCGGCTCCGAGGGCAAGGGCCTCTCCCGCCTGGTCCGGGAGGCCTGCGACGCGGTCGCGAGCATCCCCATCACCGGCGCGGAATCCCTCAACGCCTCGGTGGCGGCCGGCGTCTCCCTCTACGAGGTCACCCGCCGCCGCTCGTCCACGCACTAGCCCGCAACCGGTAACATGCGACTGGGTGTCAACGACACCGGCCGACGTAGCTCAATTGGCAGAGCAATCGCCTTGTAAGCGATAGGTTAGGGGTTCAAGTCCCCTCGTCGGCTCCGAACCCGATGTACCTGGGCCAACGCCCCAACGACGGAATGTGTTCGTTGACCCGGGGCCGTCCGGACCTATCGCCTATGCCGGCCGGGGACGGCGGCTCAGCCGATTTCGAGCAGGACCACCAGGGACGGGCCGAAGGCGCCGCCCGGTTGGAAGCACAGGTTGAACAGGCCCATCGCCATGGGGCGTTGCGGCCCGGGTGCCGGTGCTGTGGCGAAGCGGACCAGGGTGGCCTGTGCCGATGATGACGCGAACACCGCCAGGGTGAGCACCCCCAGGAGCAGGGGAGCCGACTGCGCCAGCGCCGCCACCGCCACGGCCGACCCGCCCGCCGCGATCAGCGCGGCGGGGAGGGCCCGGGCGTCCAGCCGGGCCGCGACCGCCGCGAAGGCCGGCGCCAGTGCCGACCCCGCCAGCAGCGCGACGAGCTGGCCGGTGCCGATGGCGCCCGCCGCCCACCCCGCGTGGCGCTCCACGAGGGCGGGGACCGCATAGAGCAGCGCGAAGTACGACGTCGCCAGTGTGAAAGGGCGGTTCCCGGCCCATCGGCGGCGCGGCACGAAGAGAAAGAGGTCCGATGCAGGCCCAGGAGGCGACCACCACCGCGGAGCGGGCGTACCGCGGATCATCGGAGAAGCGCCGGTCCATCGTCGCCGCGGCCCGCGAGGTCTTCGGCCGCGACGGCTACACCCGGGCCAGTGTCGACGCCATCGCCGCCGCGGCCGGGGTGTCCAAGCGCACCATCTACAACCACTTCGGCGACAAGGAGCGGCTGTTCCTCTCCGTGGTGCTCGACGGCGCCGAGGGGGTCACCGCGGCGATCAACGACCTCATGGAACGCCATCTGCTCAAGATCGTGGACCTGGAGGAGGACCTCGTGGCCTTCGCCATGGACCGCGTCGCCGCGGTCACCCGGTTCCCCGACCACTACGCGCTGGTCCGCGCCCTGGAAGCCGAGGTCACCCGGATCCCCCCGGACGTGCTGCGCGCGTGGCGCGACGCCGGGCCGCACACGGCGCACCTGCGGCTGGCGCCCTATCTCGCCCGGATCGCCGACCGCGGGCTGCTGGAGTTCGACGACCCGGCGCAGGCCGCCAACCACTTCAACCTGCTCACCATCACCGACCTCAACCAGCGCACGTTCTACGGCGCGGTCCCCATGCCCGGCGACGAGGCCGAGGCGCTCGTCCGGAGCGGGGTGCGCACCTTCCTGCGGCTCTACGGCGCCGCGCCGTCCGTCTGACCCGCCGCGCAGGCAGGTCGCACAGCGAGGTCGCGGGGCCGCGCCCGGCGGCGGCGAGCTCGCCCCGATGGCCGCTCCCCCCGACAAGGGCTATCTTGATAGCCCCGACGGCCCCGCCGGACACGGCGATCGCCGCGAACAGGCCGTCGGCCGATAGGTGAACGCGGCTCGGGACACGACGGCCCCGGCGGCCGCTCGGGCGCGCGTCGGTGAGGGCTGCCGGGAGGCCTCTCGTGGACGGTGACCGGAAGAACACGGTCGAAGGCGTCGGGCTGGGCGTGGGACTCGTCCTCGCGTCCCTGGTCGCCCTCGCGCTCCCCGGGATCCTGCGTACGTCCGCCGTCTGGGAGACAGTGCTCTACTGCGCCGCCATCCTCCTGGGCGGTATCGGCATGTGCGGGGCGCTGCTGGACATCGGCAGGCTTCGCACGAGGCGGTCGATGGAGAGCTTCGGCGTCAGCGTGCTCTCCGCGATCGGTGCCGGGATCCCGCTGCTGATCCTGGTGCGCCATGAGCTCTGGCCGGTTCTGGACGTGGTGCTGATCGTGCTCGTGGCGGCCTTCGCGATCGTCTTTTTCGGGTTCTTCGGGATGGGCGTCTCCTCGGCGGTCGCGGAGAGCAATTCGTTTCTGGGGGGCGGGTCCCGCGGAGAGGACGTCGATCGGCGCGGCACGCGACCCGTCACCCCGGGCAGGCCCAGCCCGAACAGGCTGACCAAGGCCGAGAAGATCACCATCTTCGTCACCGTGATCGTCGGTATCGCATCGGCGGTCTCCCCGATCGTCGTCGCGATGGTGCAGGAGGGGCTGATCTTCTAGCGGTCCCTGGGCGACCGGATGGGCCCGCCCCGCCGGCGCAGCGGGCCGCCGCCCTCCTCCCGCCCGGGGGGCGGGGTGGTCAGGCGCGGGCCTCGGTGATGACCTTGTTGGCGATGATGTCGGGGTCGAGCGGTACGGCGTCGCGGGGGGTCCACGGGGCGCCGGGGGAGGTGACCTGGCCGTATTCGGGGAATGCGAGCGAGCGCCAGTGCCGGAAGAGCCGGTCCTGCTCGGGCTCGGTCTGGGCGGTGAACCAGTCGCGGTTCTCGCGGGTCAGCCGGGGCAGGAACGCGTTCAGCTCCTCTTCGTCGGGCATGCCGCCACCTCCCGGGTCCGCCGGACCGCCGGCTCCGCGCGTTCCATCTGTCACTACTCGTGGTCACACGAATTCACACGGTACCCGTTTTCGGATGTCCGATCACCCGCGCCGCGCATTCCGCGGGCGGTCATGCGGGAGGGCCGGAAGGGACGGGCGGGTTCCGCGGGGCGGCCGTGGGGTCGCGGTCGATCTCGTTGACGACCTCGAACCGCTCCGCCGACACCCGGGTGTCGTTCACCTCCAGGGCGCGGCCGTCGGCGCCGCGGGTGATGCGGGTGATGCGCAGGACGGGCACCCCCGGGGGCAGGGAGAGCCGCCGGGCCTCGTCGGGCGAGGGCATGCGGGCGGAGACCGCCTCCTCCCATCTGAGCGGGCCGTGGCCCGCCTCCTCCATCCGGTCGTAGATCCCGCCCGGCCCGGTGTCGGGCTCGGCGAGGACCGGCAGCTCGTCGACCGCCGCCGGTGCCAGGTAGGACGTCGCGAGCTGGGTGACGTCGCCGCTGCCGGGGTCGCCCATCACCCGTGAGCGGGTCACGACCTCGGTGGCGGCGGGCAGGCCCAGGAGGCGGGCGATGTCGGCGGGGGCCGGGACGCGGCCGATGGCCGGGGGCTCGAGCGGGCGCCAGCCCTGTGCCGCGGTGTCGAAGTAGTAGCCGATCCCGTCGCGGTGGACCCTGCGGGAACGGGGGATGCGCCGGCGGGTGGGCGGGCGCCGGACGACGGTCCCGCGCCGGCGCACCTTCTCGACCAGGCCTTCCTTCTCCAAAGCGGCGACGGCCTGGCGGACGGTGGTGCGCGAGGTGCGGTAGCGCTCCTGGAGGTCGGTCTCGCGGGGGAGGACGTCGCCGGGCGCGACGTCCCCGCCGGCGATGGCGGCCCGTAGCTCGTGGGCGATCTCGTGCCAGCGTGCCATGCGGATCCTCCTAGCGGGTGGGGGTTCGCCTGGTGTGGCCCACAGGGTAGGTCATGACCTATTGACGGATGTTCCGGGCTGGTTCACCCTGAATAGATCACTACCTAACAGTGAGTGAGTACATGGGTGATCATGGTGAGGATCGTCCGGCACGGCGCCGACCTTGACCGCTATGCCCGCGCCGGCGTAGCCGGGTTCGGCCCGTGGGCCGGGCCCGGCGAGCTCGGCCGGCTGCTCGCGGCGATCGGGCTCCGCCGCGGGGCCGTGGCCGACCCGCACCGAGAGCTTCCCGGTGTCGCGGCGGTCGCCGCCGACCCCGTCGTGGCCGGTGCGGCGCGCAGTGTCCTGGGCGCCGACCTCGACATCGAGTCCTCCCGGCTCATCGCCGTGCCGCCAGGCGGTGCAGGGGGCCCGCAGCACAGCGCCCTGGGCTCCGGTGCGGTAGAGCTCGACCCCCGTGGCACGGTCACGGTGTGGCTCGCGCTCACCCACGCCACCGCCCGGACCTGGTGCCCGCACATCGCCCCCGACTCCCACCGCGGTGCGCGCCCCCCGTCGGGCCGCGCGCAGCCCCGCGGTCCCGCCCGCCCGGCCGCGGTGCTCGACCCCCCGGCGCCCAGCCGGTGGCGGCCCGTCCCCGTGGCGGCCGGCCACGGCCTGCTCATCGACCCCCGCCTGGTGCGGCGCACCCCGCCCAACCGCGGCCCGGCGCCGGCGGTGGCGCTGGCCATCCGCTACACCGCGCCGGGCGCCTGCACTCTGCGCGACGGCACCGTCCCCGCCCACCTCGTCCCGGTCCCCTCCCCCTATCAGTGATCCGCGCCCCGGCCGGTGGCCGCCGCACCGCCCGCCGTCCGGTACGGCCCGCGGATTCCCTTACGTGCTCGCCGATGCAATGACGCCGTGGGTTTCGGTCCGCCGGGCGCCGGGTGCGGCCGGTCGGCGGGGCATGGGCTCGGTTCGAAGCGGGAAGAACCGGATGGAGGTCCGGCACCGCCGGGCGAAGCCGTGCCGGTCGTCCGGGGTGGTGGTGTGGTGGGGGGACCGGGCTGGTGTGGCCCCGGGGCCCGGATGTGTGCAATGGGAACCGGGAAACCTCCGATTTTCCTCTCGGAAGTCGATCACCTGCGAAGATGTGATCGTCTTCGGAGACGGAAGCGCACATTTCCCGGAGCGGGCGGGGCTCGACGGGGTAGTGTCGGACGTGTCGGTGGCCGATCGGTGGTGCCATGGTCCTGAGCAATTGCATGCTGGGTTTTGCATTCCACCGGTCGCGGTCAGTGGACAGCCATGGAGGTGGAGCATGCCCCGTCCCATCACCTATCCCGGCGATCAGTGCGAGGCGACCGACCGGTACCAGATCCGGCGGCAGCGGCTCGACACCCCGGTCGGGGACGTCGCCATCAGCATCATCACGGACCGGGAGGCCGACAGCGGCGGGGTCAGCGCCGCCGAGGCCGATCGGATGGTCGACGCCGCACTACGCAGCATCCGCACACAGACGGCGGTCTTCGCGCAGGTCGAGCTGGAGCGCGCGAACCGCTTCAGCGAGACGGTCGGCGGTTGGTAGCCGCGGGCGCCACGCCCGGACACAGAGCGGCGAGCCGACGAGTGAGCGGAGGCGGCGCTGCCTATGGCCGAAGGCCCGACTTGCGGGGCCGTTGGAGCAGAGCGAGGAGGCGAGCGCTCCCAAAAGACACAGAGCGGGGGCGCCGGCCCCCGCTCGGCACATACCCGCAGCGCGCGCACCGTGACAGCGACCGCCCCCCGTTCACGGTGACCGCTCCGCCACCCCATGCTCCCGGGAGGGGACCCGTGTCACACATCCGGCTGCAACGCTCGGCCTACTGGACGCCGCCCCTGTCGATCACCTTGGGGAACCTGCCGCGGAGCACCCCCTTCATCCTCGCCAAGCGGCCGGGCGGCTACCTCATCGTCATCAGCGAGGGCATCACCTTCGGTGAACTCGAACACGCCTACATGAGCACCCTGCGGGGTCCGGTGCGCGGCCTGCTGTACGCGGCGTGCGGGGTGCCCGACCCCTCGATCGACCGCGACGGCTACGAGAGCGCCCGGTGGTGGGACGTCGACCAGGTCGTCGACTGGGACACGATCGCCGGGCTCGAGGAACTCGGCCGGATCGCCCGGTGGCCGCACGGCTGCTGACCTCCCCTTCCGGCCTCCCCCCGGCATGGGCGCCCGCGATCCGGGAATTGACGCTGGAGGCGGCGCGGTATCGCGGCGCGCCGCCGCATCCCCCTGGACCGCGCTCACGGAAAGGCCGGACCATGGCCGTACGCGTGTGCTCCCTCATCGTCGACACCCCGCAGACCATCCCCGCCGACGGCGCCTACCACCTGCTGCGCTTCCCCTACTCCGGGGAGTCCGCCGACCCCCACCGCATGCACCAGCCCGGCCAGCCCGACGGCGCCGACTCCGAGTTCCCCGACCCCCGCTCCGGGCTGATCTGGCCCGCGGTCTCGGGCTGGGGGGAGCTGAAGGCGCTCGTCTACTGGGACGAGGGCGACTACACCGAGGTACGCGACCGGTTCGTGCGCGACCCGCTCTCCCTCTCCACCGGCTCCGACTCCACCTGCACCGAGGACCACCAGGCGACCACGGGCGGCCAGTACCGCGGGAAGGCGTGGGGCATCTTCGTGGAGCCCGAGACCCCGCTGGGGGTGATGGTGCGGCACAACGGCACCTCCCCGGCGACCGTCTCCCACGCCCAGTTCAAGCTCGCGATCCTGACCTGACGGACTTCCCGAACTCCCGGCCGGCCGACCCGTGATTTCGGTCCGGCGCGAGCCCGCTATCAGGCATGTCCGCAGACGGGGTGGGCGTGAGATCCCCCGTGCAGCGGGTATCCGCCGATGGGGAGTCCCGGCAGAGGCGCAGAGGAGGGGCATGTGCTGGACGGCGATTGGCTCGCGGAGACCGGATCGGAGATCCGCGGCGTCCTGAAGGTGATGGTCGACGCCGGCTGGCTCCCCGGGGGGACCGCCGTCGTCGGCACCGGGAGCATGTGGGAGTTCATCGCGGTGGGGCGGACCGGGGACGACCCCCGGTCGGGCCCGGCGGCTCCCGATGTGCACTACGACGTCGCCAGTCTCACCAAGGTGATGGCGACCTGGCCGCTGGTGGGCCGCGCGGTCGACGGCGGCCTGCTCGACCTCGACGCGCCCCTGGAAGAGTACGTTTCCGGCGGACCGTATCCCGGGGGCTCGGTCACCACACGGCAGATCCTCACCCACACCTCGCGGCTCAACCCCGTCACCTGGCTGGAGCGCTACGTCGGCACCGAGCAGGACCTCGCCGAGGCCATCCTCTCCGAACCGCTCGACGAGGAGGGCTACCGCTACATCGACCGCGGGTTCATCCTGCTCGGCCTGGTGATCGAGCGGCTGTTCGACGCCCCGCTGGACCGGCTGGCCGGCGACCTGTGGGCCGAGAGCGGCATGGCCGCCACCGCCTACGGCCCCCTGGCCCGGTCGCCGATGGTCGCGCCGACCGAGCGCCGCATCCCCGGCGCCGCGCCCGCTTGGGGCGTCGTGCACGACGAGGCGGCGGCGCTCATGGGCGGAGTCGCCGGCCACGCCGGGGTGTTCAGCACCGCCATCGACCTGGGCGTCTACGCGCGCGAGCTGATCCGCGCGCACGCCGAGGGCGAGGCCCTGGGGTTGTCGGCGGGTTTCATCCGGCAGAGCTGGACCGCCCAGGTGCCGGTCGAGGAGCGCTACGCGCGCGGCCTGGCCTGGCTGGTCACCGACGACGGGCTGGTGTACCACAACGGCTACACCGGGGTCAGCCTCTATATGCACCCGGAGACGGGCCGATATGTGGGCCTGCTGACCAACGCCGTGCATTTCGGCCGGCGCAGAACCGGGCTGTTCGATCTGCGCGCCGCCGTCCGCGCGTCGTTCGGCGGCGAAGGCTAAGCGCGCGACCGCAGCTCGGCGCGGAGCGACGCGAGCAGCCCGGCGACCCCCTCGGGGCCGTCGACCACGAGGTCGGCGCGCTCGGCGAGCTCTGCGACCTCGTCGGACCCGCTGCACACGGTCAGCCCCGGAACCCCGCGCTCGCGGAGCGAGGCGACGGCGTCGAACGCGGCGAGGTCGCCGAGGTCGTCGCCGGCGTAGAGCACCGCGGCGGCGCCGCGGTCGTCCGCCAGCGCCGTGAGGGCCGCCCCCTTGTCCATGCCCGGCGGCCGGAGCTCGATCACCATCCGCCCGGGCTCGACCACGAGCCCCGCCCGCTCGGCGAGGCCCGCCAGCGGGGCGCGCAGGGCGGCGAGCACGGTGTCGGGCGCGGGGGTGCGGCGGGTGTGCACGGCCACCGCGTGCTCCTTGTCCTCGATCCAGGTGCCCTCGGGCGCGCCGGCGCGGTCGAGGAGGCCGGGGAGCTCGGAGCGGACCAGATCGATGCCGGGCAGCGGGCCGGGCGCCGTGATCTCGCCGTCCTCCCAGCGCTCTCGGCCGTAGTGGCCCAGCACCACCACGCCGCCGATCCGGTCGAGCCCGCCGTACTCCACCGCCGCGGCGGCCGGCCGCCCGGTGATGACCGCCACCGTCCCGACCAGGGACGATAGCGCGGCGAGCTCATCGGTGACGCCCGGCAGGGCGCGGGCGTCGCGGGGGTCGGGGACGATCGGCGCCAGGGTGCCGTCGAAGTCGAAGGCCAGGAGCGCACCCGAAGGCCGCTCCACGATCCGGTCCAGCGCGGCCGAGGCCGCGCCGGACCGGGGGTGGGGCAGAGGCATGGATGGATGTCTCTCGCTCGGTATATCCGCTCGTGCGCGTATGTCTGTGCTATGCCCTCGGGGCGGGTCGCGGGGCGGCTGCTGCCGGATCCTGCGGCGCGCTACAGCTGGATACCCAGCCGGCGGGCGGTGCGCTGGCGTCGCCGCGCGGCGCGCAGGCGGCGGAGCCGTTTGACGGTCATGGGGTCGAAGGCGAGTGCTTCAGGACGGTCGACGAGACCGTTGAGCAGCTGGTAGTAGCGGGTGGGGGAGAGACCGAACTCGTCGCGGATGGCCTGCTCCTTGGAGCCCTCGAACTTCCACCATTGGCGTTCGAAGGCCAGGATGCGCTGTTCGCGATCTTCGAGGCCGGTTTCCTGTGCGGATGTCGCCGCATCCGCGGAGAAATCGGACGGTTCTCGATCAAATAGCCCGGGATCTGACACTGGGCGCCTCCTCGTCCGGATTGGCGCGACTCATGGTAGCGACTGGGTAGGGGCGCTGAGGAGAAGTAGCAGGAGGATCGCCCCCCGGGGTTAGAGTTACCTGTCCTCATGGCCCGTCGCCGGCGCGCGCCCCCGATTGCGGCTCACCCGATGCGGCGGTACATGCGAGAATGGCCCGCGTTCGCGCCTGGACGGCCTGGTCGGGGCCGCACTGAATGCGACAGTCCGACGATACGTCACGGGGGTCCACAGCCATGCGCACATCCGCAGCCGGGACGCGTTCGGCACGGGCCGCGGGGGCGGCCGCGGCGGCCACGGCCATCGCCGTGTCGCTCGCCCCGCCGGCGGCCGGCGACACCGGCGCCGAGCTGCGCGTCGACCAGTGGGGCATGGACGCGATCGGCGCCACCGACGCCGCCGTGGAGACCCCGGGCGACGGGATCACCGTCGCGGTCCTCGGCAGCGGCGTCGACGATGGCCACCCCGATCTACGCGACACCGTCACCATTGGTCGCGACTTCACCGGCCAGGACCTCGCCCCGGGCGACGACGGCTACGGCGGCTCCACCGGGGCGGCGGGCATCATCGCCGCCAGCGGGCACGGGCGCGAGTTCACGGGCGGCATCATCGGGGTAGCTCCGGCCGCCGACATCCTGTCGGTGCGCGTCGAGCCCGGCGACGGCGGCACCGGCGCCGGGTCGGTCGACACCGCCGCCGCGCTCGCCGACGGCATCCGCTACGCGGCGGCCGAGGGCGCGCAGATCCTCGCCCTCCCCGAAAGCGCCGCGGAGGGCGCCGTGTCCGACCCCGGCGTGCAGGAGGCGATCGACACCGTCGCCCACCGGGGGGTGCTGGTGGTCGTCCCCGCCGGCCCGGGCGCCACCGGCGCGGCCGGTACCACCGCCGATGCCGGGACCGGCGACGATTCCGGCCCCGGCCCCGTGCTGACCGTCGGCGCCTTCGGCGAGGACGGGGCGCTCACCGCTGACTCCCCGGGCGGCGACTCCGTGACGCTCGCCGCACCGGGCGCGGCCGTCGAGACGCTCGATGCGGGCGAGGGCTACACCACCGCCGACGGCACCGTCCCCGCCGCCGCGTTCGTGGCCGGGGCCGCGGCGCTCATCCGCGCCGAGCACCCCCAGCTGCTGCCCGGCCAGGTGGCCGACGCGCTGGTCGAGGGCGCGGCCGCGCCCGCCGGCGGCGGTGGCCCCGGGTACGGCGCCGGGCTGCTCGACGTGCCCGGTGCGCTCGACGCCGCCGGCACGGCGGCCGAGGACGTCCCCCTCTACGACGAGGACCTCGCCGCCGCGGCCGAGGACCCCTTCCTCCCGCCGTGGGCGCTGTGGACGGGCGCCGCCGTGCTGGCGCTGCTGCTGGCCGCGGTGGCGACCGTCCTGGTGCGCCGCTCGACCGCCAACCCCTACGGCCTGCCCTCGCGGAGCACCGCCGCGGCCACGGAGACCGCCGGCGCGGACTCCGGCCGCGCGCAGGCCGCCACCGCCCGCGGACGGCGCCGCCGCGGCGGGTCGCGGCGCAAGCGCTGACGCCCGCCTCCCGATCGCGGCCGGCATACCGCGCGGTCGGTATCGCCCCCGGTCAGCAGGGGAACCCGCGGGTGGGTCAGGGCTTGACGGAGCGCCCCCGGGGCGAAAAGCTTGTCCAATATGTCCCCCAGTGACCCCCTGCCCCTGCGCGGCCGGAACCCCGCCGATGCGCCGCCGGCCGGCCGGCGGCTGGTCGACGGCCGCGTCCCCGTCGCCGACTACGACGTCAAATGGCCCTACCTCTTCCACCGTGAAGCCGGGCGCATCCGCCAGGCCCTCGGCGACTCCGTGCTCGACCTCCAGCACGTCGGCTCCACCTCGGTACCCGGGCTCACCGCCACCCCGTGCGTGGACCTGCTGCTGCTGGTCGCCGACCCCGCCGACGAGGACGCCTACCTGCCGCCCCTGGCCGGCGCCGGGTACACGCTGGTCGACCGCGACCCCGGCGGCGACGGCCGCAGGCTCTTCAAGGGCCCCGACGTCAACATCGACCTGCACGTGCTCGGGGCCGGCTCGGGCGAGGCCGACCGCATGCTGCGCTTCCGCGACCACCTGCGCACCCACCCCGGCGACCACGAGCTCTACGCCAGCACCAAGCGCGGGCTCGCCGAGCGGCGGTGGGAGAGCCTCCAGGACTACGCCGACGCGAAGTCACCGGTCATCGACGAGATCATGTCGCGCTCCTGACACCCCGCTCACGGAGTCCGGGCGCACCGGGACACCGCCGCGCGGCGACCGCCGGAGCCGCCGCGGGCACGACCATCGGCGGCCGTCAGCCGAGCGCGCGCAGCTGGTCGCCGAACCAGCGCTGCGGCGACACCGCGGTGGCCTGCTCGGCCAGGTGGGCGCTGCGCTCGCGGCGCTCTTCGGCGGGCATCTCCAGCGCGGTGTGGAGCGCGCGCGCCGTCTCGCTGACGTCGTAGGGGTTGACCAGCAGGGCGTGGGCGCCGAGCTCGTCGGCGGCGCCCGCCTCGGTCGACAGCACCAGTGCGCAGCCGTCGTCGGAGAGCACCGGCCCCTCCTTGGCGACCAGGTTCATGCCGTCGCGGATCGGGTTCACCAGCAGCACGTCGGCCAGCCGGTAGGCGGCCAGCGAACGCGGGTAGTCGTCGTTGACCTCGAGGATCAGCGGGGTCCAGGAGTCGGTGCCGAACTCCTCGTTGATCTCCTTGGCGACCCGGAGCACCGATTCGGTGTACTCGCGGTACTCGGGGACGTCGCCCCGGCTGGGGTAGGCGAACGCGAGGTGGGTGACGCGGCCGTGCCACTCGGGGTGGTCGCGGAGCATCTCCCGGTAGGCCTCGAGGCCGCGCACGATGTTCTTGGACAGCTCGGTGCGGTCGACCCGGACGATGAGCCGGCGGTCGCCGACCCGCTCGCGCAGCGCCGCGCGGCGCTCGGCGACGTCGTCGGCCGCGGCCCGCTCGCGCAGCCCCTCGGCGTCGGCGCCCAGCGGGTACACGGCCACGCCGATCACCCGGCTGCCGTACTCGACGGTGCGCTTGTCCCAGTCGACATCGGCGCGCAGGAACGTCTCGCAGCAGCGCAGGAAGGCGTCGGCCCAGCGCCGGCTGAGGAAGCCCAGGCGGTCGGCGCCGAGCATGCCCTCGAGGAGCTCGCGCGCGATGTCGGTGGGCAGCATCCGGAAATACTCCGGCGGCGCCCACGGGGTGTGGGAGAAGTGCGAGATGCGCAGGTCGGGGCGGCGGCCGCGGAGCATCCGGGGCACCAGGGCCAGGTGGTAGTCCTGCACGGCGACCCGGGCGTTGTCGGCGGAGCCGGTGAGCAGGCCCTCGGCGAACGCGGTGTTGTAGGCGCGGTAGTCGGCCCACTCGGCGCGGAATTCGGCCCCGAAGCCGGGCTTGTTGGGGGTGTCGTAGAGCATGTGGTGGACGAACCACAGCGTGGAGTTGGCCACCGAGGTGTAGGCGTTGGCGAAGGTCGCCGGGGGGATGTCGAGCATCCGCACGCTGGTGCCGCCGACGTCGAACCCGGCCCGGTCGAGCCGGCCCTCGGGGGCGCGCGACGCCGCCTGGCGGTCGGCGTCGGACAGGGCGGCGCACACCCACAGCGTGTCGGCCTGGGCGGCGGCCGAGCTGAGGCCGGACACGAGCCCGCCGCCTCCGCGCCGGTGGCGGAGCGCACCGTCGTCATCGATCGAAAAGGACACCGGTCCCCTGTTGGAAGCGACGAGGATCTGTGCCTTGTCCACCTGATCGTCCACCTCTCGCATGACATCCGGGCCGGATTCCCATTTGACCACCCGGCCCCCGCCCGGCGGAGGGGCGGGTGGGTGTACGGGAAGGTGTCATAGGTCTCGCCCGTCACAGAGGAACCCAAACCTGCCGAGATGTCCGTCCCTCTCGGGGCGTGTCCGCCCGGATACGGAAGCGGAAGCGCGGGCACGCACCCCCTGCCGCACACAGGCTCCGGGCCCGAGCGAGGCCCGCGCGGCGGCCCTGGCCACGCCCCCGCTCGCCGCCGCCGACCCGCTGTCATCCCGGTCACCCCGGATGGCAGAGCCGAGGGGCGGTCGGTTACAGTGGCGAACGTATCCCGAGTGGATCACCGACAACTTCATATTGCTCATCCAGAGGGGTGGAGGGAACGGCCCTGCGAAGCCCCGGCAACCATCTCGGCGTGCGATTCCGCGGAAATTGCGGGGCGGCCGGGGCAGGTGCCAACTCCGTCCTGGAGCCAGATCGGCTCACAGGGAAGATGAGGGGAGACGCCTCGCATGGCGATGACCGCCACCGGCCCTGGTGCCACCACCGCCCGCCCTTTCGGCCCCGCAGTGGCCCTTTCCTGCCGCGAATGCGGCGAGCGCTACGAGCTCGGCCCGCGCTTCGCGTGTGAGTTCTGTTTCGGCCCCCTTGAGGTCGCCTACGAGTTCGGCGAGGTCAGCCACGCCTCCATCGCCGCCGGGCCCGCCAGCATCTGGCGCTACGCCGGGCTGCTGCCGGTACCCGCCAACGTCGCCGAGCTGCCCAACATGAACCCGGGCCTCACCCGCCTGGTCCGCGCCGACCGCCTCGCCGCCGAGCTGGGCATGCGCACACTGCACGTCAAGGACGACTCCGGCAACCCCACCCACTCCTTCAAGGACCGCGTGGTGGCCATCGCCGTCGAAGCCGCCCGCACCTTCGGGTTCCGCACCCTGTCCTGCTCCTCCACCGGCAACCTCGCCGGGGCGGTCGGCGCCGCCGCGGCGCGCGCCGGCTTCGGCTCGTGCGTGTTCATCCCGGCCGGGCTCGAAGAGGGCAAGGTCATCATGGCGGCCGTCTACGGCGGCCGCGTGGTCGCCATCGACGGCAACTACGACGACGTCAACCGGTTCTGCTCGGAACTGATCGGCGACCCCGCCGGCGAGGACTGGGGGTTCGTCAACGTCAACCTCCGGCCCTACTACGGCGAGGGCTCCAAGACGCTGGCCTACGAGATCGCCGAGCAGCTCGGCTGGCGGCTGCCGGAGCAGATCATCATCCCGATCGCCTCGGGCTCCCAGCTCACCAAGATCGACAAGGGCTTCCAGGAGCTGATCAAGCTGGGCCTGGTCGAGGACCGCCCCTACAAGATCTTCGGCGCCCAGGCCACCGGCTGCTCGCCGGTCGCCCGCGCCTGGGAGCAGGGCCACGACGTCATCCAGCCGGTCAAGCCCGACACCATCGCCAAGTCGCTGGCCATCGGCAACCCGGCCGACGGCCCCTACGTGCTCGACATCTGCCGGCGCACCGGCGGCGCGGTCGCCCACGTCAGCGACGCCGAGGTGGTCGACTCCATCGGCCTGCTGGCGCGCACCGAGGGCGTTTTCGCCGAGACCGCGGGCGGGGTGACCACCGGCGTGCTGCGCAAGCTGCTCGCCGAGGGCGCCCTCGACCCCGCCGCCGAGACCGTCGTGCTCAACACCGGCGACGGCCTCAAGACGCTCAACGCGGTCGAGGCCGGGGTGACCGCCACCATCAAGCCGTCCCTGAAGGCGTTCAAGGACGCCGGGCTGCTCTGACGCCGCCACCGGCGGCCCACCCGGCCGCCGCAGTCCCGGCCCGCGGACCTGCCCGGGCCGGCGCCGATCCCTGAAGACAAGGAGTTCACACGCCATGAGCGTCAGCGTTCGCGTCCCCACCATCCTGCGCACCTACACCAAGGACGCGGCCGAGGTCACCGCCGAAGGGGCCACCCTTCAGGACGTGCTCGACCACCTTGAGGCCGACCACCCCGGTATCCGGGCGCGGATCCTCGACGACAGCGGCAAGATCCGCCGCTTCGTCAACGTCTACGTCGGCGACGAGGACGTCCGCTTCGCCGACGGCCTGGCCACCGCGGTCGCCGACGGCACCGAGGTCTCGATCATCCCCGCGGTCGCCGGCGGCTGAGCCCCGCACGGCGCCCGCAGCGCCGCCGCCGAACACCCCCCGCCCGCATCCCCCGGCCCCGTTCCGGCGGGTGCGGGTTTCGGCGTTGAGGGCCGGGTTGACCTGCGGGTGATCGCTCGGCGAATTCGAGCGCAGGTCGTTTGCACTCGACCATCGAGAGTGCTAAAAATGGGACTCTTAGCACTCTGAGATGAGGAGTGCTAATTCCGGATCGAGACGATGAGGCCGCGGCCTCCGGCAGACGGGTTGCCGGGGCGAGCCGGGGCCGTCCGTCGCGGGCATCGGCTCGTTCCCACGCGTACCAGCCCGGTCTCGGGAGGACAAGAAGTCTATGGCAGCCAAACTGATCGCGTTCGACGAGGAAGCCCGGCGCGGCCTTGAGCGCGGCATGAACCAGCTCGCCGACGCCGTCAAGGTGACCCTCGGCCCCAAGGGCCGCAACGTCGTGCTGGAGAAGAAGTGGGGCGCCCCCACGATCACCAACGACGGTGTCTCCATCGCCAAGGAGATCGAGCTCGAGGACCCGTGGGAGAAGATCGGGGCCGAGCTCGTCAAGGAGGTCGCCAAGAAGACCGACGACGTCGCCGGTGACGGCACCACCACCGCCACCGTCCTCGCCCAGGCCCTGGTGCGCGAGGGCCTGCGCAACGTCGCCGCGGGCGCCAACCCCGTCGGCCTGAAGCGCGGCATCGAGGCCGCCGTCGCCCGTATCAGCGACGAGCTGGCCAACATCTCCAAGGACGTGGAGACCAAGGAGCAGATCGCCTCCACCGCCTCCATCTCCGCCAGCGACACCCAGATCGGCGACGCCATCGCCGAGGCGATGGACAAGGTCGGCAAGGAAGGCGTCATCACGGTCGAGGAGGGCCAGACCTTCGGTCTGGAGCTCGAACTCGCCGAGGGCATGCGCTTCGACAAGGGCTACATCTCGCCCTACTTCGCCACCGACCTCGAGCGCATGGAGACGGTCCTCGAGGACCCCTACATCCTCATCGTCAACTCCAAGATCTCCAACAACAACGAGCTCCTGCCCGTTGTCGAGAAGGTCCTTCAGGCCGGCCGCCCGCTGGTCCTGATCGCCGAGGACCTCGAGGGCGGCGCGCTCCAGACCCTCGTCCTCAACAAGATCCGCGGCACCTTCAAGTCCGTCGCCGTCAAGGCCCCGGGCTTCGGCGACCGCCGCAAGGCGCAGCTCGGCGACATCGCCGTGCTGACCGGCGGCCAGGTCATCACCGAAGAGGTCGGCCTCAAGCTCGAGAACACCGAGCTCGACATGCTCGGCCGCGCCCGCAAGGTCGTCGTCACCAAGGACGAGACCACCATCGTCGACGGCGCCGGCGACGCCACCGCCATCTCCGGCCGGGTCAACGAGATCCGCAACGAGATCGAGCGCACCGACTCCGACTACGACCGCGAGAAGCTCCAGGAGCGCCTGGCGCGCCTGGCCGGCGGTGTCGCGGTCATCAAGGCCGGTGCCGCCACCGAGGTGGAGCTCAAGGAGCGCAAGCACCGCATCGAGGACGCCGTCCGCAACGCCAAGGCCGCGGTCGAGGAGGGCATCCTGCCCGGCGGCGGTGTCGCGCTGCTCCAGGCCGGCGTCCCGGCGTTCGAGAAGCTCGAGCTCCAGGGCGACGAGGCCATCGGCGCCGACATCGTGCGCCGCGCCATCGAGGAGCCGCTGAAGCAGATCGCGATCAACGCCGGCCTTGAGGGCGGCGTCGTCGCGGAGAAGGTGAAGAGCCTGGACCCGGGTGTCGGCCTCAACGCCGCCACCGGTGAGTACACCGACCTGTTCAAGGACGGCGTCATCGACCCGACCAAGGTCACCCGCTCCGCGCTCCAGAACGCGGCCTCCATCGCCGCTCTGTTCCTGACCACCGAGGCCGTCATCGCCGAGAAGCCGGAGAAGGCCGCCCCGGCCGCCCCCGACGCCGGCATGGGCGGCATGGACTTCTAAGCCCTCCCTTCCGAGGTCTTCAGAGGTCCGGGTACGCGGACAGCAGCACCTGCGACGACAAGGGCGGTCCCCTGCGGGGCCGCCCTTGCTCGTGCCCGCGGCGGCCCACGGGCGGCCGAAACCCCGGCGGCGAATGGCGTCCCGCGTTCCGGAAAACGGGACGCGCACCGCCGCCCCGCAGCGTCATCGCGTCGACGCGCCCCGTTCTCCCGTTCGTCGGACGCCCTTTTCGCTTTCCCGGCCCGCCATTCCCGTTGCGGCCGGATGTGGCCTATCGAATGTGTGCTTCACCGCATGCAGAAGATGCATGGAACCGTTTAGGCGTTCCGTGCGTCACAGGTCTTTCGTTGATGGCGATTCTCACGATGTCACTGTGAGTGCGCTCTGAAGAAGGGTTGCGATACGGCAACGGAAACGCAACCGTCCGGTGGCGCGGGTGCGCAAAACCTGAGCGCACAGGCATTCCCGCTCGGGAATCCGCGTTGTGTTCGTAGCGTTACCGAAAAACTTCCCCCGCCCTGACCTGGACATAAACCTCATCCGTGGGGCAAAATGTTCGAGCTGCGGATACCTGCTGATACGTTCTCTGATATCCCCATTCCCGCGTTCGTCAATGGAGTTTCCCCGATGTCCAAGGCTTTTCACATCCGCATGCTGATCGGCCTCGCCGCCGTCGGAGCCACTGTCTCTCTCAGTGGCTGCGGCGCCGCCCTCCAGGAGACGCTCGACGCCGCCGAGGACGCCCAGGCATCGGCCGAAGCCGAACTCGACGACCCCATGGCCGGGGAAGCGGAAACGGACGTCTTCGACATCGCCGTCGGCGACTGCCTCAACGACGGGGCCGCCACCGGCGAGGTGACGGAGGTGCCCACCATCGGGTGCGACCAGCCGCACGACTCGGAGGTCTACCACGAGTTCGAGTCGACCGCAGCGGCGTTCGACCAGACCGCGATCGACACCGAGGCCGAAGAGGGCTGCCAGGCGGCCTTCGAGCCGTTCGTCGGCTTCCCCTACGAGACCTCGGTTCTGTACTTCTCGTGGTACGCGCCGACCCAGGAGTCCTGGGACTCCGGCGACCGCGAGATCGACTGCCTCATCTATGAGGAGGGCGTCCAGACCACGGGCACCCTCGCGGGCGCCGCGCGCTAGCCGGTGCCCTCTGCTGTAACCAACCCACCCCCTCCGCCCGAAATGCGGAACGACGAGGTTCCGTCGTCCGTCTGATCCGGGAGTGCCCCACCCGGGTCGGGAGGGCCGCGGAGTTCCGCCCGGACGCCCCCGGCGCCCGATACCGGTGTCATATCACCCAGGATGGAGTGTTCCTGATGTCCAAGTCCTTGACCGTCCGCACGCTGATCGGCCTGGCCGCCGTCGGCGCGACCGTTTCCCTGAGCGGCTGCGGCGCCCTCGTCCAGCAGCTCGCCGGTGGTGGCGCGCCGCCCGCCGGGGAATCGTCGGCCCCCGCCCCCGCCACGGACGGCGGCGGTGGCGAGTCCGCGCCCCCGGCCGGTGACACCGGCAGCGGCGAATCGAACACCGACATCTTCGACCTGTCGGTCGGCGACTGCGTCAACGACAGCACCACCACCGGCGAGGTCACCGAGATCCCGACGATCGACTGCGCCGAGCCGCACGACTCCGAGGTCTACCACGAGATCCAGTCGACCGCGACGACGTTCGACCAGGCCTCGATCGACTCTGAGGCCGAATCCGGCTGCCAGGCCGCCTTCGAGTCCTTCGCCGGCATCGACTACGGCTCCTCGGTCCTGTACTTCTCGTGGTACGCGCCCACCCAGGAGTCCTGGGACTCCGGCGACCGTGAGATCGACTGCCTGATCTACGAGCCCGACGTGCAGACCACCGGCACTCTCGCCGGCGCCGCGCGCTAGTCCGCACCCTCTTCCCTACCCACCCCTCCGCCCGCAGCGCGGAACGACGATGTGCCGACCGATCCGGGGTGCCCCGCCCGGGTCGGGAAGGGCAGCGGAATTCCGGCCGCCCAGTGGTGTTGTCACAGGTGTGACCCGGCAATCGACACGCCTGTCCGTCCTCGACCGGTCCAGCGTCCGGGAGGGACGGGACCACGCGGGCGCACTGCGCGAAACCCTCACCTTCGCCGGCCAGGCCGAATCTCTCGGCTACCACCGGTTCTGGGTCTCTGAGCACCACAGCGTCCCCGGTGTGGCGGGGTCGGCGCCCACCGTCCTGGCGGCGTCCCTCGCAGCGGCCACCCACCGCATCCGCATCGGCACCGGCGGCGTGATGCTGCCCAACCACCGGCCCCTGATCGTGGCCGAGCAGTTCGGCGTCCTCGCCGCGCTGCACCCCGGACGCATCGACATGGGCCTGGGCCGTTCCGTCGCCTTCACCGGCGGCATCCGGCGCGCCCTGGGCCGCGGCCCCGAAGCGGCCGACGCGTTCCCCGACCAGGTGGGCGAGCTCCTCGGCTACTTCACCGGCGACCAGCGGGTCCACCCCGGTGTGCGCGCCATCCCCGGCGAAGGGCTCGACCCCGCCCCGTTCATCCTGGCCACCGGAGAGGGCTCCGCCTTCGCCGCCGACGCCGGGCTGCCCCTGGTGATCGCCCCAGTCCGGGGCGTCGACGAGATGCTCCGGCTCATCGAGCGCTACCGCGCGCGGTTCCGGCCCTCGGCGTGGTCGGCCCGGCCCTATGTGGTGGTCTCCATGAACGTCGCCGTGGCCGCCACCCCCGATGCCGCCCGCATGCTGCTGGTGTCCGAGGCGTGGGCCAACGCCCACGCCCGCACACGCGGCGTCTTCCCTCCGCTGTCCCCGCCCGAGGCGGTGGCCGCGCAGGAGATGACGGCGCGCGAGCGCGACCGCTTCGACGAGGCGATGCGCGGGCACGTCCACGGCACCGAGGACCAGGTGGCGGCCGAACTCGACGCGCTCCTGGCCCGCGCCGCCGCCGACGAACTGCTCGTCACCCTGAGCGCTTTCGACCGCGACCGCATGCTGGACTCCTACCGCCGGCTCGCCGGGATCGCCGGGCTCAACGGCGGCGAACGCGACGGTCGCGCCGGGGCTCCCGGGACGGCGTGACCCGCTCCGCCCCGTTCAGTCGATCAGACCATCGGCGCGGAGCAGGTCCAGCAGCCGCCGTACAGCGGGGGCGCAGCGCGCCCGGTCGGCGGAGCCGAACCAGGCCAGCTCGGCGACCTCGTTGCGCGCCGCCGGCTCGCCGTCGTGCTCGGCCGTGAAGCAGGCCAGGCGCACCCGGGTGCCTTCGGGGTAGCCGTGTGCCGCCTCGTCGATGACCGCGTACGGGGTGATGGTCGCGGGCCGCAGCACCACGCCCACTTCCTCGGCCGCCTCGCGGGTGACGGCCTCGGCGTCGCTCTCGCCTGGTTCGCGCTTGCCGCCGGGCAGGTAGAACAGCTCGTGCTCGCGGGTGCGGACGCACAGCAGCCGGCGGCCGCTCAGCCGCACCCAGGCCAGGGCGTCGACCACCGGAGCGGGGGTGGCGGGTGAAGGGCTCATGGCCGCAAGCCTAGGGCTCCCCGGCAGGGACGTGTCAGTCGGCCTGAGCGAGTGTGGCCCGGTCCTCCTCCCCGAACCTCTCCTCCAGTTCCTCGGGCGAGGAGTCCACGTCGATCTGCTCCACCGGCACCCCCCGTGCGGTCTCGATGGCGCCGAGCCGGCGCATGGCGCGGTCGCTCGCGTACTTCAGCAGCTCGCCGTGGGGGATCTGGTACTGCCGCGCCTCGGGGTCCTCCAGGGGCTCGTCGTTGCGCTCCACGGTCGCCATGAGGTGCGGCATCAGCTCCTGCAACCGGTCGGAGATCACCGTCCAGTTGGCGTCGTCGGCCGCGACGTGGCGCCGGCAGGTGAAGGTCCCCCACGCCATGTGGCGGCGCTCATCGTCGCCGATGTGCTTGATGATCCGGCGCATGCCCGGGAAGATGCCCCGCACCGTGCAGATGTGGTTCCACGCGTAGTAGCCGGTCAGGGCCAGCGACCCCTCGATGACGTGGTTGTAGGTGACCGACGCGCGCACCTGGTTGCGCGGCCCGGGGTCGTCGTCGAGCGCCTTGAGGGCGGCGGGCAGCTCCTCGTAGAACAGGGCGCGGTAGCCGGGGTTCGTGGCGACGTGGTCGTGGAGGTCGGCGTCGATGCCCAGGGCGTCCAGCCAGATCCGGAACGCCTGGACGTGCTTGGCCTCCTCGAATGCGAACTGGGTCAGGTACATCTCGTCGCCGATCCGGCCCTCGGCGGCCATCGCCCGGATGAACGGCTGGATGTCCTCGGTGACGGCCTCCTCGCCGGCGACGAACTGGGCGCACAGGCGGAGGATGCGGCCGCGCACCTCTTCGCTCAGCCCGGCCCAGTCCTCGGCGTCGCGGGTCATGTCGATGTCGCGGGGGTCCCAGAAGCGGGCGTTGCCCTTGGCGAAGAGCCGCAGGGGGAAGGATTCCCAGTTGAGGCCCCCGGAGCGCAGGGAGTGGAAGCCGTCGCGGCGGGGGGAGGGGGAGCGGGTCGGGGGAGCGGCGGGCTCTGGCATCGTCTTCCTCCGTGTAGTCCGTGCCCCCATGATTTGACATATGTTGCCCGTATGTAAAGCGGGTGCCGGATTTTTCCGCCCCGCCCGCGCAGCGCCGGTCCGCCGGCGCACGGTGGGGCGCCGCGGAGCGGTAACGTCGTGGTGCGCCCCGCCGCGGACGCCCTCGACCACAGGGCACCGCGCCGCCGCCGGCCCGCCCGGCCGCCGCCGGGGCCCCGTTCCGCCGACCCCTCTGATGTGGGAGACAACGTGTTCTGTGGGGACCCGAGCAGACCCGGCTACGCCTCCTGCGCCGAGCAGGAAGGGCTGTTCGCGATCGCGTCGCTGATCCCCGCGATGCTCGCCCTGGTGCTGATGGTCGCCGCGTTCGCCACCCCGGCCATCCGCCAGAACGCCTCCCTGCGCACGCGGACCCTGCTCTACTCCCTGATCGCCTGGGCCATCGCGGGCTTCACCTACGTACTGGGGGCGCTGCCCTCGGTGTAGGCGGTGGTGGCGGGGCGTTTCCGGCGCGGCCGGTGGGGGCGCTGGCCCCCGGGGCCGCCGCAGGTGAAGATGGTCCCGTGACCTTCGAACCGAGCGCGCAGCTGCGCCGCCGCATCGCCGACGACCGCATCGTCTGGCTGACCACGGTCTCGCCCACCGGGCGGCCCTCGCCGCGACCCGTCTGGTTCGCCTGGGACGACGCGGCGTCGGTGTTCGTCGTCCGCTCCCAGCCCGGCACCGCCAAGCTGCGCCACATCGCCGCCAACCCCAACGTGGCGCTGAACTTCAACAGCTCCTCCGGCGGCGGCGACGTGCTGGTCGTGCACGGCACCGCGGAAATCGCCGGCGAACCCCACCCGCTGTCGGGCGTGCCGGGCTACATCGAGAGGTACGGCGACGGGATGACCGGCCTGGGCCTGACCCCCGACACCTTCGAGGCCACCTACAGCGAGCAGGTCCGGATCACACCGCAGCGCACCTGGGGGTTCTGACCGGGCCGGGCCGGCCCGGCAGGGTCAGCGGGGTCAGCGGGGCTGGCCGGTCAGCGTGGCCGGCGGGTCACTTCTCCTCACCGGCGAGCACGTCGCCGGCGTCGGCGATGCGGTAGGCGTAGCCCTGCTCGGCGAGGAAACGCTGCCGGTGCGCGGCGAAGTCCTGGTCGATGGTGTCGCGGGCGACCACTGCGTAGAACCGGGCGGTGCGGGAGTCGGACTTGGGGCGCAGCAGTCGGCCGAGGCGCTGGGCCTCCTCCTGCCGCGACCCGAACGACCCCGACACCTGGATGGCGACCCCGGCCTCGGGCAGGTCGATCGAGAAGTTCGCGACCTTGGAGACGACCAGGGTCGACACCTCCCCGGCGCGGAACGCGTCGAACAGCCGCTCGCGCTCCTTGAGCCGGGTCTCGCCCTTGACCACCGGGGCGCCCAGCGCCGCGCCCAGCTCGTCGAGCTGGTCGATGTAGGAGCCGATGATCAGCGTCTGCTCCCCGTCGTGCCGCCGGACCAGCTCGCGCACGACCTCGGTCTTGGCGCCCGAGGACGCGCAGAAGCGGTAGCGGTCCTCGGGCTCGGCGGTGGCGTAGGCCAGCCGCTCGGACTCCGACAGGTCGACCCGGACCTCCACGCAGTCGGCGGGGGCGATCCAGCCCTGGTTCTCCATCTCCTTCCACGGCGCGTCGTAGCGCTTGGGGCCGATCAGCGAGAACACGTCGCCCTCGCGGCCGTCCTCGCGCACCAGCGTCGCGGTCAGCCCCAGGCGGCGGCGGGCCTGGAGGTCGGCGGTCATCCGGAAGATCGGGGCGGGCAGCAGGTGCACCTCGTCGTAGATCACCAGGCCCCAGTCGCGCGCGTCGAACAGCTCCAGGTGGCTGTAGACGCCCTTCCGCCGCGCCGCCATGACCTGGTAGGTCGCGATGGTGACGGGGCGGATCTCCTTGCGGCTGCCGGAGTATTCGCCGATCTCGTCCTCGGTCAGCGAGGTCCGGCGCAGCAGCTCGGAGCGCCACTGGTGGACCGAGAGCGTGTTGGTCACCAGGATCAGCGTCGTGGCCTTGGCCAGCGACATCGCGGCGGCGCCCACGATGGTCTTGCCCGCGCCGCAGGGCAGGACGACCACGCTCGAACCGCCCGCGTAGAAGCTGTCGGCGGCCTCGCGCTGGTAGCCGCGCAGCTCCCACCCGGCCTCGGCGAGGTCGATGGCGTGCGCCTCCCCGTCGACGTAGCCCGCCAGGTCCTCGGCCGGCCAGCCCAGCTTGAGCAGCGCCTGCTTGAGGTTGCCCCGCTCACTGGGGTGCACCGTGACGATGTCGGGCTCGACCCGGTCGCCGATCATGCCCTTGACCCGCTTGGCGCGGACGACCTCCTCCAGCACCGGCCGGTCCAGCGCCTGGAGCACCAGCCCGTGGACGGGGTGCTGGTGCAGCCGCAGCCGGCCATAGCGGCCCATGGTCTCGGCGACGTCGACCAGCAGGGCGTGCGGGACCGGGAAGCGGGAGTAGGTGATCAGCGCGTCGACGACCTGCTCGGCGTCGTGCCCGGCGGCGCGCGCGTTCCACAGCGCCAGCGGGGTCACGCGGTAGGTGTGCATGTGCTCGGGGGCCCGTTCCAGTTCGGCGAACGGGGCGATGGCGCGGCGGCACTCGCCGGCCAGCTCGTGGTCGACCTCGAGCAGCAGCGTCTTGTCGGACTGGACGATCAGGCAGGACACACGTACCTCGCATCGGGGTGACAACGGGGCGCACGCGTTGCCCCAGGTCCCCGGGGGTATGCGCCCACAGGTGCAACGCCCGGGGCCACCCCTCTATGCCCGGGCCCGCGGCGGCATCGACCCCCCACTCTATGTCGGCCGCGCCTTGAGACCCCCTCGAACGGCGCGGCAGATGCTGGCGTGCGGCGCGCCGGCCGGGCGCCGCGGGCACCGGCGCGGGGCGGCCGACCCCACGGCGCGGCCGGGAAACACCCTCCCGGCGGCGCCCACGGACATGCGGGCCGTTCACGGGCCGCGGAAAGGACGCCGCACATGTCGGAACCCGCTCCCCCTGTGGTGCACGCGCCTCCGGTGGCGGCCGGGATCACCCGGCTCTCCGCCGAGGCGGCGCGCGCCACCGCCGCCGGGCACGCCGCAGCGGCCGACCGCGAACGCCGCCTCACCGGCGACGTCGTGTCGGCGATCACCGACGCCGGGTTCGCCCGGCACTTCGCGCCCCGGGAGTTCGGCGGCGCCGAGGGCACGTTCACCGACTACCTGCACGGAACGGCGGCACTGGCGCAGGGGTGCGCATCGGCCGCCTGGTGCGCGTCGGTGATCGGCTCGGCGTGCCGCGCCGCCGCCTACCTGCCCGCCGAGGGCCGGAGCGAGGTCTGGGCCGACGGCCCCGACACCATCGTCTGCGTGGGCGTGGTCCCCTCGCCCTCCGTCGAGGTCGAGCGCATCGAGGGCGGCTGGGCGCTGTCCGGGGCCTGGCACTTCGTCAGCGGCGTCGACTTCGCCGACTGGCTGCTGCTGGCCGGCCGCGAGCCCGGCCCCGAGGTCCGGGTGCGCTGGTTCGCCGTGCCGCGCACGGCCATCGGGGTCGAGGACACGTGGTTCACCGCGGGCATGCGGGGCACGGGGAGCAAGACCGTCCACGCCGACACCGTCTTCGTGCCGGAGCACCGGTCCTTCGACCAGGAGGTGCTGCTGTCGGGCGCGGCACCCCTCCCCTCCGGGCCCGGTGCCCGTGGGCGGGCCCCGTGCCACTCCGCGCCGTTCCGGCTGATCAACGGGCTCACGATGATCGGCCCCGCCCTGGGGGCGGCCCGAGCGGGGGTCGACTCGTGGGCGGGGTGGGTCGCGCAGAAGACCGAGCCCGCCATGGGCCGGCGGGTCCGCGCCGCCGACCGGGGCAGCGTGCAAGCGGCGCTCGCGCGGTCATCGGCGGCCGTCGACGCCGTGGAGCTGCTGATCGGGCGGACCGCCGCCCTGGCCGACTCCGGAACCCCCGTGCCCGACGCCGACATCGCCCGCAGCCACCGCGACTACGCCGTGGCCGCCGAATACCTCGCCGACGCCGTCGAGGGGGTGTTCCGGGCCAGCGGCGCCAACGGCCAGGCCGACGACAACCCCGTCCAGCGGGCATGGCGCGACGTCCACGCCGCGGTCTCCCACGCGGCGCTCCGCTTCGACACCGGGGCGGCGGCCTATGCCCGCTCCGCCCTGGGAACGGGCGCCCGGCCCGGCCCCGGCAGCAACCGATCTTCTGAGGAGAGTCCTCGATGAACCGCCGTGTCGCCATCACCGGGCTGGGCGTGGTCGCGCCCGGCGAACCGGGTGTGAAACCCTTCTGGGCGCGCATCACCGAGGGCCGCCCCGCCACCCGGACCCCCACCTTCTTCGACCCCGCGCCGTTCCGGTCGCGCGTCGCCGCCGAATGCGACTTCGACCCCGTCCGCGAAGGGCTCTCGCCCCAGGAGATCCGGCGCATGGACCGGTCCGCCCAGTTCGCCGTGGTCTCCGCCCGCGAGGCCATCGCCGACAGCGGGCTCGGCACCGGCGGCATGCCACCCGACCGCACCGGTGTGAGCATCGGGACCGCGGTCGGCGGCACCATGAACCTCGACGAGGAGTACCGCGTCCTCAGCGACAACGGCCGCAAGTGGGTCCTCGATCCCGAGTACGCGGTCCCCCACATGTACGACTACACCGTGCCCAGCTCACTGGCGGCCGAGGTCGCCTGGGCGGCCGGCGCCGAAGGCCCGGCCGCGGTCATCTCCACCGGGTGCACCTCGGGCATCGACTCCGTCGCCCACGCCTTCGACCTCGTCGCCGAGGGCTCCGCCGACATCATGGTCGCCGGGGCCTCCGACGCCCCGCTGTCGCCCATCACCTTCGCCTGCTTCGACGCCATCAAGGCCACCTCCAACCGCAACGACGACCCCGAGCACGCGCTGCGGCCCTTCGACCGCAACCGCAACGGCTTCGTCCTCGGCGAGGGCGGCGCGGTCCTCATCCTGGAGGAGTTCGGCCACGCGGCCGCCAGGGGGGCGCACATCTACGCCGAGATCCTCAGCGCCACGTCGCGGGCGAACGCCTACCACATGACCGGCCTGCGCCCCGACGGCCTTGAGCTCGCCGACGCCATCCGGGCCGCGCTGGAACAGGCCCGGATCGCCCCCGAGGACGTCGGCTACATCAACGCCCACGGGACCTCCACCAAGCAGAACGACCGCCACGAGACCGCGGCCATCAAGGCGGCCTTCGGTGAGGCCGCCCACGGCGTCCCGGTCTCGTCGATCAAGGCCGTGGTCGGGCACTCCCTCGGCGGGATCGGCTCGATCGAGGTCGCGGCGTCCGCCCTGGCCATCGAGCACGGGGTGATACCGCCCACCGCCAATCTCACCGACCCCGACCCCGATCTCGGGCTCGACTACGTGCCGCTGACCGCGCGCGAGGCCCGGCTCGACACCGTCCTGACCATCGGCAGCGGGTTCGGCGGCTTCCAGAGCGCCATGGTCCTGGCCAAGCCCCGTAAGGAGGAGCGATGAGCGCGGTCGTGACCGGGGTGGGCGTGGTGGCGCCGAACGGGATCGGGACCCGGGAGTACTGGGAGCACACGGTCAGCGGAACCCGCGCCATCGGTCCCATCACCAACTTCGACGCGTCGGGATACCCCGTGCGCCTGGCGGGGGAGGCCACCGGCTTCGACCCTGCCGACCACATCCCCAACCGGCTGCTGCCGCAGACCGACCGCGTCACCCAGTTCGCGCTGGCCGCGGCCGAATGGGCGCTGGCCGACGCCCGGGTCGACCCCGGACGGCTCGACCCCTTCGACATGGGGGTGGTCACCGCCAACTCCACCGGGGGGTTCGAGTTCGGCCAGCGCGAGCTGGAGAACCTGTGGGGGCGGGGGCCGCAGTACGTGAGCGCCTACCAGTCCTTCGCCTGGTTCTACGCCGTCAACACCGGCCAGATCTCCATCCGGCACGGCATGCGCGGGCCCACGGGCGTGGTCGTGAGCGACCAGGCCGGGGGGCTCGACGCCCTCGCCCAGGCCCGTCGGCGGGTCCGCAGCGGCACCCGGCTGCTGGTCAGCGGCGGCATGGAGGCGCCGCTGTGCCCGTGGGCGGTGGCGGCGCAGTCGCCCAACCGGGGGATCAGCCGCAGCACCGACCCGGAGCGGGCCTACCGCCCCTTCGCGGCGGGCGCATCGGGCTACGTCCTCGGCGAGGGCGGCGCGATCCTGATCGTCGAGGACCCCGTGGCCGCCCGCAGGCGCGGCGCCCAGGTCTACGGCGAGATCGCCGGCTACCGCGCCACGTTCGACCCCCGCCCGGGCAGCGGCCGCCCGCCGAGCCTGGAGGCGGCCGTACGCGGGGCACTGGAGGACGCCGGGACCCTCGCGGCCGACGTCGACGCCGTGTTCGCCGACGCCGCAGGGGTCGCCGACCTCGACCTCGTCGAGTCCCGCGCGATCACAGCGGTCTTCGGAGCCGGAACGGTCCCCGTGACGGCGCCCAAGACCATGACCGGCCGCCTCAACGCCGGCGGAGCGGCCCTGGACGTCGCCACGGCCCTGCTGTCCATCCGCGACGGAATCATCCCGCCCACGGTCAACCACACCGGCCTCGCAGGAGGCTGCCACATCGACCTGGTAACCGAGCCCCGGGCCGCCCGGGTCCGCACCACCCTCGTGATCGCCCGGGGCCACGGCGGCTTCAACGCGGCAATGGTCCTCCGCGCCCCGAGGTGATGCGGGTCAGAGATTTAGAACTGGTCGGTGCCGTCGGGCTGGCCGATCGGGAACACGTGCCGGGACGCCGCGCAGATCGTCTCCAAGGCGTGGATGGGGACGTCATCAGTGCTGATGCTCACTCGAAGGATCTGCACGACCCATTCGCCGGGGATATCCAGCAGGTCGGCTTCACCCGGCGTCGCCGGGCGCGCGGTCAGGGTCTCGGTGGCGCCGCCGAAGGTGTGGCCGAGGTCTTCGATCGCCGCTTGGAGAGTGGGCAGGACGAACCCCTCGCCGTCGAGGCGCGTGTTCTCGCCGACGTCGACCCGGAAGTAGCTGGTGGCGATGCGCACCGGCACGCCATCGGCCCAGAACTGTTTGCGCCGGGCGATGACGGCGTCGCGCGGCTTCACGCGCAGGGCCGCCGCCACGTGCTCGCTGGCGGGTTCCTGACCGACGAAGAGCATCTTCCGTTCCGGGGTGATCCCCTGCCGGGTGGCCTCGGTGAGGTAGAGCGAGGCTGAGCCGCGAACCGCCGGAGGGGTGGGAAGATGCCGCTCGACCAGCACCCGGGGGCGGGTGGGTGTGGAGTCGTCCGGCATCTACAGTCCCGCCCGCTTCACGGCTTCGAGGAACGCCACCCATTCGGTCGCGGGGAGCGAGAGGTGGCCTTGCCCGGGGTTCATGGAGTCGCGCACGGCGGCACCAACGTGGAATTCGGCCACCTCAACGCAGTTCTGGGGGTTGCTATACGAACTCTTGCGGAACACGAGAGGCCGCGAGTCAGACTGGGGTGGTGAGTACACGGTCGTTGAGGTCCTTCTAGAGCAGATTTCTCAGGTAGGCGGGCACGTCGTCGGGGTCCGTTGCCTTGGCGGTGAGCCGCCCGAAGAGCTTCCGGTATCGCTCGATCTGTGGCTGTTGGTAGAGGTAGATCCCGTCTATATCCGCTTCGACGAAGACGAGGGGGTCACCGTCGACGTAGTCCAGAATGACGAACGGCCCGACCATCCCACTATGCAACCCGGCCGAAGTCGGTAGCACTTGAATTGTGATGGTGTTCGCCGCCTCGGCGACGTCGATCAAGTGGCCTATCTGTTCCGCTGCGATGTCGGCATCGTGGGCAACCAGCAGCTCCAAGGCGTGCTGATCGATCACCGCCCACACATCGGGCGGATTGTCGCCGATGAGTAGCTCTTGGCGTCGCAGGCGCGCGGCCACCATCATTTCGATCTGGCTTGCGTCGCGGATGAGCGTTGCCTGCGCGATGGCAGTCGCATAGCGCGGAGTCTGCAAGAGTCCGGGGATGTACTGCGGTTCGTAGACCCGCACGTCGGCCGCGTCAGTCTCATACGTGGCGTAGGCGCCGCTGAGAACGTCCCGATACTCGTCCAGCGCCTGCTTCTTCTTCGACTTGGTCCGTGAAGTGCGCGCCAGTTCGAGCACCGCTTCACGAGTCGCGGCTCCCGTGACGCCGTAGTTGGTGAGCAGCAGCCCGATGTCGCTCGTCGCGGGGTACTTCGATCGTCCGGTCTCGATGTTGGAGATCTTGGTGGGGGACCACTCCATCTCCTCCGCGACCTGGCCGAGAGTCTTGCCGGCCTCGATCCGCAGACGCCGCATCTGCATGGACAGTTGGCGTCGAGCCGCCGAAGGCGTGGACACGTCTACCTCCCCGAATACAGGCGTCGATCGTACCGGGAACGAACCCGAATCAGACATATCGTAACTTTCAATCTTGGAATCTTCAATCAAAAATTTCGAATAGAGCTTGCGATTCGAAAATTTTAGATCCATCCTAACGGTGACTCATCCAGGAGGTCGCCCTCATCCGGTGACCCGAGAGCCCCTTGGAGAGACCATGAAAACGACGTACCCCCTCCACATGGCGACGGCTCCGTCCGTCCCCTCGCAAGCGCCGCGGCGCCAGCGCGCCCGGGTCCGGCCCTACCTCTTCCGCCCCGCTCGGGGGTGGTGACGGTGGTGAAGTACTTCCGGGGTTTCCCCGGGTGGGCCGAGCAGGTGCGGGAAGTGCGGGTGTGGACCGATCAGGTCCTGGGCGCGCACTCCGGGTTCGAGATCCCTGACGACACCGTCGCCTCGGCCGTGCTGCTGGTGTCGGAGGCGGCCACGAATTCGATCCGCTACACCGCGTCGGGGCGTGGCGGGACGTTCGGGGTGACGCTGTTCGTCGACCTCGGGCGTATCACCGTCGAGGTCGAGGACGAAGGGCGTCCCGCCGGCGGGACACTGCCCTTCCTGCGGCCCACCACCCCCATGACGCAGTTCGGGCGGGGCATGGCCCTTGTCGACCACTTCGCCGACTCCTGGGGCCCGCTCGCCGAGCCCCGCACCGGCGTGACCTTCACCCTCACCTGGGAAACCGACCGCGGCACCGCCGCGGCCTGACCAAAGCGTGGCGGAGGGGCGGGGCAGGCCACGCCGCTTCGTGTGGGCCGCCCGCCCCCAGGTCGGGCGGCCCGGCGGTGGTGGTCAGTGCGGGGCGAGGGCTTCGAAGCGGTCCGATGCGGCGGTCGCGTGCTCGCCCATTTCGCCGAGGAGCAGCCGGAAATCAGGGTCGGCCACCGCTGCCCGGTGGGTGTCGGCGTCAGCCCACTCCACGACCTCGACATAGACGTTGGGGTCGGTGAGCGAGCGGTGGAGACGCGAGCCGCCGAACCCCGGGAGCCGTGACGCGTGGGCGATCACCGCGCTCTGCGCCGTGCGGAACTTCTCCGGATCGCCGGTGACCGTGAACGTGATGATGAGGGTGAGCACAGGCGCGTCTCCTTCGGTGGGTGTCCGGGCGGGGTGCGCCGCCCGCCGCGCCGCCCGGCACCCTCGGCGCGTGGCGCGGCGGACGCCGCCCCGAAATCTGCGCCGCCGGGATCGGGCGGCGGTCAAGCGGGGATCGAGCAGGTCACGGCTGGTCGTCGCGGCTGATCCGGCGGTGCCGGACCTTCAGCTCACCGTCCTCGCGCACGAGCAGGTCCTCGACGGCGCAGCTGGACTTGATCGCGGCCGGCCCCCCATTGGGGGTGAAGACGATCAGCGCGTAGGAGCGCACCAGGATGCCGCCGTCGGGCCGGGACTCGGCGTGGAGCATGCCGAGCCAGTGCCGGCGCTGGATGCCCTCGTCGGCGTACTTCCGCGTGACCTCCCACGCGGCGGATTCGATCGCCGCCCGGTTCTCGGCGACGGGCGGGCCCGCGGCGTCGAAGACCCCGTCCTCGGTGAACGTCGCCGCCCATTCGGCGACCTTGCCGTTGTCGAGCCAGTGCATCTGGCGGGCGTAGAAGTGCTGGAGTTCCAGGTACACGTCGTTGTCAGCGAACGCGCTGACCTGCTCGTCCACGGAAGTCATGGCGGGCCGTCCCCTTCTGGCGTCGGACTCGGCGGCGCGGCCGGCGCGGCACGGCCGGCACGGCGGTCGCGAGCCTGGCACGCCGGTTTCGAGCGGCGGTCGACCCGCGCCCCTCCCGCCGCGCTCCGGCCGTGCTCCATCGGTGGTCGTTCCGTCCTCGACCGCGGATCGGCACGCTGCCAGCGGATCGGGTGGCCTGCGCAGCGCCGGTCCCCCTATGGAGAGCGCAGGCCGGGAAGCCGGAGGAGAAGACGATGCACGGAGCAAGAATCCCCGATGTCGCCCTGGTCACCGGCGCCACGAGCGGGATCGGCCTCGCCGTGGCCAGGCGGCTGGCCACGCGCGGGGTCCGGGTATTCATCTGCGCGCGGACCGCCGACACCGTGGCCACGACCGTCAAGTCCCTTCAGGGCGAGGGCCACGACATCGACGGCCTCGACGCCGATGTGCGCTCACGCGCCTCGGTGGAGCGCCTGGTCCGCGGTGCCGTGGAGCGCTATGGCCCGATCACCGTGCTGGTCAACAACGCCGGCCGCAGCGGCGGCGGTCCCATCGCCGGCATCACCGACGAACTGTGGGACGACGTGATCGACACCAACCTGCACGGCACCTTCCGGGTCACCCGCGAGGCCCTGACCACCGGCAGGCTCGGCGAAGCCGGCGCACAGGGCCGGATCATCAACATCGCCTCGACCGGCGGCAAGCAGGGCGTCGCGCTGGGCACCCCGTACTCCGCATCGAAGGGCGGCGTCATCGGCTTCACCAAGGCGCTCGCCAAAGAGCTGGCCGAAACCGGGGTGACGGTCAACGCGGTCTGCCCCGGCTACGTCGAGACCCCCATGGCCGTGCGCATCCGGCGCTCCTACGCGGCCGTGTGGGACACCACCGAGGAGAACGTGCACGACGGCTTCCGGCAGAAGATCCCGCTCGGACGCTACTCCACGCCCGACGAGGTCGCCGGCCTGGTCGACTACCTCGCCACGGACACCGCGGCGTCGATCACCGCGCAGGCGATGAACGTCTGCGGCGGCCTCGGGATCTACTGACCCCCCCACCCGCCGGCCCGCCGGCGAGGAAGGACCACAGGAGTGCCCACCGGTTCCCGAACAACCGTGCACCACGTCGACATCGACGCGCCGCCCGATGTCGTCTACTCCATCATCGCCGACGCCACCCAGTGGCCTCTGTACTTCACCCCCACCGTCCACGTCGAGCGCTCCGCCATCGACGGCGCGACCGAGCGGCTGCACATCTGGGCCACCGCCAACGGCGAGGTCAAGTCGTGGACCTCGCGGCGGCAGCTCGACCCGGCCCGCCGCACGATCGCCTTCCGGCAGGAGAAGTCGTCCCCGCCCGTCACCTCGATGGGCGGGAGGTGGACCGCCGACGAAGCCGTCGGCGGCGGCACGGTGCTCACCCTCGCCCACGACTTCACGGCCGAGGACGACGCCGGCCTCGACTGGCTGACCCGCGCGACCGACCGCAACAGCGACGCCGAACTCCGGGGCATCAAGGCCCTGGCGGAGCGGTGGGAGCGGCGCTCGCGCACCTGCCGCACCTTCGAGGACTCCGTCGTGATCGAGGCCCCCCTCGACACGGTCTACGAGTTCCTCTACGAGGCCGGGAAGTGGACCGACCGGCTCCCGCACGTGTCGGCCATGGACCTGCGCGAGGACGTCGAGAACGTCCAGGTCATGACCATGCGCACCACCACGGCCGACGGCTCGTCGCACACCACCGAATCGGTCCGGGTGTGCTTCGCGCCCACCCGGATCGCCTACAAGCAGGTCGTCACGCCCGCGCTGATGTCGGCGCACACCGGCGAATGGACGCTGCGCGCGGTCCCCGAGGGCGTCCGCGCGGTCTCGCGCCATTCCGTCGTCATCGAGGAGTCCGCGGTCACGCGCATCCTCGGGGCCGACGCCACGGTCGACACCGCGCTGGACTTCGTGCGCGGCGCCCTCGGGCGCAACAGCACGGCCACCCTCGGCCTGGCCAAGGAGTACGCCGAGGCGGGCCGTGGCTGAGCCGGTACACCGGCCGTGCTGCACCGATGTCCGGCCCCGTCCGTGATCAGGGCGGGGCCGGACGCGGCACGCGTGCCCGCCGACCGGCCGCCGCGCCATGTGGCGGCCGGTTCCCGTGAGGAAGGTGGAACGGATGCGCATCATCGACCTGTCGACGCCGGTGGACGCCGGCGGCTGGGAGCCCGACCCGATCACCCACAAGGTGCTGACCCCCGCCGAGGGGGCCGCGCACATGGCCGAGGGGATGCGCGAGCGGTTCGGGGTCGAGTTCGACACCTCGGTCCTGCCCGGCGGCGAGCTGCTGTCCCTCGACACGCTCACGCTGACCACGCACACCGGCACGCACGTGGACGCGCCGTCCCACTACGGGTCGCGTGCCCGCTACGGGACCCCGCGGCACATCGACCAGATGCCCTTGGACTGGTTCATCCGCCCGGGCATGGTCCTCGACCTGTCGAAGGAGCCGGTCGGCGCGGTCGGGCCCAAGGTGCTCCGGCGCGCGTTCGAGCGGGCCGGCCGGCCGCCGCAGCCGATGGAGATCGTGCTGCTGCGCACCGGAGCCGATGAGCGGGCCGGCACCCCGGAGTACTTCACCACCTTCACCGGCCTCGACGGCGCGGCCACCCGGCTGCTGCTGAACCTGGGGGTGCGGGTCATCGGCACCGACGCCTTCAGCCTCGATGCGCCGTTCGGCCACATGATCGAGGAGTACCGGCGCACCGGCGACCGCGGCGTGCTCTGGCCCGCGCACTTCGTGGGGCGTGAGCGCGAGTACTGTCAGATCGAGCGGCTGGCCAACCTGGCCGCGCTGCCGGCGGCCACGGGCTTCACCGTGGCCTGCCCGCCGGTCAAGATCGCCGGGGCGGGCGCGGGCTGGTGCCGCGCGGTCGCACTGATCGACGAGGACTGACTGACCGGCGCCCGGGGCGGCCCGCGGGTGACCGCGGGCCGCAGTTTCCTGCGGTCCGCAGTGTTTCCTGGGCACGGCTACAGAACCGATTCCCGCAGCAGCGGCTCCCACCAGCCCGGGTGGGTCCGGTACCAGTGGACGGCTCCTGCGATCCCCTGGTCGAAGAGGACGAGGTTGCGGAAGCCGAGCTCCGCGCGGATCCTGCGGTCGTCGAGTGCGCGTCCCGGGGACTCCCCGCGAGCGTCCGCGGGCGGCCGGACGGCGGTGTCGAGGGAGCCGTCGCAGAGGCCCGCCAGGATCCGGGTGAGCCGTGCCCGGGTGAGCACTGTGCCGCTGCCGACGTTGTAGACCCCGCCGGCGCGGCCCCGGGTGAGGACGAGGTGGATCGCCCGGCAGTGGTCGTCGACGTGCATCCACTCGCGGGGATCGCGGCCGTCGTCGCAGTCGGGGGGCCGAGCGCCGCCGAGCAGGCCGGTGACGGCGGCCGGGACGGGCCGCTCGACGTGCTGGAAGGGGCCGTAGGTGTCGCAGCCGCGGGTGACGCGGACGTCGACCCCGTGGGTATGGGCGTAGGCGCGCGCCACCAGGTCGCCCGCGGCCTTGGACGCCGCGTAGGGGGAGTCCGGCAGCAGCGGGTGGTCCTCGCCGCGCGGGCCGGGCCCTATGGGGCCGTAGACCTCATCGGCGGAGACCACGACCACCGGGCCCACCCCGTGCACCCGGCACGCCTCCAGCAGGGTGTGCGTGCCGAGGATGTTGGTGCGGATGAACTCGGCGGCGCCGTTCAGCGGGCGGTCGGCCTGCGACTCCGCGGCGCAGTGGACCACGGCGTCGTGGCCGGGCACGATCCGGCGCAGCAGCGCGGAGTCGCAGACGTCGCCGTGGACGAAGCGCAGCCGGGGGTGGTTCATCGGCAGGCATCGGGTATCGCCGGCGTAGGTGAGCCGGTCGAGCACGGTGACCCGGGCGTCCGCATACCCCGGGTACCCGCCGGCCAGCATCGTGCGGGCATAGTGCGAGCCGATGAACCCGGCCCCACCGGTGACCAGGACCCTCATGGGTCGACCTCCTGCACGGGCCGCGGGGCGCGCGGCGGGCCGGCGCTAGGCCGGCTGCTCCAGGTGCTGGTTGACCTCGGCGATGAGCTCCTGCGGGGTGAGGAGCTCGCTGACGACGTCCTCGGGCAGGCTGATCGCGTAGTCGCGTTCGATCCGCCCCACCGTGTTGAACAACGCGAGCGAGTCGTAGCCGAGGTCGTCGAACGTGACGCTCTGGATGTCGCCGTTGAGGTCGACGGATTCGTCCTCGCCCGCGCATTCGCGCAGCAGCCGGACGAGGTCGGCGATGGTGAACTCCGGCATTCGCCTGTCCCTTCTCGTGGAGGGGCGCCGGTCCGGGCGGGAAGGCACCGTGACCCGAGCGCCGCACGCGGCCAGGGTGGTCCCGCGGTCTCGAAACCGTTTCAAGGGGTGTTCGACCGCCGGCGTGGCGGGCGGTGGGGCCGCGCTCCGGGAGACCTTCGGGAGACCGGTGCGGCGCTGAGAAGAAGAAGGGGCTCTGTCCCGCCGGCGGGACAGAGCCCGTGCCTGAGCTGCCGGCCGATCGGCGTGATCGCGCCGGTCACCCTGTCGGGGTGGACATGCGGCGAGCGAGGTGCGGGGTGGTGCGGGTCGTGGCGGGCCGATGGCGTCGGAGCGGCGGGCACCGTACCAATGGAGGGCCGGGGGATCGGTGACGGATCGTCATCCGCCGGCGGGTGCAGGCCGCGTTCCGGGCCGGAGGCCGCGGATCAGGCGCGTGAGACCGCCAGTTCCGAGGCGCGTTCGGGCGCGCGGTCGGAGGTCAGCACGGCCTGGTGGATGCGCTGGAGCTCCGCCGAGGGGTCGAGGCCCAGCTCGCGGTTGAGCAGTGCGCGGAGCTCCTGGTAGGCGCGCAGCGCCTCGCCCCGGCGGCCGGTGGTGTTGAGCGCGATGATGAGCTGGGCGTGCAGCCATTCGTTCAGCGGGTGCACCGACACCAGCGACTTCAGCTCGGGGATCAGCTCGCGGTGGCGGCCGATCCGGATATCGGCCGAGATCCGCAGCTCCAGGGCGGTGATCCGGCGTTCTTCGAGGTGGGCCGCGTACCCGCGCAGCAGCGGCCCGCAGGACACGTTGGCGAGCACCGGGCCCGACCACAGGGCGAGGGCGTCGCGCAGGATGTCGGCGGCGCGGTGGGAGTCGCCCTCTTCGAGGAGGGACTGGCCGGTGTCGAGCAGCCGGTCGAACTCCGAGGCGTCGAGCGTGCTCCCGCCCAGTTCGAGCGTGTAGCCCGGGGGGCGGGTGAACAGCAGCGGGTCGTCGGGGCCGCCGCCGGCGAGCGCGTCGAAGCCCTTGCGGAGCTGGTAGACGTAGGTCTGGGCGGTGGTCACCGCGCTGCGCGGCGGTGACTCGTTCCACAGCTCTTCGATCAGGGCGTCAAGGCTGACCACCTGACGCGCTCGCAGGGCCAGCAGGGCGAGGACCTGCCGGACCTTCGGCGCGCTGGGGGTACAGGGTTGGCCGTTGTGCGAAATTTCGAATGAGCCGAGTACAGTGAACTTCATAATGCCCTCCGATCGGCATTCCGCCGGTGTGATCCGGCGTAGGAGTCAACGTAACGATGCCGGTCGGCCCATTCAAGAGGATATGCCTAAGGTGTAGATCCGACTACGACCCCGCGAATTATGACGGCGCCGTGATTGCGGGGCGGCGTGAATTCGGGTAATCGCGTACGGGGCCCGGGAGTGCGGTGTCCGGAGCGCGTTCGAGGGCGTGCGCGAGCGTCATTGCGGCGACGGCATGATATGTCGGGAATCACGGCCGCTCGTGGTGTTCCGTCCGAGGTCACGGGGTTGGTCCGATTGTTCGGCCCATGGCGGGCGGAAGGGGCGGCCCGGATGAATTGTGATATGGATCACCATGTGAATCACCGCTTCACCCTCTGACCCGGTAGCCGTCCCGACGCCCACCCGGTGGAGATCATTCTCAATTACCCCTGGTGGAGCGCTGTTTCGGCGGGGGTCGCCGGTCCGATGGTCCCGGCCGGCCGTGGGCGCTGTCGCGCCGAAAGCGGCAAATGAGATTATCAGCGCCGACCCCATCCGGGAACGCCGATTGTCCCCGGTAATGGACGAACGAGTGAATCCCGGAGCCGTACGCGTTAGCGCGGCACGGCGGATTGGGTAAGAGCGGAGAAAGCACCGCCTGAGGTAGGAGGACCCGCGAAAACCCCCAGTGGTATTCGGCACCGCGAGCATGTCCTCCGTCATGGGCCTCGCCCTCATCGGTCCGCACGCGGGCGGCCGTGCCGCCCGCGCCCCCGCCGCCCGCGGGACGCGGGCCCGGGCGACCACGGAAGGATGAGCGATGAGGAGCCGGAATGCCGAACGTGAACGTGCCGATCAAGGTTCTCCTGTACGACAGCCACACGATGTTCCGTGAGTCACTGGCCACGGTGCTCCGCTCCGAGGACGGGCTGCGGGTCGTGGGCGAGACCAGCGACCCCGCCGAGGCCGACGAAGTCGTCCGCGAACGGCGTCCCGACGTGGTCGTGCTCGACGCCGCCGACTCCGCCGAGATCCTGGCCCGCCTCCGCGGGGTCGTCCGGGCCTGGGCCGACGCCCGGGTGCTCATCCTGACCACGCTCGACGACGCCCTGCTGCTCAAGGGCGTGGTCGCCCACGGGATCAGCGGCTACCTGGAGAAGAGCGTGGGCACCGACGACCTCGTCTACGCGATCAAGAGCATCGCGAGCCGCAGAGAGCGCATGGTCATGATGGTGTCGTCGGAGACGCACATCAAAGCGGTGTACAGCGGACGGGCCGCCGCCGAGGTGATCTCCCGCCGCGAGCGCGACATCCTCATCCTGGTCGCGCAGGGCCTGAGCAACGCCCAGATCGGCCAGAAGCTCGCGATCTCCGAGGGCACGGTGAAGCGGCACCTCGGGAATGTGTTCGTCAAGCTGGGGGCGGCCTCGCGGATCGACGCCGTGAACAAGGCGAAGGCGGCGTCGCTCATCCCCTCGCCTCTGGGGTGAGCGCCTGGCCGGCCTCGCCGGAAAGCCGGAGGGACGGTGACCCGGGGAGGCGGGCGCCGGGCCACCGTCGGCGGTTCCGGTCAGGTGTCGCGGGTCAGGGCGGCCTCCGACGCGCCGTCGAGGGTGGCCACGACCCATTCGTTGAAGTCGCGCCGCATGGTCTTGGCCGCCTGCTGCCAGCGGCGCTCGCGTTCGGCGGGCACCCGGACCCGGACGGTCCGGGCGAGGCCGGACGGGGTGGCGGCCGCACCGGCTCCGGCGGTGTCGCCGGTGCCGCCCCCCGCACCGCCTCCCGCGCCCGCGCCCGCGCTCGCGGCCCCGGCGGCCGGCCCGCCGGACAGCGCCGCCGACCGGCTGAGCCGCATCCGCCGGCGCAGTTCATTGCGTGACCAGTGCCCCTTTCCGGCGAGGTCGAGCCAGAAATCCTGTTCGCCGGGCGGCAGCGACACCACTTCGGCGTGGTGGGCGAAGCTGAGCTCCGCGCGGCGCCGCGCCGCGGGGAACCCGCGGGCGACCCACGCATAGTTGCGCAGCGTCTTGTAGTCGAGGGACGTCTTGGCCAGGGCTTCGCGGTAACGGGACCCGTACGTGCGCTCTCCGAAGACGAGCCAGTCGCCCATCCACCAGCCCATGGCGTCGGAGATGCGGAAGAGGTGGTCGCCGATCCGCTGCCAGGTCGAAATGGGGAGATCGTCGGGGAGATGCAGGCCGTTTCCCCGGGTCAGGGCGGCTCTGTCGATGGAGAATTCACGACCGCGCGCCAGAACACGGACAGGCCGATGGTCCCGTTGATGACGTTCCACAATTCGTCCTTTTGTGTCGGGGGAAATGTCATCTCGAACATCGCCGAGGGCGCGGATGCGTTCGGTGACCGGGCCCTCGTGAAGGGGCCGGGCAGGCCGCTCGGCAGTGGAGTGCGGTGATTGAGGCGCCCGTGCGCGTCGGGACCGCTGAACTAGAGACCGCGAGGGAGGAAGCGGATGCCGGGGCGGGATCTGCGCAACGGCCGCGGCTGGCGGGAGGGGCTTCCTCCATGGGGGGTGAGGAACCGCCGCATGAGCATCCTCGATTCGCTCGCCGCCGGTTTTAATGCATCCCTACGCGGTGGATGCTATGCCCTTGAGAATAGATCCATATGTGGGGATCAGGCAAACCTTGTGCGGGCAAACGAAAGGTAAAGGCGAACTTCGGACCGCTCTTTTCCGGTGAATTCGGCGGACCGTAGTAACGGGCCCGTCTCGCGGCGGATCGGGGAAACCGCGGAGCCGCCCACGAGGCCCGCCGGAGCCGCCGCCGAGCCCGGGACGAGCGCCCGAGGCCGTCGGCCGCGGGCGCTCAGACCGCCAGGAAGAGGGCCATGACGCCGACGACGATCACCGCGATCACGGCGAGGTAGATCATCGTCCCGGCCCACGTGTAGCGGATGAAGCGCTCGACCTCAGGGGGGTCGGCGGTGCGGGTGAGCGCCACGACACCGAACGCGATCCCGGGGATGTTCACCAGCAGCGCGAGCAGCGGCAGGCCGATCACCAGGAACATCAGCGGGAAGAACAGGGTGAGCAGCGCGCAGATCAGCCCTGCCACGGCGCTGCCGACACGCGCCGGCGGGCCGGACGGCGGGCGCGCGGCGGGACCGGGCCCGAACGGCGCCGGAGGCGCCGCCGCCGGAACGCGCGGCGGGCCGCCGATCGGAGCGCGCCCGAACACGCCGGTGGCCCCCGGGGAGGCCGGCTCGCCGTCCCAGTACCGCTGCGCCGCACCGTGCATGTGGTCGCTCATCGACAGACCGCCTTCCGCGTCGTCCTCCACACATACCCGATCTCGCGGCCTCCATGGGCGGTTCCGGGACGCTCCGGAGCGGAGCGGCCGATTCAGTAATTGATCGGGGCGAACCCCTCGACCCAGGAGCCGGCCTGGGTGAGGATCACCAGGAACGACACCGCCATCACCATGAACATCACGGCAGCGGCGCCCAGGGCGTACCAGGAGTAGCGGGTCAGGACCTCGGCCTCTTCGTAGCGCCCCCTGTCGCGCTTGTGCGCGGCGCGCACGGCGAAGACCATGCCGATCACCCCGAACAGCCAGTTGGCGCAGCACAGGAACGTGAGCGCGTGCAGGATCAGCGCCATGGTGGAGCTGCTGGCACCGCCGTTGGAGCGTTCCCGCGGGCCGTCGTCCGCCACATCGTCGCGCGCGTCCCGGCTCCGCGTCCGCTCCGCGCGCCCGCGCCCGTCCTCGCCCGGCCCATCCGCATCCCGATCCGATCCGGCATACGGCACCGGCGCGGACCGCTGCCGCTGCGGCTCATCGGCCCACCGCGGCGGAGCGGCATCCGGCGAACGGAGGGGAAAGCCGCCGGTGGCGGCCGATCCGCCCTGCTCAGGAGGGCGTCCGGGTGCGTTGGCCGGAGGGGGCGGCCCCGGTGCCTGCGGCTCGTGGCCCGCACCGGGCCCTGTGCCGTGTGCCCACCCCGGCGCGCCGCTCGGACCCGGCTCGGGGAAGGGCCCTTGGGGGCGCGCCGGGTGCGGCGGCACGCCGCCGGCATCGGGACCCGGGCCGGTACCGTGACCCGGCCCCGCTGCTCCTCCGGCCGCGGACTCCCACGGGGCGGGGTCGAGGCGCCGGGGCCGCGGCGGAGGCCCGGGGGGACCGCCGCCGGCATCGGGGCCCGGACCCGGCGCGTAACCAGGGGACTCGTGACCAGGGGGCTCATCGCGGGGTGAGGACGCTCCGGGCGGCTGCGGATCGTTGCTCATGGGCGCTCGCCATCTCTCTCCGTGGGCCGACACGTCTGGCCTATCCCACCAGAATCCCATCCCCGTCGGGAGTGCGGTCTCCGCAATGGTCCGCCGCATCCGCCGGCCCTGCCGGCCGTCCGTGCGCCCGGCGACCCCCGCACCGCACGCGCGCGGCCCCGGGGTGCCATCCTCGGCAGGGTGTGGACCGACATGCTCCCCCTCCTGCCGGTCGCCTCGGTGGCGGCGTTCGTGATGGCGGTGGTGTCGGCCGTGGCCGGGTTCGGCGGCGGGGTCCTCCTGCTCCCGGTGTTCACCGCGTTGTTCGGGCTGCAAACGGCGGTGCCCCTGCTGACGCTGACCCAGCTGTCCTCCAACGCCTCCCGGGTCGTGCTGAACCGGCGCGAGCTCGACCGGCGGCTGATCGGCTGGTTCGCGCTCGGCGCCGTCCCATGCGCCGTCGCGGGCGCGCTGCTGCTGGCCCACGCGCCCCTCGCGCCGCTCACCCGGCTGCTCGGGCTCTTCCTGATCGCGATGGTGGTGTGGCGCCGCTTCGGCCGCACACCGGGCCGCCTTCGCGACCGGGCGTTCGCCGCGGTCGGCGCCGCGTCGGGCCTGGGCTCGGCGCTCCTGGGCGCCGTCGGGCCGCTGACCGCCCCGTTCTTCCTCGCCGCGGGGCTGACGCGGGCGGCCTACATCGGCACCGAGGCCGCCAGTGCGCTGACCATGCACGTGACGAAGACCATCGCCTACGGAGCGGGCGACCTGCTGACCCCCTCGATCCTGGTGTTCGGCCTGGCCCTGACCCCGGCCGTGCTCGCCGGGGCCTGGGCCGGCAAGCGGATCGTGGCCCGCATCAGCGACCGCGTCTTCGTCGCCCTGGTCGAACTCGGGCTCGTGGCCGCCGGGATCCTGTTCCTGATCGGCTGGTGAGCCGGGCCGGAGCGTCCCGGCGCACGACGGGGTGCGCGATCAGCCCGGGGCGGCGGTGCCGATGTCGGCGACGCCGGTGATGCGGTGGACCGCGAATCGGTGCACCGCCGCGCGGGTGGCGTCGTAGGCCGTGAGGTAGCCGCCGTCGACCCGGGCGGGCTCCACGATCCGGCTGCTCGCCCGGCCGTCGGCGTCCAGGTAGCCGATCCAGACCCGCCGCCCCTGGGCCGCCGCGTCGGAGAGGGCGCTCATGGTCGCCGCCGTGGGCGAGCGGGGCGGGGCGGCATCGGGCGCCGGAATGGGGCTGCGCGCCGCGGTCGCCGCCTCGTCACCCGCGCGGACGGCGCGCACCGCCGCCGCGCGCAACTCGGGCCCGGGCGCAGCGGGCTCCTCGAAGGCACGGGACACGGGCCGGGCATCGGCGCGGCGCACGGTGGGCCGCTCCAGCTGCACCGACCCGTCGGCCGCCTCGGCGACCGCGTGGTAGCCCAGCTCGTCCAGCCGCTCCAGGAGAACGGGGCGGCTGCTGCGGCTGGCGATCACCGTCGGCGCGAGCCGGAACAGGGCGAGGTCGGCCGCGCGCCGGTCGCCCGCCAGCTCGTCGAGGACGGCCGGCTCGTCGCAGCGTAAGTAGCTCGACGCCGTGCCCGCGCGCAGCCGCCCGTGCCGCCGGCCGATGTCGGCGATCAGGTAGCGCAGCGGCTGGGGAAGCGGGGTGCGCGAGTGGCGCTCCAGGAAGTCGGTGAGGTCGGCCGCCCCACGCCCGGCGTCCAGCGCGCGGCGGACGGACTCGGCGCCGAACCGGTACACGGTCGCCCCGCCGGTGGACTCCACGTCGGCGGCGAGCGCCAGCTCGCGGGCGAGCTCCGGCACGAGCGGACCCGGGGCGACCGCGGTGAGGTCGCCCTGGACGAGGATGTGGTCGAGCGGGCGCGGCAGGTCCGGGCCGAGCAGCGCTGCCGACCGCGGCGCGGGGTGCTCGGCGAGCGGCGCCTCCCCGGTGTGCAGCTCCTCCAGGAGCGCGCGGGCGTGTGGTGCCAAGGCCGTGCCGCCGCCGGTGAAGCCGAGGAGCCCGGCCTCGCGGAGGGCGATCTCCGCCAGCTCGGTGTAGGCCGGGCCCTGGCGGCGCGGGCGCTGCCAGGCCAGGCGCTCGGCCACGGAGCCGGGCTCGGGTGCGGTGCCCTCGGGCGCCGCCGCCAGCGCGTGCAGGACATCGAGGCGGACCTCGGGCGCGGAGCGCCGCTCCAGCCCTTCGCCGAGGATGTTGCGCGACCGCCCGCGGGCGTCCTTGGAACCGCCGAGTGCCGCCACACGGGTCGACCGCAGCCACGCCTCGGCCAGGCGCAGCCACCGGCGCTCGGGCTCCGACGCGCGCCACACGTCGAAATCGTGGGTGGGCAGCCAGTCGCCGTCGACGTCGTCATCGGCCCCGAGCAGCCCGGCGGCGTGGGCGGTCTCGATGAACAGGGCCGCCGTGGGTTCGTCGGCGTCCAGCTCCCGCGCCGCGCGGCGCAGGTCGCGCGCGCCCAGGCCCCCGCTGCGCAGGACGGCGGGCGGCTCGGCCGACCAGTGCTCCAGCAGCTCTTCGACCGACCGGATGAGCGTGAACGCCTGGCCGGCCGCGGCCCGGGCGATGACGGCGGCCGGGCGCTGCGGGCCGGCCGGCTCGGGGGGAGCGGACGCGTCCTCCCGGAACAGCCGCCCCCCGCGCAGGTGCAGGCCGACCTCCAGGGGCAGGACGACCGTGGTGTCGTCGGCGGCGACGAGCAGCCCGCGGGCGAGCAGCCGGTCGATGGGGGAGGCGGCGGTGGCGGTGGAGACGTCGCGCGCGGCCCCGGAGACGGTGCCGTGCGGCGGCCCCCACACGAGCCGGTCCAGGACGGGGCGCGCATCGGCGCCGGACTCGTCCAGCAGGGCGGTCAGGCGGCCGGGCCGGGCGAGTTCGGCGCTGATCCGCTCGGCGGGGTCGCCGCCGTTGTAGCCGGTGGGCAGGCCGAGGTCGGCGGCGAGCCGGTCGAGCCGCGCAGCGGGGCGGGCGGCGAGCAGCACCCGCAGCGGCTGCCCCAGGCCCGCGGGGCGGGTGAGGATATCGCGCAGCACGGTGACCGGGCGCAGCCGCCCGGAGTCGGGCCAGACGAGGGCCGCGGCCAGGAGGCGGTCCAGCGCGTCGTCGAGGCGGTCCGCGGGGGCGCCGAGGGCGGTGCCGAGCCGTTCGCGGGTGACGCCCGGCGGGGTGGCCACGCGGTCGTCGCCCAGGGCGACGAGCCCCTCCAGGACCTCCAGGGTGAACCGGTCGAGCCGGTCCAGCACGCGCAGCACAGCGGGCCGCGAGGTCGCGCGCGCCGCCAGGCCGGCGATATCGGCGGGGACGGGGGCGGCGAGGTCGGGACGCACGGCGAACAGCGAAGCCAGGTCCGAATCGGACAGGTTCCGCAACCATGAGGTGAAGGTGGAGGGCCTGCCGCCGGAGGCCCCCTGCGCTTCGCTGTCGACGATCATCGACCATCACGCTATGCGATGCGCCGCCTCTGCGGCAGACCCGTGTGCGGCGTTGCACATCGCCACCTGCTCCGCAGCCCGTTGTGCCGCGGCCCCTCAGCCGTCGAAGCGGATATCGACCGACCGCACCCCCTGGAGCGCGGGGATCCACTGGGTGTCGTCGCGGCCGGAGCCGACCTGGCTGCCCGTGCACCCCTTGCCCGAGTAGAAGACGTAGGTGGCGATGGGGTCGGCATCGGCGAACGCGATCATCCGGGGGCCGAAGTCGTGGCAGCCGTCGCCCACCTCCAGGATCTCGTAGTCGACGCCGGGGACCGAGTACATCTCCAGCGATCCCGACCCCGCGTGCGCGGGGGCGGGCGCGGTGGTGGCGGCGACGGCCAGGGCGGCGCCCAGCAGCGCCGTGAGACGGGTGCGCATACTTCTCCTCTGTTCTCCGGTCGGGCGGGTGGTCGCGGGTGGAACGGCGGCCGCGGGGGGACGCCGCACCGATGCACCGCACGAAGTGATCGTATGACTACGCAACGTGTCGCGCGGCCGTATGCACAGCCGCGCGCCGGTTTCCGCCGCCGCACGTTCCATCTGTCGCCCGACGGGATTTCTGGGGCGTATGCGGCCGAGTGTGGCACTATCCAGTCCTGATCCCCTGATCCGCGATCCATCGCCGGCCCATCGCCGGCCCGGCCCCGTTCGCGGATCCACCGGAGCCGGCCGGGCCCCGGCGCCGACCCGGGAGGAGCCGCGTTGCAATGACCGAACAGGCCGAACGCATGGTGCTGGACTACCTGTCGAAGGTCGCCGACCTGGCCTATGGGCGGCTGCCGTCCCGGCGGCGCGCCGGCTACCTCGCGGACCTGCGCTCCCGCATCATGAGCGCCTGCGAGGCGGCGGGCGCCGAGCGGCCCGAGGACGTCGAGCGCGTGCTGGCGGGCTTCGGCGCGCCCGGCCGGCGGTTCGAGCGCGACCAGGCCCGCGCCGAGGGCGACGCCGAAGAGGAACCGGAGCGGGCCGTCGACCGCCGGCTGCACCCCACCCGCAGCTACCGTCCGGCCCCGTGGAAGGACCAGGGCGCCGCCGGCGGCGGCGCCCCGGCCGTGCTGGCGCCGCCCAGCGTCCTGGTGACCGTCCTGCGGTCCTGGGTGCGCCGCCCCGCCGAGGCGGCCTCCATCGCCGTGTACCTGTTCAGCGGCATCATCGGCCCATTCGCGTTCGCCTGGGTCGTGGGCGCGGCGATGGTCGGCCTGAGCCCGGTGTGGACGCGGCGCGACAAGTGGATCGCGGTGGGCGTCCCGATCGCCGCCACCCTGACCGGCATGCTGCTCTGGCAGCCCGACGTCGCCTACATCTACGCAGACCAGTTCATCCAGCGGTCCCTGGCGGAGACCGGCGTCCTGGGGCTGCGCGTGGCCGCGGTGCTGGGCGCCGTGTACCTGACCGTGCGGCTGCCGCGTGCCGCGGGCACGGCGTCAGGCGGTGAGTCCCCGCCCCAGTGACGCTGCGCCGTGTACCCGGCCGTGCAGCCGCCCCGTACCACGGGTACCCCGTCCGGTCGGTGAGCCGCCCGCCCCTGGTGTGTCCGGGCGGCCGCCCGCAGGCCGCACAACTGCGTCATCGGCTGGCAAATGCTCCGGAATATCATCGTTGACCTGCTGATTCATCGGCGTGTCGATACCCCGCTCGGGTGATGATGGGTGGGCGTTCCGCATGGGTTCTCGGCGAGTGGGGCGCACGGAAGAGCCGTGTTCCGGCTACGGCACGCGGCGTCGTGAGGGTTGACGGCGAACCCGTCCCGCCGGATCCCGTCCCATCACTCCGCAACCGGGGGCGACGGGGGCGGCCGTCAATGGAGAGGCCCGGAGATCCGCATCCGGGCCTCTCGCCTGTCCGGTGCACGAGCGGCGAGCACGCCCCCATATATCCCTCGCTTCGAGAGATCGCCGCGCATTAGCCTGGAAACGCCCCCGTGAAAAGATGGGGACGAGGAGGCCGGTGGAGCCGCGCGCACGGCGCGGCGGATCCGCCCGGCTTCCTCATGCATGTTTCGACGGCGAGAGCGTGAGGTCAACGTGCCCACCGGCAAGGTCAAGTGGTACGACAGCGACAAGGGATTCGGTTTTCTCACTCGCGACGACGGCGGCGAGGTCTTCGTGCACTCCTCCGCCCTGCCCCAGGGGGCCGACCCCCTGCGTCCCGGACAGCGGGTGGAGTTCGGGGTCGTCGAAGGCCGCAAGGGCGCCCAGGCGCTCCAGGTGAAATCGCTCGACGCGCCACGCTCGGTGGCGAAGGCGTCGCGCAAGAAGCCGGACGAAATGGTCCTCATCGTCGAGGACCTGATCAAACTCCTCGACGGTGTCTCCACGACCTATCGTAGGGGTAAGCATCCCGAACGCCGGGAGGCCGCGAAGATCGCCCAGGTGCTCCGCGTCGTCGCCGACGACTTGGAGACCTGAGCCCCCGGCCCGCCGGCGCCGGGGGCCACGCCGACCGGCCCGCCCGGCGGCCGCCCGCGGGTTTCGGGCGCGCCGCCGGACGGCACCCGACGCGACGTAACGGTCGGCTATCGATCGGTGTGGTGGTCAAGTTGGTGCCGGTTATCAGCGAAAATGGAACCGTGAGCCGTAGCCGTCGTTCTCCCGCACCAGACAAGGCATGTATCGAAGCGGTAGGTCTCGCCCGTGATGCGGCGGCCGAGATCGCCTTCCCCGAATGGGTCGGCGACCACCTCGCGGCGATCGTCGAAGGCGACCGCCTGGTCACCCATTTCTTCGCCTGCCTCGATCCCGCCTACCCCGGCTGGCACTACGCCGTGACCGTCGTGCGCGCCTCGCGCGCCAAGGTCGTCACGGTGAACGAAGCCGTGCTCCTGCCCGGCGATTCGGCTCTGCTCGCGCCCGAATGGGTGCCGTGGAAGGAGCGGCTGCGCCCGGGCGACCTGGGCGTGGGCGACCTCCTGCCCAGCCCCGAGGACGACGAGCGCCTCATGCCGGGCTTCGCCCAGGTGGCCGAGGACGACCTCAAGGAGGAGGGCCTCGACCGGCAGATGGTCTGGGAGCTCGGCCTGGGCCGCCCCCGTGTGCTCTCGGAGGCCGGCCGCGAGTCCGCGGCGGAGCGCTGGTACACCGGCGACGCCGGCCCGCGCAGCCCCATCGCCGCCGCCGCCCCCGCCCAGTGCGCCACCTGCGGGTTCATGACCCCGCTGGCCGGTGAGTTCCGGCAGATGTTCGGGGTCTGCACCAACGAGTTCGCCCCCGATGACGGCCGCGTGGTCTCCCTCGACCACGGGTGCGGCGCCCACTCCGAGGCCTCACAGCCCGCACCGCGCCCCGAGCCCGTCGCCCCGGTGGTCGACGAGCTGGGCTACGACCACATCGTCTTCGACGACACGACGGGCCTGGAGCTGGTCTCGACCGACGGCTGATCCGGCGCGCCGCTGTACCGCTTCGACGACACGACGGGCCTGGAGCCGGTCCCCACGGACGGCCGACGCCAGTCACCCGCACCGTACCGCGCCACCGCTCCGGCCCCGCCCGATTCGGGACGGGGCCGGAGCGCTTTTCGGGCCGCCCTCCGTCGCCGCCCCGCGCGCTCCCCAGGGCGGGCCCGCACGCGTCCGCGGACGCCGTCGCCGCAGCCCAGGACGCCGGGGCGCGGCCAACGGGCGCGGGCCCGGAGAACCCCCGCGGAACACTCGCGTGCGGCTGTGGAAAACCCCACCGTGAATGGTCTCCCGGTCGCGTACCGTGGTGCAGCACCCACCCCGGGAGGAGTCCCCATGGCCCAGACACACCCCGACCCGTTCGGCACGGCCGAACTGCGTCGGCGTGTCCTCGACGGATGGGCCGACGCACCCGCCCGTTTCCGTGAGGACGCCAACGCCGAGGAGGACCACGCCCTCGGCGGCTACCGCGACCGCGCCGTCATCGAGCTCGCGCAGAACGCCGCCGACGCCGCCCAACGGGCCGGCGCGCCCGGCCGCCTGCTCCTCACGCTCGACCCCGCGGGGTTCACCGCGGCCAACACCGGGGCGCCCCTCACCGCCGCCGGGGTGGAGTCCCTCGCCACGCTCCGCGCCTCCGCCAAGCGCGACGAACCCGCCGGGCACGGCACCGTCGGCCGCTTCGGCGTCGGCTTTTCCGCGGTGGCCGCCCTGAGCGACGACATCACCGTGGCCTCCCGCACTGGGGCGGTGCGGTGGAGCCTCGACCTCGCGCGCCACGCCGTGCGCACGGGCCTGCTCGACTCCGGCCGCGCCCGCCCCGAGCTCGCCGAGGAGATCGGCCGGCGCGACGGCCACCTCCCGCTGCTGCGGCTGCCCTTCCCCGACCCCTCCGCGCCGCCCGAGGGCTACGACACCGCGGTCCGCCTGGTGCCGCGCGACCCCGCGGCACGCGACCGCTTGCGCGCCCTGCTCGACTCCACCGACGAAGCCCTGCTGCTCGCGCTCCCCGGGCTCGCCGAGGTCCGCATCGTCGCCGACGGCGCCGAACGCGTCCTCACCCGCGAACCCGGCACCGACCCCGGCCACGTCCGCACCCGCGTCGCCGATTCCGCCGGCGAGCGCACCGTCGTCTGGCGCACCGCCACCCGCACCGGCCGCTTCGAGCCCTCACAGCTCGCCGACCGCCCCACCGAGGAGCGCGCCCGCCTCGACTGGGCGGTCACCTGGGCGGTGCCCGTCGGCGACGACGGCCAAGTCCGCGACCTCCCGCCCGGGGTCCGCCGCGTGGTGCACGCACCCACCCCCAGCGACGACGAACTCGACCTCCCCGCCCTGCTCATCGGCGCGTTCCCGCTCGGCCCCGACCGCCGCCGCGTCGCCCCGGGGCCCGCCGCCGACACCCTGATCGCCGCGGCCGCCGACACCTACACCGACCTCCTGCGCGGCCTCGGCGGCCGGGCGGCGCTCGACCTCGTCCCCGCCACGCTCATGGGCCGCGGCGAGTTCGACGGCCGCTTCCGCGCCGCCGTCGCCAAGCCGCTGCTCGACACCCCGTTCCTCGTCACGGCCGGGGGCGAGCCCGTCCGCCCCCGCGACGCCGTCATCGTCGAGGGCGGCCCCGAGGTCACCGCCGTGCTGGCCGACCTCATCGGCACCGCGCTGCCGGGCGACTGGAACCCCCACCACCCCGCGCTCGCCCAGCTGCGCGTGCGCCGCATCGGCCTGGCCGAACTCGCCGACCTCCTCGCCGACCTCGACCGCGAACCCGAATGGTGGGCCCGCCTCTACGCCGCGCTGCGCGCCGCGGGCCGCAGCGGCGCCGACCTCGGCGAGCTCGGCGCCCTGCCCGTGCCGCTGGTCGACGGCCGCCTGGTCCGCGGGCCGCGCGGGCTGCTCGCCCCCGCCCCCGGCACCTTCGGCGCCGGCGTCCTCGACCCCGCCGTGCTGGCGCCCCTGGGCCTGCGCATCGTGCACCCCGGCGCCGTCGACGAACTCCTGACCCGCCTGGGGGCCGTCGAGGCCAACGCGGCCGCGGTCCTCACCGACCCCCGCACCCGTTCGGCGGTCGAGAACTCGCTCGACGCCGACGACCCCGAAGAAGTCGCCACCCCGGTGCTGCACCTGGTGGCGGCGTCCTCCACCACGGTCGCCGACGAACCCTGGCTGGCCGAGCTCGCGCTGCGCGACGACGAAGGCGGCTACTCCGTCGCCGGGGAGCTGCTGCTGCCCGGCAGCCCCCTGCTGGGCGTCCTCACCGATGACGCCCCCTTCGGCGTCGTCGCCGACGACCTCGTGGAGCGCCACGGCGCCGCGGCGCTGGAGGCCGTCGGGGTGCTGCGCACCTTCGCGCTGGTCCGCGCCGGCGACCTCACGCTCGGCCCGGCCCTGGCCGACGAGGACCTCCCGCTCGACGGCCTGGAGGAATGGGCCGAGGACGTCGCCGAGCGCTTGGGCGACGGCGCCGAGCTGCCGCCGGTCGTGCCCGAACTCCTCGCGGTGGCCGACCTCGAATTCGTCCGCGACGACCGCTGGCCGCAGGCCCTGGAGCTGCTGGCGGCGCCGCCGCTGCGCGCCGCCGTGGTCGAGCCGGCGCGGGTACTGCGCGGCGACGGCCGCGGGGCAGACGTCCCCTCCTACACCGCGTGGTGGCTGCGCACGGGCGCGCTCCTCGACGGCCGCCGCCCGATCGAGCTGCGGGCGGCCGACTCCGACCCCGCGCTGTCCGGGCTCTACGACCCCGCGCCGGGCACCCTCGACCCCGGCCTGGCCCGGGCCCTGGGCGTGCGCAGAGGCCTCGCCGACCTCATCGCCGACCCCGACGGCCCCGAGGACCTGATAGATCGCCTGGCCGACCCCGAACGCCACGTCGAGCGCGCGGTCCTGCGCGACATCTGGACCGCGCTCGCCGCGGTCGACAGCGACCGGGTCGCCCCGCCCGAGCAGGTGCGCGCGGTACGCGGCGGCGCGATCGTCGTGGCCGGCGCCGACGACACCGTCGTCCTCGACTCCCCGGACCTCCTGCCGCTCCTGGGCGACCGCCCGGCGGTGCTGGTCCCCGCGGAGCATGCGGTGGCGGTCGCCGACGTCCTCGACCTCGCCCTGGCCAGCGAGGAGATCGAGGGGCGGGTCACCTCCACCGGCGAGGTCCGCCCGGTGCCCGATGAGGTCCGCGCCTTCCTCGACACCGGGGTGCTCACCTACCTGCACCACGAGGAGCTGATCGTCGACGGCGTCGCGGTCGAATGGCGGTGCGACGGCGGCACCCCGCACGCCTCGGGCACCGACGGCCTGGCCCGCGCCCTGTGCTGGAAGGCCGGCCGCTGGTCGCAGCGCCACCTCATCGCCGCGGTCCTTCGCGACCCCAGAGGGCTGCCCGCTCTCCTGGCAGAGGCCGACCTGGACTGACGCGTCGGGACGGGGTCTCAGCGCGCCACGCGGAAGAACCCCTCGGCGATGAGGGAACGCAGCACGTCGGGCGTGCGCTCACGGACGGCGGCGGGGTCCTGCTCGGTGAGTTCGGCGATCGCGTCGAGCAGCGGCCCCACCGGCATCGTGCCGTCGCACACGCTCGCCAGCGCCGCTTCCACGGTGCCCACCTGGGCCACCCGGCGCAGGCCGCCGCTCTGCCGCAGCAGGATCCGCTCCGGGTCGGGGGCGCCGGGCACCCCGATCCGCTCCTCCACCACCCCCGGCGCCAGCGCCACGTGCGCCGACAGCAGGGCGGCGTCGGTCAGCCGGTGGGCGGTCATCGCGCCGTCGACGACGCCGGGCAGGTAGGCGCCCACGGGCTGCTCGATGTCGTGCCGGAACTCCTCGACCCGGACCGTGGCGTCCTGCGCGACGTCGTTGCGCAGCGAGATCCAGCCGAACCCGATCGCCCGCACCCCTTCGCGGTCGAAGTAGTCCAGCCAGGCGTCGTAGCGCCGGGTGTACTCGGGGGTGCCCTGCTCGCAGGAGTCGCGCAGCCACAGCTCCACGTACTCGGCCGGGTCCTGCACGTCGCGCTGGACCACCCAGCCCGAGCAGCCGGTGCCGGCGACCCACTCGCCGACCCGGTCGCGCCAGTCCTCGCCGCCCACGTGCAGCCAGTTGGCGAGCAGCTGGCACCAGCCGCCGTCGGTGAGGTGCCGGGGCGCCTGGCGCACCAGCTCCGAGCAGAGGGAGTCGCCGGCGTGGTCGGATTCCCGGTAGGTGTAGCGGGCGGAATCGGGGGTGATGACGAACGGCGGGTTGGACACGATGAGGTCGAACCGCTCGCCCTCGACCGGGGCGAACATCGAGCCCTGCCGCGTCCGCACGTTGCCGGCCCCCGAGAGCGCGCAGCTCATCTCGGCCATGCGCAGCGCCCGCGGGTTGACGTCGGTGGCGATGACCTCGGTCGCGCGCGACGCCAGGTGCAGGGCCTGCACGCCGCATCCGGTGCCCAGGTCCAGGGCGCGTTCCACGGGGCCGTCGACGATGAGCTTGGACAGGGTGGCCGAGGCGCCGCCGGCGCCCACCACATGGTCGGCGCGGGGCGTGCCGTCGCCGGGGCGCACCGTGGGGTCGGACAGCACGTAGCCGGCCCGGCCGTCCTCCAGCTCCCACGGGCCCAGGTGCGCGGTGGCCCGGACCGTGCCGGGGCCGGACTCCAGCAGCCCGGCGTCGACGAGATCGTTCACCGGCAGGATGGCGCGGGCGGCGTCCTCGGAGACCGGTTCCTGGAGCCACCACAGCCGGAGCAGGACGCCCAGCCGTTCCTCGCCCCCGGTGGCGCGCAGGGCGGGGACCAGCTGCTCGCGGGAGAGCGCCCGGGCGGCCATGTCGCCGAGCCGGTCCCGGACGCCGGAGACGGTGTAGTCCGCGTCGGTCAGCGTCTGCCGCAGTCGATCGGCGAGCCGGCGGGGAAGCGCGCGAAACGTTTCAGACACGCGCCCCATTATCAGGCAGGCCCGCCCCCGGTCTCGCGCCGGGCGGCGTGTCGCTCTTCGGCTTCGGCGCGCTTGCGCAGCAGGCGCGGGATGTACGCGTAGCCGAACACGCCCAGGACCAGGCCGGTGGCGCACACCCAGAGCCACCACCGCTCCGAGGGGGCGAGGCCATCGCCCATGGCCAGGAGCACGATCAGCGCCACGGCCCAGGCCAGGCTGCCCAGGGCCGTGGGGACGCGGTAGTCGATCTCCAGGACCTCGGGATCGGGCCGACGGGGTTTGCGCACGGTTTCAGGCTAAGCGATGGATCGGTCACACTCGCCTGCGGCGACCCCCTGTCGCCCCGGGGTTTCCGCTCGCTCGCCCGGAATTCGGAGGTTCGTCCTGATCTGTCCGTGCGAACCTGCAACTAGTCTGACCTCGTACCTTAATCCGGACATGTCAGGCTCGCCGAGTGAATCCAACGCCTCAACCCGCTGAACCGCCCGCCGACGCCGAGGAACAGCGGACCCCGGGCCGGACCGGCCTCAAGGGCCGGCTCGACCGGTACTTCCACGTCTCCGCCCGCGGATCGGATTTCCCGCGTGAGATCCGGGGCGGCCTGGCGACGTTCTTCGCCATGGCCTACATCATCGTCCTCAACCCGTTGATCGTGGGCACCGCGCCGGACATGAACGGCGACGAGCTCGGGATCGCCCGGGTCGCGGCGACCACCGCCCTGGTGGGCGGCGTGGTCTCCATCCTCATGGGTGTCCTCAGCCGCTACCCGTTCGCGATCGCCGCGGGCATGGGCCTCAACGTCATCGTCGCCTACACGCTGGCGCCCCAGATGACCTGGGCCGATGCCATGGGGCTGGTGGTACTCGAAGGCATCGTGCTGCTGGTGCTCGTGCTGACCGGGTTCCGCGCCGCCGTCTTCCGCGCCGTCCCGCCCGGGCTCAAGACCGCCATCGCGGTCGGGCTGGGCATGTTCCTCGCGCTGGTCGGGTTCGTCAACGCCGGCTTCGTGCGGCGCGTCCCCGACGCCGCCGGGACCACCGTGCCGGTGCAGCTGGGCGAGGGCGGCCTGTCGGGCTGGCCGATCCTGGTGTTCGTGATCGGCCTGCTGATCACGGTCGCGCTGATCGTGCGCAAGGTGAAGGGCGCGATGCTCATCGGCATCGGCGTGGCCACCGCGGTCGCCATCGCGGTGGAGGCGACCGCGCACGTCGGCCCGGCGGTGGGCGCCGACGGCGCCCCCAACCCCGGCGGCTGGTCGCTGACCGTGCCCGCGCTGCCCGCGTCGGTGTCGGACCTGGTGGCGGTCCCCGACTTCTCGCTCGTCGGGAACTTCTCGCTCTTCGGCAGCTTCTCCAACATCGGCGTCATCGCGGTCATCCTGCTGCTGTTCACCCTGCTGCTCGCCGACTTCTTCGACACCATGGGCACCATGGTGGGCGTCGGCGGCCAGGCGGGGCTGACCGACTCCGAGGGCAACCTGCCCGCGGCGCGCGAGGTCCTGGTGGCCGACGCGCTGGGCACGATCGCGGGCGGCGCCGCCAACGCGTCCGCCAACACGCTGTTCGCGGAGTCGGCGGCGGGGGTCGGCGAAGGGGCGCGAACCGGTATCGCTCCGGTGGTCACCGGCGCGCTCTTCCTGGTGGCCACGCTGTTCTCGCCGCTGGTCGAGCTGGTGCCCTTCGAGGCCGCCACGCCGGTGCTCATCATCGTCGGGTTCATGATGATGACCCAGATCTCCAAGATCGACTTCACCGACTACGCGATCGGGATCCCGGCGTTCCTGACCATCGCCATGATGCCCTTCAGCTACTCGATCGCCAACGGGATCGGCATCGGCTTCATCGCCTACGCGTTCATCAGGCTCGTGCAGGGCCGCCCGCGCGACGTCCACCCGCTGATGTGGCTGGTGTCGGCGGCCTTCGCGGTCCATTTCGCGATCGGTCCCATCGAGACGCTGCTCGGCGTGTGACCTAGGCTCATAGCAGCAGTGGTGCCCTGTCCGCCCTGGGGGCGGACAGGGCACCGGTGTCTGTACGGGTCGCCCCTGATGTCCCCGGAGACCACGGAATGTGGCCGCCGCGCCGGTGGGAATCTCCGCGATACTTGTTATTGTTAGCAAAAGTAATGAGTCATGCTAATGAACCAGCCCCATCTCTCCCGACAGACCCGGACCGACGCGGGTCTGGCAGCGGTGCTCCGAGTGGCCGTCAGCCGGCTGGCCAGGAGGCTGCGCGCCCAGCGTCCGGACGCCTCCCTGTCTCTCGGGCAGAGCGCCGTCCTGTTTACCCTGGCCCGCCACGGGCAGATGACCCCCGGCGCGCTCGCCGACCAGGAGAAGGTCCAGCCTCCGTCGATGACCAGGATCATCGCCGCTCTGGAGGAGCGCGGAATGGTGCGCCGCACGAAGCACCCCGACGACCAGCGCCGACAGCTGGTGGACCTGACCGACGAAGGCCGGGCATTGGTGCGCGCGGACACACGGCGCCGCGAGGCGTGGCTGGCGCAGCGCCTGATCGAGCTGACCGCCGAGGAGAAGGAGACGCTACGCAAAGCAGCGGAGATCCTGGACCGGCTGAGTCAGGCCTAGGGGAAGGCCCGTCCGCCGGGGACATCGCCGTGGCGGGTCCGGGGGAGGATCCGGGCCCGGGAGACGGAGCCCTGGACACAGCCCCGGACGCCGCCGCAGACGCCCCGCCCGCCGGAGCCGTCGCCGTGGCCGGCACCGGCCCCGCCGCACCCGAGGACTTATCCGGCGCCGGGAGACCGGCGTCCCCAGAGCGAGAATCAGCACCCGAACCCCTCCAGCCCGATGCGACCGCCGCGGCCGGCGAGGACGACACCGCCCGCCGCCCGGCCATGTTCCGCTCGCTGCGCAACCGCAACTACCGGCTCTACGCCTCGGGCCAGCTCGTCTCCAACACCGGCACCTGGATGCAGCGCATCGCCCAGGACTGGCTGGTCCTCCAGATCAGCGGCGGCAGCGGCATGGCCCTCGGCCTCACCACGGCCTTGCAGTTCCTGCCCATGCTGCTGTTCGGCCTGTGGGGCGGCACGCTCGTCGACCGCCTCGATAAGCGCCGCCTGCTCATCGCCACCCAGGCCGCCATGGGCCTGCTCGCCCTCGGCCTCGGCGTCATCGCCACCACCGGCGCCGCCCAGGTCTGGCACGTCTACCTCTTCGCCTTCGGGCTCGGCCTGGTCACCGTCGTCGACAACCCCGCCCGCCAGACCTTCGTCGTCGAAATGGTCGGCCCCCGCGACCTGCCCAACGCCGTCGCCCTCAACAGCGCGAGCTTCCAGCTCGGCCGCGTCACCGGGCCCGCCATCGCGGGGCTGCTGACCGCCGCCGTCGGCAGCGGCCCGGTCTTCCTGCTCAACGCGCTCTCCTTCGCCGGCGTCCTCACCGGCCTGCTGCGGATGCGCCCGCAGGAGCTGGAGGTCACCGAGCGCGCCCCGGCGGGCAAGGGGCGGACCCGTGAGGGCCTGCGCTACGTGGCCGGGCGCCCCGACCTCGTCCTGCTCCTGGTCATGACCGTGTTCGTGCAGCTCTTCGGGGCCAACGGGCAGACCCAGATCGCGCTCATGGTCAACAACGTGTTCCAGGCCGGTGCCGCCGCGTTCGGGGTCGCCGCCGCCGCGCTGGCCATCGGCGCCCTCAGCGGCGCGCTCCTCGCCGCCCGCCGGGACAGACCGCGGCTGCGCACCGGGCTGATCGGCGCCTTCGCCTTCGGCCTCGTGCAGATCGCCGCCGCGATCGCCCCCGGATACCTCACCTTCGTCGCCGTGCTGCTGCCCATGGGGATCGCGGCCATGACCTTCACCACCACGCTCAACACCACCTTCCAGCTCAGCGTCGACCCACAGATGCGCGGCCGGGTCATGAGCATCTACATGCTCGTCTTCCTCGGCGTCGCGCCGATCGGCGCCCCCATCGTCGGCTTCCTCGCCGACACCTTCGGCCCGAGGGTCAGCTTCGCCGTCGGCGGCGCGGTGACCGTGGCCGTGGTCCTGGCCGTCACCGCCCTCCTCGCCCGCACGCTCGGGGTCCGATTCCGCTGCACCCCGTTGCGCCGCCCCTTCCTGCACATCACCCGCCCCGACCCCCCGGTTTGCCAACGGAGCGCGACCGGACCATGATCGTCGGTGCACGCCGACGGATGTGAGGTGGGGATGAAGCTCTTCGTCGAACTCCAGCCGCCCAAGGAGGTGCTGGAGGACGTCGAAGCGGCGGTCTCCGTGCTCCCCTCCGTCAAGGGGCTGCGACTGATGGACCGCGAGGAATGGCACGTCACCCTCGTCTTCCTCGGCGAGGTGCCCGACGACACCGTGCCGCTGGTCCAGGAGCGGCTGGAGGCCGAGGTGGCGCGGCACGAGCCCCTGCGGCTCGCGGTCCGCGGCGCCGGGACCTTCCCCGGCGACCCCGCCCGGGCCAGCGTGCTGTGGGCCGGGATCGAAGGCGACCTGGACGAGTTGTCGGCGCTGGTCAAAGGGTTGCGCAGGGCGATACGCAAGACCGGGGTGCAGGTGGACCGCCGCGCCCACGTCCCGCACATCACCCTCGCCCGCAGCGGACTGCCCATGGACCTGGCGGAGCAGCGCACCGCCCTGGCCGGGCTCGCCTCGCCGTTCTGGACGGCCGAGGACATCCGGCTCATGGACAGCCGGCCGGGGGAGCAGCCCCGCTACCGGCCCGTCGCCACCTGGCGGTTAGGCTGAGTCGCGCGGCCGCACCGGCCGCGCCCCGCCGACGATCGAGGTCCCCGATGAGCATGCTCACCAACAACCGCAAGCAGCGCTGGCTGCTGCCCACGGTGCTCGGGGCCATCATGCTCATCGTCGTGATCGGCGCACTCGTCGGCTGACCCCTCTGGACACCGCGTCCCCGTCTGGACTCCACCCATGCGTTGACCCCTGCCCGGTCCCCGGGCACCGCCGCCACCTCCTTCGTGACACGCCACCGAACCCGGAACACCACGAAGGAGTCCCTTGAACACGCCGATCCACATCGACGTCCCTGATGCGCTGGTCGCGTCGCACGGCAAGCCGGACAACCCGTCCGGCCGCGCCTGGCTCGCCGCGCTGCCCGGCCTCGCGGCCGACACGCTCGACCGCTGGTCGCTGCGGCCCGACGGCCCCGCCGCCAACGGCATGGCCGGAATCGTGCTGCCCGTCGTCCGCGACGACGGCACGCCCGCCGCTCTCAAGCTCCAGCCCGCCAGCGAGGACAACGCCGGCACCCCCGCCGGCCTGCGCGCCTGGAACGGCGCCGGAGCCGTGCTCCTGCTCGACCACGACCCCGCCACCGGCGCCATGCTGCTGGAGCGGCTGGACGCCGCCCGCCCGCTGTCGTCCATGGCCGACGACGACACCGCCATGCGCACCCTCGCCGGGCTGCTGGCGCGCCTGACCGCCGTCCCGGCTCCCGAAGGTCTGCGAGGGCTGGCCGGCATCGCCACCGCCATGCTCGACTCCGTACCCGGCGCGGTTCCCGCGCTGCACGACCCCGCCGAACGCCGGCTGGTCCGCACATGCGCGTCGGCCGTGGCCGAACTGGTGGGCGACCCCGGCGACCGCCTGCTCCACTGGGACCTGCACTACGACAACGTCCTCGCCGGCGAGCGGGAACCGTGGCTGGCCATCGACCCCGAACCGCTCGCCGGCGACCCCGGGTTCGACCTGTGGCCCGCACTGAACAGCGGGTGGGAGGCGGTCGTCGCCACCGGTGACGTGGAACGGACGGTACTGCGCCGCTTCGACCTGCTGACCGAGGCGGCCGGCCTCGACCGGCAGCGGGCGACCGGGTGGACGCTGGGCCGCGTGCTACAGAACGCGCTATGGGACATCGAGGACGGCAAGACGGCGCTGGAACCGGCGCAGGTGGCCCAGGCCGCCGCGCTGCTGCGCCGTCAGTCGGTTCCGGTCGCAGGGTGACGCCTGACCGGTCTCCGGCCAAGGTTCCTCCGGCCGCGGTCTCCCGCGGCCGGGGGCCCGGCCCGCGGGTGGCAGGATGACGGCATGAGGATGAGGACCGGCACCGTGATCGCGCTCTCGTCCGCCCTCGCGGTGCTTCCCGCGGTGCCGGCGGCCGCAGAGCCGTCCCCGTCGACCGACCCCGGCCCCGCGCTGCCGGAGGGGTCGGAGGTCCGCTTCCACATCGAGGACCCGCGCATCCTGGAGTCCAGCGGAATGGCCGCCTCGCGGCTGCACGACGGCGTGTACTGGACCCACAACGACAGCGGCGACTACGGCCCCGTTCTCTACGCGGTCGACGAGACCGGGGCGACCGTCGCGACGATCACCCTCACCGGCGCCGGGGTCGAGGCGCGCGACTGGGAGGCGGTGTCGGTCGGGACCGACGACAACGGCGCGCCCGCCGTCTACGTCGGCGACATCGGCGACAACTTCCAGGGCGGCTGGCCCAGCGTCCGCGTCTACCGGTTCACCGAGCCCGACGTGCTCACCGATGCGACTGTCGACGCCACGACCTACACCTTCACCTACGAGGACGGCGGGCGCGACGCCGAGGCGATGATGGTCGACCCCGACGACGGCCGCCTCTACATCATCAGCAAGGAGGTGGCGGGCGGCGTCTACGCCGCACCGGCGGAGCTCGACCCCGAGGGCACCAACACCCTCACCCGGATCGACTCCGCCCCGCTGTTCGCGACCGACGCCGCATTCGCACCGGACGGCCGCCACTACGCCATCCGTACCTACTGGAGTGCGACCGTCTACGACGCCGCCGACGGCGTCCCCGGACGCGGCGTCGACCGGCTCAACCTCCCCGACCTGGACCAGGGGGAGTCGATGACCTTCAGCCACGACGGATCCGCCCTGATGGTCGGCACCGAGGGCGAGCGCAGCCCGGTCTGGCGCATCCCGCTCCCCGACACCGTGGCCGCCGGCGAGGACGGCGGCGACGGGGACGGCTCCGCCGCGGAACCCGGCGCCGACACCGGCGACGGCGCGGGCGCGGACGACGACGCCGCCGCGACCGGCGGCGGCCCGTCCCCACTCCTGTGGACGGGCGTGGGCCTGGCCGTGGTGCTCATCGCCGGGATCGCCCTCCTCGTACGGGCCGCCTGAGCGGCGGTGCCCGGCGCGGCCTCGGACACCCCGCGCCCTCAGACCCCCGCGATCCGCGCGAGGACCTCCGCCCGCTCCATCTCCTCCCGGCCCCCGGACTGGCACAGGTTGAAGCGTTCGAACGCCGACTCCACCGTGCGCGCCACGCACCAGGCCGCCAAGCGGTCCACGGGTTCGCCGAGGATGCCCGACACCAGCGCGAGGCGGCGGCACAGCACCGCCTCGGGGTCGGGGTGGGCGAAGGGGTCGTCCACCTGGACGAGCAGCGGCCACAGGTCGTAGCCCGGGTCGCCGACCATCGGCTTGGGGTCGATCGCCAACCACGGCGCCCGCTCGGCGGCGAGGATGTTGCCCGGGTTGAAGTCGCCGTGCAGGACCACCGTGCGCGCGGCCGTTGCGGGCAGCGACTCCAGCAGGTCGGCCGCCACGTGGACGAAACCGGGGTCGGCGCACTCGGGGCGCAGCCGGTCCAGGCGCTCGCGGAGAAGCGCCGCCCACTCGGTGAGGACGGCGTCGAGGGGTTCCAGCCCGAGGTCGCCGGTCGCCTCCCGGCCCCACAGCCCCACCAGGGTGTGCGCCCCCGCGGTCAGCAGCTCGTCCGCGGGCGCGCACACCGCGGACATCGGGGTGCCGGGCGTGCACCCCTCCAGCAGCAGGGAGAAGCCGTTGCGGGAGGAGCGGAGCAGCCGTACCGCGCCGTCGCCCGCCCAGAAGCGCAGGGCGGTCGCCTCCCCGCTCGCCTCGCGGTGGGGGTAGGACACCTTCAGCACCGCCGGCGAGCCATCGGCGGTGCGCACCGGCGCCGCCCAGGAACAGCTTCCACCCGAGTACGGCGCACGCTCGAAACGCAGCCCCCACGCATCGCGCAGCTCCGCCAGCGCCCCGGGGAGCTCGCGCAGCCACCGCTCGCCGCCGTCGCGGAGGCGGACGTTCGCCGCGACCGCCTCCGGTACCGGAGGCGGCTCGGCGCCGGTCCCGGACGGAATACCCACGGCCTCAACCCTCCCCGAGGAAGATCTCGCGGGCCAGGAAGGCGTGGCGCGAGTGGTCGGTGAACACGCCGTCGACCCCGGCGGCGAAGAACGCGTCGTACTCGGCCGCGAAGCCGCCGAAGGCGGTGGGGCCCGCCCCGGAGCGCAGCGCCTCGGGCAGGAAGTGGTTCTCGCTGCGGAAGGTGTAGGGGTGGACCAGCAGGCCCGCCTCGTGGGCGTCGTCGACCAGCGCGGTGGGCTCGTCCAGTCCGCCGTCGCCGTCGCGCGGCACCACCAGGTCCTTGGCGGGGCCGATGGCGTGCGCGAACCCGGCGACCTCGGCCAGCCCCTCGGGGGTGGTGAAGGGCCGCCAGTGCTCCTCGGTGCCCATCAGGTACACCAGCGGCAGCCCGGTCTCGGCCAGCTTCTTCAGGCTGTCGCTCTCGAAGGACTGGAGGAACACCGGGACCTTCGGCTCCTCCCCGGCGAGCCCGTGCTCGCGGAGGGCGGCGATGAGCGGCGGCTCCAGCTCCAGCCCGATCGAGGCGTGGTAGGCCGGGTGCTTGGTCTCGGGGTAGACGCCGATAGGGCGGCCCAGCTCGGCGGTCAGCCGCTCGGCCAGCCCGATGATCTCCGGCAGGGCCGGGATCTCATAGGAGCCGTCGTGGGCGGCGTTGTCCGGGCGGACATCGGGGATCCGCTCCGTGGCGCGCAGCGTCTTGATCTCGGCGAGCGTGAAGTCCTGGGTGAACCAGCCGGTGTACTCGCGGCCGTCGATCGTGCGGGTGGTACGCCGGTCGGCGAACTCCGGGCGGTCGGCGACATCGGTGGTGCCGCCGATCTCGGGCTCGTGCCGGGCCACGAGGTGGCCGTCGGAGGTCGCGACGAGGTCGATCTCGATGAAGTCGCCGCCGTGCCGGGCGCCCAGCTCATAGGAGCCGAGCGTGTGCTCGGGCCGGTGCCCCGACGCACCCCGATGCGAGATGATCTTGATGCCGGGTTCCTTGGTGTTCCTGCGCACAGCCGAATCCGTCCTCACGAACCTCGCGCGACGCCCGCCGGCGGTCGCCGATGGGCGGCAAAACGGCGGCCGGCCCGCCTCGGTATGGCGAACCGGCCCGGTGACCCTAGGAGACCATGCTCACCCCAGCGCGCCGACCACGTGGTCGATGCTCTCGGTGAGCGCCTGGACGTCGCCCGGCTCGATCGCCGGGAACATGCCCACCCGCAGCTGGTTGCGGCCCAGCTTGCGGTAGGGCTCGGTGTCGACGACCCCGTTGGCCCGCAGCACGGCGGCGACCTTGGCGGCGTCGACGGTGTCGGCGAAGTCGATCGTGCCCACGACCTGGGAGCGCTGCGCCGGGTCGGCCACGAACGGCGTGGCGTAGGGCGACTTCTCGGCCCACGTGTACAGCGCCGCCGAGGACTCCGCGGTGCGGCGCACCGCCCAGTCGAGCCCGCCATGGGAGTTCAGCCACTCGACCTGCTCGGCCAGCAGCAGCAGCGTGGCCACGGCCGGGGTGTTGTAGGTCTGGTCCTTGCGGGAGTTGTCGATCGCGGTCGGCAGGGAGAAGAACTCCGGGATGTAGCGGCCGCCGCCCGCGATCTCTCCGACCCGCTCCAGCGCCTTCGGCGACATGATCGCGATCCACAGCCCGCCGTCGGCGGCGAAGCACTTCTGCGGGGCGAAGTAGTAGACGTCGGTGTCGGCGATGTCGACCGGCAGGCCCCCGGCGCCGCTGGTGGCGTCGACCAGGACCAGGGCGTCGTCGGCGGCACCGGCCACGCGGGCGATCGGCGCCGCGACACCGGTGGAGGTCTCGTTGTGGGTGAGGGCGTAGGCGTCGACGCCGTCCTCGGCGCGCGACGCGGCCAGGGTGCCGGGGTCGGCGGCGATGACGCTGGGCTCGGCCAGCCACGGGGCGCCCTTGGTGACCTTCGCGAACTTGGCGGAGAACTCGCCGAAGGAGAGGTGCTGGGACTTCTCCCGGACCAGCCCGTGCGCGGCGATGTCCCAGAAGGCGGTGGTGCCGCCGTTGCCGAGGACGACCTCGTAGCCCTCGGGCAGGGAGAAGAGCTGCGCCAGACCGGAGCGCACCCGGCCCACGAGGGACTTCACCGGCTTCTGGCGGTGCGAGGTGCCCATGTAGGTGGCCCCGGAGGACGCGAGGGCGCTCAATTGCTCGGGACGGACCTTGGACGGGCCGCACCCGAAACGGCCGTCGGAGGGCAGCAGGTTCGCGGGAATCTCAATCTCGGTCACCTGCGCAATCGTAGTGGCTGACACACCCCGCCACATGGCGAGGGGCGGATCCGCGGGTCCCCGCGGCGGGGGCGGGGCCTGCGCAGGAGCGGAGTTGCGGAAGGGGAAACTCACCGCAAAGCCACACGGATCGACGGCCGAGCTGCATACTCTGGGAAGAACGCATGATCCAGCGCCACCCCCAAGGGCCGGAAGGAGCCCGCCACCCAGGATCGCTGCGCCCCCCGTCCCCCGCGGCAGTCCTGTCACCCAGCGAGGGTCGTTTGACCGAGTCCACAGTGACGGACGCGCCCGTGCGCACTCCGGCGCCCCCGTGGGGCAGCGCTCCGGAGTTCCTCCGCCTCTTCACCGAACTGCGCGTGCGCCCGACCAGGGCCCAGATCCGCGAGGAACGCAAGGCGCAATCCCAGGCGGGCCGCCGACGCCGGCACTGGTCGCCCGCCGGCCGCGAACGCGGAGACACCACCGACCCGCCCCCCGTGCTCGACCTCGCCCTCGCCGATCCCGACGACGACCTCGACGTCGTGGGCCTCCTCAAGAGCGCATGCGGGCAGCACCCGCGCTGGGTCCTCGGCGCCGGGTCCGCCGAGCGGCAGGCGGCTCCGCCCCGCCGGGCCAGCGACCGGGTGCCGACCGCGACCACCCGTGAGGTGTTCAACCGCCTGTCGGAGATGGCCGACTCCTTCGCTGACGGTTCGGCCACAAAGCTCCGGTGGTGGGAGCGCGACCCGCGGCCCAAGCGCCTGCGCCGGCTCCGGTCACTGTTCCACCTGGTGGACAACACCGACGTCACCGAGATCCTCCGCCGCATGGTGCAGGAGGAGGTGATCGAGTCGAAGGACGCCGGCCGCGTCCTGCCGAAGGACCGGAAGACCGAGATCTTCCTGATGGAGGCGCTCGGCCTGGCGCGCACCGATGCGCCGGACGACCCCTCCGACGACCCGGCCGACCCGGATTCGCGGATGAAGCGCCGGGTCCTGGAGTTCGCCACCCGCGTCCTGCGGCAGTGGACCCGGTTCGTGCAGTTCATCGCCGGGCTCAAGCTGTTCGCGTTCATCGACGAGAAGTTCATCGCCCCGGTCTCCTTCATCGTGGCGGCGCTGCTCACCGTCAGCCTGCCGTCGGTCGCCATCGGGATGATCGACGGGTTCAACGACCTCGTCACCCAGGCGGTCGCGGCGGTCCTGATCCTCGGGAACCTTTCCCTGTTCGCCGCACTGGTCGCGCCGTGGTGGCCCTATGGCTGGCTGCGCAACTACCGGCAGATGGTGAAGGATCCCGGCGACGACGCCGCGGCGATGACCCACCGCACCGTCGGCATCAGCGTCGTCAACGGCTACGCGATGGCCAGGGGTGCCCCGCCGGCATCGGCCGAGGACGCCCCTGCCATCCAGCGCATCGCCGTGAACGCGTTCCTGGACGACCTGGACGCCGCCTACGGCAGCACCAGGTGGGGCCATCGGTGGCTGCCGCGTCGCAGGCGCACGCGGCGCCCGGTGCTGATCGCCGCGGGGCGGCGGATCGACACCGTGGACCGGCACATCATCCGGCTGATCGAGGCCGAGCGCATGCGGCGCCGGCTGCCCGACCCCCTGCTCATCGTCCGCGTGGGTGCGGGCGAGCGCGGGGCCAAGGACCTCGCGCCGTGGAACGACGTCGCCGAGAGCGCCGCGCGCGAGGCGGAGGCCCACCCCCGATCCCACACGCCGCAGCTCGTACGCGCGTGGCGACGGGAACGCGTCGCCGCGGGGGTACTGGGCGTCAAACGCGTACTCACCTGCGACGTCCCGCGCCACGAACCGCGATGGGGACGGATGCGCCCACCCGGGCGCCCGATCCGGCAGGTCGTCTGGGAGACCCCGGCGCTCGTGGCCGGCTGGCTGGCCGGCGGATCTGCGGCCGGCCTCGCACTCACCGTCCTCACCGCGGTGCTCGGCCCGCCCATTGCGCAGAGCTTCGACGCCTGCGTGCCCGACGGCGAGCTGGGCCTCCCCGACGGCATCTTCTCCGCCGGTGGAGCCTGTGTGGGCTGGACGGACGGCTCGTATGTGTTCAACGAGCGGCTGGCGGCGGTCCAGCAGGCGATCGCCGACGAGAACGCGCGGGTGGAGGAGGAGCCCGGGCGGTACGTCACCGTCATGTTCGTCGGCTCGCTGTCGGCCGGCAGGAATGAGGCGGACCGGCTGGCCGGTATGCACGGCGAGCTCGCCGGCCTGGCGATGCGCCAGCGCGATCACAACACGGCCCACGGCTACGGCGAAGGGGCCCCGCCGGTCCGGCTGCTGCTGGCCAACGCCGGGCCGCGCTGGGCGCAGGGCGGCGCCCTCGCCGACCGGATCGCCGACCTTGCCGCGAGCGAGGACCGGCCGGTCGCCGCGGTCGGATTCGGGCACAGCGTGCGCGGCAACACCACGGTCATCGAGGCCTTCACCCGCGCCGGTATCCCGATGGTGGCCGGAACCGCCACCTACGACGACATCGCCCTGTTGGCGGACGAAGCAGGGGAGCGCAGGTTCAGCCCGCTGTTCTTCCCGATCGCGCCGTCCAATACCCGCATGGCCCAGCAGGCCGCCTACTGGGCCTATCACGGAGCCGAGCACACCGATCCGGATTCGGATCCGGCGGCTCCCGATGTGTGGCGCCTCGACCCGGCGCGCCGCGTCGTGGCGATCGCCGACACCGCTCCCGGCGACAGCTACGGCCGGGACCTGGCGGAGGCGTTCGTGGAGGAGTTCACCGACCTGGCCGGCCCGGCCGCCGAAGGAGAAGCGGCCGCGGTGGAGACCTACCGCGGCGGCGACCCGACCCAGCTCGGCAGGGCCCTGGACGAGATCTGCGCGGACCCGCCGGATCTGATCTACTACGCCGGGCGCTCCGACGACTTCGACGTCTTCGAGGACCGGCTTCCCCGGACGAGCGACTGCTCGGCCGGCGTCGCGGTCATGGGCGGTGACGATGTCTCCAAGTTCGTCGCCGACGAAGCCACCGAGCTGCGCACACAGGTCTTCTACACCCCGCTGGCCGCGAGCGGCGCCTGGGCGCTCAACGGGGAACTCCCCGAACGTGAGTTCTACGACGAGCTCGACGCGTTCGAACGCGATGTCCTGCACCTGGGCGATTCCGCCGAGGAGGACGAACGGCCCTCGGCGGCGCACGCGGCCATCGCCGGCGACACGTTCACCGTCGTCACCGAGGCGATCCTGGCGGTCCAGCGTGACCGGTTCGGCGGCAGCGCCGACTGGCGTGAGGGCTCCGTGCCCGACCTGTCGATGGCCATCCGCGACATGGAGGGCGAGGTCGGCGTGAGCGGGCTGCTGCGGTTCGGCGGGCCGGGCACGGGCAGCGGCTCCGGCCACTGGTTCGAGGACAAGCTCATCCAGCTCGCCGTCGCGGGCCCACCCGACGGCGAGGAGGGGCGGGTGCGCGACGCCGATCCCGGCCACGAGGTGGTGGTGGTCGCCACGTGCGGCAGCATCACCCCTGAGCGGGCGGGCACCGGGCCCCACTGCCGCCCGTAGCCCCGAAACACACCGAGGTCCCGTGGTCAGCAGATCACGGGACCTTTGGCGTCGTGCGTCGTGCGTCGTGCGTCCTGCTACCGGCGGCGGGTCAGACCCCCTGGGACAGGGCCTCATCCGCCCCCGAAATCTCGCCGAGGGCGCGCTCGGCGGGGCCGGTGTAGCGGGCGCTCGGGCGGACCAGGCGGCCGGTGCGCTTCTGCTCCAGGATGTGCGCCGACCAGCCGGCGGTGCGCGCGCTGGTGAACATCGAGGTGAACAGCGACGCCGGGATCTCGGCGAAGTCCAGCACGACCGCGGCCCAGTACTCGACGTTGGTCGCCAGCACGCGGTCGGGCTTGCGTGCGTGCAGCTCCTCCAGGGCGGCGGTCTCCAGGGCCGCCGCGACCTCGTAGCGGGGCGCGTCGAGCTCCTTGGCCGTGCGCCGCAGCACACGGGCGCGCGGGTCCTCGGCGCGGTACACGCGGTGGCCGAAGCCCATCAGCCGCTCGCCCTTGTCCAGCGCCTGGCGGACATAGGTGTGGGCGTCGCCGATGCGCTCGGTCTCGTCGAGCATGTGCAGGACGCGCGCCGGGGCGCCGCCGTGCAGCGGGCCCGACATCGCGCCCACAGCCCCGGAGAGCGCTGCGGCGACGTCGGCGCCGGTGGAGGCGATGACGCGGGCGGTGAACGTCGACGCGTTCATGCCGTGCTCGGCGGCCGACGTCCAGTAGGCGTCGACGGCCTTCACGTGTCTGGGGTCGGGCTCGCCGCGGAGCTGGATCATGAAGCGCTCGACGACGCTGGCGCCCGCCTCGACCCGGCTCTGCGGGACCTCGGGGGCGTCGCCGCGGGCGGACTGGGCGATCACCGACAGGGCGGCGGAGGCGGCGCGCGCGACGTTGTCGCGGGCCTCCTCGTCGTCGATGTCGAGCAACGGCTTGAAGCCCCAGAGGGGTGCCAGGGTCGCCAGCGTGCTCTGCACATCGACGCGGACGTCGCCGGTGCTGACCGGCCGGGCGATGGGCTCCGCGAAGGGCAGCCCGGGGTCGAAGGCGTTGTCGACCAGGAGCCCCCAGACGCGCCCGAAGGTCACGCGGCCGACGAGGCCTTCGATGTCGACGCCGCGGTAGCGGAGGGCACCGCCCTCCTTGTCGGGTTCGGCGATCTCCGTCTCGAACGCCACGACTCCTTCGAGGCCGGGTTTGAAGTCCGACATTCCGGCTTCCTCCGTCTTCTCGGTTCAGGGAGAAGGGTGCCCTCCGGTGAACCGCTCGGGGATGGTGTGTGCGGGTGTGGTGCGGGTCGGTGGCGCGGACCCCACAGGTCGTGTGAGGATGCACCACTGTGAACCATTGTGACCCCGCTGAGCTGCGGGAATCGTACGACGGTACGCCGCTGTCCCGATCGGACCTGTCGGCGCACCCCATGGAGCAGTTTCACATTTGGTTCACACAGGCGAACACAGCGGGTCTGGCCGAACCGAACGCCATGGTGCTGGCCACCGTGGAGCCGAACGGCACCCCCCGGGGCCGGACCGTCCTCCTCAAAGGCTATGACCGCTCCGGCCTGCGGTTCTTCACCAACTACCGCTCGCGCAAGGGGCGCGCGCTGGCGGAGAACCCGCGGGCGTCGGCGGTCTTCCCGTGGCACGCGATGCAGCGCCAGGTGCTGGTATCGGGCGGTGTCGAACGTCTCAGCGACGCCGAGAACGACGCCTACTTCCGCACCCGGCCGCGCGGATCACGCATCGGCGCATGGGCCAGCGAGCACCAGTCGTCGCGCGTCGCCGACCGCGAGGAGCTCGACATGCGGTGGGCGCAGTTCGCCGATATGTGGCCTGAGGGGGAGGAGATCCCCCGGCCCGACTACTGGGGCGGGTTCCGGCTGCGGCCGGTGGAGGTCGAGTTCTGGCAGGGCAGGACGGACCGCATGCACGATCGCTTCCAGTACCTGCTGGTCGCGGGTGAGCCCCGGGACGGGGCGTGGCGGCTCGACCGGCTCGCGCCGTGAAGCGCGCCGCCCTGGACACGGCCTGCGACCGAGCCGTTGCGCAGGGGTTTTCGGATCGCCGTCCAGGTGTGGCGCACCACACATTGCGCGTAAGTGGGTTGTCGCTTGCCGCGGTATGATGAAGGCATCGGTGGCCGCTCCCACGGCCGGGGCGCCTGCGGGAATCCAGCGCCGTCGGCCCGTGTTGAGAGTCCTGCCGTTGTCACTCTCAACGGGCCCACGAGGGGAGGGGGAGCCTTGACCGCACACGGGCTTATCGACACCACGGAGATGTACCTCCGCACGATCTTCGAGCTGGAGGAAGAGGGCATCGTACCGCTCCGGGCACGCATCGCCGAACGCCTTCAGCAGAGCGGTCCCACGGTCAGCCAGACGGTCGCCCGCATGGAGCGCGACGGCCTCCTGCGCGTCGAGAACGACCGCCACCTCGTCATGACCGCCGAGGGCCGCCGGCTCGCCACGCACGTCATGCGCAAGCACCGCCTCGCCGAGCGCCTCCTCGTCGACGTGATCGGCCTGCCCTGGGAGGACGTCCACGTCGAGGCGTGCCGCTGGGAGCACGTGATCTCCGAGGCGGTCGAAGAGCGCCTGGTGCGGCTGCTGAACGCGCCGTCGGTCTGCCCCCACGGCAACCCCATCCCCGGCCTTGAGGAGCTGGGGCTCTCCGACTACGCCCCCGAGCCCTTCTCCGACGACTCCATCGTGCCGATGCTCGAGGTCGCCAACGGGGCCGAGACCAGGGTGACCGTCCGCCGCATCAGTGAGCAACTGCAAAGCGACGTCGATGTGATGCTCGCATTGAAGCGGGCAGGGGTACAACCTGAGCAGGAAGTGACGCTCCTCGCGAGCGACGACGGCGTCCAGGTGATTGGTGGTAGCGGCAAGGATGTCGAGCCGAGCGAACTGTCACGGCAGATCGCGAGCCACATTTTCGTTGCCAAGCCTTGACCTGGATCCGCGGCGACAACGGCCTGCACAGTGGGATCACAAAATCGCTTTACTCTGCGGATACACTCCGGGTCAAGCTATGCTCACTGCATGGCGCGCGTCGGCCGGTACCGTCGGCCGTGCCGTGCGGGGGCGAATTGGATCGCGCGGGTCGTCGTCATGACCGTGATCCATGACGGCAAGGTGGCGGCTGTATGAAGCGGTGGGGGGAAGCCTTCTTCGACGACGACGCCCTTACCGGGGCCGACGTCGTTGCGCAGGCGCAGATCGCCGTCGTCGTGGCCGACCGGTTCAGCCACCTCCGCTACTGGAACGCCTTCGCGCGTGAGCTGTTCGGGTTCGCCGATGACCGCGACCACATCGGCATGTCCCTGCTCGACCTCGGCATCCACGAATCCGACCAGGAGCACGCCTCGCAGCTGGCCCGGCGCGTCCTGCGCGGCGGGACCTGGGAGGGCTCCTTCGCGGTCGTGCGCGGCGACTCCTCCTGGGTCCACGTGCGCGCCCAGGCCGTCCCGCTGAAGGACGCCTCCGGCGCGATCGACGGCATCGTGCTCTTCGCCAACGAGGCCATGCGCAGCGGGCGCGTCGAGGAACAGTACGGCCTGCTCGAACGGGTCGGCAGCCGGCTCGCCGGGTCGCTGGAGTTCGACTCCACCATGAAGGCCGTCGCCGAGATCCTCGTGCCGCAGTTCGCCGACCACTGCTTCATCGACCTCTTCGACCACGACCGGCTGGTGCGCCGCGTCTCGGTGCACTCCGAGGGCTGGAGCCCGCCCCCCGGCACCTGGTTCGACGTCGGCGACGACGTCCGCTACCCCGACCGGCACTTCGTCTACACTGCCATGCGCCGGGTCGAGACCGTGCTCGTCAGCGACTACGCCCACGCCGTCAACGCCCCCAGCGAGGGGTCGGCGCGCGTGGCCGAGCAGGTGGGGCTGACCTCCGCCATCGCGGCGCCCCTGCGGGCCCGCGGGGAGCTGCTGGGGGTGCTCACCCTCGCCCTGTCGCGGCTGTCGCCGCGCGAGAAGGTCCACTACAGCGGGTTCGACCGCGACCTCGTCGGCGCGATCGCCTCACGCGTCGCCCTGGCCATCGACAACGCCCGGCTGTTCGAGGAGGAGCGCAGTACCGCCCTGGCTTTCCAGAACAGCCTGCTGCCCAGCTCCTTCCCGCCCTTCGACGGCCTGTCCATCGCGCACCGCTACGTTCCCGCCAAGCCGCTCGAAACGCACGGCCACGGCATCCAGACCCAGGTGGGCGGCGACTTCTACGACGTCATCCCGCTCTCGGCGGGCCGGGTGGGCATCGTGATCGGCGACGTCGAGGGCCGCGGCCCGCACGCCGCCGCGGTCATGGGCCAGCTGCGCGCCGCGCTGCGGGCCTTCGCCCAGGCCGACCGCGAACCCGCCGACATCCTCCGCGAGCTCGACGAATGGGTGCGCCAGCTCGGCCGCCCCGACGGCGAGGGCGGCACCTGGGTGCCCAGCGTCAGCTGCCTCTACATGGTCTACGACGCATGGTCGCGCGAGCTGTCCTATGCCAACGCCGGCCACCAGGCCCCGCTGCTGATCAGCGACGGCGACGTCGAGGAGCTCGCGCTCGAGGTCTCCGACACCCTGCTCGGCGTCAAGCTCAAGGGCGTCCCCTACGACGACGCCATCTACCACCAGGCCGACCTCACCCTGCCCCCCGGCGCCACCCTGCTGCTCTACACCGACGGCCTGGTCGACCGGCGGCCCCTGGGCGGCGCCATCGACATCGAGCGGTCGATGGCCCAGCTCTACGGGCGGATCCGCGAGGTCGCCGACAAGGACGTCGAGCAGATCGCGCAGTCCGCCGTCACCGCCGTGCCCGGTGAGATCGACGACGACACCGCGCTCCTCGTGGTCCGGGCCCACCCGGGCGAGCTCGCCATGGAGGAGGGCTGGTTCGTGGCCGAGGCCCCCACTGTGGGCGAGGCCCGGCACCTCGCCGCCAGTACCTTCAAGGACTGGGGGATGGACCGCGACCAGGCCGAGCTCGCCTGCCTGCTGGTGTCGGAGATCGTCACCAACGTCGTCATCCACGCCACCCCGCACCCGGTGCGCCGCGAGTTCACGCCCGACGGTGTGCGGGACTCCGGCGAGGCCTTCGAGTCCGCTGAGGCCGGCGACATCGGCGATATCGGCGGCGCCGACAGTGTCGGCGGGGCCGGCGGAGTGGGCGCCGACGAGTTCGACGAGGACTGGTCCGACCTCCTCGACGAGGTCGCCGAGGACACCGGGGGCCCGTCGCGCTCGGAGTTCCTGCTGCGGCTCCGGCGCGGAGCGTCCTCGGCCTGGGTCGAGGTGTACGACAACGATTTGCGTCTGCCGCGTATCCGCAGTGCGGGGGCCGATGACGAAGGCGGACGCGGGCTCTACCTCGTCGATCAGCTCGCCACCCGCTGGGGGTCGCGTCCCACGCCCGACGGCAAGGCCGTGTGGTTCGAGGTGCCGCTCAAGAGCGAGTGAGCGCCGGCCCGCGGCGGTGATTCTGTGCACCCCCGGTACGGGTCAGCCTACCCGCGGCCCGGCGGTGGGGTGACGGGCCGGGCACGGTGCCCGGCGCCGGCGCCGGCCCCGTTCGACTGCCGGATCAGCGGTTGGACCACGCCCACAGCATCAGCACGATGAAGATGAAGAAGACCACGATGCCGCCGGTCGTCCAGGGGATGTGCACGCGCGGGCGCAGTCTGCGCACGCCCAGCACCAGGAGGAGGACCAGCAGGCCGAGGACGATCAGGCCGTCCCACGCGCCGCTCATATGGTGTGACCCTTTCGCCGTGCCCGTCGGGGGTGTGGGGGTGTGGGGGTGTGGGGTGTGGCTAAAGGCCCAGCGAGCGGCCGACGATCTCCTTCATGATCTCGGTGGTGCCACCGAAGATCGACTGGATCCGCGCGTCCTGCCACGCCTTCGCCACGGGGTATTCCATCATGTATCCGTACCCGCCGTGCAGCTGCAAGCACCGGTCCATCACCTTGTTGCACAGTTCGCTGGTCCACCACTTGGCCTTGGCGGCGTCGTCGGCGGCCAGCTCCCCGCGGTTGAGCAGTACGATCGCGCGGTCCACGTAGGTCCGGGCGAGGTCGGTCTCGGTGGCGAGCTCGGCGAGGACGAACCGGGTGTTCTGGAACGAGCCGATCGGGCGGCCGAAAGCGGTGCGGCCCTTGCAGTAGTCGACCGTCTGGGCGAGCATCAGCTCCGCCGCCGCCACCGCCGAGACCGCGATGGACAGCCGCTCCTGCGGAAGGTTGTCCATCAGGTGCGCGAACCCGCGGTCCTGCACCCCGATGAGGTTGGCGGCCGGAACGCGCGCGTCGGTGAAGTACAGCTCCGCGGTGTCCTGCGCCTTGAGCCCGATCTTGTCGAGGTTGCGCCCGCGCTCGAACCCGGGGGTGCCGCGCTCGACGGCGATCAGCGACAGCCCGTGCGCGCCCGCCGCATCGGGGTCGGTGCGGGCGGCGACGATCACGAGGTCGGCGTTGATGCCGTTGGTGATGAAGGTCTTCTGCCCGTTGAGCACGTAGTGGTCGCCGTCGCGCACCGCCGTGGTCCGGATGCCCTGGAGGTCGCTGCCGGCTCCGGGTTCGGTCATGGCGATCGCGGTGATCAGCGTCCCCGCGGCGAAGCCCGGCAGCCAGCGCTGCTTCTGCTCGTCGGTGCCCAGGCCCACGAGGTAGGGCGCCACCACGTCATTCTGGAGCGCGAACCCCAGGCCGCTGGCCTGCACCCGGCAGACCTCCTCGGTGACGACGGCGTTGAACCGGAAGTCATCGGTCCCGGACCCGCCGAACTCGTCGGGAACCCCCAGCCCGAGGATCCCGACCTCGCCCGCCTTGGCCCACACCTCCCGCGGGACGATCCCGTCCTTCTCCCACGCTCCGTGGAACGGCACCACCTCCCGCGCAAGGAACCCGGCCACGGCCTCCCGGAACAGGTCGTGCTCGATGTCGAAGAGTTCCCTCTGCACAGCGGCACACCCCTTCGCTCATCCCGCCCCGCCCCCATTCCCGGGGGACGGGCGTGTGCCACCACGGTAACCGAGCCCAATTCGGTCGGCAGGAAACGGCCGTGTGGGAGCGACACGAAGTGCCGGGCGTCCCCCCGGCCAGGGGGCGAGGAGCGGGACTGGGCAAGGCATGCCTGTGGGTGCCGTGGGTCGCTGCTCTCGCAGCGTCCACAGCACCCACAGGTCGGCCGGAATCCCCTCGCGGGGTATGCGGTCGAGCGCCTCACCACAGGCACTGACGGCTTTCCGGCCCTCCCGAAACTCCACCCAAGCCCTGGTTGGAAATCGGGAATACGTCCCGGCGCGCTGTGTGCGTCGGCCGGGTGTGGCTTTTGAACTGAAACTGAAAGCGATCGTAATCAGCGGGGTACGTGTTTTGCATGAGGAAATATAGAAATGAAGGGTTGAATAGAGATATGAACACTAGTGTACGGCTGTGAACAGTCGTGAACGAAGCTGTACTCCCGAGTCGATGTCCTGGACAAAAAGTTGCCATAAAAATTTGCATATGATATGTCACCGACGCTGCCTGGCGGTGCTCTCGGGTGGGGGAAGTTGGCTGCCCTTGTTGCGCTTCGTGGCCGAATCGTCCGAGGCTGCGATAGTGTGTCCGAACGGGTGTTCCGTTGAGCTGAGTCACCACATTCGCCTTCTGGTGCCCGAAATCTCCACCCAAGCCCTTGTCACGTTGGAACGGACACATGCATGTTGACCGAACGGTCGGCCTGATGGTCGGCCGCATCGTCGTACTCTTGACTATCGCGGCACTGGTGTGCGCACTGGTGTGGATGGGGGAGAGCCTCTACGCCGTGGTCGTCGGAGTCGGCTCGGTGGGTCTCGCCGCATCGGCCACGGCCCGCCGTCTCATTCCGGACCGGAGTGAGAGGAGCCGCGGTAACCGTGGAAGCTCCTGACGCGCCCAGGGTTCGGGCGGCAAAGATGGCCGTCAATATCGCCCGTAACAAGCTCGCGCGCCAACGCACACGATTGAGCGAGTTGAAGCGTGAGTGTGAATATTTGGAGCCCGGCGCTGCACGTTCTCGCCGTTCCGCAGCCGCCTTGGCCGATGTCAGGAGTGCAATGGCTGTGGCGGAACGGCGTCACGAGGAGGCGTTGCGGGATTGCCGGAATGCGGAGTCTGAGCTCTCGGACGCCCTCGGCAAGCAGAATGATCTGGTTCAGCGCCACCGCGCAATGCCCGCGCAACCGAGCGAGGGAAACGGCTGGGAAGTGACAGGCGGCCCTCCTGAGCAGGCTGAAGTGGTCGTGGCCGACACGTCCACGAGCAGAGGTGCCGATGCGCAGATCGTCGGCGAAAATCAAGTGTCGGATCCCGTGGCAGAGGCCGGTGCTCCGCATTCGCGTTCGCGTCCCCCCGCGGTTGTGGAGGACGCCGAAGGCTTCGATACCTCTCCTGATCCTATGCGGGCACATTCGCCGGTCGAGTTCATCGCGGCACTGGATGAGCTCCGTTCCTGGGCGGGGACCCCTTCCTATCGCGCTATGGCGCAACGAGGTGGATGCAGCGCGGCGTGGCTGTGTGGCGTTCTGAAGAAAGAGGAGTTGCCTTCCCAGAAGCAGGTGATCGCCTTCGTGGTCGGTTGCGGAGTCAGTGAACAGGTCGTCCGTCGATGGATCTCGGCGTGGCGTCTGCTCAACATTGCGGAGCGTTCCGGGGTGCGTTCGCGGGATCAGGACGCTCCAAAGCGTGAAGGGTCCGGTAGCGATAACCCCGCGGACCCGGCCTCGGTAATCCGGTTGCGGTCGCGTACTGGCTGACCTGACCATCAGTCCGCCCAATCGCTCCCGGCCCCATCAGCTCACGTCTGGTGGGGCCGGGCGTCTTCATCGGGTTCTAGTGGGCGGCGGCGTCGGATCGGGGCGGTCTGTCTGGTCGGGCTGTCGTGGTGGTTGGGGTTCAAGCGGGCAGCGACGGTGAGCGGTGGGCCCCGGCCGGCGGTCGGGTGATCCGTGTGCGTGGGGTGCGGGAGGACGGGGCGCCCCGGG